>JBGSIO010000094.1:0-6261 GCA_041742455.1 Nitrospira sp. | reverse complement strand
GAAGACGAAGAACCAGCCCGGATTTTTGGGAGGAGCCGGATCGTTGACCTCTGGTGAAGGATCCAGGTTAAATCCCAGCATGGTGATTCCGGGGACCGGATACATACGTAGCTCGTGATACACGATATTCGTTTCTCCGGCCTCGGGAACCTGCACAACTTTACCAGTGTTCTTGTCTTCTCCCCATTTTGCCTTCTGGGCATAAATGATGGTGTTGGGATATCGCAACAGGAGATCGCCTCGAATGAGCAACATCTTCAGATTGCCGAGAGCAGGGTCAATGTTCTCTCCGAGGTCTTCTTTGGGCGGTTTGTTGGGATTGTCGGGAGCATCCTTCCACCAAGCATCTATCGGCCGTATGTCTGGTGTCGGGTTCTTTGCACCTCGCACATCCCAAAACTGCCGGAAATAGGTATGACCGAGTGAAGTGGGAAACTCCCGCCACAGTAATTCCCGGCTCATCTCATGATTCAGGCCCACCATATAGGCCTCGATAAACCGTGAGTTTGAATCAAGCCCTACGACGGTGTTATTGGGGATACGATCGATACCTGGCAACAGCATGTTGCGAAAGAGATCGCGGAGAGGCTCGTACATCGGTTGGGGAAAAGTCGGGGCAAACATGAATGGTGCCAATGGGTCGTCTGAACCAGAACGGGAAACGCGGTCTCGTACTTCTCTGAAAAAGACTTTCTTGGGTTCTAACTCCTCAAGCGCATTTTTTCTAAGGCGCGTCCAATTAATTACATTTGGACCTGGATCTGATGGGGGAGACGCCCCCATTCGCAGGCTGCCTGGGTTCAATGGGTCGAGAAGCCGCCGGTTCCCAGAAATCCCCCTTGCTTCCGGACCTGACCTATCTAGTCTGCGGGCAAGTGCCCCTCGGGGACGAGTCATCCGTTGAAACGAAGCTGAGAGCACCGAATGAGCGATCCGAGGCAACGCTGATGCATGTGAAGTCGGTGCTTCCGTGACAGGGGCTTGGACAGGGCTCGACCCCATCAGGTCCATTACTTGAAAGAATTTGTCCGGAGACAGTTTTTGCACTCGTTTTGTAAAGATTGAGTGGTTCACCGCCAACGCCAGTTGTTTTTGCCTGAGCCATTGATTTGCCTCTTTCGCCTTTGCTGCCTGTTCCCACGCTGCCGCTACAAGCTGCTCTTGTTGATCCTGAATGACCTGAGTCCCCAATGCCGCGGCGACTCGGTATCGAGGATCTAGGTTGAGCGTGCGAAACCAAGTCGGCCTTTTCGTCGAATCCGGTTGCCCTCTTTCAGCCTTCGCATGCCATTGCCCATAGCGGGGCGGAAGGACGGTAGGGCGATTCGATGTATCTTCATCCTTCAAGACTTTTTCGAGCCCGTGCTGGAACGTAGTCGATGCTGTCTTAGTTATGTCAGTACCAGGCCAGGCGAGCGCTGTGACAATTGGTACGCTCTTGTCCTTATCATCATCCGAGTGGATCCCAGTACCTCTCATATCCATTGTCATGCTCGAAGTGGACACGCCATCAGATGTTTGAGGAAGTGTTTCCAGGAACGTAAGGCGATCCACCATCTCTTCAAAATCTTCTTCTATACCGGTGCCGAACTCCCATTGGTAATAGACGGGCAACGTCACATCGCCTTCACCGCCAACGTCCCAGGCATGTGCCAAGGAATTGCCTGACTCCTGACCAAGTCCTGCCTTGCGACCGTTTTCAAACGCGGGGACAAGGCAGGCCAGGTACCCGTTTTGACCACCTTTATTGTGTTCCAGCTTTCGGGGGCACAGGAGCCGCGAAACGTTCTGAGCGGGAGATTCACCCAAGGCCTGCGGAAGGTCGTCGCGTTTAGGGCCAGCCTTCCCAATATATTGCGCATGGGCCCAAGCCCATGATTCCTTGAGGTCGGGTAGTTCTTTTACATTGCAGGTAAGCGCGGGAAGCGGTCTATTCGGATCCGTGGTGAGTTTGGCGTTTGCAATCGGCACCACTACCAACACGATCCAAGGCAAGAGGGTCTCATCGGTATCGGGCTTACCCGGTGTAAAGAGCCACGGGAAGTCCGGACGATCGAACTCGATGAACGGGAACAGATGGGGGGGGCAATCAGGCGTCTGATGGATCGGAAACGTCCGGACGATCTCACGCGGATCGATCCCGATGACATCGCCAGGCCCATGTATCTGCATGGCCATGGAGACATCAACGTGGGAAGCATCGGCAGGCGAGGCTGCCGGCTGGCCACTGAGTTGCAATTCCGTGGCAAAAGAGGAGCGGCTTGGAACATCGGGAGCCGGTAGCGAACCCTTCCCGAGAGATTTTCCTCCGATACCACGCAACGCACCATACCGCACCCAGGGAAGGAAGTAATAGGCGGCTTTTGCTCCGTCACTCATTTCCCACCGTAGCCAGTTTAGGGAAGGTCTGATTAATTCACGTTTCCACTTGGAAATCTGTTTTTGAGGTAAACACCAGAGGAAATCTACGCATCCGCGGGTCCAGGAGCCTTTTTATGGGGCGCCCTCATCCTCCGATGGCCCGCTGCCCACCTCCGGATACACATTCCCTACGTTCCCGCCACGAGCCGCCGCCGCGCGACGTACAGATTTGCCAACCCGCAGCTGATATGCAGCCAGTGGGTATTCTTCGCCAACCCGCGGTAGCGGACTTTGGCCCAGCCGAAGATTCGCTTGATTACCAAGAACGCATGTTCAACCTTCGCCCGGACCTTCGACTTCGTACGATTCCGGGTTCGCTCCTCCTCACTCAGTGGCCGATGCCGATGCGCTTTCGCCTGGATGAAACTCTTGGCCTTGGGGGCGTGTTGCCGGATCACGTCACGTTGCCCACTATACGCCGAGTCGCCCCACACCCGCGTCTCTTGACCATGCAGCAACTCCGGTAACACTTGGCTGTCATGCACATTCGCCGCCGTGGCCGCGACCGAATGAATCAGCTTGGTCTGGCTATCCACACCAATATGCGCCTTCATGCCGAAGTACCACTGGTTGCCCTTCTTCGTCTGATGCATCTCGGGATCCCGCGCCTTGGTCCGGTTCTTCGTCGAACTGGGCGCACTGATGATAGTCGCGTCCACGATGGTGCCTCGGCTCACCTGCAGCCCCTGCTTCGTCAGATACTCCCCGATTCGTGCAAAAAGTTGCTGGCCCAACCGGTGAGTTTCCAACAGATGTCGAAACTTGCAGATCGTGGTCTCATCGGGCACGGGCTCGCGGCCCAGATCAATCCCCACGAACTGCCGCATGGCACGTGAGTCGTACAGCGCCTCTTCCACGGCTGGGTCCGACAGGTTGAACCACTGTTGCAGGCAATGGAGGCGCAGCATCCGTTCGATCCCGACCGGTGGACGCCCCGGCCCGTCGGCTTTGGGATACACCGGCTCGATGACCGTCACCAATGCCGCCCACGGCACCACGCGATTCATCTCGTTGAGAAACTGCTCGCGGCGAGTGGGCTTGCGATACTGTTCGAATGAGACTTCTGCAAAGGTCTGTTGGTGCATGAGCGTGTGTCTCCCGGTCAGTGTTGCATTCCTCATAGCACATCACCAACGGGGAATAAATCAGACCTTCCCTAGATTCATTAACGCATTGGGCGAATAGAAGTCACAAGGACACACGTCCACGTTCACCAAAGGAGCACACCTCATGTCAGACGTTAAACAGCAGATGACAAAAGCGCTGGACCATCTCAAACAACAGCGTGACGAGCTTCAAGTCCAGCTTCACTTGGCGAAGGCAGATGCAAAAGATGAATGGGCCCGTTTGGAAAGTCAGTGGGACGAGATCAAGCCCAAGCTGGAAGCGGCACGGGAGGAAGTGGGCAAGACGGCGGAATCTGTCGGTGCGGCACTGGGTCTGGCGATCGATGAACTGAAGAAGGGCTATGAGCGGCTTCGGAGCCGACTATGAGGAAGGTCTCACGCTAACAGCAACGAGTCGCCAAAAGGTGACGAGAGAGATCGACGGGTGCAGTAGCAACGGCGCGACGTGATGGAACGTGCTGAGTTTCTCAGGCGCCAACGATCATCACCATAGAGTGTCGACCAAAAGCACTCCGCCATCCGTCCAAAAGCCATATGGATGCGTTAGTCATTTGCAAGTGGCTACGTGACCGATTCCTCGCCGGCACTAGGCGTGCCTGACGAGGTCGATTTGGCCTACGGTTCCTCTTTGGTGGACTCCTCACTTTGTTTTAACCAGAGTTCGAGAAGTCTTGTCTCGCGTTCAGACTGAGAAATGCGCTCCAACGCGAACGCACCCGTTAAACGATCTTCATAAAAAGCACGCTGCTTGGCGTAGGTTTTCTTAAACGCCTTCGTTTTAAGGGCTTTCCAATCAGCATCGGAAATTCCTGCATGAGAACGCAAGAGGTCGATCTCGATGGCTTGAAACGCAAAGACCTTCGCTAAAATTTTAATGACGGTTGCATTGGTCATGAATCTTGGAATTTTATCAGCCATGACTCATCGTTTCGATTATGCCAAGGCAAACCATCACTCTACTGCTCGTGTTCTCGGCATCCTCTAGTCGCACGGAAGCACGACGTGAAAGAATCAGTTCCGCACGCCGCTCCATACTTTTGCCGGATCGATAGACTTGTCAGGATTGAGGGTCTTCGCCCTTTCCAGCAGGACATCGGCCCCCTCCGGATAAGCCGGATCAGAAATACAACAATTATCGACCGGACAGACTGCCGCACATTGCGGTTCGTCAAAATGGCCGACACACTCGGTACACCGATCATGAGCGATCACGTAAATATTATCTCCCACTCCCTGGCCATCACCCACATGAAGCCCCTTCTCTTCCGCGCCGCTCCGAGTTTCGAAGATGGCCTCGTTCGGACATTCCGGTAAGCAGGCGCCACAGTTGATACATTCGTCGGTGATCAGCAGTGCCATGATTCTGGTCTCCTTCTTCTAATAAGATTTAATACGACGTTGTATGGTCACCGTATCGTATGTTCCGCAATGCCCCCTCAATAGGGCATCGCTTCTGATTTTCCACACTCAATCCTAAGAGCAACCACTCAAGTTTCTAGTTTGACACGATCTTGTCACAAGATTCCACTGGGTTTTTGAGCATATCTCATCGTGAAGGTGCATGACTCTAGGCGTCTGAAATATGGCGACCAAGCTGTTTGGCGCGTGCCCCATATTTCATTGCGCAGTACGCTGCGTCTCCCCGGTCACGTGGAGCACGTGTTCCGGGCGTTCAGTCTTAGCTGCCGGAAGATCTCTGGGGGAAAAGTATTCGTCGATGCACATCGACGAAAAAACGAAGCGCAACAATGTACTTTTTCGTAGGACTATTAGCAAGTAAAGAATCTCACCGCGTGTTAATTCTGTGTTAACAGTGTTAAGAATCTGTTAACTTCCTATCTTAGTCTTCTCCCATTTCTTCTCCCATTATTCGCAGGAGGTTTGTCATGATGAAATTATTGACTCTTCGAGTTGTCTGCAGTCTGGTGGTTCTCAGCGGTGTCTTCACGACTGAAGCGCATGCCTATATCGATCCAGGAAGCGGGAGCGTTTTACTCCAACTTATTCTCGGAGGCATTGCCGGTATAGGGGTGGTGGCTAAGTTATACTGGGATCGAGTAAGGACGCGGTACCGATCCTTATTCGGCAAGAACGAAGAATGAGTAAGTCAACGACAGTCCATACGACTCGACTCGCTAGGGTCGGTGGGTCCTTTCGAGATCCCAGCGGTCATGTCTATCGCCGGGACGACCGCATCATCCGGACCGTCACAAAGGTGGGGAAAGAACAATTCGATTTTGTTCGTGAATCCGGACTCTTTGAGCTGCTCATACGGGACGGACGCCTCTTGCCTTTCGAACTGCTTGAAGGAACTGCCTTACCTGAAGGATTCGACGAATCGGTGTCCTATGTGCTGGAAGTACCCAAGCTGCAGTTTATTTCGTTCCCTTATGAATGGCCGTTTCCTGCTCTTAAGGCTGCTGCCCTCTTCCATTTGGATATCCAGCGTGCCGCACTGGAACGTAATGTGACGTTGTCTGATGCTTCTGCGTACAATGTCCAGTTTATCGGTGCCGCGCCTACATTTATTGATCATCTTTCCTTTCGACGGTATGAACCTGGAGAAATGTGGTCGGAGTTATGATCGATTGTTGTGTATAGAGGGAATGCGGGAACCGGCGTATGCTGATGGTCGCTCAGGATCATCACTCGTGTGGCACATACTGGAAGGAGACGCCGTGGGAACGAAGACGGTGAACGAGTTCACGAATCC
>JBGSIO010000093.1:0-13283 GCA_041742455.1 Nitrospira sp. | reverse complement strand
AGGAACTGTTCGCGACGGGTGGGCTTGCGATAGTGCTCGAATGTCACTTCGGCCAAGGTCTGTTGCAGCATGGGGAACGTCTCCAATTCAGTGCTGTGCTTCTCTTAGCACATCAGAAGAGACGAATAAATCAGACCTTCCCTAGTGCTGTTCTTCGCCTTCTGTCAGATCATCGGGACAATGTGTACGGTCCAGGATCTGTCGATGGCGAACGACATAGCACAGCTAACTGAAGACATGAGTGGCATGGCCTGTCCGATGGATGGCACGATTATGTGTCCGCCGTCGCTGATTGCCTCTCCTGAACGTCAATTAAAAAACAGTGTGGTTGCAGATGTTAATCTCGCTCCGATTTCAATCAGTAGTGCCGCAACTCCGGTTGGTTTCTCAGACTTGATCATTGGGTCTTTGAGCAGCGCTGATTCCATTGTCCCCATCTCCATAGTCTCGCCCTCGGTCCTTCGAATTTAATTCACATCTCCAGTTCGTTCACTGCCACTCCGTTTTGTGTCCGGAGGCGGCATTGATTCTTCCGTTCGACCTGGTCTGGAGGTGTCGTTGTGAACTCCTTATCCAACCGATTTCCTGAAAAGCTGATCCGCATACTGATTTTTTCGATTTTGGGCCTTACTCCGTTCGTAATAAGTGCCTCGGGCTCCGCTGTGGCAAACGAGGGCCAACTCTCTCTTTCTGTACTCGTCGACGAGTTGGTTGCTCGCAGTCCGGAGATCAAGGCGGCGCGTCAGCGCTGGGAATCCGCCAAGGCGATCGTGCCCCAAGTGCAGACCTTGCCGGATCCCCGCCTCCAGTTTGGCTATCAACGCATGCCGATGGTCCCACCTGTGGTGGAAGGGGTCATATATGGAGTCGGGCAAGACATCCCCTTTCCGGGCAAGCTCAAGCTGAGAGGAGAAGTCGCTCAGCAGGAGGCGGAGCGACTGGAACAAGAGTATCTTGCCGCCCGTTTGAGGCTCGTTGCCGCGTTGAAGCAGGTTTATTTTGATCTCCACTTCGTCCACAAGAGCATCGCCATCGTGGAGAGGAACAAGGCGCTGCTGACGCAATTTGAGAAGACAGCCAAAGCTCGATACAGCGTGGGGCAAGCCGCCCAACAGGACGTGTTCCGGGCCCAAGTCGAAATTTCACGTGTCCTGGATCGGCTGGCCGTCCTTGACCAGCAGAAGGAGAGCCTACATGCAGCGATCAATCGGCTCTTGAATCGTCCACCGGACGGCGCGTTGGGCACGCCGGAAGAAGTACACAGCACCCTTCTGACGCTCCCGCTCCAAGAACTCAACAGGCGGGCGAACGAATTCTCCCCCGCGTTGCTTGCGACGGCGAAAAGCATCGATCGCTCGGAACGGTCCGTCTCGCTCGCCAAACGGCAGTACTACCCTGATTTCGATGTGACGGCCCTGGGGATCCGCAACGACAAGATCAATGACAACGGGTATCAGATCATGGTGGGCATCAAGATTCCGCTGTTCTATGAAACGAAACAGAAGCAAGGGGTGCACGAGGCTGTGGCAAATCTCGAAGGCGCCCGCGAAGACTTTGCCGCCGCCAGACAGCATCTTTTGTTTCAAGTCAAGGACGGCTTCGTCCAAGCGCAGCGAGCCGAACGGCTGATCACGATTCTCCGCGATGCCATCATCCCGCAAGCGACGCTCGGCTTGCAGGCGGCTCAAGCGGGCTATGCCGTAGGTAAAGTGGACTTTCTGACGCTGCTCAACAGTCTGCTAACACTGCAGGACAGCCAACTCGAATTGCACAGCGAGATAGTCAATCACGAGAAAGCGCTGGCCCGGATCGAGGCCGCCACCGGCGGATCGTTGGATGGAGCGGAAGGGAAGCCGAGATCATGAGTGGCCGCGGTCACATCGAAATGGGCTTGCTCCGTATCCTCACGGTAGTCGGTTTGGCATGGCTCATATCGCACGTTGCGATGCTCCAGCCGACGGAGTCCAAACAGGACGAGATGGCTGGGATGGAGATGCAGGGGATGAAGAAGGAAGAGAGGAAACCGGCTCCGGCGAAAAAGTCCGTCGGAACCGGGTCTGCCCGCGATCCGGAAGACGTTCCCGGCATCGTGACCATTCCCCTGGAACGGCTGCAAACGATCGGGGTGAAGTACGGCCAGGTGACACGGCGACCACTGGAGAAGCTGATCCGGACCGTCGGTCGTGTGGCCGTCAATGAGCGGAGGGTCGCGAAAGTCACCATCAAATTTCACGGGTGGATCGAAGAGCTGTTCGTCAGCGCACTCGGGGATCATGTGAAGAAAGGCCAGGCGCTCTTCACAATCTACAGCCCTGATTTAGTCGCAACTCAGGAGGAGTATCTCCTCGCGGTGCATAGTCAGAAGCAATTGGGGGGCAGCGAGTTTCCCGAAGTGGCGCAAGGTTCCAAGGATTTGCTCGAAGCGACCAAGCGCCGCTTTCAGCTCTGGGATATCACGGATGATCACATCCAAGAACTCGAAAAGACCGGGAAGGTGCTGAAGACACTGCCGATCCATTCGCCCATCACCGGGACGGTGATCAAGAAGGACGCCCTCGCCGGTGCGCATATGGATGCTGGAGTAGAACTCTATACCATTGCGGATCTCTCCCATATCTGGATCCTGGCCGACATCTATGAATACGAACTGTCGTTCGTGAAGGCCGGGCAAAAAGCCGCCGTCACCCTCTCCTACGACCCTGGCACGGTGCTGACGGGCCACTTGAGCTTCATTTATCCCACCTTGGACCCGAAGACCCGCACGGCCAAGGTGCGGTTTGAGCTCGACAATGCCGACGAGAAACTGAAACCGGACATGTATGCCAACGTGGAGTTGCGGGTGAATTTGGGCACTCGTCTGGCGATTCCGCAAGAAGCCATCATCGAATCGGGACAAAAGCAGGTCGTCTTTCTCCATCTGGGCGGCGGGAAGCTCGAGCCGCGCCTGATCAAAACCGGTGTCAAGACCGGCGAGTGGTCTGAAGTACTGGAAGGGCTGAAGGAGGGCGAGCACATTGTGACCTCGGCCAATTTTCTGATCGACAGTGAAAGCCGCCTCAAGTCCGTCGTCGAGAGTATGGGCGGGATGCCCGGCATGAAGATGAAGGATTGAACGCCCGTGGTTGAACGCATCATCGAGTTCAGCGCGAGAAACCGTTTCATTGTCTTTCTGCTGGTCTTCGCATTCTCAGCGGTCGGACTCTGGGCCATGTGGCAAACGCCGATCGACGCCCTGCCAGATATCTCCGATACACAAGTCATCGTTTACACGACCTGGCAGGGCCGTTCGCCAGATCTGGTCGAAGACCAAATTACCTATCCCATCGTCACAGCGCTCCTGTCGGCTCCCAACGTGACGGTCGTCCGGGGCTTCTCCGATTTCGGCTATTCCTATGTCTATATTCTCTTCAAAGACGGCACGGACATCTATTGGGCGCGGTCGCGGGTCCTTGAACGGTTGAGCCAGCTCTCTGGACGAATGCCGGAAGGGGTCACCCCGCAGCTCGGTCCAGACGCAACGGGCGTGGGCTGGATCTTTCAGTATGCCCTGGTCGATGAGACCGGACAGCATGATCTTGCTGCCCTGCGCAGTTTCCAGGATTGGTATTTACGGTACTGGCTGCGCGCCGTGGAGGGCGTGGCGGAAGTGGCGAGTATCGGCGGCTTCGTCCGGCAGTACCAAGTGAATCTCGATCCGACCAAAGTCTTGGCCTATCGCCTTTCCCTCCCTTCCATCATCGAAACGATTCGCGAAAGTAATAATGATGTCGGTGGGCGCGTCGTAGAGTTTTCTGGGATCGAATATGTCGTCCGTGGACGCGGCTACATTAAGAAGACCGACGATATCGAAAAGATCGCCGTCGGTGCCAATGAGAACGGCACGCCGATTCTGTTGCGCGACGTAGCCACGGTCCGGCTCGGGCCGGACATGCGACGAGGGCTGGCGGAGCTCAACGGTCAAGGCGAGGTCGCTGGCGGCATTGTGATTATGCGGTTTGGCGAGAATGCGCTCACTGTGATCGAACGAGTCAAGGCGAAGCTGAAAGAGATTGAGCCGTCCATGCCGAAAGGCGTGAAGGTCGTCTCGGTCTATGACCGGAGCGACTTGATTCGAGAATCGATCGCCACGGCAAGCGAAAGTCTCCTTGAAGAACTGATCGTCACAGGTGTGCTCATCATCGCCTTTTTGCTCCACGTCCGCTCCGCTATCGTGCCGATCCTCACCTTGCCCATCGCCGTGCTGATCGCGTTCATTCCTATGTACCTGATGAATATCGGCATCAACATCATGTCCCTCGGCGGCATCATCGTGGCGATCGGTGACATGGTGGATGCCGCCATCGTGATGGTGGATAACGCCCACAAGCGCCTTGAGGAATGGGAACGGGATGGCAAAGTCGGCGAGCGACTTCAAGTGCTCATCGATTCGGCCAAGGAGGTGGGGCCGCCGATTTTCGCGTCGGTCCTCGTGATTGCGATCTCCTTCATGCCGGTCTTTGTGCTGGAAGCGCAGGAAGGCCGGATGTTCAAACCGCTCGCTTGGACCAATAATCTCGCCATTGCCATGTGCGCGGTCTTGGCCATCACATTGGTCCCAGCCTGTCTCCCAACGTTCATTCGCGGCAAGATTTTTCCAGAGCAACGCCACCCGGTCAGCAGAAGTCTCCAGCGACTTTACGCGCCTCTCTTGCGATGGACGCTACTCCATCGAGGAACTGTGGTGGCCCTTGCCATCGGACTCCTGCTCAGCATCGTCCCGGTCTATCAGCGTATGGGCTCCGAGTTCATGCCGCCGCTCTACGAAGGGACGATTCTCTACATGCCGACGACCCTGCCAGGTCTGTCCATCACGGAAGCGGGCCGTCTGCTCCAGATCATGGACCAGAAACTCAGTTCTTTTCCTGAAGTGGACCATGTGTTCGGCAAAGCGGGACGAGCGGAAACCTCCACCGATCCTGCACCCTTCAGCATGATCGAGGTCATCGTCGAACTGAAACCGAAAGATCGGTGGCGACCCGGTATCAGCTATGAGGGATTGATCGATGAGATGGATCGTGCGCTCAAGATTCCTGGTGTGACGAACGCCTGGACCATGCCGATTAAGGCAAGGATCGATATGCTCACGACCGGCGTCCGCACCCCCGTGGGGATCAAGATCTTCGGGCCAGACCTAAAGCAGATCGAAGAGATCGGGAAACATTTGGAGATGGTCTTGAAGGATGTGGCCGGCACCAGGAGCGCCTATGCGGAACGAGTATCCGGCGGGTATTTCCTCGATTTTGATATCAATCGCGAGGAGATCGCACGTTATGGGCTGAAGCTGATGGATGTCGGCAAAATCATCGAAACGGCCATCGGCGGGGAAAATATCGCCACGACGATCGAGAGCCGTGAGCGGTATCCAATCAACGTCCGTTATCTCCGTGAGTTGCGGGATGATCCTGAAAAGCTGAAGCGTGTGCTCGTGGATACGCCGACCGGCGCGCAAGTGCCGCTCGCGCAACTCGCGACACTACGTTTCGTTAATGGGCCGCCGATGATCCGTGACGAAAACGGCATGCTTGCCGGCTACGTGTTCCTCGATATGACGGGCCGTGATATCGGCAGCTATGTGGAGGATCTCAAGAAGGCCGTGGCGGAAAATGTTCAGCTGCCGGCTGGGTATACCCTCGTCTGGTCCGGCCAGTACGAATTCATGCAGCGGGTGAAGGAACGGCTGAAGTTCGTGGTCCCGCTGACGCTCGCGATCATCTTTGTCACGTTTTACTTCTCTTTCGCGTCGGTGGCCAAGACCTGCATGGTGATGGTAGGGGTGCCGCTCTCATTAGTCGGGGCCGTCTGGTACCTGTCGATTCTCGGCTACAACATGAGCATTGCCGTCTGGGTGGGATTGATCACGGTCGTGGGGACCGCGGCGGAGACCAGCGCGGTGATGCTGGCCTATTTGGACGAAGCCTGCGCCCGGCGCAAGGCGGCGGGCGGGCTCACGACACTGCAAGATCTGATCGATACCGTCCAGCTTGGGGCAGTCGAGCGCATCAGGCCAATGGCGATGATCGGCTTTGTTGATGTCATTGGATTAATCCCGGTCATGTGGGCCACCGGCACCGGAGCCGATGTGATGAAACGGATCGCTGCACCGCAAGTCGGTGGTGTCTTCTCGGCCATGATCCTGACGTTATTCGTCATTCCGCCCGTCTATGTCATGTGGCGCTGGTGGAGCAAGAACGGAGCGAATCCGGCCACGATTGAAGCAGGCGGGAAATGACGGCCCTTACCTGTCGATAGGTGAAGGCTCTTCGGTCACTGCGTGCAGCAGGATAACCGCTCAGGGCACTTGAATTTCTGAAACTGGATACGAGCTTGAGGGCTTCGATCATCGTCGGAAGCCGACTCCTTCTTTTCTCAGAACCACATCCTCAAGCCGACCACGAATCGTATCTGGCTCGGATCTCCGCCCTGCCGACGCACCAGTGTCGCAGTTTCACCGAAGCTACGGTCGAAAGACAGACCGATGTACGGAGCAAACTCGCGGCGGATCTCGTAACGCAGACGAGCTCCAAACTCAAGATTGTTGAGCCCTGAACCGGTTGTGAACTCCTCCACTCGCTGGATTGCCAGGTTTGTTTCGAATCGCCCTTGAAGGATGAGTCGTTGCGTGAGCAAAAAATCTTTTGTATAGGACAATCTAGCCGAAACAGCACCACGCTGATCAATGAACAGCGCCGATTCGAACTCGTAGTTGTAGGGCACAATTCCCTGTAACCCGATCACCCCCATGCCACGCGCCACATTCCCGCCACGAAACGATTGCGTTTCCATTCGACCGCCGACCTGAATGTCGTAATGCTTCCAGAGGAATCGGCCATAGAGCAATTGGAAGTCCACATCATAGTCCGCCTTGAACGCGGTATCCCGCTGGCCTTCGCTCTTAAACCACAGTCGGTTGTGATCACCGCCGTACCAACCCTCGAGATCCCAACGGTAGTCACTATTGCTTCCTTCTCCCCCAGTGCGGGGACGATATTCGAGAACATCCACTAATGTGAACAGGCGGCGTTCCTGGTCGTTCACCGGACTGGGCCAATCCGATTGTGAAATTCCATGCACCTGGGGCTTGTCCTGTATCTGGTTCGGCTTGACCATCGTGGCGTCCTCTGAAACGGACGACCGATGTCCATGCTCAGATTCCGCCGCGACGGTCCCCACGCCCACACCGATGCTCAGCGCACAGACGACGAACCTCCCCCAGCGCTGTTGGATCGTTATACCCACCGGTCCCATCTCTGGCTGGTTATGGATCCACCTGAACGACGCGGAACATTCCAGCTTCCATATGCAGGAGGAGATGACAGTGAAAGGCCCAAGGCCCTGGTGAATCGGCGCTGACGACGACAGACAACCGATCAGCCGGTTTAACGACGACAGTATGTTTCCGAGGAAAATACGCGCCTGAACCGTTTTCGAGATACATCCACATTCCATGCAAGTGGAGCGGATGCTCCATCATTGTGTCGTTGACGAAGGTCAGCCGCACTCGTTCGCCGTAACGAAACCGTATTGGTTCCGGTGCGTCTGAGTATGTCTTCCCATCGAACGACCACATGTACCGTTGCATATGGCCGGTGAGATGCAGCTCGATCTCCCGCTCCGGTGCTCGTTGGTCCGGGTACGGCACCAGGCTCTTCAAGGCGGTGTAGACTAGGACCGGCCTCCCACTTTCTTCCAGCCCTCGGCCAGGTTCGTGCATCCGATTACTCGAATACTCGGCGACTGTTTGATTCCCAGTCCCGTGATGATCGGGCCCGTGCTTCACTGGCGATGCACCTGGGATCGGTGAATGGCGCTGTAAGCCCTGCTGCTTACCTCCCACCTCCGCTGGTGGTTCCCCATGCATCATGCCGTGACTAGTTGGTTTGTCATGGGTCGAAGTTAGTGCCGAGGATTCCACAGCATGAGTGCGATGGCCGTTGCCATGATCCACCATCCCCATATCTTCCATGGTCCGAAGCGGACGGGCACGAGGCTCGGGGATTTCGCCTCGCATTCCAGGTCGAGGGGCAAGGGTTCCGCAAGCATAGCCGCTACGATCCACAGTTTCGGCAAAGATCGTGTACGCACGATCCTCGGTTGGTTGAATCAGCACGTCGTAGGTTTCTGCGGGACCAAAACGAAACTCTTCGACTGGAACCGGTTGCACGTTTTGCCCATCAGCCTGGACCACCGTCAGGGTCAACCCTGGAATGCGAACGTCATAAAACGTCATCGCGGCAGCATTGATGAAGCGCAGCCGCACCCGTTCACCTGGTCGAAATAGCCCGGTCCAATTCCCGACTGGCGGCAGGCCATTCATCAAGAACGTGAAGGTCGCGCCGGTCACGTCGGCAAAGTCGGTGGGATCCATCCGCATCTCATCCCACATTACATAATTCCGCATCGCCAGCCAGAATCCCCACCTTTTTGCGTCCAAGACAAACTCCCGAGCATCGCGCTTCTGGAAGTTGTAATAGCCGGAGGACTTTTTAAGATGATCCATCATGGCTTCAGCAGACTCAAAGCTCCACTCTGAAAGCATGACGATATACTCTCGGTCATAGTGAAACGGATCCGGCTCGATAGGGTCGAGAACCATCGCCCCATACATGCCTTGCAATTCTTGACCGCCTGAATGGCTGTGATACCAGTAGGTTCCGCTCTGCTTGATGGGGAATCGATAGGTGAACGTAGTTCCCGACTCAATGCCGCTGAAACTGACCCCTGGCACACCATCCATGTGCGAAGGCAATAGGATGCCATGCCAGTGAATCGACGAGGCTTCCATCAACTGATTGGTGACTCGGATGGTGACTTCTTGGCCTTCCTTCAAACGGATGAGTGGACCAGGGATAGTGCCGTTGATTGTCGTAGCAATCCCAGTTCGCCCATCCACAGTGAAGGACCGTTCACTGATCACCAGGTCGATCCGCTCACCGCTGAGTGTCGACTCGGTCGCCCTGGAACGAGTAACGGCTGGTAACGGTTGGCTCACGCAGGAGGAAATGAGCGGTTGGAGCCCAGCCAGCAGCCCCAACGCGCCCGCCCGCTTCAGCAACAGACGTCTCGATATCACCTCGTCATTCATCTTCGATGAGCGGAAGGCCCACGAGTTGTTAGAGAGCCAGTTTGCGCAAACGAAGTGCGTTTGCGATCACGGAGACGGAGCTGAACGTCATCGCCGCACTTGCGATCATCGGACTAAGAAGAATGCCAAAGACCGGATAAAGGATCCCTGCAGCAATCGGCACGCCCAGCGTATTGTAGACAAAGGCAAAGAACATATTCTGCCGGATGTTGCGCATCGTCCCTCTGCTCAACCGTCGCGCTCGAACGATCGCTCGGAGATCACCCTTGACCAAGGTGACCCCAGCACTTTCCATGGCGACATCTGTGCCTGTTCCCATCGCAATCCCCACCTGGGCTTGCGCTAATGCCGGCGCGTCGTTGATGCCGTCTCCGGCCATGGCCACGACATGCCCTTCTGATTGGAATCGTTTAACGACTGCCGCCTTTTGCTCAGGTAAGACATCGGCTTGCACCTCATCAATGTGAAGTCGGCGCGCCACCGCCTCGGCTGTCGTCCGGTTGTCTCCGGTCAGCATCACCAGCCGAAGCCCTTCTCGGTGCAACAAGTCTATGGCTTCCGGCGTGGTGGACTTGACCGGATCAGCCACCCCCAGCAACCCTGCAGGCTTGCCGTCGATAGCCACGAACATGACCGTCTGACCTTCTTGCCGCAACGGCTCAGCCTGGGCCGACAAGGTCGCCGTCTCGATGTTCGATTCGTTGAGATACCGCGCAGTTCCCAGGGTCACCACACGGCCCTCAACCATCCCCGTGACTCCTTTCCCTGTGAGCGAACGAAAATCCTGTGCCTTCGCGGGAACGATTCCCTTGTCTCGGGTGCCGGACACGATCGCCGCCGCTAAGGGATGCTCGCTGCTTTGCTCCAACCCGGCTGCTAGCCGCAGGAGATCCGTCTCGCTGAAGTCCGGTAACAGAATGACCGTCATGAGACGAGGCTTGCCCTCCGTCAGCGTGCCGGTCTTGTCCACGACGAGAATATCTACCTTTGCCAAGGTCTCCAGCGCTTCCGCGTTCCGGATCAGCACCCCTGCCGTCGCGCCACGCCCGGTCCCGACCATGATCGACATAGGCGTCGCAAGCCCAAGTGCGCAGGGACAGGCGATGATCAACACCGCAACCGCATTCAATAATGCATAGGCCATACGCGGTTCGGGACCAAGGAAGGCCCAAATCGCGAAGGTGACAATGGCGACCGCGATGACGATCGGCACGAAGTAGGCCGCGACAAGATCCGCGAGCCGTTGAATCGGCGCGCGCGTTCGTTGCGCCTCGCTAACCATTCGCACGATTTGCGCCAGCAACGTCTCTCGGCCGATTCGCTCAGCCCGCATCACAAAACTACCGGTTCCGTTGACCGTCGCCCCGACGACCTTGTGACCCGATTGCTTTTCCACGGGGATCGACTCCCCGGTTACCATCGATTCATCGACGGCACTCGAACCCTCCAGCACCACCCCATCCACCGGAATCTTTTCGCCAGGTCGCACACGCAACCGATCACCGACCTGCACCTGTTCTAACGGGATATCCTCTTCGCGAGCATCGTTTCGAAGCACACGGGCCGTTTTTGGTGCCAGCCCTAAGAGGGCTTTGAGAGCGCTGCTGGTCCGACTCCTGGCTCGCAACTCCAACACCTGCCCCAATAACACCAGGGCGATGATGGCCACCGCTGGTTCGAAGTAGACGGCAAGCTCCCCTCCGTGCACGCGGAAGGAGTCGGGGAACATCCCCGGAACCAGCGTGGCTGCAACGCTGTAGAGGTACGCCGCGCCGGTCCCAAGTCCGATGAGGGTGAACATGTTCAGATGGCGACTGACGATCGATGCCCAGGCTCGCTCGAAAAGCGGTCGACCAATCCATAGCACGACCGGCGTGGCCAGCAAGAACTGAAACCAGACAAGCGCTCGTCCAGAAACAAGTTGTTGCAACGGCTGGCCCGGCATCATTTCAGAAATCATCAGCGCGAAGATGGGTGAGCCGAGGACCACGCTCTGCCAAAACCGGCGCGTCATATCCACCAGTTCCGGGTTGACTTCCTCCACTGTCGCCGTGCGTGCTTCCAATGCCATTCCGCAAATCGGGCATATACCTGGTGCCGACTGTACGATCTCCGGATGCATGGGACAGGTATATTCGGTACGGGTCGGCAGAACGGTCACGTCCGCCGGCTCCAGCGCCATCCCGCAGATGGGGCATGCTCCGGGTTTGGATTCTGAAACCTCGGGGTCCATCGGGCAGACATACTTCACGTTTTCACCGGCTGAAGCAGCAGCGGGTTTTGGAAGGCGCTGCTCAGGTGGAGTCAGGTAATACTCGGGGTCGGCTCGGAACTTGTCGAGACATCGGGTGGCGCAGAAGTAGTACTTTTTGTCGCGATATTCGTAGGAACCGGCCGCCGTGGCGGGCTGCACCGTCATGCCGCACACCGGATCGATCTCGCCCGGCGTAGCCTGCACCATCATCGGCAGCGGCTTTCGTGGAGCGGGCATCGTTACGAGAGTCAGCGGTTTCTTGCTCAGCGCACGGTCTGGGTCAGCGCGAAATCGCTCCAGGCAGGATGTCCCACAGAAATAGTAGGTCGTACCTTTATGATCATACCGACCGGCCGCCTTGGCCGGATCGACGGTCATTCCGCAGATGGGGTCGATGGCCATAGTACCTCGGGAGGCAACTATTGTTACTTCTTCGCGTCCGCCTCAAGGATGCTCCGGACAATGGTCACCACATTCTCCGGCGTCATGTTCACCCCATCAACCTTAATATTTCCATCCAGCAGAAGCGACGGGGTCGAGGACACCTTGATGCGTTCACCCCATCGGCGCCCCTCTTCAAACGATTTGGCCGGCTTACCGCTTTCCAGCCCAGCCTCGAATGCGTTTACATCCAAGCCCACCTCTTTGATCAAGAGTGAACGAATCGCACGATCCAGCACCCCATCAAGCTTCTCTTTGTGGATCGTGCGAAAGAGCACGGCTTTCATCTGATCTCCCTTGCCCATCAACTTCGCCTGCTCATACATATCGAAGGGAGTGGGAAGCTTCCCAGGAATGACAGGAAATCCGACCATGGTGATCTCGACCTTATTCCCGAATTCTTTCAGCAGCAGAGGCACTCCCGTCTCCTCAAAGTGATGACAATGCGGGCAGTAGAAGTCGGCGAACTCGATCACTTTCACTTTGCCGGGCTGATGGGCGGAAGGCTCGTCTTTGAGTATCTCGAACTTGCCCTTGAGTTCCGGTTTAGCGGCCTGGGCGCTGAACGGCGCACAGAACAGCCCGATCACTCCCACCACCAGAAGCACGCCCTTCCCTATCGACGTCATTCGACCACCCATCTCTAGACTCCTTTCGCATATAAATGCCTAACGCTTACGCCCATTATAACGGATGAAGCGCCTCCTTGCGCTTTGTTATAATTACGCGATGGAAAATCTTTTGGCTACCTCTCTCATTTCAGGATCAATTCTTCTGTCCGGCTGCGCAATGACACATGATCGAGCCGATGGCCTTCCGTCCGGTACACCTCAAATCAGCTATGCGGAAGCTCAGGCAACTCTTGAATCCTATAGCGGGCAATCAGTGACATTCAGCGGAAAAGTATTGGAGGCGCGGCGGCTCAAGGAGGGAACCAGAATTATAATCTTACAACTGCCTCTGACATCTTCGCTCCAACCAACGATGGACCTCAGCAGGTCGGAAGGCCGATTCGTGGCTCTGCAGAAAGACTTTCTCGACCCAGCGACAGTCCCGCCCGGCACGTTCCTCACCGTGACGGGAGCGCTGGCCGGCACTGTCGTCATGCCGCTGGACGAAACAGAGTACACCTATCCGCTCGTACACATCACCAATCTTCGCGTGTGGACTGAGGAAGAAGAAGCACCTCGCATCCGCCGCCCCATTGGCCCCGGTCCCTACTGGGGCCCCTATTGGTCACCGTACTGGAGCCCCTGGCCCTATTATTGGTAGTACCCGCTATCGGCAGGAAGCAGCGTTCGCTCGTACATCAACCGATTCCAATATTGGGACTGTTGAATAAAGGGGGCGTTGCTTGAATTTTTGTTATACTGCGCCTCGTCCAATCGCGTGTTACACCCCTTTTCCACTCTGGAGCCCTATATGTCCCAAATGGAACTGGTCGATCTCGACAGCCTGATCTCGTCC
>JBGSIO010000092.1:0-18129 GCA_041742455.1 Nitrospira sp. | reverse complement strand
TTTGACCAGCCCGGTCGCCTCCCAAACGGCGATGCCCTCTGGCCATCCGACCATCGCGGCGTGTATGCAGAAATTGAATTGGCATCTCTCGAAAGGCTACGGATGAGTCGGCTATCCGGCGCTAGCCCGCGTTAAAAAGGTACCAAACCCACATACTCTTGCCATTGCACGATTCAAGATCCGACCCACGCTCTGCTGACACTGACACTCACCGACATACACAACTCAATGCCCGACCCCATTTGTTCATTAATTGCCGCCGAAGCCAAGGTCAGTACCGCCGTGATTGGGGCCATTGAAATTGATGAACGGTTTTTGATCGTGGATGTTCCGGTTGGCATGGCCAAGGGAATTCTGGAGGCGCGCTCAGCCGGTCCCGTATCAAAAGACGGAAGGTCCCGGTGCGTGTCGTCAGGAATCAACGGGGTGTAGGCTATCGCACGGTTGTGCGGTTTCATGTGCGATGGGTTCTTGGACTCTCAGCCGCTTGCCTCGTTCGATTCGACAGGCGTAAGATCGGCTATCCTTCCTCACTTATAGCTATAGGAGGTGCTATGGCTGTCCGCACTACTCCCCCGACACAGCGGGTTTCCCTTGATCGCAGCATCGAACGGATGCGGAAACAGCTCACCGAATTCGCCTCGTTCCTAGGCAGGGGCAAGCCGACGCGCAGCCTGGAAGAGTTCGACCTGGAGACCGAACGGCTGATCGGCGATCTACTGGGACAGGCCTCCGACTTACTTCATGCCTATGAATATGCCGAGCTGGGCGAGGCGGCCGGATTGGTCAACATGACGGATGAGGCACCGGAAGGCAGCGGTCTGGATAGCCAGCGGCAAAGTCTCTTACAGCGCAGCCGCGTGTTGGAGAGTTGCGTGTCGGAATTGGAGGCGCGCCGAACCGCCGCGCCAAAGAAAACCAAAATCGGGCAGATGCTCATCGGTCCGCAGATTGCTGAGCACATGTCCACTGAGATCCGGAGCGTGTCGCAGGACGCCAGTTTGCGGGAGGCCGCGCAGTTGATGCAGCAGTGGAAGCTGGGCTCGCTGCTCGTGACAAACAGCCGAGCCTACGTCGGCGTCTTGACCGATTCCGCTCTGGCCCGCGATGTGGCTGCCAAAGGGCTTGATCCGCATACCACAACCGTCAAGCTGTGCATGCGCACGCCGGTCTCTGTCATCGAAGGTGACCGCCCCATTATCGATGCCGTGCGCATGATGAAAGAGCAGGCCACCCGGCATCTGGCGGTTACACAAGACACACAAATCATCGGCGTAATTTCAGTCTCCAATATTCTACGGTATTACTCTGGGGTGGTCTGATCCGCCTCAATTCACCGGGGAGGTGAGACATGGGTCCGACGAAAGCTCTTGCGCAGGGCAACGCACTGCAGGAAGCCGTGAGCGGGAAGCTCATCAAGGACGGATTCGCGAGCCGGAGGGATCTCGAAGACTACGTGAATCATCACTATCTAGCCCTGCCGGTCGCCGACAATGCCGGCCGACTCTGGCTGCTCGACGGCGGTCCCGTCTATTGTTTCCGCGGGACTCAGTACGAAACCGTCGACGGTCGGAAGGTCCACCTCGCGCGCTGTTCCGATTGCGGCGGCATGGGAATCCGATCGGATGAATTCACGGTTGAATCGGATTGCATCCGCTGCACGGCCTGCGGACACGAATTCGATGCTCGGCTCGAGATGATGGAAACGTGACAAAAGCGATGACGCAATCGCCGAAGGTCGATTGACTCCGGCAAAGACTCTACAACTCGGCACAGGATTCTGGGGATCCCTCCTCAGCGTCATCGCGTGGAAACAATATGGGGCCAGACCCCTTTGACTTTTCTCGCTTGTGAGATCGGTTCTAAACCCACATTCTCTAGCCATTGCACGGCTCAAGATCCAACCCTCACTCATGTTCCGGTCGCCTACCAAACGGCGATGCCCTCTGGCCATCCGACCATCGCGGCGTGTATGCAGAAATTGAGCTAGCCCCTATCGATGGACCACGGATGAGCAGGCTATCGAAGATGAACACTCGTTAAAAATCGGCACACGGCAATCAGAGCCAATAAATAGTAGGTCATGGACTCGTCATCTCGTCACAGGGAACTCAGCACCTTACCAGGACAGCATCCGATGGAGGCTGTCCGCAGCCGTCGCGGTTCGCCTTCGGATCCCTCCCGCGTACATCTCACACATTCAGCCGACAGCCGCTGGTTTGACTTCCTGAACAGGAAGGCGCAGCATATCTCTCCCATTTAGACAAAGAGGTGTTCTGTGACTCCTTGCTAGATCTTGTTGACGCCCCTATACAGCCCCGCTCCAGAACAACCCCACGCCCACCACGAGGGCGTTCTTGTGTCCGCAACCACAGCTTATTTCGTCCACATGCCCTATCTTTTTACCTGTCTTGGAAGGAGACCACGATGAAACGTTTAGCCACACTCTCAGCCGGACTGATCCTGGGATCACCGGCCCTCGCCTTGGCAGCAGAACACAGTGCCAGTTATCGGGGAATTGGATATATCTACTTCACCTTCATCGCTGGAATCCTGATTTATGGGGTCAACGATGCCTTCGGGAAAACAGCCATGTATGTGGCAACCCCGATTATTCTCGCCTGGTCGTATTGGATGTTGCCGCCGAACTAAACTGCAGGGCGCACTCCATCATCTCTCTCTGGAAGAGCAAGAGCGTTACCTCGTTCAGACTATTGGGGCCGCGCCTATCGGCCCCAATATCGATCCGCTATTACAGCCACGCTCATAACGGATCTTGGCCAGCCCGACAATCCTTCCCTGCCAAGCCTCATTGACACCTGTTCTTACAGTTCATAACAATGTCTGAGCCTAGACACCGCAGAGGACACTGTTACGGAACAAGAATCGGGTGCATTGAGGAAGGAGAAAGATCGAGACATATGAGCCACATACGAAGATTTAGGATGACCGCCTTGGCCGAAGGCAGCTCTTTTCTGCTCTTGCTGTTTGTGGCGATGCCGATGAAGTATCTGATGGGGCTTCCGAAAGTTGTGACAGTCGTCGGAGGGATTCACGGAATCTTGTTTCTGCTCTATGTTGCCCAACTGGCTAAGCTCCATACGAAGCACCAGTGGGGATTTAAGTTTTCATGCTACGCCTTCCTCGCATCAATTCTTCCCTTTGGACCATTCGTATTCGATAAACACCTGCGTGAGAAAGAAGTCGCCACGAACTGATCAGCTACCACACGAACCTCTCAGCGCTTTCCGTCATAGCCCCGCTCTTTCCACCGCTCCAGCAATTGAATGCGCTTTCGCAGCTGCTCGACTGTTGCTTGATCGACACGGCTCCCGGTTCGCGCGATCAATTCTGCATTGAGTTTTCGATGATCGATTCCGCTGTTTCTGGCGACTGTGCTGACGAGCAGCCGGTGGAGATCGCGTAGCTCTAGTTTTTGCTCGTGGAGAGAGACCGTTGGTTCAGCAACCGCAGCCGCATCGCCCTCCCCTCTCGCTTCCTCTTCGCCGATCAGGCTATCCATCCTAGCCACGGCCATCAGCGGCATGTATTCGTTGGTCGAGACCGTTACACGGCCAAACAAGTCTCGTTGTCCGGCCGGCATGATGTCTTCCAGGACATGGTCACGCTCCGCCTTGATCTGCTTCGCATAGTGCACCAGGATCGGATCTTTCGGTAGATAGAGCCAGGCGCGCTGCGGCTTGGGCACACCGTCCTGCATCCGAACGAATCGCCCGACCACCTGCCGGAAATACATTTCCGTGATAACGTTCGTGCCGTAGACACCGACGCGAAGGCGCGGAATATCAACTCCTTCGCTCACCATGTTCACCGCCACCAGCCACTGCTGTTTTTTGTGCCCGGCGAACTCCTCAATTGTGTGCGAAGCGGCGGGATCATCCGACACAGCCACGGCCGCTTTCGTACCGGCAATACGACCGACGAGATCCGCAACCCACCGAGCATGTTCCTGATCCATGCAGACGATAAGTCCCCCGGCATCCGGCTGTTCCTGCTGGCGAAGACGCGTGAGTTGCGCATGGGCATCGGTGATCACCGGCCCAAGCCAGGTTTCTTGGAGGAGCGCCGTCTTTAACCGTTCTCGCTGCCGATTGAACGTCAACCCGTCTTCAAATGTGGCCTGATGCTCGCGGCCCTCAGACAGCCAGCTCAGCTCGCCTTCGTAGCTTGGGAAGACAATGGGTCGGCAGACATTGTCGCGAATGGCATCGGTATACCCATAGGCGAAATCCGCCCGGCTTTCTCCATTCTCATATCGAATAAAGGGGATGGGATTATTGTCTGAACGAAACGGTGTGCCGGACAGGATCAATCGAAACACCGCCGGTTCAAACGCCGTGCGTAGCGCTTTCCCCCAGTTTTTGCCGTCACCGGCATGGTGCAGCTCGTCGAAGATGAGCAGGGTTTTCTTACTCTTGCAGACCCGCTGAAAGATCGCAGGGGCCAGACACACTTGCTGATAGGTGACCACGGCGCCATGATAGTCAGCCGCTTCAGATGCCTGTTCGTTGGTTAGAGATGGATCAAGCTGTAAGCCCAGCTTCCCTGCCGCATCCGACCATTGCGTGCGGAGGTGATTCGTCGGGCAGACGACCAGCACTCGGACCGCAGCTCGATTCGTCATGAATTCATGCGCGATGCGCAACGCAAAGCGTGTCTTCCCCGCAGCCGGCGTCGCCATCGCCAGAAAATCCTGGGATGCATGGCTGCAGACCGACGCCAAGGCACGACGTTGCCAGTCACGAAGGGGCGCCGTCCAGGCAGGCAATGTCTTCATAGCCGGTTCGCGAGCGAGAACTTGGTGGCTCAATGATGGCACAGAGTAGGAGGCAGGTTAGTCCAGCCAGTCTTTTTCTTTGAGCTTCCTCGGCAGATACTTCTTCGTCAGGTACTGGAAATCCTTATTCGCCAGCGAATCGAGTTCGTACTTCAATCCGCTGGTCAACATGCGCTTGATCTCCGCCTGCCAGGCCGGCTTCTTGAACCACGTATAGTTCATCAGCTCTTTCGCACGAGCGATGTCTTTCTCGTTCAGCTTGATCCCGACATTGCGCGGCAACTCGTACCGCTCGGGGTCGGCGCTGGATAAGCCTATGAATTTGGCTTTTGGAATCGCCATCCGCTGGCTTTCAAAGGCCAGATTGATCGACCCCTGTTTGATAACGGAATAGATATAGTACCCCCAGGGATCATTATCGACTAAGACGTACACCGGCAGCTTGCATTCTTCATGGAGCCGCCGTGCCAAGCGACGGACGCCTCGCGGTGGCTGACCATTGCCCGTCAGTAACACACAGTTGTAGCGCCGCCAGAACTTGTCTTCCGAGAGCCGGTTCCACTGCGTTCCTTTTTCAACGAGCAGGACAAAGTCCGCGGTGCAGCGTCGGATCTCCAGATACTCCGGTTCCACGATCGACGGGACCGAGTACCCGCCTTTCCCTAGCTTCGAGCAATCAACCCGATCGCCATCGTCTCCAAAGACCACAGGCCCGACGATGCTCCCGCTGTTCTCCGCGCGCACATGCAGCTCTTCCCGGAGCGCAGCGAGGGACACTTCGAGATCTTCGATCACGGGATCAGATTCATCCTGCGTGTCGAAGGTGTTCTCGTGCGAGTCTTTGATCGTATGTTTTGTGCGATAGTAAATTTCTCGAAGCGAGGTGGTCAACTCGGCACGCTGCAGTTCGGAGAGCGCATCCGCCACGAGCACCGTCTGCATGAATTTCTTTGCCATACCGACGTTGAAAAACGACCGCTCCTGCTTCTTGGCGCCCATCTCAATCAGGCCCTTCCGTTCATTGAAGGACACGTTGGAGAGGGCGCGGATTGGAATCTGAAACGTGGGGTCCTTTGATCGTTCGGCCGACTGGATCACAATATCAGCCAGACCGATCAACTTCTTCTCGACCAGGGTCGTTTTCTTTGTCTTGGTCGTCATGGTGTCCTATTTGGATTTCCTTGAAGCCGCGGTCTTCGCAGACCTGGCAGACTTGCCACCTGATTTCTTCTTTGCCTTAGACTCGCCGGCAACGAGTGCGACCTGATCTGATTTGGCGGTTGTCTTCTTCGATAGATGGTTGGCTCGACTCAATTTCGTAGTTTTCTCTTTTGAAGCAGGCTTGTCCGACGGCAATGAGTCACCAAGAAGATCCGGCTCTGCTGCCAGCGCCACGACTCCCTGACTAGACTCAACCTGAGTGGCTAACGCAGTTTCACCCTCCACTCCATCTGCCGTGACGATGATTGAATGCGGTAGGCCTTCAGGACCGGCCCCTGTCTTCCCGAGCGCTTCGTCGGTCTTCGTTCCGCCTGTACGAGACGACGCAATCTTCTGGAGCTGCTCTTTCAGCTTTTGCTTCGGGAGCGTCCCTCCCTTGAGTCGGTTGCAGGCCTCGACGACTTCCTCTATGTACAATTCAAAAATGTTCCGCCGCCGAAATTCACTGGCCGCCCGTTCGCGCCGGCGCACGAAGAGTCCCAGCCGCCTGCCACACTCGCGCAGCGCCAGTGTGATTTCCTTTTGAATCTCGTCATAATCGGCGATCGCTTCCTTGGATTCACTGGTAAACGGTACCCAGACCGACGCCATGTGGACGAAGATCACCATCGGTCCACCCGGAAGGGCTCCACGCGACTGCGATAAGCCGTAGTTTTTCCAGCTCGTGCTCAGGACGGCCTTGAACGTGGAGCAGGCCGATTGTTGATACAGCAACGGCACTCGATTTGCGTAGCGAATCACCCGAGCAAGCTCGGAATCTTGCTCCTCGTGCTCCCCTTCGGCTTTCGGCATCGTCGGCTGCTGCGGCTTATTTTGGTCCTGTGGTCTGTTCCCGTATGCAAGGCCAGCCTCGATGATGAATGGGTTACCCCGATAGACCGCCGGTGGCCGACTGACTGCTGTGTAGAATTCACCTTTGATCTGCTTATAGAGCCCTGCAAGAATCGCCTTCTCGCCGATCGGAGAAATACAATTGGTCGGCGGTGCCATGATCTTCGTCTCTTGCAATGTCTTGTAGAGCGTCTCCGCGACCGGCCCCTTCAACTCGCGAGGCTTGGCCGCAGGTGAGACCTTCGCCGCTTTGCAGATCTCATCCGCTAACTGGGGAGACACCCGACAAAAATCACCGGCGAGAAACCCGGAAAGCGTATGGCTCTTTGTGTCCTGCAACATCTTGAGAAGCATGCCGAACTCGATCCCGTAGGGGTGCGGCTTGATCTCGCGTGGTTGAGGCGGCAGCTCGTGATAGGTCCGAGGATACTCTTTCGTCTCCCCTTCAGGAGTCCGGTAGATCAATCTGACATGTGGATTGGCAATGGAGGTTTGCTCCAGCCATTCATCGACCGACGCACGACCTTTTTGATACTTCCCTTCGACTTCCAGTGTAACTTGAGTGCCTCGCGGCTGCTCCCAGTCGATCTGTTTGTTCTCGTGAACCAGCGGCTCGTTCTTCTTCGTGTCGATTTGAACTTCGAAGAAATGCGCGGCGGCTTTGGGACCGATACGCGAAATAATTTTCACCGGTTTTCCGGTCGTCAGTTGTCCATACATTCCGGCAGCTGAGATGCCGATCCCCTGTTGACCGCGGCTCATCCGCAGGCGATGGAACTTGGACCCGTAGAGCAGCTTGGCAAAAATTCGTGGGATCTGCTGGCGAACGATGCCTGGTCCATTGTCGGTGACTGTGACGCGAAACCGATTCGCCTGGCTTGGCGCCACCGGCTCTCCGTTCGACACCACTTCTAACTGGACCGTTACATCCGGAAGAATCCCGGCTTCTTCACAGGCATCGAGCGCGTTATCGACCGCCTCTTTGACGCAGGTCAGCAACGCCTTGCGCGGATTATCGAATCCGAGCAGATGCCGGTTCTTCGTGAAAAATTCAGAAACGGAAATTTCCCGCTGGCGCGCCCCCATTTCGACCGCAGTGACCCGCTCTGCCGGTTTGGCGGCGGCTGGTTTCTTTGCGGCTGGTTCAGGATTGGCTCGAGGAACGGCAGATTTCGATTCGGTATCTGATGTGGAGTCTTTCTTTTTTCCCATTCACCCTCTCAGCAAACGATCATTGATTGTTTGGTATCATAAAACTTTCCAGGAAACAATGGGACCAGATGGTGAATAAGCAAAACGAAGAAAGACCTAGGCGGGCAACGAAGCGCCCTAGCAGTCTGCTGAAAAACTCGGTTTCTGCTTCCTGCACCGTGACAAGATGGCAGAAAACACTGTGGCACTCTACATTCCAGAATGCTCAAAAAGGATGTCCAGCAAGGCCGCAGCGAGGAGGCGAGGCGTACGCTTCAGTACGTTGAGCCTCTACGTGACGCGAGAACGCCGCTGGAGGACTTTTTCAGCATTCTGCTAGCGGGCAAGGGAAGGATCTCGCAGGAAGTGCACAGGCTCCATTGTCTCTGCGGACCACACGAGCACTTTCCGGTCGAGTGTGCCGACGACGAGATATTGTCCGTCGCTCGTCCAATGGAGATGATACGGGGTGTTCACGTGGAAGGTCTTTTTCTTTGCGCGAGCAGAAAGATCCCACACGGCGAGATGTTCTCCAACTCGCGTGACAACCCATCGATGCAACGGATCGACGGCCATTGATGTGCCTAATGCCACGGTCGGTCCCTTCTCGACAGCCTCAGTATCACGTTTAGTGAAGGTATCTAAACTCGCCAAGACCGTGTTGCGTTTGGGGTCCCAGAGGGCAAGCGTGAATGCGTTTGGATCACGAGCGCGCATCGTCGTTGCCACAAAGGGCCGTTTCCATCCGAGTCCGGACCAAACGTCCGGCAGACCGACCGGCTCCTCGACCTCTTTCCATGTTCCAATATTCCAGACGACACGTCCGGTTCGTGACGTCGTGAGTAAAAAGGGGCTCCCATCCAACAGACTCAGTGTCTCCACCACGTCTCCCTGTGTCGTTCGTGTTCTGATACAGCCCTTCGGCTCGCAGGCCAGGGAGAAGCCAGTATGCACCAGCTCTTTGACAATTGTCCGGGTCACAACGTCCACCACGAGAACTTTCGGTTGCGTGCCGGCAATGACGAGAAATCGGTTGCCAGTGAGAAACTGGAGTGCGTTAATCTGTCCCTGTCGGGTTGCGTAGGAGGGGAACTCCCGCCAGCTCTGCGTGTCCCACAGCCGTACCTCTCCTTGAGTCGTACCGGCCGCCAGAATTGCGCCATCGGAGCTGAACGCCAATGCGGTTGCAGGTGCAGACAAAGACAGCTGCCGCAGAAGGACTCCCTGACTCGGTTCCCAAATTTTCAGCAATCCGTCATCAGCACTCGTGACAAGCAGATTGGCGCTGGGGGAAGTCACCAGCGCACGCAACGCTTGCGCATGCACAAAGGCCGGACCAGCTTCGGCAGGAGACAGCACGACAGGCTTCACGGACAATTCAACACCTGTCACTGGCGGGGTGAGTCGCTTGGCCAGCACTTTTGGTTGAGATTGACCAGGGTCCAGTACCAGCTCAGGAGATCGAGTCTGCATGTCCCAGACTGATATTTTCCCGTCCACATCCGGATTGAGACCCCCTTCCATCCCCACCACAATCTTCAATCCAGTAGGCGACCATTTGAGCAATGAGACGTGCGGTCCGATATTCCGACAATCGTGACCGCAGAGATCCGGCAGCATGGCGCCGGTGCGCAAGTCCCAGATCTGCAACGTAGTGGGATGTTCTGCTTGTCCCACCACATATTCGGCGTCGTCTGAAATATCGGCAGCAGTAAGATGCGTAGGGGCCTGCACCCCATGCTCTTGATCAGCATAGGTAAATTCGGTCACAGACACGACCGTGCCTGTATCAGTGTCGAACAGCCCATACCTCCTTTCTCCATCACTTGCCACCAGTCGGTGGCTGTCACGAGAAAACCGACGAGGTGTGAGGTGTCCACGAGCTCCTTCCGCGATTGGCAGCCCAGCTCGTCCACGTATCGATGCCTCCACCGTATCAATGAACAGAATCGTATTCCCGATAGTGGCGGCCAACGTTGCGCCGTCCGGTGCGAAGAGGAGGTCGAGTGGCTTTCCATCTTTGATGCTCACATCACGAATTGTCGTTCCGGTAAGGTCGTGCAGACGAATCGCACGGCCTTGCGCGATCGCCAGCAACTTCGCATCGACTGACGCAACGACCGACTGGGTCTCTGCCTTGGCATCTAACCCAATATGCTTGAGCGGTACCAACTTCTTCCCGATTTGCCAGACCGACACCGCCGCATTGCCGTGTCGGAGCACCATCCGATCAGTCTGATTCGAATAGGCAAGCAAGCTATAGGGCTGGCGTGATTCCTGTGGAACAGTCGCCACGGACTCTTGATTCTTCCAATCGTAAATCACGACGTCGTGCTTCACACATAGCACCCAGCCATCATGTTTCAGCAAGGCGACCTGGTGACAGGAGGTGAGCGGTACCTTGGCGACAAGTGCCTTGGTTTCGAGATCCCAGAGGACAAGCTCGTCCATCTGGATCAGCAGGAAACGCCCGTCTTCTGAAAACGACGTGGGAATTTGTGAGAGAGACGCGTCTGCCTGCCGGATCGATGACGTGACAAGAAGGACGACGACTACTGACAATAGTATCAGCCGGCTCATATGCTGCCTCAGCAGTTCATGTGCGATCATACTCGCCGAACTTGCTCTTCACTCAGCCAACTGATGACGACCGCAATAGCGCTTACACTCTCTCGATTCTTCATAGCTGCTACTGCGCTTTGGATCGGTACTTGTTCCGCATGGCCTCTACGCCGGTTGAGGCTTTTACAGTCGGCAACACATCGACGAAATGTTCGATGCCCCGCTCATCTTTCCAGCGCTGTACAGGAGCCTTAGCAACCACTGGGAGTCCATCGAATGTTTGCCATCCACTCGTGAACGTCGCTTGGTTCGGACTGAGACCTTCTAGGCTCTGTTGGACCACCGTATCCCTCAGCGAAGAAGGCACAACCGATTGCTCCGGTACGGGGTACACCTCGGCTCGAGGCAGTTCCGGCATCGCCGGCTTTCCCGTTGCCTTCTTCGGCAACGTGGGTCGTGGAGTGGGCCTTACCGGCAGACCTGACCTCTTTTGCAGCTCGAAAGGGGGAGCATCCGTAATATGGAGATTCCCTTGTTCATCGGTCCACTTATACAGCTCCGCTGAACCAATCATCGGCCAGAGACAGAGGCCTGTGATGACGCTCAGGGTGAAGAGGTACATGTTGTCGATTTGCCGTGGTGCTAGGTGATGTGGCTATTGACCAAAGTATAGCAGGCAGCCGTATTTGTGCCTGGCCGCAACAAAGAATGACCATCGCCGAGTCAATGATAAGGAGTAGATCAGGAAACTGGGATGGGCGGTACGGTGGATGTTAGGGTGGGAGGAGCACGCACCTAACCGAGGACGATTAGGTACGGCGGCGATCTTGGGAGGACTTTAGGCTTCCCAGTACAAGCTGGGCCTGCACACCATCCTCACACTTGATCTCCTTATGAACCAATATTCCCTCGGGGCGTTAACTCCTCCCACCCACGTACGATAGGCTTCATACCGAGGTGAGTCAAGAGGTCGAGATAATTCAACTCGACGGTTTTTCACATGTCGCGATTGCCTGAACCGAATGGTATGGTGTTGACGCATCTATCGAAGAGTCTGATGGCTTTTCGTCCATGTCGGAAGTGAGCTTGACGATTGCGTCAGCATTGACGAGTCAGGATGCCCAACAGGCCTGGTCGGCGCTGGTTGAAGACGTGCGAACGGCAGTCTTATTGACGGTACGGAACGGACGGCCATCAGAAAAAAATGCGCTCGCGTTGAGAGGCACGAATCTTCAAGGGGAGGCAGCGATACTTTCGCCCGATGCGCCGTCGTACCACGAGGTCTGAAAACGGTACCTCTCGCGATTTCCTCATGCGGAGATGATGTTTGGCTTTGGTGATTGTACGCTCTGGGAATTACAGCTTGAGAACGCCCACTTCGTGCTTGGCTTCGGCCAGACAGTTGTCTCGTCTGCAGCCACTCCAGTCATATGGATTCCCTTGATGAACTGCCCTCTGATAGCTAGCCACCGAGATTCGATTCGCGCGCATATTCACGTTGCACAGGTGAAACACCATGTCTGATTTGCCCGCCCTACCTCATCGGATGACACAACTTGTCACAATCATCATGTGTGTGTCGGTTATATGGCTTTTTACATCCTGTGACGCGGGCAATCAGAACGCCACAACGACACATGCCTTCAAACACCCTCTGAAATCCAAGGGACCACGATTCATCGCACACGAAGTATTGGTCAAGTTCAAGGACGGAATTTCACAAGAGAGGATTGCGTCCATTCTGAAGGACAACCAGATCAAGGTTATTTCTGAACTCCAACGTGGACGACTCTATCACGTCAAGATTTTGGACGATCGGTCGGTTGAATCCGCGATCGCCCAACTCATTTCATATCAGGAGATCGAGTATGCAGAGCCGAATTATCGGTACGAAATGCAGAAGTAGCGTAAAGAGAATTACGCTTTATTTGAGTGGGCCCATCCTGGGTATAGCTACTGTCGTGGCCGCTTTACCTGGATTCATGCTGAAAGATCGCTTGGTTTATGCGGAGCAGAAACAAGTATCTGGCAGAATGACAACGGTATCACCCGACAAGCACCATCCGACCAAATATGTACCCGGAGAAGTACTCGTCAAATTCAGGGATGAAGCATCCTCGTTAGGAGTCAAGTCCATCAATGTAGCCGCTGACGCTCATGAAATCAAAGCGTTCTCTGTGAATGGCAGAGTGATCCACCAGTACAAATTGGATAGTACCGTATCTGTCGACGAAGCCGTCCTGAAGTACCGAAGTAATCCCGCCGTGGAGTATGCCGAACCCAACTATCTCTACTGGCTAAAAAGGATTCCCAGCGATGCTGAGTTTGATACCTTGTGGGGCCTCCATAACATCGGTCAAGCTGTGAACGGAACTGCAGGAACAACAGATGCCGATATCGATGCACCGGAGGCCTGGGACATTAGCACAGGAAGCTCCGATGTGATTGTCGCCGTCATTGACTCAGGTATCGCCTATGATCATCCTGACCTCGCCCCCAATATCTGGACAAATCCGGGAGAAATTGCCGGAAATGGTGTTGATGATGATGGAAACGGATTGGTCGACGATGTGTATGGATGGGATTTTTACGCGGACGACCATGAGCCGATGGACCCAATAGATCTCAATCCTGCAGGCAATCCTGGACATGGTACTCATGTGGCAGGAATCATCGCTGGAGCCGGGAACAATGGTACTGGGGTAACCGGTATTATGTGGACCGCAAGGCTAATGGCTCTGAAAGCAGGGGGGGTGGATCGATCCTTACCCACCACTGCCATTGTCAAGGCGATCCACTACGCCGTTGCTCATGGTGCCCGTGTGATCAACGCGAGTTTTGCCGGACCTGACTGTAGCCTGGCCCTCTATGATGCGGTGAGTGCCGCGAATGCAGCAGGCGTACTGTTTGTTGCAGCGGCAGGAAATGAGGGATCAGATAATGACAACATTCCCAGCTTCCCCGCAAATTTCAGCGCGCCTTCCGTGTGTGATGGCCAACAGAAACCCTCGCTGGGAAACCTGATCACGGTTGCCGCAACGGATCAGAACGATCAATTGGCGACTTTCTCAAATTTTGGGCCCACTACGGTCCACGTGGCCGCACCAGGGGTCAGAATCAACAGCACGAGGCCCACTTCGAATGTTAGGAATGTGCTTTCACATGACTTTGATTCAAACCCAACAGGGCTAGGTTATGGCTTCGGAGGAATCAATAGCACCTGGGGGTTCACCAATTCTGCATCCTTCAGCCAATCAATCAGTCTAACCGACAGCCCTGGCGAAAACTATAAAAACAGCACCGATTCCTTTGCAACCGGACCCGTATTCACGACCAAGGGACAGCGAGGGTGCCGCCTCGACAGCCGCGTTCGCTTGCAAACCGAGCAAGATATAGATGGGGTGCTTACGGAAACATCACGGGACGGCGGTGCCAACTGGGAGCACGTTCGCACAATCACGGAAAATAGCAACGACCAATTTGTCCCTGTTACCTGGGGCGATGTCGCAGATGATATGGCTGATTCACAGTTTCGATTTCGATTTATCTCGGATGAACGCCAGGTCTTCGACGGTGTGTATTTAGACGATGTCCGGGTCGCCTGCGTGGCGGGTCCGCCATCGCAAACGACGGATTACCAGTTTCTGCTCGGTACTTCGATGGCCACTCCGCATGTGGCGGGACTCGCTGGCCTATTGCTATCGGTTAATCCCAATCTCACCGTATCCCAACTCAGGAACGCAATCCTCAACACAGTGGATAAGAAGGCTTCCTTGAGCGGAAAGGTCTCAACCGGTGGGCGCATCAATGCCCGGGCGGCGCTTGCCAGCGTGGTGACAAATTTCACCGTTACCGTCAACAAAGCAGGTTCCGGCACCGGCACAGTGACCTCCAATTCTTCCGGAATTGACTGCGGAGCGACATGCAATGGACAGTTTCCCCAAGGTAGCACTGTAAACCTCACCGCAACACCCGATCCTGCGTCTGTCTTCATAGGGTGGAATGGAGATTGTAGCGGAACCGCTCCCTGCTCGCTCACTCAAGATGCGACTGTCACCGCCACCTTCAACATGGCGACACCCCCGCCAGCCCCCATCGATAACGTCGGAGGAGGTTGCACGATCGCTCCTGGCAGAACTGGAGACATATTGTTACCAGCCATGTTACTCATGTCTCTGACTGTCCTGTTGTGGAGAGCGCGACGCCGATGAAACTTAATTTTGGAACGCGAGGAGTGGCGGCACGGCGGGAGCTTTACCTTGACCACATAGTCGCGGTCCAGGATGTTTCCTCTCGTGTACTCCCTAAACTAAGCCTTCCAGCACAAGCAATGGCATTACTGGGCCTTCAATACAACCGTCCCTTTCATCGCAATTCTCTGTTTCTCTTGTTGCTCGCTCTTGGCCCGATGGTATGGCTTTCCATGATCGGGTTCTTTACATTTCAACCACTGCCTTTGCATGCCATATGGTCAGCGGCTTTTTTCTCCGTCGCGCTCTGGAAGCCTCTGTGCGAAGAATTGCTGTTCCGCGGCATCCTCCAGGGTTATTTATTGCAATCCATCGGGCAGAAGACATGGCATGGTCTCTCCCTCGCCAACCTCCTGACATCTCTTTCGTTCACATTAGCCCATCTGGCCAGCCATTCCACCTCGTGGTCCTTGCTCGTGCTCATCCCCTCCCTCTGTTTCGGCTTTGTCCGAGATCGCTTCGGATCTGTGTATCCGTCGATCACTCTGCATGTCTTCTATAATACCGGCTACTTTCTTCTCATCGATGGTGTTACTTTTCTGACCCCCCAGTAAGATTCTTTGCGTTTGGCCTGCGCGTGCAGATTGCAAAGGCTTCGTTCGGCCTTCGGACAAGGTAGCGCGTCGGCACCTGCACGAGCGTGATGAGATTCTCTGTGATGCGTCTGTCAGCTCAAAGAACTTGTAAGCCTGAGGACCCTCCCGCTTGATTAGAGTCAAAATGCCACTCCTGATCTGTCGTGACTGTCGCACAGTTCCACACCTTCACTCGCTTCAAACCGTGGCCTCTTTCTGATTGTTTCGACATTACGCACAGATGGGAACTTCGCAGGTTGGGACTGAGCATTGCAGGCGATAGCACGAGCGAATCACGAATCGCAACTCACCGGTGGAGCCAAGAGACTCATCGTGTCACTTCCACATAGCCTGGCTCCTCCTCCACCCCCATCGACTCAGGAGAATGCCATGAAGACCAAGACACGAGCCGTCAAGTATCGGCAGGGTATTGTGCTCGCCGCTGCGTTGAGCCTCATGTTTGCGACCACGCTATGGGCGGACACGATGGAAGAGGTGGCACCATCCGCACCGTCGACTGCCGTGCTGCAGTCTGCCTATGGAAAGCTCCCGCTCAGCTTCGAAGCCAATCACGGCCAGTGGGACGCGTCTGTCCAATTCGTCACACGCGGACGGGGGCACACCCTCTTTTTGACGCCCAACGAAGCGGTACTGACATTGCGAACTCGAACTGGTGAAGTTAAGAATCCGGAGCGAGTGGACAACACCGCTCGACGCCAGCTGTTGAGCAGCCCATCTGCAAGCTTGCAGTCGGTTGTGCGGATGCAATTTGCCGGTGCCGATGCGCAGGCCGAGATAGTGGGACTCGAGCTGCTCCCCGGTATCGTCAACTACTTCATCGGTGATGATCCGGTGAAATGGCGCACCAACATTCCGACCTACCAGAAGGTCGGCTACAAAGACCTCTATCCCGGGATTGATCTGGTGTACTACGGCAATCAGGGACAGCTTGAATATGACCTCGTCGTGGCGCCCGGCGCCGATCCCTCCCAGATCATGCTGGCGTTCGACGGAGCGGAACAGATCGCAGTAGATGACCAGGGCGACCTCGTCCTGACTCTGGCGCCGTCATCAGCAGAGATCGCAGAGGGAGCGGCCCCCACGCTGCGTCTGCACAAGCCGGTGGTCTATCAGAGAGATGAGCAGGGCGAGAAGTATCTGCTGGCCGGTGCCTATGTGCTTCAAACACCCGAAGCTACATCTTCTGCTCATCCCACCGTCGCCGTGCATTCGAACAAGTCCCGGCAGGTTGCCTTCCAGGTTGCCTCCTACGATACAAGCCAGCCGCTCATCATCGACCCCGTGCTGTCCTGGGCGACCTATCTGGGCGGCAGTAATGGTGGGATTGGCGTTGGTATCGCGGTGGACGGCGCCGGCAATGCCTATGTGACGGGAGATACCAGCTCATCTGACTTTCCCGGCACCGAGGGCAGTCCGATTGAGAGCAGACCCAGCGATTTCCAAAGCGTCCCCTTCGTCACAAAGCTGAACTCATCGGGTACCGCGATCCTCTATTCGACCTATCTGGGTAGCAACGGTACTAGCGCCTACGGGATTGCCGTGGATCAAAATGGAAACGCCTACGTGACGGGATTCACTTCGGGCAACTTTCCCGGCACCATGGATAGCCCCATTCAGAGCACCATGCGCAGCGACCACGATGCCTTCGTTGCGAAGCTCAACGCGACGGGCACAGCGATTGTCTATTCGACCTACCTGGGTAGCGGCGCGGAGGATTTCGGAAGAAGGATCGCCGTGGATCAATCAGGGAATGCCTATGTGACGGGAGAAACTTGGTGGTCTGACTTTATCGGCACCGCAGACAGTCTGATCCAAAGTGGGTTTGGCGGCGGAATCGACGTCTTCGTCACGAAACTCAACGCCGCCGGTACGGCGATAGTCTATTCCACCTATCTGGGCGGCCTAGTTGACGACTTCGTTGGGGGAATTGCCGTGGACCAAGAAGGTCAGGCCTATGTGACAGGCACCACCCAGTCATCTGGCTTCCCCGGCACCGCGAGCAGCCCAATTCAGAACACCAAACAGGGCGTCCAAGATGCTTTCGTCACCAAGCTCAATACAGCCGGAACGGCGCTCGTCTATTCCACCTATCTGGGCGGCAGCAACTATGACAGCGGCAACGCCATCGCTGTGGATACGATGGGCAATGCCTACGTGACGGGGGGCACCGGCTCGTCCGACTTTCCGGGCACCGCGGGCAGTCCCATCCAGAGTATGTTGCGCGGATTCGGAGACGTCTTTATCACGAAGGTCAACTCGGCTGGCACAGCCCTCGTCTATTCGACCTATTTGGGGGGTGACGATGGCAGTGACCATAGCAGTGGGATTGCGGTGGATGCAGCAGGCAACGCTTACGTGACGGGAACCACCACGTCGTCTGCCTTTCCGGGCACCGCGGGCAGTCCCATCCAGAGTATGTTGCGCGGTGTCAGCGATGCCTTCGTCACGAAGTTGAACGCGGCGGGCACAACACTGGTCTATTCGACCTATCTGGGCGGCATTGGCGATGATCTGCCCGGCATTGTTGGCGATGACGGCAGTTATGGGATCGCGGTGGACGCAGCCAGCAACGTCTATGTGACAGGGAGGACATCGTCACCAGGCTTTCCGGGCACGGCAGACAGTCTCATCCAGAGTACGTTGCGCGGTAGAAGCGATGCCTTCGTGGCCAAGATCACGA
>JBGSIO010000091.1:0-19753 GCA_041742455.1 Nitrospira sp. | reverse complement strand
CCGATGTCGTAGGCCCAGCCGTCGCCGCCGACGATCCAGACGCTCTTTCGCACCAGATAGTCCGCCAGCGTCGTCAGCCGACGCGCCTCCGGAGAGGCCAGCGCCGACAGTGTCTGCTTCAGAACCGCGACGCGTTCCCGTTGGGCGGCAAGACCGGTTTCGCTGTGGCGATCGGCCTGCAAGAGTTCATCGACTAACGTCGTCCCCAGCTGTGGAGCGAGACGGCTGAGCAAGGCCCGCGCCTGCTCGCTGTGCTGGTCCAGCGCCAGCCGAAAACCGAACCCGAATTCCGCATTGTCTTCGAAGAGAGAATTCGACCAGGCCGGCCCGCGTCCATCCCGATTGACGCTGTAGGGCGTCGTCGGGAGATTCCCTCCATAGATCGACGAACAACCGGTGGCATTGGCGATCAAGGCCCGGTCGCCGAATAGCTGGGTCAACAGTTTGAGGTAGGGTGTCTCCCCACAGCCAGGGCAGGCGCTCGAATATTCAAACAGAGGCTCAAGAAACTGAATCCCCTTCACATCCGGTTTGACGGCCGTCCGATCGGCCTCGGGAAGCTGGAGAAAGAACGCGTAGTTGTTTCGTTCGACCTCTCGCAGCGGACGTTGCAGCCGCATGTCGATAGCCTTGTGCTTCGGATTGGATTTGTCTTTGGCGGGACAGACCATCACGCAGAGGTTGCAGCCGGTGCAATCCTCGGGGGCCACCTGGATCGTATAACGGAACCCAGGAAACTCATGGGCTTTGTAGTCCACGGCCTTGAAGGCCGAGGGCGCTCCGGTTAAGGCCGCAGGCGCATAAACCTTGGCGCGAATCGCAGCATGGGGGCAGACCATCGCGCACTTGTTGCACTGGATGCAGATGGCGGGATCCCAGACCGGAATCTCCTGGGCTAGGTTGCGCTTGTCCCATTTGGCCGTGCCCACGGGCCAGGTCCCGTCCACGGGAAAGGCGCTCACCGGCAGCCAGTCCCCCTTGCCGGCCAGCATGAGCGCCGTGACCGTTTTGACAAAGTCCGGTGCCTCAGCGGGAACCAATGGGGCAAATCCGCGAGTCGCCGTAACGTGGTCAGGCAGGCGGACTTCATGCAGATGCGCGAGGGCCTGATCCACGGCGGCTAGATTCTTTCGCACCGTCTCGGCTCCCCATTTGCCATAGGTCTCTTCGATCGCCTGTTTGATCTCGGCGAGCGCCCGCTCAATCGGGAGGATCCCGGAAAGGGAGAAAAAACAGGTCTGCATGATCGTATTGATGCGTCGACCCAGTCCTGCATCGTCGGCGACGCGATAGGCATCGATCACATAGAACCGGAGGCGCTTGTCGAGGATCTGCGTCTGGGCTTCACGCGGAAGCTCATCCCAGACCCGGTCGGCGGCAGCAGGCGCGTTCAATAAAAAGATGCCGCCTGGCGCCGCGTATTCCAGCACATCGTACCGATCCAGAAAGTCAAACTGATGGCAGGCCAGAAAGCCCGCACGTCGAATGAGTGAGGCCGAGCGGATCGGACGGGGACTCATCCGGAGATGCGAGATCGTCATCGCGCCGGCTTTGCGCGAGTCGTAGACGAAGTAGCCCTGCACCCAGCGGTCGGTGCCTTCGCCAATGATCTTGATCGAGTTCTTGTTGGCGCCGACTGTTCCGTCGGAGCCGAGTCCGAAGAACACGGCTCGAAAAACATCGGGAGGTTCAATGTCGAATTCTGGATCTACCGGGAGCGAAGTCCGGCTGACGTCATCCGTGATCCCGACGGTGCAATGACGTATAGGACTGAACTTCGCGAGTTCATCGAAGACCGCCTTAACCATGGCCGGCGTGAATTCTTTCGAGGAGAGCCCATACCGTCCGCCGATGACGGTCGGCTCTTCCGTAAAACGGCTCAGTCCCTCGGCACGTCCCTCATGCAAGGCGGCGACCACGTCGAGATAGAGCGGCTCGCCCACCGAACCAGGCTCTTTCGTCCGATCCAGCACGGCGAGGGCCCGGATGGTCGATGGAAGAGCAGCTAGGAATCGCTGAACGTCGAACGGACGATAGAGGCGGACCTTCAGCACACCGACACGCTCGCCACGTTCGAGCAGCCAGTCGACCGTCTCATGAACGGTCTCAGCGCCTGCGCCCATCAGCACGATCACGCGTTCGGCTTCAGGATGGCCGACGTAGTCGAACAAGTGATACTGACGGCCGGTGAGTGCCGCGAATTGGTCCATGACCCTTTGCACGCGGTCTGGACAGGCCGAGTAAAACGGCTGGCAGGCTTCGCGTGCCTGGAAGAAGGTATCCGGATTCTGCGCCGTGCCGCGCAGGACCGGTCGGTCGGGGGTCAAGGCTCGCTCCCTGTGTGCCTGAATGGAGCTCTCGTCGATTATGGCGAGGAGATCTACATCCGTCAGTTCCTCGATCTTGGCGATTTCATGGGACGTGCGGAAGCCGTCGAAGCAATGGATGAAGGGAATCCTACTAGTCAGGGTTGCGGCCTGTGCGACACAGGCCAGGTCATGCGCCTCCTGGACGGAGCCGGAGGTCAGGATGGCAAATCCGGTTTGGCGACAGGCCATCACATCGGAATGATCGCCGAAGATGGACAGGGCGTGAGTGGCGACAGTGCGGGTGGCCACGTGCATGCAGAAGGCAGTTAGCTCCCCGGCGATCTTGTAGAGGTTGGGAATCATCAATAGCAACCCCTGCGAGGCCGTGAAGGTCGTGGTTAATGCGCCGGCCTGCAGGGCTCCGTGGACTGCCCCGGCGGCTCCGCCTTCCGACTGCATCTGCGCAATCTTGGGAATCGTCCCCCAGAGGTTCGGCTTCGCTTGCGTCGCCCATTCGTCGGCCAGTTCGCCCATCGTGGAGGCAGGTGTGATCGGATAGATCGCGATCACTTCATTCGTCCGGTAAGCGATCGAGGCCACGGCTTCATTGCCATCGATCGTGAGTATTCGTCGTGCGTTCATCGCAAGGAGTCCTCACTTTTTAGATCATAACGAAGTATGAAGGGGCAGATATTTATCTCCCCCTCCCCTCTTCTCCTGCTCACACCCCATAAGAGTCGACAAGGATGTGCTCGGAGGACACTCCCTTCTTCAGCAACACCTCAACGACAGCCGCCACGGTCTTCGCCGGTCCCGCGACATAGGCACCCCGCGACCGGAGATCCAGTTCGTTCTCCGCAAGCGCCTGGTACACCGTGCCCATGTGGGCCGCTGCCATATCGCTTCGTCAGTCCGCGTGTCTCAATGACAATACGGTCTTGCATGGCTGAACCCGTCACGACGACAGCACCTCATTCGGCGAGATCCGCATCGCCTTCCAGATACCCAGCGCACTCGAGGCGGCAGAAATGATGGCCACCACCAGCGCCAGCTGGAGGAGATCTCCTTCCGTCAGCACCACGCGTCTCGGGAACAACGGGAATAACCATTGCCCCACCAGATACGCGATGCCGTACCCCAGAAGACCTAGCAGCAGCGCCTGTTGCAGAATGAGTCCGAGAATGACCGTGCTCGACGCCTCGATGATCTTCAAGAGCGCAATGGATAGGACCTTCTCCATGGTGAGGGCCTCCCGGTTCAGATCAGTGACTCAGGCTGCATCGAGATTTGCCGCACATCTGAGGAGCGCCTCCGTCTCACCCCTATCGGGCCGATCGGGCAGATCCGGATAGAGGCCGCATGACTCGCTCAATCATGCAAGCCGACCTGCGACTGCGTCGGCTGCGCGGCCAACCCACACATCCTCCCTCATGATTCCGATGGTATTGCCGCCCGCACCCTCGCATTTCATATGCCTTCTCCGCCACCAGCCCCGGTGACGCGCCGCCCGACCGGATTCGCCTCCTACCCTCTATGAGTCCGACACGACGGAAAGGAATCGTGATGAGCCGACACCGTCGTGCTCAGATCACCATCGGGTTCTGCAGCTGGGTGGTCGCTTGTCCTGAGCCTCGCGTTTGGCCTTCCGTCGCTCCTCCGCCAGCGCCAAGGCGATGGCCACGAGACCAGCCACCAGCACCAGACCGACCACCACCAGTGAAAACACCTCGATCCGCGGGAGCGAGTATCCCATGAGGTGCACAACCGGGTCGATCATCAGCATACTATTCCAGAATGTGAGCAGTCCCCTGTCCTGCACCCCTGCCGCTCATCGGACCGGTTATGAGACCTTCACCTCAATGGCCTTCGGCTTCGCCTTCTCGGACTTCGGCAGGTGTGCGCGCAAGAATATTCTCTTCGCAAGCATTGGGTCGATGACCCCTTCTTAATGCTGACCAACACTTGGTGCGGTCTTACGCGTGTGGTTCGGATGCGCCGCAACAGGAACCACCCTTGTCCGGTTGAGAGCCCACGGACACTAACTGTTTGGCCGTTTCATACACATTGCTCGCAGGAACCTGCTTCACTTTGTTCGCCAGTTCGATCGCCTCTCCAATCTGTGCGTCCGTCAAGCCGGTCTTTCGCGCGATAGGGATGTGGTATTCGACACAAGGGACGCAGTTGCTTCCAATGGTGGCACCGATTGCTACCAGTTCTCTTTCGCGTGGGCTCAAATCACTCATTGTGTGTTCCTTCCCTTGTTGTTCTATCGGAAACGTGGGACGACGCGACTGCCATTGACTCGCCTCACTAATCACACACTGCACGGCCGCCAAATCTCGACGGTCCAGGTATATATTCCCCGTTACAAAGCCCCATCCATCGTTTCACTGTCACTCACGGTGATTGTCACGTGTTGCACCCCTGGCACTCGCCGAACCGCCTCCTCACATCGTTCCTGAATCTCCATACTCAGTGGACAGAACGCAGTGGTGAGGACCAAGGTGAACCGGACATTGCCCTCGTCGATCTGAACGTCCCGAATCATGTCGAGACTGACCAGATCATCTCCCAATTCCGGTTCCTGCACAGTTCGCAGCGCGTCAAGAACCGCTTCCATCGTGATCATCTCAATGCTCAACTCTAATTCATAAAGAGTGATCAGTCGTCGCCGCGAGCACACGCTGAATGTGTTTGGTCAGGATCTCCGGAAGGCCCGGCAGATCGATCTGCATAAAGCCGCGGACCAGGGTCGAAATCGCAACATCGCGCGAGAGTCCTCGCGTCATGAGATATTCCACCGCTTCTTCAGCAATTGGTCCGACGGCGGCTTCATGCGACAACTGACTACGTGGCGCTGAGTCAACCAGCAATTCGGGAATGGCGTGGATCTTGGCCGCTTCCGACAGCAACATGCCTCGGCAATCGAGATGCCCTCGACTCTCGTTGTGTTGTCCAACGAGCTCACCGCGTAGATACATCGTGGAGCGGTCTCTCGCGACGGCTCGCGAGATCGCATCGGCTCGGGTCCCTCGACCGGTCAATTCCACATAAGACCCCATATCAATGAGCGACTCTTTGAGTCCCACCATGATGCTGTTGAACTGGGCCCGCGCGCCCGCTCCACGGAGGAAGACACGTGGGTACGCCTGCACCGAGCGTACAGGACGGAGCAGAATGTAGTTGCTGACGAACGTCGCGCCCTCCTCCACGATGACGCCGGTCCGTGGTCGGACGTGAAACCCTTCCGCCCAGTTATGGATCATCGTGTCGGAGAGTGTCGCGTTCCTTTTAAGAAAGACTTCGGTCACACCGATGTGGAGCCCCGTTTCAACGCGTGGATGGAGGGTACAGCCCGTAATCAGCTGAGCGTCGGCACCCTCTTCGATCAGGATCACATTGTGGACGTTCTGACTGATATTGTTTTCCTGTACGAGCAAACAGGCCTGGATTGGTTCTGTGACGCGCTGGCCCGCGAAGACCCGCAAGAAGAAGCCGCCCGTTTGAGCCAGTTCCACCGCCGCCGTGTACTTGTCCTGATCGACCTCGACCGCCTGCCACCAATAGTCCCGCAACCAGTCGTAGGATTTGAGCGCCTCGGCCATGGTCATGAGCTCAAGCTGGCCCTCATAGCGACGCTGAATGCGCTCGTAGATTGCGGAGTAGTCGACTTGAAAATACGATGCTGCCCTGCCGGTCTCCTCGCTGTCGATGCCCGCCAGCAATGCGGCCTCTCGCATCTGCTGCTCCAGCGACCGCAGAGCCTTGACTCGTTGGCGTTGCTGCTCGGCCGGATGACTGAACGTCGTCAGATCCAGATCGGGGCCGTAGAGTGCTGGTCGCGTTTGGGCCTGGATCGCGCGAGCCCGGAGCGATTCCTCCCTGGCACCTATTGGACTGGGATGTGCGAGCGACAGATCGGACATTTGCCGTACCCATGTTTGCGGATTTCTTCCAGCAACTGAAGCCCGTCCCCTTCGCCGACCAGCGTCCCCCCGTAGAGCACATGCCCCACGTCTGATCGCAGATAATTCAGTATGTGGCCGGTGTGCGTAATGATGAGCGCCGCGGGCGCCACGGCCTCGGCAGTAGGCTGCTTCACGAGGCAGGCGAGCGCTTGACCCACCACCGCAATACTGTCCAGATCAACACCGGCGTCCGGTTCATCGACCAATGCTAAGGCCGGCTGCTGAGCCATGAGCTGGAGCAATTCGGCTTTCTTGATTTCGCCGCCTGAAAACCCCACATTCACATCCCGTGCGAGCAAACTAGAGCACCCAAGCTGGTCGGCCAATTCCGCCACTCGTGTGCCGTCCCTCCCCTGTGTCGAGACTTCGGCGAGTTGTCCCAACGGAATGCCGCGCACACTCGGCGGACGCTGCTGCATGAGGCCGATCCCCAGGCGCGCACGCTCATCAACAGGAAGGTGGGTGATGTCCTGGCCCTGAAACAAGATCCGGCCCTTGGTGACGCGGTACCGACTCAGCCCCATGATGGCCATCAGCAACGAGGATTTGCCTGATCCGTTCGGACCGAAAAGCACATGCGTCTCGCCCGGTCTGATCCGCAAGCTGACATCGTGGAGGATCGGTCGTCCGCCGACCTCGATACTCACCTCATCAAGCTGGAGAATGTCGCTCGTATTCATCGTGTTCTCGACGTGCCCTACAGATCGCTTTCGTTATGTCGCAGGGCTCGGCTCGGCTTCCGCCTGCTTGAGAACCCCTTCCACAGATCCGCGCAGACGATCCAGAATTCCCGCGTTGTCGGTGCCCCGGATATCGACGGGAATGAAATGCTTCTCATTGAAGCCGGTCGCACGAATGAGTTTCTTGAAAAGCTTCTCCTGAGCCTTCGGAGCACAGGCTCCGACGAGCAGGTAGCTATCCGGCTTGGCCGCCTTCATCGCCTCTTCCAAAATGGCGTTTCCCCCCTGGCCGCACAACTGTGGGCTGAGAACCGTGTACTTGACGTCCAAGTCTGATTCGACCTCGAAGGGCAGCTTATTCATGTCGGAGTCTTTGAACGAATCACAGAGCCCTTTGCAGTTACAGAGCAACACCTTGATTTCCATAGATCACCTCCTTACAGCTGAGAATGTTATCCGCTGACCCGTTTCCAATATGTATCGACCTGTTCCTGAATGTGTCGAATGGCTTCGTCTTGTCTCGTCGGCTCGAATAGATGCTGGAACCGGCCCTGAAGCTTGAGATAGTCTTCCACCGGCCTGCGCTTGGGAATATAGGTGTGGCTGACTTCTCCGTTTATCGCTTCTTTCAATGGCCAGAGCCCCGTCTCGACCGCCAACTTAGCAACTTCCGGAGTTTCTCCTGGATCGTACAACCAACCGGTCGGACAGGCGGACAAGGCAAGGAAGAGCTTCGGCCCGGTAAACTTGGCCGCGCGCGCGAACTTTTCTTCCAGATCCAACGGGTACCTCGGCGCGACCGTCGCGATGTAGGGTGGTTTGTGCGCCCGCCAGATCTCAAAAATATCCTTCTTCTCCTGGATCGTGCCGGCTGGATGCTGCAGGCTGCAAGGCGACGTGGCCGTCCGCGCGCCGTACGGCGTGGAGGGCGAAAGCTGCATCCCGGTATTCCCGTAGGCTTCGTTGTCGTAACAAAAATAATAGAAGTCGAGTTTCCTGGTGATGGCCCCGGAGGTCGAGGAAAGCGCCATGTCATACGTGGAGCCATCCCCTCCCAACACCACGATCTTGAGATTCTCCTCCTTCGGCAACCGCCCTTTGGCGATCAAGACATCCAAGGCATCACGAATACCTTGCGCCCCGGCAGGTGCAGACCCCATGGTGGTATAGAGCCATGAGCCCTTAAATGGCGTGAAGGGATAGGCAGCCAGCATCGTGAAGCAGCCAGCGGCATTCACGTACACGACATCGTCGCCCAGCACCTTCGCAGCCAGCCGCAGGGCCTCCAGCCCGCCGCAGCCGGCGCAGAGCGTCGTTCCCGGCAGCACGTGCTCTTCACGGGGAACTTGTTTGATCTTTTTGAATGTCTCTCGTTGCCACATGGCTATCGTCATTCGTGAAGCGTATCTCGCAAGACCGAAAACGAGCGAGGAGATACGAACGATGTTTCACGACCCAGGTTCTCCTGCTAAAACCTGCAACTGCACCATCTCCCGATGCTCGGCTTCTGTGTACAGCAGGACTGGGCCGATCCCTGTTCCACGGACTCCCGCTTCTGCCGTCTGCTCGAAGATGGCGCGAAACTCCCCCTCAGAAATATTCTTTCCTCCCAGGCCGCCGATGAAGGAACAGAGTGCCCGTGGTCGCAGCGGGTCGTGATAGAGACAAGCCGCAATCTCCTGAAAGAGAATCCCACCCTGACCCGGAGACAGGTTCTGATCCAATACAGCCACAGCCCGGCGGCCCTGCAACGCCTGACGGATGGTGTCCGCCGGCCAGGGACGGATCATGCGGAGCCGTAACAGTCCCACTCGCTTGCCATCTGCCCTGGCCACATCGACTGCGACCTTGCCTTTGCTCGCAAAGGCGTTGGCCATGACGAGCACATCTTCCGCATCGTCAAGCCGATAGCTCTCGACCACATCGTACCGCCGTCCGAACAGCTGCTCGAATGCCGCGGCCGCTTCCCGATGCACGTCCAACGCGTTCATGGCAGCCAGATGCATTTGGTACCGGAAGTATGAATAGGGCGTCCCGCCGAGGACCGCCACGCCGAGCGCATGCGGCGCCGAAGCTTTGAACCCCAGATGAGCCGGTCGAAACGGTGGCAGAAAGCGCTTGACCTGCCCTGGGTCCGGCAGGATGACTGGCTCGCGGGTGAATGAAAGATAGAAACCGTCCAGATTGACGATGACCGGCAACATCACCCGCTCATCCTCCGCAATGCGATAGGCCATGAGGATCGAGTCCAGCACTTCCTGACAGGTCTCTGCGTGGATTTGGAGAAATCCCGAATCGCGCGCGGCCAGCACATCATTGTGATCAGGTTCGAGTGTGATCGGCGCAGCCAGCGCCCGCGACACGTTGATCAACACAAGCGGTGAGCGCCAGCCGGAGACGGAATAGAGCACTTCGAGAGCATAGAGCAATCCCTGACTCGAAGTCGCGGTAAAGACCCGAGCTCCCGTAGCTGCGGCGGCTCCGGCCGCCGTCATCATGGAATGCTCAGAATCCAGGGTGACAAATCGCGCGGCCATCGTGCCGCTCTCACACCACTTGGCCAACGCTTCCACGATTTCCGTTTGCGGGGTGATGGGAAAGGCCGGGACATAATCGACATCGGCCAGACGCGCGCCCCAGGCGGCCGCTAGATTCCCTGTCATCATCTCGCCTTCCATGCCACCGGTCCTCCCTGCTCCCGCTCGGCCACAAGCGCCTCCGTTGGACACTCATGGACGCAGATTTGACAACCTTTGCAGTGGTCATAATCGATCACGGGCCGATCTTCCTTCGTCATCGATATCACTCCATCGGGACAAGAGGTAAAGCAGAGCCAACATCCATTACACTTGTCGGGAACCAGCACCGGCCGGAATGTTCGCCAGCCTCCGGTTTCACGCAGAATCGAATTTGCGGCGGCGCTGATCCTGGCAGTTCCTCTGGTCGGTGATTCATACACCGGCGCCTGAAGCTGTACCGGGACGATAGGCTGCGGCACACCTGTTTCGACCACGACTGGCTGAACTGCTTCATAAGATTGGACCGCGACCGTTTGATTGCGCTCAATGACCGAAGGGGAAAGACCGAGATCGGCCAACTCTTCTGCAATGGCTTTACGGATCGACTCCTGATGGAGCCCCACAAGTCGTCCCGCGACAGCGCCGAGCAATGAACTGATTGCCTCCCGTTTACCAAACCGCTGAAGCGCAATCTCAGTGAGGTCCAATATGGTCAAGCGACCAGGGAGGGAAGTCTCGGCACGGATTTGCTCGACAGATAAGGGTGAGTTGACAAACACTGCCGTCCGTTCATCGATCCCGTCGAGCACCCGCGCGGCTGGATCGCCGATGAGCGTCACGTCGGCTACGATTACAAGATCGGGACGGGTGATGATCCCCCGCTCACGGATCGGGTCCTTCGCAATGCGCGTAAATGCCGACACCGGGGCACCACGCCGTTCGGCTCCATATATCGGCGAGTCCTGCGCCACAAATCCTTCGAGGAATGCAGCGGTACCCAGAATGCGGCTCGCAGTCTTGGCACCCTGGCCCCCTCGACCATGAAAACGGACGGATCGCATCAGTCATTTCCTCAGCGCCGCCTGGGTCTCCTCCTCCTGTTCGCAAGCCATGCACATGGCGGCCGCAGGGACCGCCTCTAGCCGGGACTGAGGGATGGCCTTTCCACATCGCTCGCATCGACCGTACTGTTCTGACCCCAGCTTGAAGAGCGCCCGATCGATCGCCTCGATCTCGGCCTTCGCTCGCCCATCCAGACGATCGAGCAGCCGAACCATAGTCTCCTCCTGCCCCCGCTCCTCCACTTCGCTTTCGATATCGCTTTGGAGCCAGCGCAGATCTTCTTCCGTCTTGGCCACTTCCCGAAACAACTCACGCCGTTGGGTGATCAGCTTCTTCCGAATATTGTCGACTATTAGCATTGTTCTACCCCTCCTCACGATGGTCGCGTCAGCGACAGCATTGATCCATCTTCTCTTTCATGGCTTCTTTCCCTGCCGTGACCGCAGCTTCAACATCCGCGCGTGTCTCCGCCACGAAATGCTTGCCACGCTCAATGATCTCTTCTAGAGCGGCGCGCGCCTCCTTGGCTTTTTCGATGATCTCTTCTTCCGTCCTTCGAGCATGGCCCTTTAATTCACGGCGCGTTTCTTCCCCCGACTTCGGAGCAAGAAGGACACCGGCAATCATGCCTCCGATGGCGCCTCCGAGAAATGCAAGGAGAACGGTTTCTGGTGAACACCTAGCGTCCTGGATTGCCATTACTAATCCTCCATTGTTTGGACAGTTCATTCCTCTGAAAAGCCAAGTCCGTGCCAGAGAAGTTCAAGAGTCAGTCACGGATTGTCGTGATCTGGGGAGACTTTACTGATCGAGTCGAATGTGAGACCTCGCGCTCTGTGGCGTTCTAGGTCTCACCACGAAATACCCCTGTCGCAGAATGCGACAGCGCCCATGGACCACTGGAAGGGGAACTAGCCGAGGGGATTGAAAGGAGCCAGGCTTCGAATATAGTTCAGTACATCACGGATCTCTTGATCTGATAACCGATCAGCCCATCCGTGCATCGGGCTAAAGAGGACTCCCTGTTTGATCCCAAGATACAGATCCATATCGGTCTTGGTACGATATTTAGGCGCCCGAAAATTTGCGGGAGGAACGATCAACTCCTTGATATCAGGACCCAGACCATCACCCGAGGTTCCATGGCATCCGGCACAATGTTGCACGTATATCGCCTCGCCTTTCTTGGGAGTTCCCTGCTGGGGCTCCGCCGCCACTAGTGAGCCGCACAGCCCGACCGTCAGCAAACACAGAATGCCCCACATATTTCTTCTCATGAATCCCACCCTCCTTACAGGCTACACCCAAGGTCTTGATTCGCCCTTACCCTCCGTGGTGCAAATTGAGAACCACGATGGTTCCCACGCCGGCTAACAGAAGCAAAAATTGCGCGATACCGGATTCGGAACCGATCCGTCGATGGAGCCCCGGGATCAGATCGGCCAAGCCAATATACAGAAAACTGGCCGCAGACAGCGCTAGAATCGGCCCCATCAGCCTGCTCGACTCTTCGAGCGCAAGATACCCGAGTAGAGCGCCGGGAATCGTGGCGCTGCCCGAGATCAGATTCCATTTCAGCGCGCGCCTTCGGGAAAATCCATTGTCGAGCAGGACCGCGAAATCCCCCACTTCCTGAGGCAGTTCATGCGCGATCACCGCAATCCCAGTCGCAATGCCGAGCGGGATCGAGGAAAGAAACGCCGCCGAGATCACGATCCCATCGACAAAATTGTGGAGCGCATCCCCGACCAGGATCAATTGCCCTGCAGTCCCATGTACTTCACAACCGCCCGCATGGTGGCAATGCCGCCAGATCAAGAGTCGCTCCAGAACGAAGAACACAATCAGTCCCACCAGCACTGACGCGAGGCTCTCGAACCGGCCGCCTTGCTCGACAGCCTGAGGTAACAAGCCCAGCAGCGCGGCCCCCAGCAACGTACCGGTGGCATAACTGATCAGGAATGGGACAGCGCGCTCTCGTGTGGCCTTCGGAAACAACAGGAATGTCGCCGCAGCCGCGATGGCCCCGACACTGCCGAGCAGAGCAAATCCGAGTATCCAGGTTAAAACCATAACTCTGCGCAACACCCCGCGTTGTACCTTAAGCTCTACCGGATCACGCGAAAAGCCCCCCACAGGTCCACCGCGGAATCGCCATAGGTCCGAAGCATCCGCAAGCTGAACATTCCGTTCACAAATCAGTCCAGTTTCCTTCTAGAGATCGAACAGAGACACGGCCACTCTATTGCGAACGCTCTCGAACAACGTACGCAATTTCCGAAATGACCCGATCATGACAAATCCCATTGGTGGCCACTATTCCCTTCCAGTTCCGCACCTCCCATGGTGCGTATCGCAGCGGAGCCCCCTCCAGGTCGGTCATCCGCCCACCCCCGGCATGGAGGATCGCCTCGGGCGCACAGGAGTCCCACGTCTTCGTCATGCTGGACGGTTCCAAGTATATATCTGCCTGCCGAGCGACAAGCAAACCAACTTTGATGCCGACGCTTCCAATCCGGGATTCTTCGCTGATCCCGAGACGCCGACGCACCTCATCCACTCGATAATCACGATGAGAGCGTGAGGCCACCAATCGCAATCGGGAGGGATCGATTTCACTGGAGACCCGTAAGGGCTTCTTTGCCTCCTTCGTTTCCAACCAAGCCCCATCTCGCACAATACCCCAAAATAGCTCGGCGGTTACCGGCCGGAACACCACCCCCACCCTGGGCCGGCCGTTGACGGCGAGCCCGATCATCACGGCAAACTCCCCATTCCTCTTGATGAACTCGTGAGTGCCGTCGAGTGGATCCACGTACCAAACCCGATCAGGAGCCGAGGTCAAGGCGGGGATCGGCTCTTCTTCGGAAACCACCATGTCATCCGGAAACTCGTGTTGTAACCCCTCGACGATCACGCGACTTGCCAGTCGATCCGCTTCCGTTACCGGATCGTTCTTCGCCTTGTAGTCCACGGAAAAATTCGTGGCATAGATCCGCAGGATCACATCTCCCGCCTGCTTGGCAAGATGCGCGGCGACTTCGCTCTCCCGAGTAAACTCTGACGACACGCTCATGTTAGGTATCCTCCTTCGCAATCTCATAGGCGGTGAGAAAAACGAACAGCCCCACGATGATTGTCGCGACATTTTCGTTTTTATACAGACCATGCGGGAAGGCTGGGGACTTGCGCTGCGAGAGAGTCAGGCCGAATCAGACGGCACCCGAGGCGGCCAAGTCCGCAAGATTGCGTGCCGCCTCGGCCATCAATACAAGGCTACCCGAATAGGCAGCCATGACAAGATTCAGACCGAGCAGGAAGAGATTGACCGGAAACGAGTAGAGTGCAACCCGCTTAGGACAAGGTGTTCCCTTGTCTCGATCAGCTGTCGATGGGATGCCCAAACTCGAAAACGTCATCCTCGTCTAGGCCGATACCGCATCCCCACGCGGGTCACATGCCAGGCATGCCACCGAGACAGCCAGTGCAGACTTTTGATGGCTCCTGTCGGACCACCTTTGGTCATGGCTTCGCTCAGTTCCTTCAAGAATTCCATTGTCCCAACAGATGCGGCCTTTCCACGTTCGGCTGAATCGTCGGGCTCCTAACCAGGCGAAGACATCAGTAGGGCGACACACACCATCACGCTCACCTGCATCTCACGACTTCATAACATCGTGATACCTCACCAATACCCTCAGGACGGGTTGCTCAGTGCTGGTGTTTCTCGCCTCCGCTGGATCCTCCGCTCCCATGGTCGCTGCGGTCATGGCCTCCTTGTCCACCGCCTTCCATGCCACCCATTCCAGACTGATGCCCACCTCCGCCACCCATGCCGTCATGGCCCATTCCGCCCATACCACCCATCATCCCACCACTGCCCATTCCGCCCATTCCACCTCCGTGCTGCCCTTCGTTCTTACTCTTCATTTCTTCTCGATGGGCACGGTCTTTTTCCCGTTGATCAGGAGTCAATAGAGCCATGGCGGTGCGCTTACTTTTGATCGCCTCGAACAGACAGGCTCCTTCCGACTTTTTCAGTTGCTCGACTTTCGCCTGGATAGCTTTGAGATCAGTCTGCTCCTCATCCAACAGTGCGTGCAGCTCCAACTTTGCCACCTTGGCGTCGGCTTCTAATCGGGCTTCCGAGCGTTTGAAGTCCAGCTGAATGGCCTTGAGTTTACTGATCTGCTCTGGGGTCAGCCCGATCTCCTGAGCATGTTTCAACAGATGTTTCAGGTAATGTCCGCTATGGTCGGCTTGTTCCTCCTGATCGTGGCCACCATGCCCCTTCTTCCCATGGCCTTCGTCGGCAATGACAGGTAGCGCTGTTATCGCCACAATCATCATGGCGCCCCCGAATCCAGCAATCCACCATTCTTTCAACTGTGTCATGATTTGTACCTCCATTCTGAAGCCAGAGAACTCAAAGACATGTTGCTACTTCGGTAACTTTGGCATTTTGAACGTGATCGGCTCGCCGGTGAGCGCCTTGAGGAACGCGATCAGATCGGTCTTTTCTTGTTGAGTCAGTCCAAGGGGCTTCATCATCGGGCTCAAGTTCGGTTTCTGCCCTCCACCCTGATCGAGAAAGTCTGTGACCTCTTCGAGTGTTTTGAAGACACCGTCGTGCATGTAGGGCGCCGTTTCCGTGATGCTGCGTAACGTCGGCGTCTTGAAGGCACCCTTGTCTTTCTCCCGCCGAGTCACATAGAAGCGGCCCAGATCCTCTTTCATCGGCCCGACTTGCGGGACTCCCAGGTTATGATACGCATTGTCGCAGAGAATACAGCGCGCCTTGAATTCATCGTTGGGGGCTTCGAGGATCATGGCCTTGGTCATTTCGCCAAGCATGATCAACCGTCACAACCTATACGCTTGGTGGCAAGACACACAGGCTCCGATGGTCTTCTCAAGCTGCGGAAGGATCGCCTTGAGGTCCTTCGAGGGAATCACCTTGGCCAAGTCCTCTGCTGCCTGATGGTGCGCCATCGCGAGCTCGTGATACTTGGGAGGAAACGTCACGCCAGCTTCTCGTTTCATCGCTTCATGATGCTTGGGAAATCCGAGCTCGTCATGGGCGACCTTGGCCGCATGCTCGAAATTTTGCTGTCCTAATGCGGCAACAATGTCACGGATCGCCTCCAAGTGCTCTCTCATCGTCAGTTTCATACCGACTGAAGCCTGCTCACTCAATTCGAGCGCCACGCGTTCGTCCGTCCGACCTCCAATAGGAACGCCCTCTTTGGTCATGGGGTGCCTATGCTCATGTTGCGCTTCGACCACCACTGCCAGACTCAAGAGACTTGCCAATCCAACTGTTGAGACGGTAACGCACATGATGACTTTCGTGAAGTTCTGAAAGGCATGTTTTTCTGCCATCACCTTTCTCAAAAAGGCGCACTCCCGGCCATCTTTCGAACAGTCACCATGAACGAGCAGGAGCCTTCGTCCTCAGCCAGCCTGATCTTCAATAGATACGCCCAGACCAATCCATGCCCGCAAGAGATCGTGCCGCGTGATGGAGTGCGCAACTTTCCCATTCCTCTTCACCGGCAAGCTCAGGAGCCGTTTCTCCTCCATGAGCTTCACCGCTTCATCAATGCTCGTCTCATCGGTCACCGCGATCCGATCCTTGGCCATCACATCTTCAGCCGTCAGACGGTTGAGGTCCTTTGCTGCTTCTAATGCACGAAGGATGTCGAACTCGCTGATGAAACCGATGAAATCACCACGTTCGTCGACGACCGGCGCACCCGGCGTATGGGTGGTCAACAGCTCGACGGCAATGCCCATCGCATTCTGATCACGACGAAATACAAGTTGATTCGTCGCGCGAATTTGTCCCACAGTCTTAAACCCTCCGACAGGAACTCCTGGCCTGACAAGTGTCGTCATCGCACTTCCTCCTGATTGATGGTTATTGATATCTCTGAATAGCTCCGTTGCTCATCACAGCCATCGCTTGAGGCTCCCACTGGATGGGAGTCTCGCCGATCAGATTGGACTCAGAATAACTGCATTGCGAATCAGGTGCCGTCGCGATCCTGTAAGGAAATGTGCACCGGATGCTAAGAGAAACAATGCCTTGAGGTGGCTAGATCCAACGAGAGTGATGCCGATGTGATGCAGGGATACCCAGGACGATATTGTCAGATGGGGCAAAAGGCGACAAAGGATGAGAGGAGGAGCTGCACGTAAACTGACATGTGGGACCAGAGATCACTGTGGTTAATCGGTGGGGCATTCACCGGAAACAAAGGGTGATTGACCCCAAGCCTGTAACGTTGTGCGTCACCGTAGGCAAATAGCCGGCCCTGCAGCATCTTGTCGGGGGAGAAGCCGATGCCCGGCACTATATTCGCCAGATTGAACGCCGACTGCTCGACCTCGGCAAAGAAATTCTCTGGATTGCGATTCAGTTCCATCACGCCAACATTGATCAGCGGATAGTCCTTATGAGGCCACACCTTAGTCAGATCGAACGAGTTGTAGGGCACCCTGGCAGCATCGGCTTCCGGCATGATTTGAACTTTGAGCATCCACTTTGGAAACTCGCCTTTTTCGATGCTTTTAAAAAGATCGCGCTGGTGGCTTTCGCGATTTTTTCCGATAGCCGCCTCGGCCTCCGCATCGCTCAGGTTGCGAATACCCTGCTGTGACTTGAAGTGGAATTTGACCCAGTAACGTTCGTTCTTCGCATTGATAAGGCTGAAGGTGTGTGGCTGGCAAATCCGTGCATGTGACGGTAGGTGCGGGAATACCGCGATCGCTCATGACGATGGTAATCCGGTGAAGTGCCTCGGGTAGCGATGTCCAGAAGTTCCAGACTCATCCACTATGAAAGGTGTCACGTTCCTCAGAGTTGATTCAAGAACCTTTCTCACCGCCTCTCAGGGGACATTTCCAACAGAGAAAGTCTTCATCCCGACACAGACGCAATCTCAGAGACATGAGCAACCACTGAATTCCCAACTCTATGTTTCTGGAAATAACGACTGTAAGGCCAGGTACACAAGGCCGCTGGCGGCAAGACCCAGTGCAAAGTACCCCGGTCTACCGTATTTCCTTGCCATGGGGATGAGCTCGAATAGAGAGACTATGACCATTGCACCGGCTGCAAATCCCATAAATGCCGGGTTGAGGGCAGGATTCACATGGACCGCGAGTAACCCGAGGACAGCGCCGGCCGGTTCTGCGAGTCCCGAGAGAATTGCCGCTTTGAACAGGAACGCCCGGTTCTTGACGGCGACCGCAGGGACCGCCATCGCGAACTCTTCGGGAATATTATGCAGCGCGATCGCCACAGCAACCAATATGCCGAGAGAGGGTGACGCTAAGAACGCATTGGCCATGGCAAACCCCTCGGGGAAATCATGCAGGATCAAACCAAACACAATCAGGTACGCGGCTCGCATTTCCGCGGTCGGCTTCGCCCCTTCTCGACCCAGATGAAGGTGCGGAATAGCCACATGCAGGCTGAGTATCAGGACAGCTCCCAGACCGACCGAGACGCTTGTCGCGGCGGGCCCTGCCATCCGCAAAGATTCCGGCACCAGTTCGCAGAGGGAAATCAGCATCATGATGCCGGTTGAGAATCCGATGCCCACCGCCGTCATCTTGGGACTGTTCCCGATGGCTATGGCGAGCGCGACGCCGATCAGGGTTGTGCCTCCCGACAAGAAGGCGAGAAAAACCACTGTGAGGTATGATACCGAGAGTGAGTCCATTTCAAGCCTGAGACAATTCGGCGCAGGATAGCAGAAACCGGCTATGGCTACTGGCGGAAGTATTGGCTAACTCCGAAAGGGAGGGAAGAACCTCTCGCTCAAGCTCCACACGGGCCGACAAAGCTTTGAGCTTAAAACTGTTGGGAACGGAGCCGCCCTAATCAGCATCAAAAGCCTCTGTGAGAACTGGTCGAAAAGTCTGCAGGGTTTGGTAGGCTGCAACTGGAGGAATTCTGTTCAGCGTCACCCGTGAGACGCGCATATCGGGGGATTGAGCTAGGAGCCTGTCCGACATTACGCTCAACCACCGCTTGACCCCGGTGGTCAATAGTGGACACCATGAATTGCAGTCTCACGCCGCCAGCTGCTGACGGGCCCACTGAAGGGCAAATGCCGCCGGGGAGCGATTCCCGAGCCGGGAGTGTCGCCGGTACCGGTTATAGAAGAGCTCGATGTACTCCGTGATCTCACGCCGGGCCTGCTCTCGCGTGTCGTAGCGCCGGTGGTGCACCAGCTCATTCTTCAGCGTCCCCCAGAAACTCTCCATCGGCGCGTTGTCATAGCAATTCCCCTTCCGACTCATGGACGCGGTCATGCCGAACTGCCGCAGTTGCTCCTGATAGTCCTGAGCACAATATTGGGACCCACGGTCGGAGTGGTGGATCAAGCCTGGGCGTGGGCGCTTCGTCTCCACCGCTTTCCTGAAGGCGTCGCTCACCAAGTTCGTCGTCATCCGAGCACCCATGGCATGCCCGACCACCTCACAGGTGAACAGATCCTTGATGCCGGCGAGATACAACCAGCCTTCCGCGGTCGGCAGTGGAGTGAGAGACCGGGCGTAGTCGCACTATCTCCCAGTCTCTCCCCCCCGAACCGGACGTGCACCTCTCAGCGCATCCGGCTCCCCATTCAAGCGTTGCGTAACGCAAAAGCCACGTCAGCGTAACGCGATTCGAGAAACGTGCGATGCTCGTCGCGGATCAGGTACGGGTTCCCTTCCGGGGTCCGCCACCTGAACTGACCTTTTCGGCTGGTGACGAGGCGCCGAAGCGCCTGTTCGCCATACCACCCACGACTATTCTGTCCCGTCAGTGCCCACGTGGTGGCACGCCCCAGTTCTGGGGCCCGGACGTGTTCGCGCATCAGGCTCGGGAATCCTCGCCGACACTTGCGCGCGAGCCAATGTCCGAGCTTCCAGAAGACGGTCCGGTCCACTCGGGTAAAGATGGTCGCCGTATAGTCGGTGGATCGATAGAAGTTCGCCCACCCCGAGAGTTTCCGGTTCAGGCGTTCCATCAGGTCCATGTGGTTCACGCTGTAGTTGCCAGATAGTTCCTTAGCCCTCAGATCATTTTCGTATTGATTTCGTTGTCAGACCGTCAGTATGTTACCCCGACAAGTGGCCGGGAAGTCCAACGTGCCTGCGCCCTTGATCCTGGCGCTGTTTCTACCCTGTCGCAGATACGATAACTCACCCCAACCCGT
>JBGSIO010000090.1:0-89946 GCA_041742455.1 Nitrospira sp. | reverse complement strand
TGTCACTTGGCACATTATTTGGCGTAGACGGTTGCTCACTATTTGGCATAGAGACTCTCTGGGAACGAGACACACAACCCGTTGTGGGACACCCACGCGGCGTCGTGTTGCTAGGCTTGCCCAATGACCAGATTCTCGCGTGCCGCCTCCACCACCTCTTTGGTCACGGCGGGCAGGGCGTTAATTTCGAGAATCCGCTCGACCTGCGTCAGGAGGCGATGCAGCAGCCGGAAGTTGCCGCCGGTGATCCGGATGATCGACGCGGCGGCGACCGAGTCAATGGTGTCCCCCGGAAGTGTGACGCCGGGGGGCGTCCAGTGGCGCTCCAGCAGGTGACGAGTCTCGCTCGCCGCCAGCGGACGGAACTCGTGCACGAAGCCGATGCGGGAGTAGAACTGCGGATAGCGAGCCAAGCGTTTTTCAAGGCCGGGCATCCCGATCAGGACCATTCCGATCCCACCCTGATCAAAGATGCTCCGAGCCTGCTCCAGAGCCGCCATTTTGAGTCTGTCCGCTTCGTCGATAACCACCAACGTGGTCGGATCGGGGACCAGTCGTTCCACGTCCATCGCCCGATGACGTTGCGTGAGATACGCGTCTTCCGCGTCCTCCGTCTCCTGGCTGCGATAGCCCTCTGGGTTTTTGCAACGATCACGCAGGTCATCGAGCCGACTAAGGAGCCTGCGCAGTTCCGCATTCTCACGCTGACGTCGTACCGCGATGGCGGCGCGATGTAGCCGATCACGGAGCCTCCCGATCTGTTTTTCGATCACGCTTGGCGCGCTGACCACCGGGGCCGTGTACAACACTGTGGAGCCCCCAGCGATCTCCTCCACGGCGGCTGCGCCAGGACCAGGATGAGTCCAGCGGTCCTGCATCCTGTTCCAGTTGGCATAGTGCCGTGCGGACACCGTCTTGCCGACACCCGGCGCGCCGTAGCAGAGGCCGATGTAGCGATAGCGCGTACACGCCTCGCAGAATTCTGCGAATCGCCGATGTTCGAGGGTTTCAACGGGGGCCGCGCTGGGCGCGTCGCTACTCGTTGTGGTATCGCTTGAGCCGGGTGACAGGGGAGTGCGGCTGTGCGGATTGTCCAGTGGAGCGACTGTCGTGTTGGGCATGGTCGTTCTCCCTGATTCCTCCGCGCTTCACATCGAGGAGCGTCGTCACGGCGCGCTCGCGGGACCGCAAGACGCCACGCAGTTCCCGTCGCCGCTGATTCCGGGCGCGGAGAATCTCCCGGAGCGGAACGGTTTCACCGGCGAGTTCCGCGCAGACGGCGCGGCACAAGAACGTGCCCTCGTGGAAGATCCGAATCTCCGCCATGTCCCGTGGATCGAATCGCAGGGTGACCGTTTCTCCCACGTACGCTGCCAGCGTGGTCGAGATGTAGCGGAGGCTCTGGAAGTGAATCCCGTCGGTCCTCACCTGGCGCGCCTTGGCCACGTGAATCAGCAGCAGGTCCAGTTCCTCCAGCGAGTCCGGCATGCGCGGGAGAAAGCCGTTGGCTTCCCAGCGCTCGACGGGGGACGTCTTGGTTTCGGTATGCGCTCGGCGATGGTACACGTCGAGCAGGAAGGCGCGGAACCGTGTCTCGAACTCGGCCAGTGTCAGGGTGGGCGTCTTCCGGATCGCACCGCCAGCTGGAGCATAGCCGTCCAACTCGCACAAGAACTGTTCGTTCACCGTCGAGAAGAACCGTTCGATGCGGCCGCGGCCTCTCGGCTTGCCAGGGATGGAGAAGACCAGGCGGATCTTCAGATCTGCGCTCACTTGTTCCAAATGCTGGGAGGTGAAATCGCTCCCGTTGTCCGTGTAGAGGACATCGGGGATGCCGCACACGACCCAGCGGGCGTCCGCTTTACGCCACATGGCCTGACGCAAGGCGAGCGACGTGTGCAAGGCGGACGGGGCTTGAAAGGAGAGGAAATACCCAGCCACCGCCCGGCTGTAATCGTCGATCACGGTACTGAGCCAGGGCTTGGCGGGCTCGCCGTCCGGGCGGAGTAACACAATGTCGAGCAGCGTGTGGTCGGCCTGCCAGATGGCATTGGGCCCGTCAGCCTCTCTTCGGTAGACCAACTCAAAGGTGTTGCTGTATGCCTGAGTGCCGTCGTGGGCGAGCGTGACCAGATCGGCGGGCAGACTCGACACAATGCGGTACACGACCCAATAGCTCGGCGGCGCCTCGCCCAAATCCTGTGCCAGCTGCCGGGCGTGCCGACAAATCACGGTGGTCGGAAGCGGCGGCTTCTGCAGGGCGAGCCCTTCGATGGCCTCCTTCATCTTCACGGAAACGGCTCGGCGTGTGCCACGATCCGCTCGATGCTTCCGAGCCAATGCGGCTAAACCGAACTTCCTATACAGCGCAACCCAGCGCTGAGCCGTTCGAAACGGGATCGCCGCTGCTGCCGCGACGAGTTTCAGCGGACGGCCATCCTCCAGATGGGGTTGTAAGAGACGGAACCGAGCAAGGGCGAGTGTTCGAGTCTCTTCCGGAAGCCCCGCCAGGTAATCCATACTCGAAGAGTACGCCAAATAGCGGGCAAAGTTCTACGCCTGATAATTCGCAACGTTATAATGAATTTACTGGTCAAAGTGAGTCATGAAGAAGTATGATAAAGGACGTTATCATACTGTATTGTTTACTAGGGGACGGCCATGACAAACACCATCCAACTTGCCATACCAGCCACCAGGAAACTGCCGGCCCTCTTTACACCGACGCCCACCGCGACCAAGCGGTTCGTCGAATTCTTCACCGCCAACATCCGGAACCCGAACACCCGAAAAGCCTATACCTGGGCGGTTGCTGAATTTGCGACCTGGTGCGAGCGGCATGGCCTCCTTTCCTTGCCAGCCATTGAACCGGTCCATGTGGCCACCTATATTGAGTCGCTCCAGAGTCGGCTCTCGGCGCCATCGATCAAGCAACATCTGGCCGCCATTCGTATGCTGTTCGATTGGCTCGTCGTGGGCCAGGTGCTGCCCTCCAATCCAGCCAGCTCGGTACGAGGGCCGAAGTACTCGACGAAGAAAGGCAAGACCCCGGTGCTCATGGCCGACGAAGCCAGGAGCCTGATCGAGGCCATCGACGTGCGCACGATCGTTGGATTGCGTGATCGCGCCTTGATCGCATTGATGGTCTATACGTTCGCGCGGATTGGCGCGGCGCTCGCGATGCAGGTCGAAGATGTCTATATCCAAGGTCGTCGGACCTGGGTGCGGCTGCATGAGAAAGGCGGCAAGCTCCATGCGATGCCCTGTCATCATAATCTGGATGAGTATCTCCACGCCTACCTCAAGGCCGCCCAGTTGACTGAGGGCACCAGTCCGCTCTTTCGAACGATGCACGGCCGGACGGGGCAGCTCTCCGACCAACCGATGACGCAGCCGGACGCTTACCGCATGATTCGCCGCCGCGCCACGGACGCCGGCATTCGAACCAAGATCGGCAATCATTCCTTTCGCGCCACCGGAATTACGGAATATCTCCGCAACGGCGGGAAGCTGGAAATCGCCCAGCAAATGGCAAACCATGAAAGTGCCCGTACAACGGGCCTCTATGATCGGCGCACCGATCAAGTCTCGCTCGATGAGGTCGAGCGGATTGTGATTTGAAGAGCGCTGTGACCGGAATCGGTTGTCATGATGAGGCAACGTTGGCTCAAGGAGTCTGACGTTTGCATTTGCAACAACCATACGTACATCGTTCCGTGATTGGTATCCGCAGTTTCGACAGGTCACCACATGACCCCCGGGGTTGTGATGCGCTCCGTCCTGCGTGACGCGACAGTCTCGTTCCCACACATCTCGCTTGTCCTGCGACTCTCGCCGGTCTCCCGGAAATTTCGAATCCGCGATTCCAGCACAAGCGTTTATGACCATTGCCGGCTACGCTTCTTTCTCCTCATTGAGTCAGTGGAGAAACCCGCCTTGTTCAGCAAGGGCGGCTGCGTCGCGTGCGCCATGGAGCACGCGGACAATGGTGAGTGTTTGCCCGCTCACTTGGTAGTAAATGGCGTAGGGATGATGGAACATCACGCGCAGCCCAACACCGAACTGTTCGCGTGTGGTTCCTATGAGTGGTGACTGCCGCACGACCTGCATAGCCTGACCGACACGATCAAGAACATTGGTCGCAACCGCTTCTCCTGCTTCCGTCGCAATGTAGGCCCAGATTTCGGCGAGGTCGGCTTCCGCAGTGTCGGTGAGGCAAATGGTCAGTGTTTGGCTAATAATTTTCTCCCACGCGCAACGATCTTGGCAGTATCAAACTCGCGTACCCGACCGGCAGCGACATCCGCGAGTCCCTTGTCGAGATCCGCTTTCAGCGCCGCCAATTCCTGCTCCTGGACCACACGCCGGAGCTTCCATTCGCGCAAGGCTTCGCGCACCACCTCGCTGCTCGACGCATAGTCCCCTCCGTCAACCGCCGCCTTCACCACTGCCGCCATGTCGGCGGGAATGGTAATTGTCATGCGTTCGATGCTGGACATATCCTCCCCCTCCCCTTTCCATGAATCATATCATGTCACACTTTAGCATATTCATGAGATGAGGCAAAGCGCCTATTGACCACATCCACCCGAAGAACCACATTGAGCGCCCGGAACCACAGGATCGAGCGTGGGCCGTCGGCCTGAACCGTGTCGACCACCCGCCTAAGTCGCACCTCACCACCGCATGATGGGGACACCGGTACATAGCTGAACACAGGCGCTGGTCCATTGACCATGCCGGCGTATGGTGAAATTTCGGTTGGGATGTGCGTAATACCCGCTCCACGCCTACCTCAAGGCGGCACAGTTGACCGAGGGCAAGACGCTGCTCTTTCGGACGATGCACGGCCGGACCGGGCAGCTCTCCGACAAACCGATGACCCAGCCAGATGCTTACCGCATGATTCGTCGCCGCGCCACCGACGTCGGCATTCGGGCTAAGATCGGCAATCATTCCTTTCGTGCGACCGGAATTACGGAATATCTCCGCAACGGGGGGAAACTGGAAATTGCGCAGCAGATGGCCAATCACGAGAGTGCCCGCACGACCGGCCTGTATGATCGGCGCACCGATCAGGTCTCGCTCGATGAGGTCGAGCGGATTGTGATTTGAAGAGCGTACCTGGAAGTTCCTGTGGTATAGAATCAGCCCTCTCTTGTGCTCCATCGCAGCTGCCCGCCCGTGCCCCCGAAAAGTCATGCAAATCTGCTTATTTGACCGAATAGTCCGTTCTCCTGGCCTCCTCCTATGACAAAATATCACTCTTGTCCAAAACAGCTTATGACGTTGGGTCATCCCAAGGTGTAGGGTGTTGGTGAATCGCCAAACCCACCTACACCCAACCGAAGGAGACCCAACGTGAACGCATCATGCAGCCTGTTCAGTCAGATCCTCAAGCTCATCCCGCGCACCGACTTCGAACGCCTCGTCAAGGAGACGGGAGCAGAGTACCGCAGCAAGGGGCTGTCGAGTTGGAGCCAGTGTGTCGGCATGCTGTTCTGCCAGTTTGGTCGGGCGCACTCCCTGCGGGAAATCGAAGGTGGACTGAAGAGCTGTGCGGGCAAGCTGGTGCACTTGGGCATCGAAGCCCCGGCCCGCTCCTCACTGTCCTACGCCAACGGCCACCGTCCGCGGCAGGGCTCCTACCCGGTCTCGGCTATCTTGGACAGCAATGTCTAGTTTCATCACATTGTGAATGGCATGATGCGCTTGCACCTCGCCTCTGATTCCGTGACCTACTGCTACCCGCTATGCCAGCTTTGTATCCTTGAATTGATGATCACGGTAGGCCGCCAGTGCGGAAGCAAGGGAGGTTTTCAACACCAAGCGCTTGGTTTGCCGGTTGAGGTGTAGGGGACTCCTTGCCCAAAGAGAAAGACCTTGGGACATTTCGAGAACGGAAGCCGTCGACGGCAGTGGGTAAGTAATTCGGCTTCCGTGGGCGGAGCGACTCCGTCTCGTAGCACCACATAGGCGGCAATCTCTTCTCCGTAGTAACGATGCTCGAACGGAACAGCCATTGCAAATCGTACGAGAGGATGATTCCTCAACACCTCATCGATTTCCAGCGGAGCAATATTGACACCGCCTCGAATAATCAATTCCTTGAGGCGACCCGAAATGAAGAAAAATGGTCGCCCCTGCTTATCCCGGACGTAGAACCCCTCGTCTCCGGAACGGAACCAGCCCCATTGAAACGCCGCATCGTTGGCATCGTCCCGCTTGAAGTAGCCGACACACACGGTCCCTCCCCGGATGCAAATTTCTCCCCTCGCCCTTTCCGGCAACGGATGTCCATCATTGCTTAGAATCGCCATTTCGTTATGTCGCAGGGGGACTCCGATGGAAGGGACCTCGTAGTCTCTGATCCAGTGGCGATGCTCATCGCGCGAGAGTTCATTTGGCAAAAAACAGGAATAACAGGTCGTTTCGGACAAGCCGTAGCCGTGGCGAATCGGAAACCCGAACCGGTCTTCGAACCGCATCGCGGTGTCTTTGAGAAGGGGGCCTGCACCACAAATGAATCCGCCGAAACTGTCCAGCTCATAGACAGCCACATCTTCGTTTGCATCGAGGAGAAATTCGAGTAGAGTTGGGACGACGCTGACACAGGTTACCTGTTCTTCGTGTAGCCTCCGCCAGAATGTGGCGCTCTTAAATTTGCGATTCAAAACGATGCTGCCCTTGCAATAAAACGGTGTCATCAGGGTAACGATCATCCCATTGACGTGATGAATCGGAAGCACGCACATCAATCGGTCGTCTGTCCCAAACTGATGCCAGTCGGTGATCGCGTCGGCATCAAGGAGCAAATTTTCCACGGTGAGGACCACCCCTTTGGGCGGACCAGTGGTCCCTGATGTATAGACGATGAGCGCTTCGTCATTGAGACCAGGCATGCGAGATGCCGTGTCCATGGAAGAGGGGAACGCCCCTATCTTGGATTTCGCCCTATGCTTCGGGCCTTCGACGAAGCCTTCATCATTCAGCGCAATCACATAGCGTAAGGCCGGGAGTTCACGTCGAAGGCCCTTCATTTCTTCAAGAAGGCTGTGCCAACAACAGACGGCTGACGCTTCGGAATGTTCCAGGATATAGCGTTTCTTATCCGTGGACTCTTCGGCGTTGATCGGGACGATCGTGACACCCAATATCCACGCTGCAAAGTACAGCACGACGGTGACATCATGATTGAAGAGAATCGTTGCCAGACGGTCCCCTCGCCGAATCCCTACTTGATCATGGAGGAAAGCAGCGGTCAGTTGGACGACTGTCCCGAACTCCGCATAACTGTAGGTATAACGGACAGCCAGATCATCGTCGCAATAGGTCAAAAACGTCTGGTTGACCAAGGCGTGATCATAGACGCGGGACTTGAAGAAGTCCGCGAACGAGTTCCATGGAAGCGGAGAGCGGAGCCCTTCGACTTTCCGTGCCTGCGCGATGTGGTCAGGTACGGCGATCGAGGGGGACATATTCTCTCCTTGATGGTCCCGTGTAGAGGGCACGTGGCCTCATCAACCGGTTGTGATCCTGTTGTTCGATGACATGGGCGCACCATCCGGTAATGCGCGAGCAGACGAACAACGGCGTGTAAAGGGCACGAGGAATTGCCATCAGGAGATAGGCAACCGCCGTATAGAAATCCAGGTTGGGATGAAGGCCTTTCTCCTGCTCCATGACATGGTCGACGGTCGTCGCAATTTCGTACCACCGGTGATCGCCGCAGATCCGGCTCAACGATTCGGCGTGCTGTTGAATAATGACTGAACGAGCATCACCTTTCTTGAGCACGCGGTGACCGAACCCCATGATCCGCCGTTTCTTCTCGAGGGCCTCTCGTACCCATATTTCGGCCCGTTCACGGCTGCCGATATCGAGAAACATTTCGGCCACCGCTTCGTTGGCCCCGCCATGGAGCGGTCCCTTTAACGCTCCGATTGCCGAGGTAATGGCCGAGGACAGATCCGTCATGGTCGACGCAGTAACGCGGGCGGCAAATGTGGACGCATTGAATTCGTGTTCGGCATACAGCGTGAGGGAGACGCCAAGGACGCGAGCCATGGCTTTTGCCTGGTCATCTCCCACCCGACCGGTGAGGAGATAGAGCAGGTTTTCAGCGAAGCTTAGGTCCTCACGGGGTCGAATCTGGGGTTTGCCGTTCACAAGCCGATAAGAGGACGCGACCATTAGTGGGAGTTGCGCCAACAGCCGAACTGATTTCCGAACGTTCGCATCATGCGAGTGATCGGCTGCATCCGGATCAACCATGCCCAGCAGCGAAACACCCGTTCGGACAATATCCATCGGGTGCGCGCTGGAAGGCACCGCGCCGAGTAATACTTCGAGCAGACGAGGAAGGACAGCGTTTTCAACGAGGTCTGCTGAGAACTCTATTAGCTCTTTTTGATTCGGCAGATGGCCGAACAACAGCAGATAGGCAACCTCCTCAAACGTGCTGTGCTCCGCCAACTCGCGGATCGGATAACCCCGATAGAGGAGACCGGCTTCTCCTTCATCGACGAGACAGAGAGCTGACTCTCCGGCGATCACTCCTTCAAGGCCGGGGCTATAAGCAGGATGACCCTTCACCTCAGTCGCGAGCGACTCATTCATTACGATGCTCATACATCCTCCCTTCCCGGTGCTCAGCAGAATCCGTGTACCTGAGCAGATCGTACAGTTCTTGTCGCGTCATCATATGGTGAAGCCAGTCCCTCTGAGAGCCAAACAGTTTCAATTCGGCCAACAGCTCTCCGGTGGCTCGCAGAGCCGTCCGTAACGCCGTCACAGGAAAGAGTACCCCGCGATACCCTAGCCTTTCGAATTCCGCCACGCTCAACAGAGGCGTTTTCCCGAATTCCGTCATGTTGGCGATCAATGGAACGGTGACTCCCCGCTTCTGCATTTCGTGGGCGAAGGTTCGGAACTCATCGCCTGACTCCAGAGCCTCAGGAAACAGCGCGTCCGCTCCAGCATCCACATAAGTCACGGCACGTTGAACGGCGGCCTCCAGCCCCTCCACGCTGCGCGCGTCGGTGCGGGCAATGATCATGAAATCCCGATCTCTTTTAGCGTGGACAGCTGCCTCGATTTTGGCTGCCATGTCGCCCACAGGTACCAAACTTTTCCCGGAAAGATGGCCGCACTTCTTGGCCATTTCTTGATCTTCGATCTGCATGCCGGCAAGATCAGCCTCCTCGAACACCCTCACTGCTTCGACGACGGATGGTGGACCGCCATATCCTGTATCGGCATCAACAATGGTCGGGATCGATACCGAACGGGCAATCCTTCCCGCTTCAGCTGCCATGTCACTGAGTGTCAAAAGGCCGATGTCCGGCACTCCACGGCAAGCGGAGATCGAGGCACCTGAGACATACACAATTTCGTAGCCGGCCCGTTCGATCTGCATCGCGACCAGCGCGTTAAACGCTCCGGGAATGGCGAGGGTCCGTGAAGCCAACAATTCGCGCAAACGAGATGTTTTTGTCTGCGTTTTTGGGTCCTTGTCCATGTTCGTCATCTTTGACCTTTGAACTCAGACCCTCAAGAGTGGCATAAGTGTGCCAATGTCTTTGGCCTGCTCAAGCTTCCGCACGAATTCGATAAGCCGGTCGATGCGAGGGCGACTAAGTCGTCCGGCGGCTAACTGGCGAACCTTTGCTTCCAGATCCCGATCCGACATCGGATTGCCTGGATGTCCCACCGGCACATCGACCTGACTTATGTAGGTTTTCTCCGTTTCAGTCTTGACTGTGATCCTGGTCGGCATGGTCTTGGGATAGCATCCCACGAATTCGGGCTGCTGCACGACGCGGATCTTCTTCATCAGATCCCGTAAGTTCGGATCGTGCAATCGTTTCAGACCGAACGACTGTAGCGTCATGCGGCCGTCGAGCAGCGCCGCCGCGACGCAATAGGGGAAACTATGGTCAGCCGTTTCCCTTGTCGTCGGCTGCCATTTTTCGGGATCGCGTCCGATGATTTCGATGGCCACGTCATAGCTTCCAATCTCAACATCCGTCACACGATCAATGGCACGGGCTCCTTCGGCCTCAATGAGTTCATTGCGAAGTGCCACGGCCGCCTCGACCGCAGTCTGCGCGTGATACTCAACTGGATAATGCTTAATATAGGTGTCCAGGATCTTGAACTCGCCGGTCGCAGACGGCTGTCCCCTTTCTCCTCCCAACGCCGCCAGATCGAAGGGTCCCGAAACAAGTTTCATGAAGCCCTTTTCACCTTCGAAGATAGGCGATGGCCCCGTCATACCAAGCTGTGCCAGCATGGCGGCAAACACGCCGTTGCGGGCCGCGTTCGAGAACGCACAGGCCTTCCACATGGACAGATCCCCGACCCGCGTCTGTCTAAGGGCTATATTCGCAATGCCGGCCAGATTGATTGCCTGTACCGTCTTCATCTTTGAAAGCTTCATGAGCTTGGCGGCACCGAGGGCAGAAGAAAAGGAGCCGTAGGTCACATGGTCCCAACCGCGGGGACGAAGCGCTGCGGCATCGCAGAAACGGCATTGAATTTCATAGGCAAGCGCAATGGCTTCAATTACCTGCTTGCCTGACGCATAAATGGCCTCGCCGACGGCGACTATGGCCGGAATATTATCGGAAGGGTGCGCCGGCTCTTTGGAAAGATAGGTGTCATTGAAATCGAGATACCGGACCATCCCACCGTTGGCGAAGGAGACGAGGTCCGGAAGCGTCTTGTGAGCGGTACCCCACAGTGTGGCACCCTGCGGCACCTTGACGGTCTGCGCAATCAGGCGGGCGACCCGGCAGGGTGGTGCGTTCCATGCGCCGAGTGCGCAGCCAAGGCTGTCGAGCACGCGCCGTTTGACTTCGTGCACAACCGCATCCGGTAAATCGCCGTAACGCAAAGACAAGCAATATCGAGCGAGGCGATCGGCAAGCATCGGCCACTCCTTTCCGATCTAAGCCATCCCTTTATCCCTCACGTTTGACGCCTCAGGAATTCATGCCTCCGTTTCGGCCAATTTCGGCTGCCGCTTTTCTAAAAATGCCTGCACGGCTTCTTGCTTGTCATGAGTGACACATAATCTGCCGAATAATTCCGCCTCCCTGGCCAAGCCCTCCGACAGGGGGATGTCGATTCCTCCCCTGATCGCATGAAGCGCTGCTTCGACAGCAGTTTTCCCATGCGTAATAATCAAAGCCGCGATGGCTTCAACCTGTGTGATCAATTCATGCTGCGGCACCACTCGACTCAGCAAACCGATTCGTAGCGCTTCCTCAGCGGAGAGGCTTTCACCCGTCAAGATCATCTCAGCTGCTTTGGAAGGCCCAACGATTCGTGGCAATCGTTGGGTTCCTCCGAAGCCGGGAATGAGACCGAGTTTGATTTCTGGCAACGCCAGCATGACGCCTGCGGCCGCCACCCGAATGTGGCAGGCCAGAGCAAGTTCGAGACCACCGCCGACACACGTTCCGTTGAGCGCGGCAAGAACCGGTTTGTCTGACCGCTCAATGCGGTTAAGAAGCGACTGCCCATGAACAGCAAACTCCGAACCTCCGTGCACTGTATTGAGATGGGCCAGTTCGTTGATGTCGGCTCCTGCGCAGAAAAATCGTCCCGTACCAGTCATAATCACCACTCGGACGTACTCGTCTTCCTCCAACTCATTCAGGACGAGGTCGAGCTCCTTGAGCACGGAAAGATTCAGCACGTTAGCCGGCGGATTATGGAGGGTGACCCGTGCGACATGGTGAGAAATCGTCAATAATTGATGCGGCATATATCCTCTCTACCAAGCTTTGCTTGAGCCGAGCGCTAGCAGTTCCGAGTTTCACCGATATGGGTAACACCGTGAGACTGTTGATGCTCGGTGATCGCGCCAGCGAGCTCCGGAATCCCCTCACCTGTCATAGCCACCGTACGCAGGACATTCGGACACCACTCTCGCAAATCCCGCAAGGTGTTATCCGCACCAGGAAGATCCCCTTTGTTGACGATAACGATGTGAGCGACTTCCAATAATCCAGCCTTCATGGCTTGAACTTCGTCACCCAGACCAGGCGCAACCACCGCCACCACAGTGCGCGCGAGATTGACGATGTCCACTTCATTCTGGCCGACTCCTATGGTTTCAATCAGGATCACCTCGTATCCGGCTGCTTCCAATACCAGCGCTGCATCGCCGGTCGCTGGGGCAAGTCCTCCATGATGTCCGCGAGTGGCCATGCTCCTGATATAGACCCCATGATCCAGCACATGTTCCTGCATCCTGATGCGGTCACCCAGCAGTGCGCCGCCTGTAACGGGGCTACTGATATCAACCGCCAGAACGCCGACCTTTAAAGCGCTCCGCCGATAGAGACTCACTAAGCGGTCAACAACCGTACTCTTTCCAGCTCCGGGATATCCCGTCACCCCAATCACTGTCGCTCTTTCCGACGAGCTGATTAGGAGACGTAGCAGCGTTCTGTCTTCTAGGTGGTTCTCCAACAAAGTAATCAGGCGTGATACGGCTCGGATGTTTCCAGCTCTAACCTGCTCGACCAAGGCCGCCACGCCGTGGATATCATGCTGGGACAGGTACGGGCCGGGATACTTCATGCCACACCCTCGTACGCGGTTTGTTCTGTCTGCACATGCGACAGGCGAGACGACAGTTGGCGGTTCAGAACCTTGCCGATCTCGCCCGCTGCCGCAATGACCTTCCGCTCATCCACAGTAAGCAAGGCACCGGATGCTTTCAGAGCGTAGACCACGTCTTCCGTCGCAACGTTCCCCGACGCCCCTGGCGCGTAAGGACACCCTCCGAGTCCGCCGGCAGAAGTATCAAACGCCTCGATGCCGTACTCTGTCCACGCGGTCAGGACGTTGGCCATGGCCATGCCGCAGGTGTCGTGGACGTGAAGCGAGAGACGACTCCGCTCAATGCGTGGGACGATTTCATCCAACAGCCTCCGGATGTCCCGAGGAGCAGCCTTTCCAACCGTGTCCCCGAGAGAGATTTCATCGACTCCGAGATCGAGTAACTGCCGCATCACATCCAGAACGTGCGACGGCTGCATGGCACCCTCAAAGGGACAATGGGTCACGGTAGAAACATACCCACGCAGGGTCATGCCATCGCGTTTTGCACCGAATACCACCGGCCTAAACCGGTCGATCGACTCGCGAATTGTACAGTTGATATTCCGCCGCGTAAAAGTTTCAGAGGCCGCCGTAAAGATCGCAATCTTGTTCACCGCCGCCGCCCTCGCCCGTTCCAACCCTCGTTCGTTCGGTACCAGCGCCGAATAGATCACGCCGGGCTGTCGCTCGATCCTCCGAAACACCTCGTCGGAATCCGCCAGTTGCGGAATAGCACGAGGCGACACGAACGATCCCGCTTCGATCTCCGCCACGCCGGTCCCGGACAGAGCATTCACAAACGATACCTTGGCCTCCGTCGAGACGATATCCGTCTCATTCTGCAGCCCGTCCCGTGGACCGACTTCGATGATCCGGATCGATCTTGAACCCGTGCTATGTCCTTCGCTCAGCGACATCGTGCAGTTCCCCTTGTGAGGAGTTCTTGCCCCGGTTCTCTGACAGTGCCGTCCAGATAGGGGGGCGCCTTTCAAGAAAAGCCCGGAATCCTTCTTGTGCCTCGGCCGAAAGACGAGCCTGGGCGTTGGCTTCAACGCCGTCACTCCACCGCTCATCATCGGAAGCTGTGTGAAGTCGTCGGAGTAGGGTTTTGGTGTCTTGTACCGCTTGCGGTGCAAGGTTTATGACCGCATAAACCAACTCACCGGTGCGGGAGTCGAGCCTGTCCATCTCCACCACGTCGTGAACGAGGTTGTACTGTTTCGCGGCAGAGGCGGAAAATACTTCGCCGGTTAAGCAAAACCTTCTCAGGAAGGAATCTCCGATCTTCCGAAGCAGGAGAGGCGCAATCACTCCCGGCACCATCCCCAAGCGAACCTCACTGAGGGCGAAGGTCGTGTTCTCGGCAGCAACAACGATGTCGCAGGCTGCGACCAATCCGACTCCGCCTCCGAAGGCGGCACCCTGAATGCGTCCAATCACCGGGCAAGGACATTCATCGATGGTACGGAACATCATCATGAGCCGTTCGGCATCCTTCTGCGCCTGAGAGACCGATACTATGCCGCCCGATCCCAACCAATTTATGTCTGCGCCGGCGCAAAAGGTCGAGCCGCTACCGGTCAAGACGATTGTCCGCACCGAATGATCCTGTCCCAATGTCTCGAAGGCCTTACAGATCTCCTCCACCATGAGCGCATCGAACGCGTTCCGTCGCTCGGGACGATTCAAGGTCACACGTGCGCAACCTTTATTCGACTCAACGAGGATCGACGTAGACTTCTTCATCGGCGCCTCACATGCGGAAGACCGGCGGGTGCGACACAGAGACCGGCGTTCTCATTGCAACGTCCAGACACAGGCCGAGAATCTTCCGCGTCTCCACCGGGTCGATAATCCCATCATCCCAAAGTCGAGCCGTACTGAAATAGGGACTGCTTTCCCGCTCATACTGCGCCCGTATGGAGTCCCCAATCCTCCGCTGCTCGTCACTGGACAAGGCAGCCTTGTCACGGGCTCGTTGCTGCTGTTTCACCGTCAAGAGGACCTGCGCCGCCTGTTGAGCCCCCATCACTGAGGTCCGAGCGCTGGGCCAGAGGAACAGAAACCTCGGTCCGTAGGCCCGGCCGCACATCGCGTAATTGCCGGCACCATGAGAGGCGCCGATCATGATCGTGAGCTTTGGGACGTCGGCAGTGGCCACCGCTTGCACCATCTTGGCACCATCCTTGATGATTCCCCGCGACTCATAGGCTTTCCCGACCATAAAGCCGGTTATGTTCTGGAGAAACACGAGTGGTAGTCGCCTCTGGGCGCAGAGTTGGACGAAGTGCGCGCCTTTTAAGGCGGCTTCGGAGAAGAGCACGCCGTTGTTCGCAACGAGGCCGACTTGATGCCCCATCCAGCGGGCAAAGCCGCATGTAAGGGTCTGTCCGTACCGAGCCTTAAACTCATGGAATTGACTGCCATCTACTAAGCGAGCAATCACTTCACGGACCTCGAAGGTCTGCCGCGGATTGCTCGGAATGAGTCCATAGAGTTCGTCGGACGGATAACGCGGCTCCTCGATCGGCGCCGGTCGTCGAAAGACCGGCTGTCGAGGCAGCGTCTCGACGATCGATCGGCAGATCTCGAGCGCTTCATGGTCATCGCCTGCGAGATGATCGCTCACACCGGAGAGCCTGGTGTGGAGATCGGCGCCGCCGAGGTCTTCCGCAGTGACGTCTTCGCCGGTTGCTGCTTTGACCAGCGGCGGCCCCGCCAGATAAATGGTACCCGTCCCTTTCACGATCACGTTTTCATCGCACATAGCCGGCACATAGGCGCCACCCGCGGTACACATCCCCATGACGACAGCAATTTGTGGAATGCCGAGGGAAGACATGCGCGCCTGGTTGTAGAAGATCCGTCCGAAGTGCTCCTTGTCGGCAAAGACATCGGCTTGCATCGGCAGGAACACGCCGCCGGAATCCACGAGGTAGATCGCGGGCAGTCGATTTTCCAAGGCGATCTCTTGAGCCCGGAGATGTTTCTTAATCGTCATGGGGAAGTAGGTCCCGCCTTTGACTGTCGCGTCGTTGGCGGCAATAACACAAGGCCGTCCTGACACATAACCGATGCCGGTGATCAGACCGGCAGCCGAGATATGATCGTCGTACATACCGGATGCCGCCAGGGGACTGAGTTCCAGCCAAGGCGCGTCCGGATCGAGCAACTTCGCGATCCGCTCACGGGGAGTCAGTTTGCCCCGTTGTTGATGAAGCGCGACGGCTTCCGGTGGCCCACCAGGTCGAACGAGAGCAAGATGTTTCTGGAGATCGGCCACCAAGCCTTCATAGTGCACACGATTCGCAGTGAATTCCTTGGACGTGGCAACCACTGAAGTCGTCAACGTACGCATGGCGCCTCACTCTTGTCGTTTGAGCCCCTTGACGAACTTCACGATCTCCTCCATGGACGCTCCCGGTCTGAACAGGGCCTTCACACCGGCCGCTGTGAGTGTTGGAACGTCTGCATCGGGAATGATGCCGCCGCCAAACAGGACAATGTCCTCAGCATCCTGTTCTTTGAGGAGTTCGAGGATGCGTCGGAACAGTGTATTGTGCGCGCCGGAAAGGATGCTCAGGCCGATCGCATCCACATCCTCTTGGATCGCCGTACTGACGACTTGTTCCGGCGTCTGATGCAGCCCGGTATAGATGACTTCCATCCCGGCATCCCGTAATGCGCGCGCGATGAGCTTCACACCCCGGTCATGGCCGTCGAGGCCAACTTTGCCGATCAGAATGCGAAGAGGAATACTCGCTACTACCATGCCTCCACCTCGCGAAGAAAATATTTGCCTTCCTGATCCTTCCGAACATACCCGGCCTGAACCAGTGGATCATGCTCGAAGAGCAACAGCCATCGCTCTTCGAACGCCCGATCCAACACCCATCGTTTTGTCTCCAAGGTCTGTATAGGAAAGAGATCGTAACCCATGATGTAGGGAAGCGGCAGATGCGATATCGTCGGAATCAGGTCCCCGAGGAAAAAGGCGACCTGCCCTTCCGATTCGATCTTGACACTCTGATGACAGCGGGTATGGCCGGCAGTGACGACCGCGGTCACACCTGGAACGAGTTCGGTATCGCCATGGAGGAATTCCCACTGATTGATGTGATCGATCGGTGTAAAGTTGTCCGGGCGATAGCTGGCTCTGGTCCGTTCATTGGCGCGGCCGGCATCTTCAAATTCACCGTATTGAATGACGTACCGCGCTTTGGGAAAGGCCGGCCCGATACTCCCATCCTTTCCTCTCATGGTGTTTCCCCCGGCATGGTCAAAATGCAGATGCGTATTGATCACCAGATGAATGTCATCCGGTCCCAGCCCCAACCGCTTCAGCGACTCTAGAATGGTCGGTGTTCGCTCGACGGAGAACATGCGTTGAAACTTCGGATCTTCCTTAGAACCCAACCCTGTATCAACCAAGATGTTTTTCCCGTTCGCACGGATCAACAGAGCCGTGAGGCTGAGAGGGATTCGGTTGAACTCATCGGCGGGACAACATTTCTCCCACAGCGCCTTCGGAACCACTCCGAACATAGCCCCTCCGTCCAACCGAAACCGGCCGTCGCTCACTGGATAAATTTCAAATGATCCGAGCTTCATCTAGACACCAACACCAACGGTCTTTAGGCAATGGTCATCGGTCGAGAACCGAGATCCTAACCATTGACCGATGACATCTGCTCTCACAGGACAACCGGCTCCCTGTAAGTTCCAAACACTTCTTTCAATGCCGCAGAAATCTCTCCTAACGTCGCCTTGGCCTTCACCGCCTCGATGAGATACGGCATCAGGTTCTCGCCGCACGAAGCCGCTTCCTGTAACGCCTCGACGGTGCCGGCCATCTTGAAGGAATCGCGACATTTGCGCAGGTCCGAAAGACGTGCCACTTGTTCACGCTCGACTTCCTGCCCTATTTTGAGAATAGGGATCGGATGTTCCTCCGATTCCACGTACTCGTTGACGCCGACGACGATCCGTTCTTTCCGCTCCAACTCGCGTTGGTACCGTTGCGAGGCGTCGAGGATTTCACGCTGCGGGAATCCCCGCTCGATCGCTCTGACCATGCCGCCCATGTCGTCCAACTGACGAAAGTAATCCAGCGCCGCCTCTTCGAGGCGATTCGTGAGGATTTCGACATAATAGGAGCCACCTAGAGGATCGACGCTGTTGGTGACTCCGCTCTCCTGCGCAATGATCTGCTGCGTGCGGAGCGCCAGTTTCGCTGAGTCCTCAGTCGGCAGCGCGAGTGTTTCGTCCATCGAGTTGGTATGGAGGGACTGGGTGCCGCCCAAGACGGCCGCGAGGGCCTGAAGCGTCGTTCGGACCACGTTGTTCATGGGCTGTTGTGCCGCGAGCGAGCAGCCGGCGGTCTGCGCGTGGCAGCGGAGCTGCACCGAGCGCGGATCGTTGGGCTGATACCGGTCCGTCATTTCACGGGCCCACAGTCGGCGGGCTGCCCGGAACTTAGCGATCTCTTCGAAGAAGTCGTTGTGGGCATTGAAAAAGAACGAGAGCTGTGGAGCAAATCGGTCCACGGGAAGACCGGCTTTGACTGCCGCCTCCACATAGGTCAGGCCGTCGTACAGGGTAAAGGCCAATTCCTGTACCGCGGTCGAACCGGCTTCCCGGATGTGATACCCGCTGATACTGACCGGATGCCATTTGGGCACATGCTCGGCGCAGTAGGCGATGGTATCGGTGATCAGACGGAGCGAAGGTTCCGGCGGAAAGAGCCACTCTTTCTGAGCGATATATTCTTTGAGAATATCGTTCTGCAACGTGCCGTTTAATCGTTCGGGACGGATACCGCGCTTCTCCGCAACCACGAGGTACATCGCAAAGATCGCGGCGGCCGGACCGTTGATCGTCATCGACGTGGTGACCTGATCAAGCGGAATGCCCTCGAACAATCGCTCCATGTCATCGAGCGACGAGATGGCAACGCCGCAGTGACCGATCTCGCCGTGAGCGAGTGGGTTATCTGCATCGATCCCCATCAGCGTCGGCATGTCGAATGCGACGCTCAGGCCGTTTTGTCCATGTTGGAGGAGATAGTTGAAGCGGCGGTTCGTGTCCTCCGCCGATCCGAAGCCGGCAAATTGTCGCATCGTCCAAAGCCGGCCACGATACATGGTCGGATAGACGCCTCGGGTGTATGGGAATTGGCCCGGTGCTCCAAGCTCCTCGTCCGGCGACCAATCCTTCAGATCGTTATGGGTATACACACGGTTGGTGTCGAATCCTGAAAGGGAGGTGAATCTCGGTTTACGTTCTTGCATCGATCTGCTCCGGATCGTGGTGAGATACCAGAGACCAAGATCATGACTGACTGCGTATCGTTTCCTGCCGTTCGTTCCTCCCTTCGTAAACGTAGAACCCGCGGCCACTCTTCCGCCCCAGCCACCCGGCTTCGACATACCGGCGCAGTAAAGGGCACGCGCGAAACTTGGGATCCCCCAAGTCCTGATACAGGACATCGCAGATGGCTAGGACTGTATCCAAGCCGATGCGGTCCGCAAGGGCCAGTGGTCCCACAGGATGATTGGCGCCTGTCGTCATTGCCAAATCGATGTCCTCAGCGGATGCAACGCCTTCCTCCAATGCGAAAACAGCTTCATTGATCATGGGAATCAGGACACGGTTCACGATAAACCCCGGCACATCTTTGGCCACGACCGGTGTCTTCCCAAGGCGTTTTGCCAAGTCGAGTACGAGGTGCGTCGTTCGTTCGGATGTTTCCAGTCCGCGAACGACTTCTACGAGCTTCATCACAGGGGCAGGATTCATGAAATGTAGGCCGACGACACGGTCAGGCCGGCCGGAGGCAGCTCCCAACTTCGTGATTGAAATGGATGAGGTATTGCTCGCGAACACCACCTGTGGTGCGCAGATCCGATTCAATTGGGTGAAGAGTTCCTGCTTCACTGCGAGATCTTCGGGAACCGCTTCGATGACCATCTGCACATCTCGCAAGCGGTCAAGCTGCCCCAGCGGACGGACGAGCGCCAAGACCTCTCCGGCCTGATGACCGGTAAGACTGCCGCGCTCAACGGCGCGTTGCAGTCCCACGCGGATCTTGGATATAGCTTCCGTTAGTGGTGGTTCAGCGACGTCTACAAGGAGAACTTCATAGCCGACGGTCGCACAGACCTGACTGATGCCGCAGCCCATCTGGCCGGCCCCGACCACGCCGATCGTCTTGATATCGTCGAGCTTCATATTCTTATTTTACTCCCGCTCTATGACCATTGCCAACGCTTCTCCTCCACCGATGCAGAGGCTGGCTAATCCCCTCCTCGCCCCCCGTGCGCCCATGGCATGGAGCAGTGTCGTAAGCATGCGCGCTCCGGTTGCGCCAATGGGATGGCCGAGCGCGACCGCTCCACCGTTCACGTTGACCTTCTTCTCGTCGAGTCCCAATTCCCGGTTGATCGCAAGCGAGACAGCCGAAAACGCCTCGTTGATTTCGAACAAGTCGATGTCCCCGATCGTCAAGCCGGTTTTCTTCAGCACCCGTTTGATTGCTTCAATCGGCGCAATCGTAAACCATTCCGGCGCCAGCGCAGCTCCGGCGTAGCCGACAATGCGAGCCATTGGAGCGAGCCCGAGGCGTACCGCCTCCTCCTCCGCCATGACGATGAGCGCCGCGGCACCGTCGTTACAGGAAGGAGAATTACCCACGGTCAGAACGCCGTCGTCCTGAAATACCGGCTTCAGCTCACGCATCCTACTGAGATCCACTCGATTCGGTTCCTCGTCTTCCGAAACCGTCATCGCTGCCCCCTTACGCTGCGGTACTTCAATGGGCACCACTTCCTGTTTAAAGATTCCAGTTGCTACTGCCTCGCGCGCACGTCGATAGCTCTCGAGTGCGAAGTCATCAAGTTCTCTTCTCGTCAACCGATACTTGGCGGCACACAATTCACCCCCGTGACCCATATGGAAATTATTATAGACGTCCCACAGCCCGTCTTTGACGAGACTGTCGAGCAATTCGGCATGCCCCAGCCGATAGCCCTGTCGCGCTTTCTCCAGTAAATACGGCGCGCGGGTCATGTTTTCCATTCCACCGGCCACAACGATGCTCGCTTCTCTGAGTGCAATGGCCTGGGACGCCATGATCACCGTCTGGATGCTGGACCCGCATACTTTGTTCACGGTCGTGGCCCCGATCGAGTTCGGGATTCCGGCTCCGATCGATGCCTGTCGGCCTGGGGCTTGCCCCAGGCCGGCGCTAAGGACACAGCCCATATAGACCTGGTCCACACGATCCGGTGGAAAATGGACCCGCTTCAATGCTTCGGCGATGACGAGACTGCCTAATTTCGTCGCCGGCACCTGGCTGAACACGCCGTTGAAACTGCCCATCGGCGTCCGCACAGCGCTGACGATGACCGCACGTGATGTCCGGTTCACAAGATCTGCTCCCAATGACTCTGTTCGAGATAGTGTCTTATTTTGGCCATGAATTGATCCGCCGTTGCCCCGTCAATAACCCGATGGTCGAACGAGAAGCTGAGGTAGCCCATCGGTCGAATGGCAATCGCGTCGTCAATGACGACAGCTCGTTTCTGAATGGCGCCGACGCCCAGAATGGCGATCTGCGGCTGATGAATGATGGGGGTGCTGAACAAGCTGCCAAACCCACCATGGTTCGTGATCGTGAACGTTCCGCCTTGAACCGCTTCTGGATTCAACTTCTTGGACCTGGCCCGCTCGGCAAGATCCACGATCTCCTTTGCTAGTTGTGTCAGTCCTTTTCGATCGGCATGCTGAACCACCGGCACCAAGAGTCCGTCCTCAAGCGCCGTGGCGATGCCGATGTGGATATCTTTCTTGATGACGATTCCCTGCTCGCCCCATGACGAGTTCACGATTGGGAGATCTCTAATGGCCTTGGTCGTGGCTCGGATGACAAACGGCAGATACGTAAGGTTTCGGCCCTCCCGGAATTTGGCGATGCGCGAAAAGTCAGCCTCAAAAAAGGTGGTGACATGGGCTGAGGTCTGCTTGCTTTTGACCATACGGTCCGCGATGGTTCTGCGCATCTGCGTGATGGGCAGAAGCTCCTCGCCCATAGACGGCTCGCCGCCTGTAGCGGCGACGTTGGCCCGAGCTCCGCTCTGTGCAATAAAGTCAAGGACATCCTTTTTGGTCACCCGGCCGCCAACCCCGGTTCCCTTCACCTGCGAAAGATCGATTCCATGTTCCTTCGCCATCTGCCGGACAGCTGGAGAATGATGTTGTTCGCCTGTCGGAGCCGGTTCCATAGGGCGGAGGACCACGCCGCCGACCCGACTAATGATTTCCGAAGGTGGAGCGCTCTCGATGCGCGCCAGTAAGGTTCCGACAGGGACGGTTTCCCCCTCATGAACGATGATTTCATTCAACAGGCCTGTGGCAGGCGAGGGAATTTCCAAGGTGACTTTCTCCGTTTCCACTTCCAAGAGCGACTCGTCTTTTTGAATCGTCCCTCCGACTGGAACGAGCCATTTCACGACCGTCCCTTCGGCGATGCTTTCTCCAAGCTGGGGCATGATGATCTCGGTAGCCATATTCAAGTGCTGGGTGATGAGTGCTGAGGGCTGAGATGGGCATCTTGCAAATGCGAGGTTCTTTGGTTCTCAGCCCTCATAACTCAGTCCTTTTTAATACGCTGCCAATTTTCGCGCCGCGGCAATGATGTCGCTCGTTTTCGGGAGGAAAAACTCCTCCAGCGGCGTGCTGAACGGCACCGGCGTGTCCGGCGGCGCGACACGAAGAATCGGCCCGTCCAAGCAGTCGAAACAGTCTTCCGCGAGCCGCGCAGCGATCTCGGCCCCGATGCCGCCGGTTTTGTTATCCTCATGCAGAAGAATGGCTTTGCTGGTTTTGCGCACGGACGAATAAATCGTCTCCTTGTCGAGCGGGATCAACGTACGTAAGTCGACCACTTCCAGATCGATCCCTTCGTTCGCCAATGTCTGGGCGGCTTCGAGCGCCAGATGCACCATGGCGCCGTAGGTGATGACCGAGATATCGTTGCCAACCCGCTTCACGTCGGCCTTTCCAAGCGGGACAATGAAGTCTTCTTGAGGCAAGAGAGATTTAATGCGTCGGTAGAGAAATTTGTGCTCAAAGTAGATCACCGGGTTGGGGTCCCGAATCGCCGCCTTGAGGAGCCCCTTGGCGTCGTATGGCGTGGACGGGGCGACCAACTTGAGTCCTGGGGAGTGAAAGAACCAGCCTTCGGGACATTCAGAATGGAACGGCCCGCCGTGCACGCCACCTCCGAACGGTGCGCGGATAACCATGGGCACCGCGGCTCCCCACCGATAATGATTCTTGGCCGCTACCTCGGTGATCTGGTCGAAGGCACAGGAAATGAAATCTGCGAACTGCATCTCCACGACCGGACGCAACCCCATCATGGCTGCGCCAATCGCCGCGCCAACGATTCCGGACTCGGCAAGCGGCGTATCCAGCACCCGCCACTCACCGTATTTTCGGAGAAAGCCTTCGGTGATCTTGAAGGCGCCGCCGTATGTCCCGATATCTTCGCCCATCAAGAACACCCGCTCATCTCGAGCCATTTCCTCGTCCAAGGCTTGTGAAATCGCCTCCAGGTACGTGACTTCCTGCTGGTTCTGCATCGTGTCAGTCGCCATGGAATCGCTCCTTCCGAAGAAGCTTCGCGTCGTCAACTAATAGCTGCTGGCGCTCTCCGCATAGACTCCCTCCAACACTTCCGGCCCTTCTGGCAGAGGGCTCTGCTCGGCAAATTCAAGACCGGCCTCGACTTCTTTCTTTGCCCGTTCGGCGACCTCCTGGAAATACGCCTCCTCACCATACCCGAGCTGTTTGAGCAGTTGCTCAGCTTTGAGGATCGGATCTTTCTTCTTCCACTCCTCCAGCAGCTCACGCGGAACGTATTTGGCCGGGTCATGTTCGGAATGGCCGTGCATCCGCATCGTCTTGAACTCGAGAAAGGTTGGCCCTTCCCCTGCACGGGCCCTCGCAATCGCGCGTTTTGCCGCCAGATAGACTTCGGCCACATCGTTGCCGTCCACAATTTCGCCCGGCATGCCATAGGCCTTTGCTCGATCCACGACATTCGGAATCGCCATCTGTAGACGGAGCGGTGTCGAGTACGCGTATTGGTTGTTGTTACAGAAAAAGACGACGGGGAGCCTCCGCACCGCTGCAAAGTTCATCGCCTCATGGAAATCGCCCCGGCTGGTTCCTCCATCCCCCGTTCCCGTGAACGCGACGCGAGATTCCCCTCTCATCTTGAACGCCAGCGCCGCACCGGTCGCCACCGGCAGATTGTCCGCCAGATGGCTGACAAATCCGAAGACGCCTCGCCTGAGGTCTCCCATGTGAACGTTACCGTCTTTCCCTTTGCTCGGGCCGGTCCGCTTTCCAAGATACTGGGCGAGAATCTCGCCGGTCGTAAACCCTCGAATGAGGAAGGCGCCTAGGTCTCGGTGAAAGGGAGCGATGACATCGTCGCGCTCCAACGCAGAGGCATACCCGACAGCGATCGCCTCCATTCCGTGGCTGGTATAGACTCCGCCGACGATACGTCCCTGTCGGTAGAGCGCCGTGATGCGGTCCTCCACTGCCCTGGTGAGGCGGAGGTAGTAGTACATCTGGCGTAGATCGTCTCGCTTGATCTCTTTGGCGATGACAGCAACATCCATGACAACCTCCACGTCGCTGGCTCACAAAGCGGGCATGTTCTTCCACGACAGCAAGGGCTTGTGTGCTCTGCACAGAGGGCAGTGCACTGGCTCCCATTGGGGCATGTCGAGATCGGTCGTATAGTAGAAGGGATGCCGTTCGATTAATTCGTTTACCAATGGGAACTGACCGCTGTCACGGCGGGCGAAGACCATCATCCCTGCCAATAACCCTCCATTGTCTGTGATCACTTGGCCGAGTTTGCTGACACAATTGCCGCGTGTCGTGACATCGTTGAGGGCCACAAAACGTTCACCGCCTTTGATGGCGCCGACCGCAATGTCCGTTCCAATCCGACCCGTCTCGCAGCTGTATGGCGTCAACGCCACGCTTACTCGCATCGTATCTCGAAGCGTTGCCACGATTTCTTCCGCGAGTCGCTCCGCGGCTGAGCTGGTCGCCACGAGACCCGTGATCGGATGCTGTTGAAACGCCTGTCTGATCCAAGCCGCCATATCTCCAGCCAACTGCCTGACCAATTCTGGGAAGTGCGCAATCGAATCGAACCGCAGATACGTGGCCGTGTGATGACCTGACACGACCTCCACGTGGGTATCGAAAAAGACGGATCGGGACGAACGCAGAATATGCAGGACATCCTCCTCGGTCAGATTGGTGTGGGCACCGGCGCGGATCATGGTCCTCAGCTTTGCATCGATCGCCGACCCTCCGTAGAGCTCACGATGCCGTTCCACCACCTCTGCGAGAACCTGCTCAACCGTGCTGACGAGCATCTTCACCCCCTTGTGTTGCACTCACCACTTGGGTTCTGAGAACCCCGATCGGCTGGATTTCCAATTCCACCACGTCGCCCGGCTTCAAGTAACGGTCCATTTCCAACCCACATCCGCCTCCCACTGTTCCCGAACCGAAGACATCTCCCGGATAGATCGTTTCGCCTCTCGACACATGCGCGATCATCTGAGCAAAGGACCAGTGGATCGTTCCGAATCGTCCTCGCGACCACTCTTCTCCATTCACCTTCGCAATCATCGTCAATGTGCCCAGATCAGCAATTTCATCGGGAGTGACGAGACAGGGACCCAGCGCTGTCGCGAAGTCCTTGCCCTTCGCCGGCCCCAGACGGCAGGCCATTTCTTGAAATTGAATATCCCGCGCACTGAAGTCGTTCATGATCGTGTAACCGGCGATGTAGTCTTCAGCTCGCCGTTCAGTGATGTCTCGCCCCTGCCGTCCGATAACACAGGCAAGTTCCAGCTCATAGTCCAACTTCGTCGTATCCAACGGCCACGACAGAGCCTCGTCTGGCCCGATGATCGTGCGATGGTTCCCTTTGTAGTAAACGGGAGCCTTGTACCACTCCGGTGGGATTGGCTGTCCTCGTTTCTTCGACGTCGCGGCGATATGGTCTTCAAAGGCGATGAAATCCCGCAGCGAAGGTGGATTGGGAAGAGGAGTAGCGAGCTGAACATCGGTGACCGAATACAGGATCGTCTCACCGGATGGCCCTTTGACTGATAAGGACAGTGTGGTCACATAATCTTTCGCGCGGCGTGCTGCCGCGAGCGTGGAAGATCCTCCTTCGAGGAACTCCAACATCGTCGGTGGAACCTGTGCATTGGCCAAGCGTTGTGGTTGTGTTTCCTGTTGATCTGCCAACCAACGCACATAGGCCATGTTCAAGTCCACGACCTGCTGACCGTGGATCGCTCCGACCCTGGTGAACGTACCGAGAGGAGTTCTGACTCGAAAACTGACAAGTTTCATGGACGACTCCAACTCAGTGCGTAGTCCTTGATTTCCACCGTGTCCATCTCCGGTTGGACCGTGAAGGGAGCCTTGGACTCGACCATCACCGCCACTTCGCTGGTGCTCGTCTTCGTTTTGCTGGCGTGGACTGCCTGTGGTTGTGGTCCATGGTGAATCCCCTGCGGATGTAACGTGAGCATCCCCGGTCGAATACCTGAGCGGCTGAAAAACTCTCCGTCGTGATAGAAAAGCACTTCATCGTAGTCGGTATTTCGATGGTAAAAGGGGATCCGTAAGGCCTCGGGGTCGCTTTCTAAAGGCCTCGGAACAAATGTGGAGATCAGGCACCCGCCGGCTTGAAACGTTTGATGGACACTCGGCGGCAGATGATACCGGGGGCTGACAACTGGCCGAAAATCCCGCACATTCAGCTTCGCCACCCAAAGGTCGCCTTTCCATCCAACCACATCCATGGGATAGAATGGGTAGATAACTCTCGTCCACTCGCCTTGATGTTTAATATGCACGTCCCATGTTCGTCCGGCCGGTCCTACGGGTTCCACCGGTTCTAGTTCAGGGGCGAGCAGCACACCTTTATCGAAGAGCGCATGTTGCCCGAGAGCGCCTCGATCCGGCACCGTCATCGGAACGGGTGTCTCGACAATCAGCGAAAAAGATGGTCCGGTATCGACATGAATTCGATAGGTCGTCCCTTTGGGGATTACCACATAATCGCCTGGCTCATAGGACAGAACACCATAATCGGTCTCAAATCTCCCTCTCCCTTGATGCACAAAATGGACTTCGTCTCCGTCTGCGTTGCGCACAAAATGAGGCATCGTCTCCCGTTGCCAAGAAATGGAGAGACTTGCATCCTGGCTTTGCAGCATACGCACTGATTGCGTGGTGATGGACAATAGGGTTTCAGAAATCTGTGTGCAGGCGAACGCCCGTGGTCTCAGCTTCCCCTCAATATCGATCCACGCGGTTGGTGGATGCGTTCGGTAGAGATGGGACACCGACCCAGCAAAGCCGTTTCGCCCATGTTCCTCTTCATACAGCCCATTGGGAATCCCAACATGCGCTTGATTGGGAACTGTTCCCCTTCTCGTGAGATACATGGTCCGTCCCTAACCAGAGTTCATGGACTGCTCAAGACGCCTTCTTCAGTGACTTCTTTTGCTTGTGTTTCGGCCCAGAGGATGAATCGTAATCAATGATTGTCTTCTCAACCCCGGCATTTTGGTCTCGTTCGATATCCTTGTACAAGGACTCCACCGTGCTTCGGACAAACGTTCTCGCCGCTTCGTCCCCATGCTGCCGTTGAGTCAGCTCAATGAACAGTCCACTGTGCGGGAAAAGGGGATAGGTGAAGCGTTGCTTGAGCGGCCCAAACCCGTCTCTCCCCTCTTTCACCGGTCCGCTGAACTTCACGCCATACGCCTCCCACTCTCGACACACGGCCTCGATATCGTCGACTTCCAGCGCGACATGCTGCACGCCCTGTCCGTACTTTTCGATGAATTCGTTGATTTGAGACTTCCCTGTCTTGTCTCGCCCCTGCATGAGAGCGATCTTGGCGCTTCCTCGTTGCACCACGACGGTATCCATCGATGACGTCTCGCTTCCGACATCCTTGGCCGACCAGATCACCTCAAAGCCAAGGATCTTGGCGAACAGAAACTCCCCGACTTCAAGATCGTCAACGCAGAGCGTGATGTGATCAAAACCCGTCGTCCGTTCCATGGCACCCCCACTCTCGCCTCGCTTCGCCAGAAGGCCCCTTCATGTAATGCACTTCCAATATAACGTGATTGCATTATAGTATTATATTCTGCGAATTGCAAGATCATCTGTAGCGTACTATTTATACGATTCGTACATATCGCACTTATACAGATGAAGATTATGAGTTATCCGCATATTGCATTGATGATATAACAATGATATCATACGATCTGTCATCAGGAGGTTCCCATGACGCTCTATCAAGACATGCGGCAACTCGTGCTAGGGCATGGGGCTATCAACAATACTTATCTGAGTCGCTTTCGATGCGGAGACCTCTCCGATACCGAGCTGGCGGAGTTTGCGTACGAGTTTTACAACTTCGCTCGCTTTTTCCCCAGGATTCTCGTGTCTCAGCTCGTGAACACGGAGGATGAACAGATCGCCGGCGAGCTGACCAAAGTGCTGTATTCCGAACTGGGCGATGGAGAGACTCGGCGCCGCCACGAACTTCTCTATCGGGACTTTTTGCGATCCCTCGGAATCGATGTTCACAACGCCATGACCCGTCCGATGCTTCCTTCAACCCGTGCTTATATTGAAGGGATGGAACGGCTCTACGGCGACGGTAACCATGCGAAGGCTTTGGGCGCCTCATTCGGACTTGAGAACATGGCCATCACCATGTGGAACCAGCTGATTCCAGGCCTCGCCCATCTCCGCGCGACACGGTATCCGGCGATGGATATGACCTACTTCACCTTCCATCGAGAACTGGAGCAGAGCCATGAAGAGGCCATGAAACATGCCGTACAAGCCATGGACAGTGAGCTCGGCCTCGAAAAACTCGCGGTCCAACAGGAACGAGATTTCCAAGAAGGCGTGACGGCGGTGTTGAACTATTTGGAAGGATTTTGGATGGGACTGGAACATCGATGGCCTGCCCATGTTGGGCAGCCGGTACAGAACAACGGACGGACGACGGTCACGTAACAACCACTGCCGGCAACGGATATCCGACCATTCATTCTGGCCGGGATCCGGAGGAGGGTCACATGCAGCGGACCTGGATCAGTCGGTACGATGCCGGTGTTCCCGCAAAGGTCAGTTATCCCGATTGGACTGTGCCCAATCTCCTTCAGCATTCCGCTGCGCGAGATCCAGACTCCCCCGCGCTGTTCTTCTACGGCGCCTGCATCTCCTATCGCGACCTTGATGATTTGACGACGCGCCTGGCATTGGCTCTGCAGCGGCTCGGCGTAAAGCAAAGCGATCGAGTTGCGCTGATGCTCCCCAACATCCCCCAATCGGTCATCGCGTACTACGGCATCCTGAAAGCCGGAGCGGTTGCCGTTCCCACCAATCCGCTCTATGTTGAACGGGAGATCCAGACGCAAGTACTGGATTCCGGCAGCGGCACTATCATCGCCCTTGACCTGCTCTATCCCCGCATCCGAGCGGTTCAGGCCGCTGCTGCCTTTCCCAAGCAAGTCATCGTCACCAGTATTCGAGATTTCCTCCCGCCGTTGAAGAAGTTCCTGTATCCCCTCAAGGCTCGGCTGGCCAAACGATGGATTTCCACTCCGACTGGACCATCGGTCTACAACCTCCTTGATCTGATCGACTCGGATCCCATTGCGAATGGGAACCACATTTCCGGTTTACCGAGAGGCAGCCCGGACGACCTTGCGCAGCTCCAATACACAGGCGGAACGACCGGAATCCCGAAAGGCGTGATGCTGACACACCGAAACGTGGTCGTGAACGCGCTCCAAGGGCGGGCCTGGGCTCCGCATTTTCGGGACGGGCAGGAATCTTTTCTGGGAGCGATCCCCTTCTTCCACTGTTACGGCCAAAGCACCTGTCAAAACTTAGCCGTCGCGACCGGCTGTCCGATTGTGCTCCTTCCGCGCTTTGATCCAGAAGAGGTGGCACAGACAATCCACAAGCATCGGATCACCGTTTTCTCGGGAGTGCCCATGATGTTCGCGAAGATCAACGACGTCCCCCGCATCAACCGCTACAATTTGCGTTCTCTGCGTATCTGCCTGAGCGGCGCAAGTCCGCTGCTGGCCGACGTGCAAGAGCAGTTTGAGCGAACGACCGGGGTGAAGATCGCGGAAGGGTATGGCTTGAGCGAGGCAGGGCCGACCACTCACTGCAATCCCCTCCAGGGAGAGCATCCGCCAGGAGCGATGGGACTTCCCTTCCCGGATACGGAGGCGCGCGTAGTCGACGCAGACACGGGGCTTCGCGACGTGCTCGACGGTGAACCAGGTGAGTTGATCGTGCGCGGACCTCAGGTCATGCGTGGATATTGGAACAAGGAAGAAGAGACGCAGGCGGTCTTGCGAGACGGCTGGCTCTTCACCGGCGACCTGGTGCGCCGGGATGAGGCGGGGTTCTTCTTTTTCGTCGATCGCAAGAAGGACATCGTCAAATCCCGGGGTGAAACGGTCTACCCGCGAGAGGTTGAAGAGGTGTTACTCCAACACCAGGCTGTCGCCGAGGCAGCCGTGGTCGGGATCAAAGATCATCTCTATGGAGAAATTGTGAAGGCATACATCGTGAAGAAACCTGGATCGTTCGTCACGGAAAAGGAATTGATCCAGCACTGCGCCGGATGGCTGGCGCGGTACAAGATTCCGTCGGCTGTTGAATTCCGCCAGGAGTTGCCACGAACAATCATCGGCAAGGTTCTGCGCAGGACGATGCGCGATGAGGCCGTTCGGGCGAGCGAGGCCGAAGCGGTTCAACATCAGACAGTGTGAAAGAGGCTCCCATGAAAGATCTCGTAATCGTGGCCGGCGTACGAACTCCGATCGGCAACTTCGGCGGCGCGTTGAAGGACGTGCCGGCGCAGAAACTTGGGGAACTGGTGGTACGCGAGGTCATTGCGAAAACCGGCATCGATCCGACCGTGATCGATGAAGTGATCTTTGGCTGTGTAGGGCAGCCAAGCGATGCCTATAACATCGCCCGCGTCATTGCCCTCCAATCTGGCCTCCCTATCCAAACTCCAGCCTATACAGTTCAACGCAATTGCTCATCAGGCCTCCAACCGTTCGTGAATGCTTACCAGAACCTCCAAAGCCAGGATGCCGATGTGCAAATCGTGGGCGGCGTCGAGAATATGAGCCGTGCACCCTATCTCTCGCGGGATATGCGCTGGGGCAAGCGGCTGCGGCACGCGGAATTCATCGACAGTATCTGGGAAGGATTGACGGACCCTGTCTGTGGGCAGCTCATGGGCCGAACTGCGGAGACGTTGGCAGAGGAGTTTGGAATCAGTCGAGCGGAGCAGGACGGATTTGCGGTGGACAGTCATCGCCGCGCGTTTAAGGCCGTGAGAGAAGGCCGGATGAAAGAGGAGCTCGTGCCCGTCACCGTCACCAAGTCGGTGGCCGGGCGTGAGGTTCCGCCGCTCGTGGTGACTCAAGATGAAGGCCCAAACGTCGGTCTGACCGAGCCCCAATTAGCCCTCTATCCGCCCCTATTCAAGGAGGGCGGAACCGTCACAGCCGGCAACAGCTGTCCGCTCAACGACGGTGCGGCAGCGGCGATCGTCATGTCGGCCGAACGAGCGCGGGATCTGGGCCTGCGTCCGCTTGGCCGCGTAAGAAGCTATGCCTTTGTGGGAGTGGACCCAGCCCGCATGGGCATCGGGCCAGTGGAAGCGCTTCCAGCGGCACTCAATCGCGCGGGGCTCCGTTTGACGGATCTTGAACTAATCGAGGTGAACGAAGCGTTTGCCGCCCAGTACCTTGCCGTTGAACGGCTGTTGGGATTCAAACGAGACCTCGTCAACGTCAACGGTGGCGCCATCGCTCTGGGCCATCCCGTTGGAATGACCGGCACACGTCTTGTCATCACGATCCTGCACGAGATGCGACGGCGCGGCGCTGCACTGGGAGCCGTGGCTTTGTGCGTCGGCGGAGGACAAGGAGCGGCGATGGTGCTGGAACAGATATGAACCGCACGCTCGTTAAAGGAGCATGACATGTACATCTATAAAGTCGGCGTCGTCGGTGCGGGAATCATGGGAGCCCAGATCGCAGAGGTCGTGAGCTATGCAGGCATCCCGGTCGTAATCGCGGATGTCAATGAGGCGTTGGTGAAACGAGGCCTCGATTCGGTCCGAGCGATCTACCAAGCGCGGGTCGACAAGGGCAAAATGAGCGCGGAGCAACTGGAGGAGAAGATGTTGCTCATAACGAGCTCGGCCGGTCTGGACGGTCTCAAGGATGTCGATCTGGTGATCGAGGCGGTGTCGGAAGATGCAAAACTCAAGTCACAGATCTTTCACGAATTGGACCAACTCTGCCCACGAGGGACGATCTTAGCCAGCAACACGTCGGCACTATCCATCTCCGCGCTTGGCGCCGCGACAACCAGACCGGACAAGGTGCTCGGACTTCACTTCTTCAATCCCGCCTATGTGATGCGGCTGGTCGAGGTGATACCTGGGCTCGCGACCTCGACTCAGACGCTCGATGAGGCGGTGAGTTTTACTGAAAGCATCGGGAAGCTGCCGATCGTCGTGAAGGAGTGCGCCGGCTTCTTGGTCAATCGTGTGCTGATGGCCTATGTGAACGAAGCCGTTCGAGTCTTACAGGAAGGAGCCGCTTCGTTGCAGGAGATCGATCAGGAGATGGTGTCATTCGGCATGCCGGTCGGTCCACTCGCCCTTCTCGATACGGTGGGGCTCGATATCTCGTTCGAGGTCGCGGGCGTCCTGTACCGCAGCTATGGGCCTCGCATGACACCGGCCCCTCTGTTGGAAGCCATGGTGAAGGCTGGTCGCCTGGGAATCAAATCCGGACATGGCTTCTACGACTATGTCAGCGGAGAAGATCGCGACCACGATCAGGGTCTGGAACGTCTCCTCCAAGAGGTTAGCGCGAGGACGGGTCACGGTGCGAGCCCATGGAGTCAGTCGCGACTCCTCCTGGCGATGACGAACGAGGCCGTCACTGCGTTGCAAGAGGGGGTCGCCTCTGCCGGTGATATCGACCTCGCGATGATGGCAGGGATCGGCTATCCCAAAGACAAAGAGGGTCCTCTCCATTTCGCGGATCGGCTCGGCATCGGTCAGGTCCTGCACGAGCTTGAAGATTTTGCTCACACGCTCGGACTGCGTTTCTGGCCGGCTCCGATGCTGCGCCGAATGGTGGATGCCGGATTTACAGGGCAAGGTGCTGGGAGAGGGTTTTTCACATACTGATGCTTACACTACTGAAAGGAGAAACGTCATGACAACACTGATGGCAGCCATGCATAGTTGTCAGATCGATGAAGGCGTTGCACTGGTGACCCTTAATCACCCGCCTGTCAATGCCCTCACACCTGAAATGCTGACTGAGCTGGCCGGTACATTCGACTCACTCGCCATGGATGAGGCCGTGAAGATTGTCGTGCTCACTGGTGCCGGTCGATGTTTCGTCGCGGGAGCGGATATCCACGTGCTGGCCTCCATCCCCTCTTCAGCCGACGGCGAAGCGATAGCACGTCACGGACAGACAATTTTAAACAACATTGAAGATCTTGAAAAACCAGTTATTGCGGCAATCAACGGGGCCTGTTTAGGAGGAGGTTTGGAATTGGCCATGTGCTGCCACATCCGCATAGCAGCAGAAAACGCCAGACTCGGCTTGCCGGAAATCAACCTCGGCATCATGCCGGGATTCGGCGGTACGCAGCGCCTTTGCCGTTTGGTCGGCCAATCCAAGGCTATGGAATTAATCCTGACCGGCGAGCCTATCTCTGCTCGAGAAGCCATGAGTCTGGGTTTGGTGTCTCAGGTCGTGTCCGCTGACGACCTGTTGCGACACGCGCAAGGACTGGCAAGAAAGATGACAGGAAAAAGTCAGCCAGCGCTCCGTGCGTCGTTTCGAGCGATTCGACAGGGTACCAAGCGAGACCTTTCCGACGGCTTGGCTCTGGAAGCCCGTCTGTTCGGTGCTCTGTGCGATACCGATGATCGGAAAGAGGGAGTGGCGGCCTTCTTGGAGAAACGACAGCCTCAGTTTAGGAATCGGTAGTCCATCAGGGGCTACGGGGAGACGTTATGGAGACGCGGCGTTCGACCAAATTAGCCTTGGCCCTCACCGGAGGAGGATTCACTGGATACCTCTTCGAAGTCGGCGCCATGACAGCGTTGGACGATCTCCTCGGGGAGTCCTTCACCAGCAACGATTTCGACCTGTATGTCGGCGTGAGTGCTGGATCGGCGGTCGCTGCCTTGCTCGCGCAAGGGGTCAAGCCCGAAGAAATCTTTGAGACGAATTTGTCAGGAACGCGTCCGTATTACTTTGAACACCGCGATATTTTCAGCCCAGCCATCGGAGAAGGTGTCAAGACGTTCTGGCGGGCGACCAAGCAACTGGTCCCGTTGTTGAAACTGTATGTGCGCAACTATCAGGAGATCACGCTCATCGATCTGCTGGACAAGGCTCAGGATGCGCTACCCAGCGGCATTTACCGATTGGAACCCTTCGCCAAATACCTGGAGAAAACGTTCAAGGCCAAGGGGCTGGGGCTGCGGTTTGTCGACCTTCGAAAAGACCTCTATATCCCGGCCATTGAATTGGAATCCGGGGAAAGCGTCACCTTCGGCGAAGAAGGCTGGCGGGACATTTCCATCGCCCAAGCCGTCACAGCCTCCTCCGCCGCCCCGATCTATTTCTGTCCCGTCCGCATCAATGGCCGTGATTATATCGATGCAGGCATCGGGCGATTGATATTCTTCGACCTGGCTGTCGCGAAACAGGTGGATTTCATGGTCCTGATCAATCCGATGGTTCGCATGCCGTTGCCCTGTGCGGCATGGCGCGAATCGGCTGCCGCTCCACGTATTTGTCGCCTGCGGGATAAGGGGTTCTTAACGATCGGCGAGCACGCCAGCCGCATCAATCTCGACGCCCGTATGTCGCAAGCGCTGGCCATGTTCCGGAAGGACTATCCCGATAAAGAACTGTTGATGATTACGCCGGGTCCCCAGGACGCCCTCCTGGTCGAACGGAGTTTTCTGAGCTATCAAGACCGAGTACACCTCCTGCGAGCCGGATATCAGTCGGTGGTGACACTAGCGCGTGATCGCTGCGATGATCTGCGAGCCCAGTTTGCGCGCCATGGGATCACGTTTGGGCATGCCCAATTTGAGGAGCGAGTCACAGCACGCTTGTCTCAGCTCGACCAGGTGATATCTTCGTCCGCTCGACCAAAGCGACCGTCTAAAGACGTCTCCATGGGAGTCGGACATTCCAGTGCTGCCTTGCCCCAAGGAAAGTAGCAGGGGGAACGGGATGACGATGGGAGAAAAGAAACCACTCTTCAAGGGATCGCTCGCAGTAGCCGAAGCCTCGCGGGACCGGACTCCCTATTCAGGTTTTCTGTCGGGCCTGTTCGAAGGGATCGTGCGCCGCGATCTCTTCCGATCACAATCGATCCCACCGGCCTCCGAAGCGGCCAAGGATTTCCTGGACCATCTGCGCCTCCTGCTGATCGAGAGAGTGGACCCGGAGATCATCGACCGAGAAGGAGAGCTCGGCGAAGATGTGTTGACGGCTCTCAAAGACATCGGTGCGTTCGGTTTAAAAATTCCCACCACCTACGGAGGACTCGGATTCACCCAGTCAGACTACCACCGTGTGGCGATGCTGCTGGGAAGTCATGATGCCGCGACGACGGTGCTGATTTCGGCGCATAACTCCATTGGAGCGGCGGAACCGGTCAAGCTCGTCGGGAACAGCGAACAGAAACAGCGATTGTTACCGCGCCTTGCTCGAAGCGATATTTCGGGCTTCGCGCTGACGGAAAAGGGAGCCGGCTGCGATATTTGGGATCTCCGAACCTATGCCATCCCAGTGCACGAGCACGGTAGCCTGGTTGGCTATCGACTGACCGGAGACAAATTGTATACGACGAACGCGCCTCGCCAAGATAACGAGTTCTTGGCGTCGCTCCTGGTGGTGATTGCTCAAATTGTGAACAAACCTCACGACGTCACTCGCCCCAAGTCAGACCGGCAATTTGGGGCCTTTGTCGTCGACACCCGTACACCTGGGTGCCGTTGTACCAGACTCCATTATATGGGCGTGCGAGGCATCTACAACGGCGCCGTACAGTTTGACAACGTCTTCGTCCCGGTAGCTGACCGGTTGGGAGAAGAGGGAGAGGGGTTGCGACGCGCATTGGAAAGTCTGACCGTGGGTCGGCTCACCCTACCCGCCGCCTGTTTGGGAAGTCTGAAGCAATGTTTATGGCTGGCACGGAGCCGAGCTCAAGAGCGCGTGCAGTACGATCGCCCGATCGGCGAACACACGGATATCGGGGCCAAGATTGTGCGCATGGCCTCGCGCGTCTTGGCGCTGGAAGCGTTGGTCACGATCACAGGCGTCTGGGTCGATACCAAAGTTGATGTGCGGCTTGAGTCAGCCGCCGCTAAAATTCTCGCCACCGAATGGCTGCTCGACTCGGTAGTCGATCTCTTCCGCATTTATGGTGGTCGCGGGTTCGAAACAGCCGAATCGCTCCGGCTCCATGGGGACCAACCGGCGCCGATTGAGCGCATGGTCCGCGATGCGCTCATCAATGTTATCTGGGAAGGGACGAACGGCATCTTGACCCTCTGGATCGGGCGTGAAGGGTTGGCCGAGTACGTATCCCACGGGGAGGCCTTTCTGGAATTTCAGATCAGCGAGATGATACGGGCATTGCCATTTTTCGCCAAGATTGCGGGCCGTTCCCTTGACCGCTTCCCCCGTTTCGCTCGTTGGCCGACGTCCGCCGGACTTGAATCGCCATGGGAGCGGTTTGTCACGAAGAAGGCTCGCGACCTCGCACAGCGATCACTCTGGGCCGCAGCCCGTCATCGTCAAGGCCTCGCGCGCAAGCAGCTGTTGATGGCACGCTTAGTCAAAGCCGGGATGCAACTCTTTGCGGTGGAAGCGCTCTCGTGGTACGCATCACAGCAGGTCGTCCAGGATCAGCCGTTGAGGGCTGAGCTTCTGGAGCACTTCGGCTCACAGGTGGAAGAAGCGTTCGATCCGACGCCCTTGCTTTCTCTGAAGCAACCGTTGTGGCAAGACGACTCGCGCGTGTTCCATCTGGCGCAGGATATTCTGGCCGGTAAGGCAGAGTGGTTGGAAGAAGGGATTCTTGCTTGGCACCCGGAGCACGGTCGGGAGGACCAGCTTGTGTCCACGGGAGAACGGTTGACAGGATTGTCCACGAAGCTCTGAGCGAAAGGAATAGGGAAGGGTCAACAATGATGAGGCCAGCATGACGGACATTGCAGCATACTTTGAAGCGGTCAAGAGCCGGTATGGCTTGAGCAGCGATTACGCATTGGCAAAGAAACTTGGGATTGCCCAGCCGGAAGCCAACCTCATGCGACGCGGGCTCAAGATCCCCAAGCCGGAGGTCTGCATCAGGATCGCCAAATTACTCGACAAGAATCCAGTGGAGCTCTTGCTGGTCGCGCAGAAAGATAAGGCCCCTCGGCAGGCCAAGGAATACTGGACCCTAGCGCTGACGGCGGTCGACGTGATGCTCCACGTCCCCAAGAACCCGAAATACATTCCCCGCAAGGTGGAAGCCATCGGGAAAGAGCTGCGCGAATTGGAGACGCAGACCTTGACCTATCAAGGAGCCGAGGCGAATGCCGAGGCGGTCCGACTAGTTCAAACAGCTGAGCATTCGATCGATGCATTGATGGAGCGCTGGAATATCTGGAAGAAAGGCGAGGCCCTCTACCCGAATTATCTCTTGGCAAACCAGGAGGCCGTGAAACGTGGCGTGATCATCCGTCGTGTATTGGTTTTGACACGGGAGCAAATGGGGCAGGAATCGGTCGTGACTGATGCCATTCAGGTCATGGACGATCAACAGCGAGTTGGGATCAAGATCTTTTATGCATTTCGCGAGGAACTGGAACGCGCCTCTGCATTCCAACGTTTTGAAAAGGACTACAAGCGCCAAGGCGCGGCCCGGGACTTGAATGCCGCGATGTTTGACCAGGAAATTCTCATTTTTTCCCAATCCTATGGTCAGGTGCAACTGGGCGTTGTTGGAACGCCCACACCTATCACTATGATCAATCAATTGCAGATCACCTGGAAACCGGAGCTTCTCCGCGATCTGGACCCCGCGCCACTTTTTGATATGACTCGGTACGTGTTCGACTATTCTAGTCCTCAGGCTTTCAAGACAGAGCTGAGGCGCTTTACGAGATCTGTCACATGAAATTCCCATCCGAACCGTTCAAGATCAAAGTCGTAGAACCTATACGCCGAACAACGCGTGAGGAGCGGGATCGGTTGTTGCGCGAGGCCGGCTACAACCTTTTTCAGATCCCCGCCGAGAGCGTCTACGTTGATCTGCTCACCGATAGCGGCACGTCAGCCATGAGCGACCGACAGTGGGCAGGACTGATGGTAGGGGATGAGTCTTACGCGGGTAGTAGGAACTACTACCATCTGGAAGAAACCGTCCAGTCGATCTTTGGCTACAAGCATGTCATCCCGACGCACCAGGGACGGATGGCCGAGAATCTTCTCTTCTCAACGGTCGTCAAGCCTGGTATGTGCGTCCCCAACAACATTCATTTCGACACGACGAGAGCCAATGTCGAACATCAACGCGCTGAGGCGATTGACCTCGTGATCAAGGAAGCCTATGACCCGCACTGCGAGTTGCCCTTCAAGGGGAATATGGACCTCCATCGGCTCGAGGACACCATTCATCGTGTAGGCCACAACAACATTCCGCTTGTCATGATGACCATCACCAACAACAGCGGCGGAGGCCAACCGGTGTCGATGGAGAATATTCGCCAAACCCGGCTGCTGCTCAACCGATATGGGATTCCGTTGTTCTTCGACGCCTGCCGGTTCGCGGAAAACTGCTTTTTCATCAAGGAGCGGGAGCCAAGCTATGCAAGCGCACCCCTGCTGACGATTGCGCGGGAACTGTTCAGTCACGGCGACGGCTGCACTATGTCGGCCAAGAAGGACGGTCTCGTGAACATCGGTGGGTTCTTGAGCCTCAACGATGACCGTTGGGCGCAAGATATTACGAATATGCTCATCCTCGTCGAGGGCTTTCCAACCTATGGAGGGCTCGCGGGACGCGATCTCGAAGCCATGGCGAGGGGCCTTGAAGAGGTGCTCGACGAGGAATACCTATGTTTCCGAATCAGCCAGGTTCGATATCTTGGCGAACTCCTTGACCAATCCGGAGTCCCGATTCTCAAGCCCACCGGCGGCCACGCGATCTACCTCAATGCGAAGGAGTTCCTCCCCCACATCCCGCAGTTTGAATTTCCAGGACAGGCATTGGCGGTCGCGCTGTACCGGGATTACGGCATCCGTGGGGTCGAAATCGGTACGCTTATGTTCGGGAAAAAAGATCCTGTGACAGGCCGAACCATTCATCCTGAGCTTGAAATGGTCCGGCTCGCGATTCCTCGACGGGTCTACACCAATATGCAGATTACATATGTCGCAGAATCGATCATCGAACTGTACCAACGACGCGAGCTGATTCGCGGCCTCGCCTTGACCTATGAGGCACCGATGCTTCGCCACTTCACGGCGCAATTTTCAGAACTCCAAGAATCGCGACGGCTGTACCCCCTAACAGCCTAAAGGAGCCCCATGGCCACCCTGTTCAAAGGGTTCGAGCGCATCGAAGAGGCCCGAGAGCGATTGACCGGCCAGAGTTTCATGGCAGGGCTGTTTGCCGGGAAGCCCGATTTTTCACTCCTGCTTGCGCCGGAGGAAGCGGCGGAAAACCAGGCTGCCTGGGAGGAATTCCGCCCACGCCTGGAGGCCTTTCTCACAACCCATGTCGATCCAGATGAAATCGAACGAACGGCGAAGATACCAGACGCAGTCCTGAAAGGACTCTTCGCGCTCGGAGCTTTCGGCATGAAAATCCCCCGTCAGTATGGAGGGCTCGGGTTTTCGTACACGAACTACGGTCGTGCGCTCATGCTCATGGCGAGCTGGAGCAACGCACTGGCCCTCACCGTCGCCGTGCCGCAATCGATCGGCATCGCCATGCCGATCTTAATGTTCGGGAATGAGGAGCAAAAACGCAAGTACTTGCCCATCGTCGCACGAGAAGCCATCTCGGCGTTTGCACTCACAGAACCGATGACTGGGTCTGATGCCGCAAACATTGCGACCGAGGCGATCTTGAATTCTGCTGGAACGGCATTTGTCGTGAACGGCGAGAAACTGTGGTGCACCAACGGCCCCATTGCCCGCTACGTCACATTGATCGCACGGGTGCCGGCGAAACGGATACGACAGAACGGGCAGACGGTGTGGATGCCGGTTCCAAACGGCAAAGGAGCAGACGACCATATCCACACTGCCTTCATCCTCGATATGCAGACATCTGGTGTTCGTATTCGACAGCGCTGTCAATTTGAAGGCTGCCGGGGCATCGAGAACGCCTACATGACGTTCACGGATGTGCACATCGCCACGGAGAACCTCGTCGGTGAAGTCGGCCGAGGACTCAAGTACGCGTTGACCATCCTCAACGTGGGCCGGGCCGTCAGCATCCCTGCCATTTGCTTGGGCATGGCCAAACAAGCGTGGCAGCCGACGATTGATCGAGCCAATCAGCGACTCACCTTTCAGAAACCTCTCGGCACCCGGCAGACGCAACGCATGAGATTGGGCCGCATGGCTTCGAACCTTTTCGCCATGGAGGCGCTTGCGACCACCATCTGGCGAATGGCGGATCAACACAGTTACGATGTCCGAATTGAGGCCGCCATTGCCAAGCTTTTCTGCTCTGAAAAAACCATCCAGTTCTTGAAAGACACCCAGATCATCTTTGGAGGGATGGGGTATGAAACAGCCCACTCGAAGTGGCTTCGTGGAGAGCCTGCGTTCGGCATCGAACAGCTGGTCCGCGACGCGGAAATGTACCGTATAGGCGAAGGTGCGACCGATATCTTAAGACCATTCGTCGCGCGCGAAGGCCTCAACATGCATCTCGAGCGGGCCAGGCCTCTCTTCGATGAGGAAGTGACGGGGGTTCGCCGACTCACCGAGTTGCGGCGACTCTTGAAGTTCTACCTTCCTTGGTACAGAAGCCAATGGGCAAGCAGTCGCTTGCCATCTCGCTTAGAGCTTCAACACTCGAAGGTTCGCTCCACACTACTCTTCGTGGAACGAACGAGTCGTCGGCTTGCGCGGACGATTTTCTACGCCATGCTCCTTCATCGAAAGGCGCTTCAAGAGGATCAAGGTCGGCAAAACCGGATCGAGATGGTCGGCGAAGATATGTTGGTCATCGCAGCGACCGCTCTTTACGCCGAAACGCAGGAACGGACCGGTGCACATCCAGCGGCTTGGGATCTCGCAGAAGAATGCTTTCGAGAAGCTCAGTCCCGTATCGAACAAAACCTCCAAGAACTAATTCGCAATCAGGACGCGGGGGTGACGTCCGTCGGGGGTAAAGCCCTCAGTGGTCGATACGCTGCGCTGAGTAATGGAATCATACAACGTGGGCTTCAAGACTACGTGAGACGAGAGAAAACCTTGAAGGCCGACCGACACAAAGACAACCTATGCGCGCCTGGTTGATGGACTCCTACCAGGGGATTGAAAAGTTACGGCTCGGCGAGGTGCCCGACCCTCATCCTGGGCCCGCAGATGTGCTGGTGAAAGTGAGGTATGCCGCGCTTAATCCGGCTGATGCATTTTTGGCGCAAGGACTCTATCCGGCCAAACCCTCCCTGCCGCACATCCTTGGGCGCGATGGTGTGGGAGATGTCGAACTCGTGGGATCGCGCGTGGGAGATATCCGCCTGGGTGACACCGTCGGGATTCTGCGCTGCGAGATCGGAGTGGAAATCCCGGGAACTCTGGCAATGAAAGTGCTCGTGCCCGCTGAAAGTCTCGTTCCAATCCCCACCGGTTGGTCTCTCGAAGAAATGGCTGGCGCTCCCCTCGTCTTCTTGACCGCGTGGCAGGCGTTGACACAGTGGAGTGATCCACCGGGACCTCTAGCAAAACGATCGGTCCTCCTCGTAACGGGGGCATCAGGGGGAGTCGGCCTCGCATCAGTGTTGCTCGGGAAATCGATGGATCTGATCGTTGTGGCCTTGTCACGCGACGTGGAGAAGAGAACTAAACTGATAGCACTCGGAGCTGATTTCGTGTTTGATCCAGAGGATAGGAACCTGGTGAAAGCCATATCCGCTGCGATCAGTCCGAGGAAAGTGGATTTGGCTGTCGACTGCGTTGGTGGCAACCTATTACCCCACATCATCGCAGGTCTCGGCCATGCCGGACGGATCAGCATCGTCGGCAGGAGTGGGGGTACTGTCTCAGAGTTCAATACGGCGACCTTGCTATTCCGTCGCATTCGCATGGGCGGTGTCTCGGTTGGAGACTATACCGCTCAGTCAGCGCAGGTTGCCTGGAAGAAGATTGTCAGTTGTCTTGAGAGCATCGGACACCGCCCACAGGTGGACAGCATCGTTCCGTTCGAAGAGGTCAAAAAGGGGTTCGCACGATTGGCACAGGGCCCGATGGGAAAAGTGTTGGTGCGCGTGGCGGCCGCTCAACTTTCGGCACCTGCGCTCGCTCGGAACCTCGCTTGTTGATTTTGAGGTAGGCTCTACACGTGCAAAGGCGGTGGAACGAATGGGGCAAACAGATTGAGCAGGGCAATCTTCAGCAAGGAGGGATGAGCCATGCGCTACGTCAGCGTCATAACTGGAGTCGTTGCCGCGCTGGCCTTCGCTGCGACAGCGAGTGCGCGGTCTTTTGAGGAGAAGGCGGAAGTGACGATCGGCGGCGCCGAATCCGTGATCACCGGGTACATCGTCAAGATCGACGGTGACGCGTACTGGATCCGGCAGGCCACGGGTGATGTGAATCGAGTGAGGGTCAACGAAGGGACGCACATGATCTGCCCGACCAGGTCCGGCTCGTCGGAGGCGAAAATGAAGTCGAAATCCGGCCAAGGCTTCCGGATCGGAGACTGTCCGTTCATTGTGGGCGATACCGTGAAGGTTGAGGTGTCGGATATCGGCTGGGCCAGCCTCATACGGTATGCCCCGCCCCCGGTCTCGCGCACGGCGCAACTGGGTCTGCCTCAAGGCGGGGAAGGTGATATTCCTCACGGAGTGCTGGCGTTCAAGACAGGACCGGCCTATCCGGTCGAGACCAAGGACGGCAAACCGGTGGGGCACTTCGCAGGGACGCTCACCGACACCCAGTTGGGGACATCGTACGGCCTCGTCGTCCATGCGGACGACTACTTCATGCTTCCTGTGCCCATGATTCACTTCAAACAGGAATGGCCGCAGCCCAACAAGCCCAAAATGGTGCTGCTTGTCACGAAGGAGCGTTTCGAGCAGATGCACTCGCCCACCTACTCGGCCGCCGGCATGATTTCGGTCACAGAGGTGCGTGAATTCTGGGCCAAAGTGAAACCTCCGGAGTCGGTGGCTTCGAAGGAAGTCAACGTCGAGATCCGGATCGACGGGAAAGCCTTCGAGATCGCGAAAGGAGGGAGAAGCGGGGGCTTTGACCTGGTGGCAGGGATGCCGGCTACCATCCGGCTCCGCAACAGGGACAATGTGGCCCACGAGTTCGTCTCCACGATGTTCCGGGACGTGCCGTTCCGCGTCTCGGGCAATGCCACGATGGTCAAGACCGGGAGAGCCTCCGGTGTCCGGCTGGATCCAGGACAGGATGTGACCCTTGAGTTCACGGCTCCGATCCCGGTAGCGGATGCCTACGGCGCTACGGACAGCACCTACGATATCTTCTATTGCAACGTTCACGGCAAAGAGCACGGGGAGAAAATGCGTGGTGAAGTGATGGTCATAGAAACCAGAGGCGAAATCGGCGGTGGATGACGGACCTTCGGGTAAACGCGGGGTCGCCCGAAAGGTTTCGGGCGACCTGGGTTCCTTCACGCTTCCCACTTCCTCGTCGGTCGGTCTGGATTATGATCGAACCTCGTCTCTGACAGGGAGGGGCCGGTACAAGGCAGTGGCTACGACACACCCGAGTCTGGATCGTCACTACGGAGTGCGTTCGTGAATAAAAGGGAAGGGTAAAAACGTGCTGTTCCGATGGCCATTGACAGCCTTGGTTATCCCGATCGCGTTAGGGCTCGGGAGTGGCGGAATGAGTGCGGCCGAAGAGTTGCCTTATGACCCCGATGTGGTCCTTGTGATGAAGGACAAAGTCTTTCACGTGATCAAAGGGACACAACCAGGGAACCCGCTCCCGAATCCAGCCTTCTCGCTGGCAGCCGGGATGGACCTTGTCATCCTGCTCCGCAATGAGGACGAGGTGGCGCATGAGTTTGTCTCGCCATTGCTCCTGAAGGCGGAAGATCTTCAGCTCTCAGGCCGGGCGACCCTGGTGTATACCCACACCGCCGTCGGGGTTCGGGTTGAGCCGAGAGACAGCGTGCTGCTCCGCTTTGACATCCCTGAGGCCGGCTTTGATCAGTTTCATTTCTGGTGCAATATCCATGGAAAGTTGCTTGATGACACCATGCGAGGGGAGATCTTTATCGTGCATGCGAAACCATCATCCCGGTAACCGGACTTCGGGACTGGTGAGGGCCTCTGGGCAACGAGGAAGGCAGGAGACGCAACGGAGATGGATGCTGAGAGAGGCCATGATCCCGATGACGAAGGGCTCGTCTGACGCCGGTTCTGCCTCAGAGAGCTCATGAAGAGGTGCACCATGACCGAGAGCACAACGGGACGGATGCGTGGCGGACTCTGCGCCATCATACTCGCCGGTGTCGCAGTGGGTGTCGCGCAGGCCGGAGAGACGGCGGGAATCCCACCGGAAGTGGTGGCAGAATATATCCATGCGGTCATTCAGGCCGATCGGACCATCTATTCCACCCATGTTGTGGAGCGACTGCAGGATCTCAAGGTCGCGGTGGCGGCGGAAGAATGGAAAGCGAGGGGGACGTTGCCTCTTCCGGCTCAAATGCTACAGATGGCTGGTCAAGAGATTCAGGGGCTCGGACTCGGTCTTCGTATCCGGTTGGCCAGCCTGGGGCCGATTTACAAAAAGAACGGGCCTGCTGATCAGTTCGAACGAGCGGGCCTGGAAGCGGTGGCAAAGAATCCCCAGAAGCCCTATACGGGAATCGTTATGCAAGACGACAGACGTTTCTTCAAGGCGATATTTGCGGACCGGGCCGTCTCCATGGCTTGCGTGACGTGCCATAACAGCCATGAACTGAGCACAAAGCGGGACTACAAGCTCTACGATGTGATGGGAGGGATTATCATTTCGTTTCCGGTCCCATGAGGCCATGTCGCCCATCCGATATGGCTCGAGTCGCCCATGAGCTGGAAAGGAGAGTGCATCATGACCAGGAAAGGCCTCGTGTTGGGAACCATATCAATACTTATCGCAGTGTTCGCGTATTGGGGGACAGCGTCCGGAGCAAAGGACTGTGGTGGAATTCCTGCCGAGCGAGTGGCCGACATGGTGCATGCCGTGATCGAGTCACACCGCACCTTTTACACCGTTCATGTCGTGGAGCGGCTGCAGGCGAAGGGCGTCGTCGTCACTGCGGAAAATTGGCGGACCACTAACGCACTTCCCCTCCCAGTCCAGCTCCTGCAGGAGACAGGCCGTTCGGCGGTGAACACGTCGGCCAAGATTGGATACAAGCTCATCGGCCTCTGGCCCATCAACAAACAGAATGGGCCCAAAACAGAATTCGAGCAAAAAGGGCTTGTGGAGACCCTGCGGAATCCGTATCGTCCCTATACCGAAGTGATCATGCATGGGGGGCTTCGTATCTCCACGCCATGTATGCCGACAGGGCTGTTTCTCAGTCTTGCATCGGCTGCCACAACGCACACCCGGACAGTCCGAAACGGAACTTCAAGCAAAATGACGTAATGGGGGCAATTATGATCACGGTCCCGCTAAATCAGTAGCAGTCTAGTTTCATGACTATGACATTGGAAAGAGATGATGACGGTGCACCGTCAATAGAGTAGGGTCTCTCGGAGCACTCAACCCGGATTCCGCAGTTGACTGACGATGCAGGGGAAGGCGCCATCGGCGGAAATGGTGCAAACGTGCTGAATCTGGCATACGTCCCAGTATGTCGTTAGAACAGGGAAGGGCCCATGAGCAATCCGCGCAGATCGCAGCCTGTCCGACGGAAGTACACCTTCATCAAAGCCCATCGCCGAGAGTTTGATACGGCACATGACGTGCTGCCTCCTCGACGTGTCGCGCGGCGGATTCTATGCCTGGTTGCGGAACCCGCAGTGCCATCGAATGCGGGAAGATCAGCGTTTGCGCGGAGTGCTTGTTGCGGCCTACACGGCACGCCACAGCCTCTACGGGAGAATTGTCCAGATGTCCGTTGAAATGTTCCGAGTGGCTTCCATGGTGGTTTCACGCCGTCTTCTTTGTTGGAGCGGACTGCGGCTCCGCCTGCTCAGCCTCGATGGTCGCGAGAACCTGCGCAATTCCTGCCACGCCTTTCACGCGCGTGCACTGCTGCTCGCAGTAGAGCACCCCTAGCCTCAGCCACCGTTGGAGCATCGCACTCCCTCGTGACGTGAACGCGTGATATTCCGCTCACTGTGCCGGACTAGGGAGAACAGGCTCTCGATCGGGTTGGTCGACAACAGCGTCTTGCGGAGCAAGACCGGCCCCTTCAGCCGATGCATCGTCAACAGCTCTTCTAAATCCTGGGAAGTCCACTATTCCCGCCGACCGGAACACGTTGTGTCGAGAAGATTTTACTGACAGCACAAACTCTGCTATACCACACATAGATCATCACCATTTTTGAAATCGAAGGGAGGTGGGGTGCTCATGGCAACGAAGAAAGCAGCGAAGAAGCCTGCCAAGAAGAAGTAGTCATCGCCTTCATGAGGAGGCGTCGGCCACGTCGCCTCCTCACCATCCCGCGTCCTCGATCTTCCTCCGCCCCACACCGCATCGCACCAATAGCTGTCCGATCGAACCCTTCCTCGGCAACGCTTCCGACAGACGCGACCTCCCGAGAGAACCCACGTCACCAACGAGAGCTCCCCTGCACTGACTGGCCTTCCATCGGGATGGAATCGGCGAAGAGGTCCGGATGCAACCGGTTACGCCGACAAAGCGCCCCTCATGAAATGAAGCAGAAGGCAAACGAGGACGGAACGACCGGCAGGCTGAGGTCACGACCACGAAGAGGCGGCGTGGTAAAAAAATGGGAGGTGATGGCCACATCACCTCCCCCCGTTCCTTAGCGCCAGGAGCGAGTCCATAGCGTACAGAAAGCAGCGGGTGAATCTTAGCCCGCATTATTCATGACTGATGGTCAGAGGGGCAGTGGCCGCCATTCCGAAGAAGCCGGCGACTTCTCTGCCTCTGTCGCGGTCGCTGACGACAGCGGCGGGGCCCCACATTCTCTGGTGAGAGTGATTCGGTGGTCGTCGCACGTCCTGAGCGGGCGATTCACGACACACGTGTCCTGTCTGATTCCGCTGCGCCACCCTCCTGCACGCGCCCGAGCGTGTGGTTAGCCTGGTACGGCCCCCACGGCCACGGCCACTCGTTGCCAGGTCGTGCCCCAGGGCGCCGAACTGGGCAGGTGCAGCACGATGCGACGCACCGACCGTTCCACCCACACCGCCAGCTTGAGCAACCGCTCCCGCAAGGTGGAGACTTGTGCCGTGGCACAGTCCGTCCCGTGGGCCTGTTGCCGCAATGTCTGCAGCAGCACATACGCCGCAGCTGTCAGCAGCACGCGGAATTGATTCGCCCAGAAGCGCGAACAACGCGTTCGATCCAGGGCCAGTCCGTGGTGTAATTCCTTGAGCCGGTTCTCCATGTCGCCACGCTGACCATAGACGGTATAGACGGCGGCAGGCGTCTCGCGGAGATTCGTCACCACGAAGCGCGGATTGCAGCGGGGATCCCGCCCAGGGAGCCGGACCACCTCGGCTTTGATGATGACGCGGCGGCGATGCGACCAGCTCTGGGCGCATACAGAGTCTCCCCGTAGACGTGCTCCGTGCGGCCGCTGTATTTCGAGAGGCCGTAGGCTTCACCGAGCAGGCGGCCGGCCCGCTGTGCCAGCCGCGGATTGTTGGCCAGCCCTACCACGTACTCGACCCGCTCGGTCTCCAGGACGTCCAGCCAGTCGTTCCCGGCAAAGCCCCCATCCACGCGGACGCGCACCGGGGCGCCGGGAAACGCCTGCCGTAGCTGACGGAGCAGGGACCGCAGCAGCCCGAACGCGCCGTGCTTGGCCGGGCTGTTGCCAGGTCGCAGGACGATCGCAACCTGACCCCGGTCGTCAATAGTGGACGCCATGAAGTGCAGTCTCACGCCGCCGACTGCTGACGGGCCCATTGTTGGGCAAACACAGCGGGCGAGCGATTGCCCAGCCTCGAATGTCGCCGCTGCCGGTTATAGAAACTCTCGATGTACTCCGTAATCTCTCGCCGAGCCTGCTCCCGCGTCGTATATCGCCGATGATGTACGAGCTCATTTTTCAGGGTTCCCCAGAAACTCTCCATCGGGGCATTGTCATAGCAATTGCCTCGCCGACTCATAGACGGGGTCAGACCGAACTGGCGCAATTGCGCTTGATAGTCCTGGGCACAATATTGGGCGGATTCAACCGGTCGACGCAACACCTTTGATTGAGGAGGTGTTTATGGGCCGACCTGCGGGATGGATGCAAAAGTTGACGGGGCGAGGCGCGATGCGCTCACCGGGTGCCCCGTCGCATCGCAATGAGATGGAGCGGCGATTTTGGATGGCGGTCGCGACTGGGGTTACGAGCGAGGAAGCTGCCGAGACGATTGGTGTGTCTCCGGCGGTGGGAACGCGCTGGTTCCGCCATCGTGGCGGCATGCCATTGTCCATGGCGAAACCGGTGTCCGGACGGTATTTGTCGTTCGCGGAGCGCGAAGAGATCGGGCTGCTGCGGGCTCAAGACGTCAGCGTGCGGGAGATCGCTCGCCGTACTGGGCGCTCCCCCTCAACGGTCTCACGCGAGCTGACACGCAACGCGGCAACTCGTGGTGGCCAACTCGAGTATCGGGCTTCGGTCGCGCAGTGGAAGGCAGAGATGGTGGCCAGAAGGCCGAAGCCGGCAAAGATTGTGATTCACCAACAGCTGCGCCACTATGTGCAAGACCGCCTGGAAGGCAAGATCCGTGACGTGGCTGGACGTGAGATTGCTGGCCCTCGACCGGCACCGTTCAAGGGGCGGAACACGCCTCATCGCGGCGACCGCAAATGGGTCACTGGCTGGTCGCCAGAGCAGATTGCCCGCCGGCTGCAGATCGACTTCCCGAACGATGAATCAATGCGAATCTCTCACGAAGCCATTTACCAAGCGTTGTACATTCAAGGCAGAGGCGCTCTCAAACGCGAGTTGGTGAGCTGCCTTCGTACCGGGCGGGCGTTGCGCGTGCCACGGGCCAGAGCACAGGCCAAGGCGTGGGCGCACGTCAGCGAGGAGGTCATGATCTCCAGCCGTCCTGCAGAGGCGCAAGACCGCGCCGTGCCTGGGCATTGGGAGGGAGACCTGATCATCGGCCTGAACCGGTCTGCGATCGGGACGCTGGTGGAGCGATCAAGCCGCTTCACCATGCTGGTTCACCTGCCTCGCGAGAAGGGCTATGGGCTGATCCCCCGCACGAAGAACGGCCCCGCGCTGGCTGGCTACGGAGCCATCACCATGGCCAATGCGCTCAAGAGAACGGTGACAACCCTGCCTGCCCAGCTGTGGCAATCATTGACTTGGGATCGTGGCAAAGAACTATCCGATCACGCCCGGTTCACCGTCGAGTCAGGGGTGAATGTCTTCTTTGCTGACCCTCATAGTCCATGGCAGCGCGGCACAAACGAGAACACGAACGGACTTCTGCGCCAATACTTCCCCAAGGGCACCGACCTGTCTCGTTGGAGTGACCAAGAAATCCAGGCCGTAGCCCACACGCTCAACACCAGACCGCGGAAGACGCTTGGTTGGAAGACACCAGCCGAAGCCCTAAACCAGTACCTACAAGTCGCCGGACAACCCAGTGTTGCGTCGACCGGTTGAATCCGCCTTGCGAGCCGCGATCGGAGTGGTGGATCAGTCCCGGGCGTGGGCGCTTCGCCCACACCGCCGCGCCCAGCGCCTGGCTCACCAACGCCGTCGTCATCCGGGCCCCCATAGCATATCCAACGACCTCACACGTATACAGATCCTTGACCCCAGCTACATACAACCAGCCTTCCGCAGTCGGCACATAGGTGATGTCGGTGACCCAGGTCTCATTCGGGCGTGTGGCAACAACTGTTTGGGCCAAGACATTCTCCGCGACCGGCAGGGCGTGCGTCGAATCTGTGGTGGTTGTGAACCGGCGCACCGGTGTACAGCGCAGCCCCAATTTCTTCCGTAGCCGCTTGATACGGCTGATCCCAGCGGGAAAACCGTCCTCACACAGTTCGGCTTGCAGCCGTTCCGGGCCATACGTCTGCCGGGTCCGCACATGGGCGGCCTGGATCGCCACTTCCAGCCGTGCATTCTCCTGCGCGCGTTTTGACGGACGCCGATGCAGCCAGGCATAGTAGCCACTTCGAGACACCTCCAGCACCTGACACAACACACGCAGAGGATACTGGAGACGCAGCGTCCTCATCAGCGCGTACAGGGCAGCTGCGCCTTCGCAAAGTACGCGGTGGTAGGTTCAAGTGATCAATGCAACACCCTCTGGGGTACAGTGGAGTGGGAGGGTGATCGTGATGGGACAGATGGGGCGTCCGGGCTTGTCTGCGGCCCAGAAAGCGGACCTGTGGCAGCGGTGGAAACAGGGGCAGTCGTTAAGCGAGATCGGCCGGGCCCTCGGCAAGCACGCCGGATCGATTCATGGTGTGCTGTCCGCGAACGGTGGATTCATGCCTCCCGTTCGCACGCGGTCGCGTTGGGCACTGACACTGGCGGAGCGAGAAGAGATTTCGCGTGGCTTGGCCACGGCGCGCTCGATCCGGCAGATCGCGGCCACACTTGGTCGCGCCCCGTCGACCGTCAGCCGGGAAATCCATCGCCATGGGGGAGCCCTCGCATATCGCGCCGCGGAGGCCGACACGCAAGCCTGGGCGCACACGCGACGCCCCAAGCCCTGCCGGCTCGCCACCTTCCCCCTACTTCAGCAGATTGTCGCGAGTAAATTGGCGCTGGAGTGGTCGCCGGCACAAGTTGCGGGATGGCTCAAACTGGAATTCCCAGATCAAGACACCATGCGAGTCTCTCATGAAACCATCTACCGCAGTCTGTTTATTCAAGCCCGAGGGGTGCTCAAGAAGGAATTAATCGGACATTTACGCTCCCGGCGCAGGATGCGGTGGGCACAATGTGCGAGTACGGCAGGGCAACCGCGCGGGCAAATTGTGGATGGCCTTTCCATCCGTGACCGTCCCGCTGACGTGGACGATCGGGCAATCCCTGGTCATTGGGAGGGGGATCTGATCACCGGCTCACAGAATACGCATATCGCTACACTGGTGGAACGACAGTCGCGCTTTACGATGCTGGTGAAGGTAGCCGGGAAAGATACAGCGAGCGTGGTGACGGCACTGACCACGCAGGTCCGGCAACTACCCTCAGCCTTGCGTCGATCACTCACCTGGGATCGCGGGATGGAATTAGCGCAGCACAAACAATTGACGATCGATACCAAGATGCAGGTCTATTTCTGTGACCCGCAAAGCCCCTGGCAGCGGGGCACCAACGAAAATACGAACCGCTTGCTGCGGCAGTATTTCCCGAAAGGCACAGACCTGTCACGCTACTCTCAGGCAGACTTGGACAGGATCGCGTTACGATTGAATCAACGTCCGCGGAAGACGTTGGGATTTCAGACGCCAGCGGCTATACTGGAGGCAGGTGTTGCTCTCACCGGTTGAACCTACCGTGGCTTTTTTTAAGATGTCGCGCTCCATCCGGGCCTCAGCGAGATCCCGCTTGAGCCGAGATACCTCGGCCTCCAGCTCCGTCACGGGTCGTCGGCTCTCCCCCAGCGTGGTGAGCTGGCCCTGCCGAGCTCGCCTCACCCAGCGCTCGAGCGTCCTGCCCGACATGGCGAGGCGTCGGGCTGCCTCCGGAATCGTCACCTGCTGTTCCAGAACCAACCGCACGGCCTGCTCCCGGAATTCCTTCGTATACTGCTGTCGCGGGACCTGTTCCATCTCACACCTCCAGACCTCTCATTGTAGGTTGAAGGCGTCCACTTTTTCGAGCTTACCTCATGCTGCCGACGCATCTTTTCGACAAGGCGTCTGAAGGCTGGATCTCTATATGTTCGCCCTGACGCAACCTGGCGTACAGCCAGACAGAGTCGATCCAGTGGGATCTGCTTCAACACGAACCCCGCCTGTCCCTGCCTCAACTCCTGTGTCAGTCTCGCCAGTGAGCACTGCTCCAGCGTCTCGAAGGTATAGAGGACGCGAAGGGTAGGCTGCCGACGTAACACTGACGGTGGGATCGGGAAGGTATCGGTAATCAGCACGTCGGGCTCGCCGAGCCGCAAGGCCGGGAGGGCCGCGGCGAGCGTGGACGTATCACCCACCACGGAGAAGGACGGCTGGCTCTCGAACAATGACCGCAGCCCGAGTCGAACGATCGGATGAGCATCGATGAGCGCGATCCGCAAGGGGCGGGAGGTGCGCTTCCGTGCTGGCGTGGTCATACGGTCCCCTTCGTTTTAGATTTGAGCGTCGGCATCAATGGACACGAGCATCGCCGAGCAGGTGCTCTCAAAGATATGGGTCAAAGGTTGGGGCGTCCCCCCCCCAAGCGGGGACTTTCTTTGACGGGTGGTCTCTCACGGACGAGCGAGCGGCTCGTTACTAAGATGGTAGAGGGGTTTCAGAGATGCCGAAGAAGACGACAACGGATCGTCTCGCCGAGGGACTGGACGCTCCACCACGTCACTCCATGGAGGACTGACGGCGAACGCGGCATTGATCAATGCCGACAGGGGAATAGGCGTGTGGGTCGTTCCTCAGCTGGACATGGGTTTCCGGAACGAAGCGCACACCGACAGATCAGATCGTGTCCCGTGTATCGTTCCTTTCTTGGGCACTCACGATGCGGCTGATTGTCGAAGCGTGCACGCCCATGGCGCGCCCGATGTCGGACAGACTACGCCGTGGTCCACCTGCGCACAGCGAATGGTCTCGTTACGTCGAACCCGGTTGGTCCGGAAACGGGCAGCGAACAGCTGGCTCAGCGTCGGTCGGGTCGCAAAGGAGACCATCAAAAACCAGGTGGGCTCGTCGGTACAGGGCGAAACTTCGGGTGCCAGGCACGAAAGACGGCATCCAGATTGTCGTTGAGCACACGAGTCCACGTGTGCAGAGGGGATGTGCTCCTTTGGGCGTCCATTTTGTTGCGAATGTAGGTATCACATTCGGTGGCACTGCGACACAGCTTGGCAACAGAGTTTGAACGTCGGCGGATGAGGTCGAGGTCACACAACAGGGGTTCCAAACGCTCTAACGCGGCCTCAATGTTGCCATGCCACAGATAGTGTTTCACGCTCTCGAGGGACTCTGTGGAATGTCATGGCCACCTTCTCCTGCACTGTGCCCACCGCGCCAGACGTTCGTGGGTCTCATTCAGGCTGAAACGCGTTGGCGTGAGTGGGCCGCTGCGCGCCAGACGCTCCTCGACGCTCTTCCATCCCTCATGCAGGGTGTCGGAATTGCAATTTGATCCCAAGCTGGTCTTGATTCGCGGCTAACAATTTCACACCGGCCGAGATGGATACAGGATCGGTTAGCTCAGGGCCCGCCTGTTGGCACTTCAACATGAGGCGGTAACCCGTTGGTCCACCACACATTGCCGGTGGGGCAGCACCGCACTCCTTCAGACAGACAAAGTCGACCGTCTCGCCTCCAACTGGTTCGACATCCAACACGCGCAGCTCCCATTCCCACAGGTCCAGCGTGTCGCAGATGTACAGGAACTGCTCTTGTCGGCGCAGCTGGAAGTCGCGCAGCTGTTTGCCATGAGTTTTGCGACCGAAACTGTTGAACTCCTGCGCATGAATCCGAATGATGAAGTCCGGATCGTAGTCCCAGTCGAGCATGGCCAGAAACACGTCCTGCAAGTCGGTGAGTTCGAGATCATCAGGAACGCAGAGCACGCGCGCGACGAGGGGATTGACGTGGTGCAGGACGCCGCGCAAGAGGATGTGGTTAACGGGGGCAGGATTGGTGTCCATGGGCGCGCATAGGATACACCTCTCGGTTGCCATCTGCCTCCACCCAACGGGTTTTTGATGGTCTCTCCTGAGAGGACGAGTGCAGCCACATGTGGAGGCTGCCGATCATGACGTTCGATCAGGGGGCTCTATTGATCCGGCTAGTTGCTCGGCTTCTCCTTCCACTGAAAAGGAGGTGCCAGGGCTCTTGTGCAATGGGTGAGAGTTCGTGTCCAGCGAAGCTCCTTCGACATCAGCCCGAGACCGCCTGGTGATGACGACCCGCTTCTCGTTGGCCCCTACACTGCCCTGCAGGACAACACCCGCGAGTCCAACCGTCATCGCGGTGCCGAGGGCACGTTCATCTGCGCGCTCGGGCTGCGGGGAATCCAGATAGGCCGATGCACGCGCCACAGCACTTCCCAGGTCTTCCGCCGTGTCCTGTACTTCACGTGTGCGTTCTCCGACCGGAATGGATAACCATTCCTTCTCGTCTCCAGGTGGCGCCGCTTTCGAGTGGACTGCTTCATGACTGATGTTCAGGCGCGTGGTTGCAGGATTCACGGTCTCCAGCGTCAGTGAACCTTCGATTGTGATCTCCACCATCTTCCGAGTGTCTTCTGGCACACGGAGTGACGCTGTATCAGTTTCGCTCGATCCGTCCATCACAGAAGACTGACCTATCCCCTTCCCATGAACGGCCATCGGCTGACTTGGTAGAAGAGAGCCAGGTAAACCTTGAAAACGCGGCGTCTCATTCACGTTTGTGAGATTGATCGTCAACGTTTCGTCGTAGGTCAGGCCCCCCGCATCGGTCACTCGCACGGTGACGGTATGACTCATCGCACTCTCATAGTTGAGCAGGCTGCCGTCGGCCACCGTGATCACGCCGGTGCGGCTGTTGATCGCGAAGCGGCCACCGGCGTTGTCTATGAGCTGATAGGTGTGTATATCACCTGCGTCAGGATCGGAGGTGCTGGCCGTTCCCACGACTGTGCCATTCGCGGCATGCTCGGCCACTGTGTTCGTGGAGAGAGCCAGGTCCGTCGGTGCATCGTTCGTGGCGTGCACATCGACGAGCTTGGTCTGGGGGATTGCCGTGCCGCCGTCGCCGTCGGTCAGTTCGATCGTGAGGGTGCGGGTGGCGGTGGACGGATTGTCGCTCACATTGTTGAACTGAATATTCCGATACACTTCCTGGACCGCCGAAGGGGTGGCATTGGTGGTCAAGGTCACGACCAACGGATCCGCGCCGCTGGTCCCGCCGCTCACGGTACCGATCACCACCCCCCCGTAGGTCACGTTGCTTCCAAAGAGACCGACTTGCCCGGGGCCGGTGCCGAGATTGCCGATCTGGAGACGATCATCCACAGTCCCGTTCGACGAGATCGACACGGTGAGTGTCCCGCCATCAAAGTTGGCGGAGTCCACATCGACGATGGTGCCGGTGGCATCAAGGACCTGCGGCAGACCGCCTTCGACAAACGTCACATGGGAGGCAACAGGTGTCATGACCGGTGTATCGTTGACAGCAGAAACATTGATGGTCAGGGTGTGGGGTGCCGGAACATACGTGTTGTGGCTGTCGCGGACGGAGAAGGTGACGCGTGTGTAGTCCATGCCGTTGGCATCGGCCGCCGGCGTGAACACCAGATCACCCGCTGTAATATCGGCGACGGAGATGACCTGGCCCGCCGTCACCGCCGCTCCCGAGAGAGTCAGGGTCCCGGCGCTTGGAAGCGTCTCGATGCGGACGGCGGAGAGGCTGTCGCCCGCATCCACATCACTGAAGCCGAAGTTCGCGGTGGTCAGGCTGTGCACTGTGTCTTCGGTGATCGTGATCGTCGCATCGGCCCCTGTCGGCGCGTCATTCACATTCGTGAGATTGATTGTCACGGCCTCCTCGTAGCTCTGCCCGCCGCGATCCGTCACCCGCACGGTCACGCGGTGACTGGTGGCACTCTCGTAGTCGAGCAGGCTCCCGTCGGCGACGGTCATCACGCCAGTGGACCGATGGATGGCAAACCGCCCACCCGCAGAATCAGTCAAACTGTAGGTCTTCGTATCGCGGGTATCTGGATCTCTGCTTGTGACGGTGCCAACCACCGTCCCAGCCGCAGCATGCTCCGCCACGCGGTTTGCCGACAGGCTCAGATCGGTCGGCGCTTCATTGATATTTGTCACTCGCACACTGATCACTTGCGCATCGACGCCTCCTCGTCCGTCGCTCGCCTGCACGACGACCTGGTAGACATTGTTGCCGTCCGTATCGGTCGGCTGTTCGAAGTTCGGAACGGAGCTGAAGCGCAGGACCCCGGTGCTCGGATTGATCGTGAAGAGGGCCGCGTCAGTCCCTCCGACGACGCTATAGGTGATCCGCGCTCCTCGATCCGGGTCCGTGGCACGCACCGTCGTGACAGCTGCACTGTTCTCCCGGATCGTGACAGAGGCGACCTCACCACCTCGATTGCTGGTGATCCTTGGTGCTTCGTTGACATCTGTGACACGCACACTGATCGACTGTGTCGTCGTTCCTCCCTGGCCGTCAGAAACCTGAACCGTCACATCATAGACGCTGTTTCTTCCCACATCGGACGGCCGATCGAAATTCGGTGCGGCGGAGAATCGCAGCGCGCCGGTGGCGCCATCGATCGAAAACCGTGCGGCGTCCGGCCCTCCGGCGATGCTGTACGTCAGGGTTGTTCCGGCATCCACGTCCATGGCGGCGACCGTTGTCACCGTGGTCTCATGCTCTGCCACGTTCAGAGAGGCAGTTGCTCCTCCTCCATTACTGGTGATGGTCGGCGCCTCATTGACATTGGTCAGATTGATCGTGAAGGTCTCGTCGTAGGTCAGCCCCCCACTATCGGTCACCCGGACCATCACGCTGTGGTTCGTCGCGCTCTCGTAGTTGAGTAACGACCCGTCGGCCACCGTGATCTCGCCCGTGCTGCTGTTGATCGCAAACCGCCCTTCCGCCGTGTCGATGAGGCTATAGGTCTTCGTATCACCACTGTCTGGATCTGTCCCGCTCACGGTCCCCACCACGGTCCCGGTCGCCGCGTGCTCCGCCACTGTGTTAGCCGAGAGGGCCAGATCCGTCGGAGTCTCATTGGTGTTCGCAACCGTCACAGCCATGGCTTGGGTATCCGTTCCGCCATTCCCGTCCGACACCTGCACGGTGACATCGTAGACGTTGTTGCCGCCACTGTCCGTCGGTGCTTCGTAGTTCGGTGCCGAAGCAAAGCGCAACTCGCCGCTACGACTATCGATCGTGAATTGGGCGGCATCAGCCCCCCCGGCGATCGAGTAGGTCAGAGACTGTCCGGCATCGACATCGACCGCCGTCACGGTCGTCACGGCTGTTTCGTGCTCTGCTACTGTCACCGAAGCCGTCGTTCCACCGCCCTGGCTGCTGACAGTGGGCGCACTGTTCGCGGCACCGGTGTTGTAGCTCACCTGCACGTTGTCGACAGAGAGTCGGTCTCCGCCGCCCCGCTCCACGGCCATCACAATAAATTGAATGCGCGTGTTGGAAGACGCATACTCAGAGATGTCTAGGCTCAGACTTCCAGTTCCGGTATTCGACGAATCGGAGAACACCCCACCAGCCAATGTCGTATACGTCGCCCCTCCATCGTTCGAAGCTCGCGCCTCGATACGATCTGCTCCGGACAGAGTATTGCTGTACGTAAACGTGAGGGTTGCACTGGTCGCGCCGCTGAGATCGACACTCCGACCGGCCGCATTACCCACGGCATCCGTATCGATCCGTAACTGGCCAGACGTCACTCGGATGTCCCCGCCTTTCGCGCCACCGCCGTCCGCATCGGTCTCGGACCACTTTGAGGCCCATCGTTGTGTTCCATCATTATTGCCATAGGATCGTGCAGAGAATTCATCGCGGACCGTTTCGGTCCCCAGAATCCCCGCCCAGTTCATCTGCGTGGTATCGGTCAGAGCCAGATCGGTTTCGATCGAGCCGACCTGGACTTCGAATTCCCAGTCTCCGCCCAGGTCGATGTGGCCCGTCCGGTCGCTGCTGGCCGCCACGTCGGCGCCAGTTATCTCCGCCAGCAGATTCACCGTATCGACGCCTTCGGACCCTTCGCCAAAATTGCATCCATACACCAAGAGATCTGCTTGATCAGACAAGGATTCTCGGATCATGGCCATCTCGTTCGCGTACTTCCCCAACATCGATTCCGCCGTGAGGGTGCCGGTCCCCAGCTGTAACTCGCCAGAGCTGCCATGCGAGATGAGGTGGATGGCATCGATGTCGCTGCGTCCAGCCAACGATTCCGCGATCTGCTCCATCCCATCGCGCGTCACATCGAGCACCACCACGTCGACAGTGGACCCGATCCCTGCGATCATTTCCTGGTAGTTGGGAACCGTCGGATCGACGAAGGCGACTTCGGTCATGGATTCGCCTGGGTGATAGGTCGCGATGGCCTGGAGCAGGTCGTGTGACTCACGTTGATCGGCCGTCGGCCCGTCACCTTCCACGTGCGACGAGACAGCCGCTTCGGCCTGTTCCTGCGCAACTTGTTCTTGATTGACCTCGGCCGCCGTGGCAGCCGCCGCCGCATCGAACATCAGCCGTTGTTCAAGAGACAGGAGGGATTGCTTCAGTTTGGAGTTCGACTGCGGAGCCTTTTGGGCCTTCGGCCCGTCTCCCTCCGGTCCCTTCTCTGTTCTCCACGTGAACATACCCACACACCTCGTGCCTGGAAGTGTGAACTTCTCCACGTCTTTATCGGTCACGTGTGGTGGAGCCTAAAGGTTGACTCGACGAGGCGCTCGAACCGTCCCGGGTGCTGAACCAGGCGGGCATGAACCAACAGCAACGGAGAAGAGCAGGCAGATGGATCCCGCGGGCAGACGGGAGCAAAGGTCCAACTTAGGCACAATCGCCACCGACCGGTCACCGTGCCTGTTGACTCACCACCCGCGTTCTCGGATCCCCACGGCCACCGTGCGTGAATCCAGCAAGGCTCTTCGTACCAAAGCGCGGGCATCACATCAACAGCAGTGCGCACCTCTGGAACCAAGCCAGGCAGTATGTCCGTCGCTTCAACCGTCGTACGGTGGACCATGTTCAGGGGTTGTGAAAGCGTGCACGTGACGCTTTACTGGTGGCCGTCACCGACAGCTGCTCCAGCTGCACATCTACTGATACCCAGTACCCACGCATGCGCGCGCAGCGAGGCCAGCCTTCAACCCAGAATGATATTGGCTCACGACTCGGCCAGCCTCCGTCCATCACAGGACGGCCTCGGCGAGGCACGACCATCCCCTCCTTGTCCGGTGGGTCTCCCCTTCAGACATGTGTTTGCGGTCGATGCTGCGCAACCTCCGCTCTTCAGATTCGGCGACCAGCGCACGGATGCTGTCCATGGAGCGGATAGTCATCGACGTCGTTTAGCTCACCTGTTTGCCCCGAGGCTCACGGCGCACCGGACGCTCCATGCGCGAACTTTGCACTCCGCCCTGCCGAAGGATCCCGTCAAGTTGGCCGCGTTGGTGCGCACTGCACTGAACAAGTTATTCAGCTGTTCATGAAGAATATGGGCCATACGACTGAAAAGCCTCGCGCCCTGGAAGATTTCCCCCACCTGGACGCATTTGGTGTAAATTGACAATATGCTGTGTGGATCGCTGGGTTGTCGGTATACTTTGCCACATGACGAGATTTCTGTGTTCACAAGATCAGGGCACGTGGTGCGGCTACCTCCAGGACCATCCTGATCGTCAGGTACACGGGGAGTCCTTCGAAGAGTTGGAGGTCAAACTGCGCCAGTTATCCCGTGATCTGATTGCCAGCACACTGGCTCACAGACAACAGATTGCCTGAGCGATCCGAACAAGGCGTCAGGAGGGCTCGTGTCATGAGGATGCGCACGTAACGCGATCTGCTTGACGCCCCCTCAGATCAGGCACCCCCACTGTCTCCACGATCACTCCCTCCCTTGACAAGCCCGTGCGTTCCTTGAGCTGCTCGGGTTCGTCATGACCCGCATCGATCCCCAGTCATGCCAACCTCTCTCATCACCTTCTGCGTTGTTTCAACCGCGCCTGGCGGTCATTCCTCTCTCTGACGCTGACGCGCGGGTATCAAGGTGCCTTGCACGACGAACTCGCTGTTCACACGGCTCGACTTCATGCTCTCGTCCCTGAGTCGGTGGAGTCCATGGAAAGCGGTTCGATCCAGTGATCCTCAGCATGGCTGAGGATCACTGAGACGGCTCTTTGTCCTACCCTTCCCATGGTGCTCACCTACTCTCCTTACGAGGCATGCCAAATCTGCTCGGTTCAACTCGGACTCAGCGTGTACTCACGTGAGAACCATTGATTGCGACGGTCTGGCACACGCACTTCTTGTCGATATTGCAAAGAGCTTTTCAGCGATTCCGTCCTTGCCATCATCCAGAAGATCATTCAGCAACGGAAGCGCATTGGGACGAGGAGATCCGTCATGATGCTGGCAGTGTGGTCGTGATGTGGTATTCTTCGGCACATTGATCACCAGCTCACTCTGGAGAAAGGCTCTACGGGACGATGGGGAAACGTGCTGAGTACGGGGGGTACACCATTGAATCCGCTCCACAACATGACCCGCAGGGACAGAAGTGGCGCCTACGCATCTACATTTCAATTCAACATCCCCGTGGCATTCAGACTCGTGAATTGACAGCGGAGGGTCTCTACGGCAGCGAGGAAGAAGCAGATTTCTACGGCATGGCCTTTGGGCAGCGGGTCATTGATGGGAGAGTCGATGGCCTCGCGGTGTGGGATCTGAAAGCCCAGGAGCGTCGGATCACCCCACGCTTCCGAGTTCAATTCCGCACGACGTTTTGTGCGGCTCCGACATTGGACGGAACCGGGACGATCCTCGATCTCTCGACGAGTGGATGTCGGGTTGAAAGTACGGCTTCGCCGACGCCGGGCCTCACACTGGAACTCCGCATCTATGCGCAGAACGTGGACTGGCCGTTGATGATTGAGGCGGCGACCGTCCAATGGGTCAGCGGTCAGACGTTTGGGCTCGCCTTCTTTCGGATGACCGATTCCGAGCGGCAACGGCTAGAACAGGTCATTCAAGATCTAACCAGCACACCGAGCTAACAGTATCACCACGGAACCCTGTCGCACCGAGATCAAAACGGGTGCGTTTCTTCCCCAGCATACCCGTAGCTTTCCACCTAACTAGATTTGAAGATTCCGACTCTTCATAGTGGATCCGACCTCTGCTCCCTGTGCACCCAAACAGTTCGGTGAATTCCTTCAAGAATTGAGCAGGCGGAGGGCTTCACTCACTTTACACAATTGGTAGACGGAGCGTGTGTATAGAGGAGATGCTGGATGAGCCGCTGAATCATCAGTATTGCATGGAATGTGAGCCGAGCGAATTCGCATGAGCACGCGCGGTCGTTTTGGCTCTTGATCCTCACGAGCGACTCACGGAGTCCGCTCCTCACCTGAAATCCACCACAGATTCTCTCGGAACCTACCACCCCACGCTCACCATCCATCTCGCAGACGCAGAGGACAATTGGGGACAAGTCTGAGTGTGTGCACCATGCAGATACGTTTTTGGAAAGCCCTTCTCCATCCGGTGAGGGGTCTCGAACCATAGCCCATGTGGTCAGCTTCCGCTGAAACTCGGATACCGATCTAGCGGCCGGACCCTTCTGATCGCGGGGCCACACCCGTCCCCCCCCTTTCGACGTACCTCGTTCAGATCTATCGCGCATCCTCGTACCTGGTACGGTTGACTCAGCGGCAAGGCACACACCAACGGAGGGCAGCCATGACCTGTACACGCTGTGAAGGATTGATGCTGGAAGAGCACATGATCGATATGGAAGGCGGCTATGGTGAGATGTGGAGCCGCAGCTGGCGCTGTTTCAATTGTGGCCATCGCGATGATGCGCTCATCCAGCAGCACCGTCAACGACAGGCCAAGCCGATCCTGGTCAGCCCTCTGGCTGTGACCGACGCGGAGCTCGTTGAGCTGGCGTGGGAATCCGAGTCCATCGAATCGCTTGCCGCATAATGTGATGGGTGATCGTGACTGGGGTATCCCAGTGGAAAGCGGTGAGGTCATGAGTGTGGCCACGATCTTGATCATCGAGGATCAGGCGTCTGTGCGCAAGCTACTCGTCCAGATGCTGGAGGATGCCGGCTATCAGGTCCGGGAGGCGGCCAATGGACGACTCGGTCTCGAACAGTTCCAGGCGCATCCGGCGGATCTCGTGCTCACAGATCTGGAAATGCCGGAGATGAACGGGTGGGAGGTGATCGTTGCATTGACCCGTTCCTATGCAGACGTGACGATCATGGCCATGAGTGGGATGCACCCTGATGAGTTACAGAAGGCCACACGCTGTGGGGCCCAGCGGACCTTCCAGAAGCCCCTGGATCTCGCCGCCCTGCTCCAGGCCATCCATGCAGAGTTACGGCAACCGCAGCTCAATTAATACGCGCGGCAGAGGGAACCCTTGTCCTTCCGTCCGAGGAACGGCACCGTTCCCTATTCCCTCCTGAGCGTGGGAAGCCGCCCGTTCGCTGCGGCTCTCCTTCCGGCTATGTCGACTTTCATTGCAAGTCGCAAGATTTCGGGTAGACTCCAACAGGTTCATCGTGCGAAGAGATCGAGATCCAACTGGATTATATGGCTACGATATTGATGATGGATGATGACGCGCCCATTCGCACATTGTTATCAGCAGCTCTTCAATCTGCCGGATACCTGGTGGTCGAAGCGTCCAACGGGCATGAGGGCCTACGGCTGTACCGTCAGAAGCCCGCAGATTTGGTCATCGTCGATATTCTAATGCCGGAGTTGAATGGCCCCGATACGATCATGGCGCTCACTCGCGAATTTTTGGACATCAAGGTCATTGCCATCTCTGGAGTCTTTAGTGAGGACTACATGAAGAAGACGGCGAGACTGTTAGGAGCACGACAGATGTTATGCAAGCCGTTTGGAATGGAGGAACTGCTGCGTGCCGTCCGGTATGAGTTGGCGCATTAATCTGTTTAGCTTGCGTAGAGGGTGAGAGCCATAGCGAGTGCACGGGTTGTTTCATACCGTGTAGGCTTAGGCTCGAAACGAGGGCTTCTCTGCGCTGCTCACTCCCGCCAAGAGCAAGCCTTCGGTGCAGAGTGGCCGTTGACCGGTCTACGGACGCCGTTGGCCTTCGCGCCGGAGACGTCCTGCTTCACTCCCACGTCCAGACAGGATACATGAGACTTTGGATGTGCGCTCGGTGTACGGGACCGAAGTAGCGCGCATCGAACGAACGGCTATTCGTGTCCGACATCAACAAGAGTTCCGTTGGAGCAAGCGCATGATCCGTGACACGAAACCGTGGCAGCGGTCGTCCCATCGAATCCGCCCCAAAGGGCTGACTGGCTGGCATGAGTATCCCGTTGATCCTCACACCATCATCCGTCACGCTCACGACATCGTGATGGGACGCCACGACCTTTTTCATCATATTCCCGTATCCGCCAGGACAAAATCCCGCCCCGATGTAACCCCGCTCCTTCGCCAGGTCAAACTCCAGGCGCTCCGGAGGACACCACAACACATAGACCCCCTTCTCAATCGGATCGTTCGACATCAGATAGAGCCCAAGCGGAATGCTGCGCGTGGTGTTGAGACGAAGACCAGATTGATAAGCCAGGACAAGGCCCAGCGCGAGACAGACACCCGCGATCACGATGGGACGGCGTAAACGGCTCCACCCTGTCGTCATAGCTCGATCTTCACGGCCTGTGGGACATGCGGCGCACAGAGTGTGTCGCTGACCGCTGGCGGTGGAATCGCCGCCCGGGCGGCAAAGATGGGATCGTGAAAAAAGAGCGGCTGCCGGCCGTAGATGGCCGGACAGCCCGCGACATAAATCACCATATCCCCAGCTTCAAGGATCTGTCCCTGCGCGTCTTTCTTCGGTCCCGGCATGCGAAGACATTCATCGGGCGTGAGCAACGGCCGTTGCACCTCGTGGTGCGTGCGAGAGTCCTGCGCCTGCCACATGCTCATGCGGCGGCGGCTGACTGTCAGTTTGTCCTGGATGACGGTCGTTTGTCCCGTGAGACGCGACAGATGTTCGGCCGTTTCGAGGCGATTCGGCGGAAATGCATTTTGGATGTGGCAGTTGGAGCTGATAGCTTCATCCGCCCCATACCCAGTCTCACGGCTCCTGAGCTGGTTGATGTCCTGACAGATCAAATAAAACTTCAGCCCGTAGCCCGCCATGAAGGCGAGGGATTCCTGAAAGATCTCGAGTTTCCCCAGACTCGGAAACTCATCGAACAGGCCGAGCAAGCGATGGCGAGAGGCTGGTTTCGTCGTCAGTGGTGGCGGTGTCGATCGAACACCAAGTCGCGCAAGCAGGCCCATGAATCCGGATGGTGGAACCGTCTCGCGCTGAACGGCAATCGTATCGGTGAGTAAACGCAGTGCCATGGCCACGAACACGCGAATCAACGGACGCAACCGGGCTTTGTCGTTCGGTTTCGTGACGAGGTACAGACTCACGGGGTTCGTATGGTGCATGAGATCTCGAATCTTGAATTCTGAGGCACTGACGTTGTGGGCCACGAGAGGATCGCGATAGAGTGCCAGGTAGGATTTCGCAGACGAGAGGACCGAGCCCGCTTCCTCCTCCGGCCGATCCAGCATGTCTCGGGCTGCAGCGCCCACCACCGGATGCACCTGCCCGTTCACATGGCCGTAGGTGGTCATCTCCTTCCACAGTTCGGCGATGGGCCGTTGGGGATCGGCCAACATCCGATCGACGGCAGGCAAGGAGGTGGTGGTGCCCTCGTTGCGGGCGTGGTAGAGGGCGTGCAGCATGACTCCCACCAACAACGCTTGGCTCGTCTTCTGCCAGTGGGATTCCAGGCCTCGTCCGTCGGGATCCACCAGAATCGTGGCCAGATTCTGCACGTCGGCCACTTCGTGTTCGGTGCCGAGCCGAACTTCATCCAGCGGATTCCACCGGACCGTGCCCTGGGCGGCGGCCGGTTCAAAACGTAAGACTTTATTCTGTGCGTGGTGCTGTCTCCATCCAGCGGTGAGTTCCCACAACTCCCCTTTCAGATCCGCAATCAGGGCGCTGTGCGGCCAGGAGAGCAACGTCGGAATCACCAAGCCCACCCCTTTGCCGGATCGCGTCGGTGCATAGGTCAACACATGCTCCGGCCCGCTGTGGCGCAAGTAGTGCAGCTTTCCTTTTCTATCCAACCACCCGCCCACATAGACTCCATCGGCTGAAGATTGCGGCGTGCCGTTCAGCCAATCCATGATCGTTCGAGATCGAGGGAGCAACGTGGCAGCTTCGAGGTCGTCTCGGTTGGCCCAGCGGGCCGAGCCGTGGAGAAAGGGATTCGGGCGAGGCCGGGACGCCTGGACCGTGCGCGCGATGGCGAGACCGAGGAGCCCACTCGCCGCCACGATCATGCCGACTCCTCCGGCCTGTCGAAGCTGCAACGGATAGTCGTGCGCCCACCGCCAGGCCCATTCGAGAATGGCCCAGGGCTGATACAGCGCACCGACATGCTGGCCAAGTACCGCTTGATACTGGAAGGTGTACGCAAAGTATTGGGTGGCCGACTGCAATCCAAAGACGAGCGAGGCACAGGCTAAGAAGGGAATGACCAGGCCTGGTTTGGGCTGTGGGGCCCGGACTTGGGGACCCACGGCATTGTTGTACGTGCTGCTCATCGCCGGCGTCCTTTCCCAAGCGTGAGAGATCCTGTCGAAGACACCCGTACGAAGTGACCCCGTTTCACCGAGACGAGCCGTTTGTATGTCGCCTCATCAATCGAGAGCACCACGGTCTCATCCTGACGGTGCACGATCACAACATACCCGTCTGTGGTTTTCTCAACAGAACCGAACTGCACCATCCCCTCGTCTCGTGCCTCGAATCGTCTGACGGTCGGGGTTCGAATAACCTGTACCCGTGTTCGTTCTTGTTCGGCAAGGTCGCGGAGCAGGGCCTCACTCGGCGGGGTGAGTGGTGGTGCGGCCTGCGTGGAACGTGACGCCTGCACGGACGGTTGCTCCTGGATGGGAACGCCTCGATGCAAATTGCGCTGAATCAGTGTCGTCAGAGGAGCCAGGTCGCCAGAGAACGATCGCCGCGACGCCTCCAACATGTCCGCTTGGGTCATATGCTTCCAGACAATGGTATAGCCACTGTCGTGCGCCACCTGGCTGAACAAGGCCCGGAGCGCCCGTCCATTCCCGTCCCGGAACGGGTGCAGCGCATTCAACTCAGCCAGATAGTGCGCCGCACGCCGACTCCATGCTGCTGGCTCTAGTCCGCGGAGATGGTTTTCCTGTGCCAGGTCCCGAAAGATCGGCGCAGCGGCACGTTCAAGATGAGCATGATGCGCAAAGCGGTTCGTGTCCTTGGTGAGATCCACCGTCCGCAAGTGTCCCGCCCAGTCATAGAGATCGCCGAACAGATGCCGATGAATCGCTTGGAGATGGGGCAGATCGAATGCGCCAGAAATGGGCTGATGCGTCAGTTCGCGCGCGCGTTCGGCGACGAACTGCGCCTCGGTCTGTGCTAACGTGGGTTCGTCGGTAATGCCCAAGCGGTTCTTGAGCACCCCTGTCGCGGGATCGATAGACTCATCGTGGCTGGAATATCGGGACATTCGGGAAACGGCTGTAGAGTTTCCTGATCAGATCGTCGCTCGACATGTCACCCCGCGCGATCTTGCGCATGTCCTCCACGGTCTCGGCGGGCACCGTCAATCCTTCGAGCGCCTGCTGCGCAACGGCATCCTCCACCGCATCGAGATTGCGCTGAATGTCAGCCTCGGTCAGCATCCTAATATCTTACCCCCAATCCCCATTTCACAACAAGAAGAACGTACGCAACCGGCGCGCCTCCACCGCCAGCTACAGGACCTCGGGCCACATCCTCCGCGCAAGCCTCCTGGGTAGTGCTCATCGCCGGTGTCCTCTCCCAAGCGTGATCGCGCCTGACTCACTCAGGTGAACCGTGCGTCCTCGTGTGAACGAGGTGAGTCGTCTGTAGGTGGCCTCATCAATGGAGAGCACCACGGTCTCGTCCCGCCGGTGCACGAGGGCGAAATGTCTTCCTTCGATCTGCTTCACCCTCCCGAACTGCACCATTCCCTCGTCTCGTGCCTCGAACCGTCGGACAGTCGGCGTCCGAATGACCTGTAGCCGCTTTCGTTCCTGTTCCGCAAGAGCACGGAGCATCTCATCACTCGGCGGGGCCAGTGGTGATGATTCGGCCTGCGTCGGACCGGTAGCCGATGGGGTCGCTGATGTGAATCGTTGTCGCGCGTCCTGTGCGTACCGTTGGCGCTGGTGCTCCAATGTCGGATCGTCAAAACGAATAGTAAGCCGAGAACGAGCCGCGACCTGTGCCACACGAGTTTTGAAGGCATCGGAGCCCGACACCGCGATCCTGGTGCCGTATTTCTGGAGCGCGAGCCGGAGCGCCGCGTCAATGCCGTCATTCGTCACTTCCCGCGAGACCTGGAGTCGGGTCCCGTCATCGCGAACCGCCGAGAGTCCGACCCGATAAATGATGGTGCCTTGTTTCGTAATGTAGTCTTGATGCGCACCCACGACCGCGTTCACGAGTCTGGTGCCAACCGCCGTGATGGTGTCGCCGGTCAAACCGCGCCCGGCGTCTCGGGCGCGCAATGCACGCAGGGCCTCCTGGTCTCCGGCAAGCGCCTGCCGGCGCAACCAATCGGCCCAGGTCATCCTCTGATAGCGTGCCGTGATGGCGACACAGTCCCGTCGATGTCGATCGAGAATCTGACGGAGATCGGAGCGAAGCGTCTGCGACACCTTCGCGTAAAGGAGCGTCTTTGTGATCCGTCCGCTCATGGTCAATTTAATCGTATCCCGTTTGATCTGTCCAGCTCGCTTCGCCGCCTCGATGTGTTGCGCCTTGCGTAACCGCGCCTCGGCGAGCGCGGCGGTCCGGCCCTGACCTCGTGCGAGCCGGTCGTGTTGATATCTGGCGTAGAGCGCTCTGGTGTCCATGCGGCTCCGAACCGGCTTCGGTTCGTACCGGCGTGTGGGCTTCGTGGCCTGTCTGGTCCCTGCCGCCTCGAACGGTCCCAGACGACGTTCAAGGGAGAGTTTGGACAGGTCCCGCGCCACCGAACTCGCGCGCACAAAGGTCCCCTGCCCGTCCGTGATGACGAGTCCTTGCCCACGGGGTTGGATCGCGAGCCCATGCTGATGGAGCACCTGATGCAACGCTGGCCAACTCTGCGCGGATCGTACGTGGTCCAGACTCTCGCGCTGAATCCATCCGATCAGACTTTCGGTCCCCGCCTGCCGCTCCATATCGGAGGCTCGATTCTCCCCGCTGGTTTTCCGGACATGATGATTGTCGGGCTCTAAATGGAATTCCTCCTCCAAGCGGTCGCACAGTTCTCCAAAGGCGCGATACGCCTTATAGGGTTCATGGAGCGTCGCGCGGGTCGGATGGATTTTGTTAATGGCCAGATGCACATGCACATTGTTGGTGTCATGGTGAAGCACGCTCACCCGCTGATGTTCACCGAATCCGAGTCGGTGACAGACGCGGGCTTCGATCGCGCGGACCGTGGCCGCCGAGGGCAACTCTCCAGGCCGGAAACTCACGATGAGATGATACGTTTTATCCGATTGAGACCGGGTGTTCAGCGATTGGGTATTCAGCATTTCAAGCGACGCGGCATCGTGCCGGTCACTGTGGCAGTTCGTCACCGTGATCTCCCCGACCCGTTCCTGTCTCCCCTGGGTGTTCGTCAAATAGTCCACGAGCGACACGACGTTGCTCTTTCGGAGCATGCGCATTGGCACATGCTTGATGATCATGTGCCGTGGTCCTTCGGTGAGCGTGTCATGGGTTCGGCCTGTGGTCGAAGCACTCGGCTCATCAGCGTCACCATCTGATCCTGCGTCGCATCGATCTTCTTCAACGTCTCGCGGACGGTCCTGGCCTCAACGCCTCCGACAGACTGCGCCTGTGACAGCCAGAGCTTCAGCAATCCGCCGAGTCGTCCCAGATCGCCGTTGATCTTGGCCAACTCCTCCACCTGATGATGGTCCACGAGGCTGCGGATGGGATAGCCCATGCCAACGTGCAACAGGTACGACGACATGCTCAATCCGGTCGAGGCGGCGTGCTGCGCGATGGTCTGTTTCTCGTCGGGGAAACAATAGACTTTGATCGGTTGGGAGTCTTTGCGATTCTTGATGGCTCGTGCGTGCATCCATCGACTCCGCAGGATAGGGTCCCCCGTTGAGCGCAAAGCGCGAAGAAAGACACCGTGAAGGGTGGCCAACCAGGAATACTGGTGGGCCCCCTTTACCTATCCTGCCCTGCATATGATCATTCTTCTTTTGGATCTAATCATACTTCATGCTCTGTTGCAATCGTTGTTTGATCTTTGTTCTTGCATTGTTCTCTCGTGTATTCTACGCTCTCTGTGATCGAGAGCCCAGGGGTATGATGGAGACAAATCTGTCGGGACGGATTGCGGAGCGCGCGAAGAAACAGCGTGCCTCGAAGCGTGAACGGAACCGGGCGGTGGTCCTCGCGTTGCGCCAGGAGATTCACCAGGCGATGGCGGATGGCTGGCCGGTGGCCACGATTTGGCGGACGTTACAAGAAGAAAAGAAAGTGGACTTCAGTTATCAGGCCTTTCGGTTGTACGTGAATAAGTTGGTGCGGAAGCAGGCGGGAGCGAGCATCGTCCCACCCCCCGTCCTGCGAGCGCCGGTCTCATCGACGAAGACATCCACGCCGTCTCGCACAGGAAGAGGAGGCGGCTTCACGTTTGATCCCACTCCAAAGAAAGAGGACTTAATCTAATGGCACAGATTCACCTGGTCTTACAGGGCAAAGGCGGTGTCGGCAAATCGATGATTGCATCGTTCATGGCCCAGTACAAACGATCAAAAGGGCACACGCCTCTGTGTATCGATACCGATCCGGTGAACGCCTCGTTTCAGGCGTATCAGAGTTTGAAGGTGCACCATCTGCAGATTCTGAAGGGGGACGAGATCGACCCACGCAGCTTCGATCAGGTGGTCGAACTCGTGGCGAAGGCCAAAGAGGACGTGGTGATCGACAATGGCGCGAGTTCCTTTGTGCCGCTCTCCGCCTATGTCATCACGAATCAGGTGCCGGCCTTGCTGCGCGATATGGGGCACCAACTCGTGGTGCATACCGTGGTCACGGGGGGACAAGCGTTGTTGGACACGGTACACGGCTTTACCCAGCTGGTGAAACAGTTTCCGGCTGACGTCCTGTTTGTGGTGTGGCTGAATCCCTACTGGGGTCCAATCGAGCTGGAGGGCAAATCGTTCGAGCAGATGAAAGCCTGTGTGACGAACAAAGATCGCGTCTCGGCGATCATCCGGCTCCCGGACTTGAAGGCAGAGACGTTCGGGCGGGATTTGAGTGACATGCTGCAGCATCATTTGACGTTCGATGAAGCGATTGCATCGTCAGGGCTCACGATCATGGCACGGCAACGGTTGTCGATCATCAAGAAGCAACTCTTTGAACAATTTACCGCCGTACCGGTGTTGTGATGGGCGACGATCCTACCGACGACTTACTCAAAGAGATCGCGTCGAAGCATGGCGTGGCGCTGGGCCGAGAGGACCCGCTTTTGATCGTGCAGACCATGCATGCTCGGCTATTGGCCGAGAGCAGGTCCGCGCAACAGGCGATGCTTGACGACTATCGCACCACGCTCGAAGGCCTGTTGGAACGATGGAGCGCGGAGACGAAAGCCAAAGCAGAACGGATTGTCACGGCGTCGCTCACGGCTACCACGAAGACCATGAAGGCGCAGATGGCGACCCACACGACGAACGTGGCCAGCGCGATCCGGCAAGAAGTCACCGAGGTATTGGAAACGACTGAGACGCGGATGCGCAGGGCCCAAACAATTGGATACCTGAATCTCCTCGCGGCGCTGGTAACATGTGTTGCAGCGGTCGTGGTCTATTGGACGCTCCGACCCTAATCCGCCAGACCACCCCAACAGATAGGGGCAACATCCGCGCATGACGGATGCCTAAATAAAAGGCAACTTGCTAAAGAGGCGATGAGTTGCGGTCACACCGAGAACTCGCTCCACTTGTTCACACGGTTATCCCCAACAGATGGGGACAGTGGGGCGGCTCATGAGGCGAGCACTCGCGCCAGCCAACCGCCCCAGAGGGCTGGCACGCCTGCAACGCCCCACCCGCCGAACTCAGAATCGGGCGTCCCCGCCCCGTCGTGGGTGAGGGGCGGGAAACGCAATAGAAAGAAGGAACGGGAGTCATGGTTCCCTCCCCTCCTACCTGCGGTCCCATCGCACCAGCGCCATTCCTCCTTAGTCTTTCGGCGCGGGCAATGCGTGAGGATAGTGCTTCGCGATGATCCGGTTCAGCCGCTGGATCAGATCCGGTCTCTTAAACGTCACATGCCCATTGTGATTCTTAAAGAGCCGAATGGAGAGATAGTCATGCTCGGCGAGCTTCGGCCACGCGGAGGTTGTCTGCATCGCATCGGCAATGAGCCGATAGGCTCCTCTCCGATGATCGGCCTCCGGCTTTCCATCACAGAGGTGAAAGACACGGAGGAGATCGTCCAGCTGATCGGTCTGCCGCATGTTGGCGCTTCCGTACGAAGTTAAACAGGTCATCACCATCCGCTTCCCAAATTTCTGTGGGAGATTCGTCTTGTAATCCCATGAGAGGCGGCGAAAACACTCAAGCACCCCCTGCTCGAACATGTCCATGCGTGAGTCATGAAGCGTGACAAAGGTGGCGCGAATCGCCTCGCGCGTCAATGCGGGAACGTTCTCCGCTCCGAGTTGCTCATCCACCTCCTTTCTCTTCGACGCGGACATGACCGAGCGCATACCGGAGTCGTTCAACAGCGTCGTCCATCCTCCGGCATCGACACAGGCTTGAAACGTCTCCAACAGCGTCGTACGGTTGGCATACTCACCCGTCATACGGAGGCCGTGACCTCGCCACCCTCGGGCCATTGAGAGATCAGGAAATCCGAGCCGTGCCGCAGTCGCCAGGGCGTGGGCCTGCTCCAGCTTGTCGAGCGCCTCGCGAAAGAGCGTCATGACGGCTTCACGTTGCTGTAACAGGTTGGCAATGCTCACACTCGGAATGAGTTCGTGCTGTGGTTCTGCGTCACCGTCCGGGCTCACAAAGATGGTCTCCGCTTGGGTCGTCATGCTGGCGTCCTTTCTGTTTCCACGGTTGGGCTCTCGTCTGGAATCTGAAACGGGCCGACCCAGGCGCCTGGCTCAGCCTTCGCCGTGAGGTCGACCACAATCTGATCTTGTGTCGTGTGATCGACACCCTGTCGCGTCCAGCGTGCACGAGCGTGTCGTTCTGCCTCGTCCATGATCGCTCCTTCATGGCGAAAAGAGGCCACGGGGGCCTGTCGTTGACAGTCTGGACACATCGCAAAGGCGGTGGCGTCGTAATCCCTGCCGCCATCGTCGTCAAGGAAGGGCGTCCCCTCATCGCGGAGCATCACGTGCGGGATCACATCAACGGTAAAGGGTCCCCAGCTCTGGCAATCCGGACAGTGCCAGTTCTCGCCCTCATTCGTATTCGGTGATGCGTCAATCCTGTTTGGTGTCATGATGATGTCCCCTCTTTCTGTCCGAATCTGTTGGTATGTTTCTTCCCGATCATCCGTCATCAGTATGTCGACATGACGCCTCACCCCTCCCCGTACAACCAGCCTTCATCAGCAAAGGAGACGTGCCGCCCCTCCCCCATCACGATATGATCGAGGACGCGAATGCCGAGTAACTCCCCGGCGCTGACGAGTCGCTTCGTCAACGTGCGGTCCTCAAGGCTCGGTGTGGGATCACCGGAGGGGTGATTGTGAGAAAAAATCACGGCCGCCGCGCTCATGCACACGGCGGCTTTAAACGCCTCACGTGGATGGACGATCGAGAGCGTGAGGCTCCCGACTGACACGACCTGATAGCCGACGGGGGTGTTCTTCGCGTCGAGGAACACCACGAGGAATTCCTCATGCGGTCGCCCCTCGAAGTGGGCGCGGAGAAATCTCGACACATCGTGTGAATCAGAAACCCTGGGTGCGCCATAGAGGGGTGAATGACTTTCCTTCACAACCTGCAGCCGATAGAGGGGGATACAGACTGACGTGGTGCCCTGCTGATTCTGGTTTGCTGGAACGATCTTCTTCGCCATCTTCTCGCCTTTCCCTTGGGTGTGGTGCCTGGTCAGGGAGTCGGAACGGCTGCTACCGTCTCGACTCCCGCTTTTCGCCTACCGTCAATTCTTTTCCTTGAGATAATTCAGCTGTGCCACACGTTCGAGCGCCGCCAGATCCTGGCGCATGCGCTCGCAGTAATGGCGGAGATCCGTGAGGAAATCGGACAGGACCGTTTCGACCGAGGCGCCCGGCTCCCGTAGAGCCGCAATGCGATAGTAGGCCAGCGCCTGCGCGGCTCGATCCGCCCGGATCGCATTCGGATGCTGTTTGACCCTTCGAACATTCGCCCGATACATCGTTGTTGTGTTCATGCTTCTTTCCTTTCTGTTGGACTGTCTCCCTATGAGAACAGCCACCCACGAGACCAACGGCCACATCGCGTCGACCGGCCCACCGGTCTCTTTCCACAACATGTGTTGCGCCTCTCACGCACAGCAGGAGGCGCAACAGAACATCCGAGTCTGGGGTCCCGGCCGGCTGCGAGCGTGACAGCCCTCCGGGCCGTTGGCTGGCGCGGTTGCACCCGGACGGGCCCCACACCGTGGGGGGCGAGGGAATTGGATGGAGTGGAAAAACAGTCAGCACGGTCGAGCCGCCGCAGGCGACGCGACGGTGCGCGAAGGAAGGCACGGCGCTGGCGCGGTGCCACCGTGATGTTGGAACGTTCCAACATATTGGTGAATCCATGCTCGGGTGAGCAAGCGTGGGGAGAAGGGAAAGGGAGTGGTCAGGCAAGGCCGACGAGCGAGCGAGGCCCGCCGGCCCTGTCGAGCGAGTTAGTCGATCGCTCGAGAGATCAGGCCAGCCTCGGGATGGTCAGCCGCGAAGTCACGCAGCAGATGAAAGGAGTCAGCGATCTGAGGACCGAGTGGATCGTCCTCCAACAGGAAGGACACATGGCTGAACGTGAACAGGGACACGATAATCCCGGCGGCATCGCCCGAGACCGTGGCCTCAAAGAAGTTGCCACTCTGTACGAGCGGATACGTCTCACGACTCGGCGCGAGATAGCACCCGCCGTTACTTAATTCATAGAAGTGCCAGTAGCCTCCTCGATAGGTCGGACAGAGATCGGCAAACTGCGCGTAGAGAGCGTGCTCCACGGTCAGCATGTGCATGCCAAAGTGGCGCGGCAGAAAATCGAGCCGTTCTTCTTCCGGCACCAAGGTCGCCACGATGGACTGTTGTTCGTGATTGAATGGCTTCATGTCATTCCCTCCGTGTTGTCCCAGGCGACAGTGCCTGAGTGGAGGGTCTTCAGCACACCGCACGCGCAGCGGTCAGGGCCGTGCGCAGCACGCGTGCGAGCATGCGGAATCGCCGCAGCGCAGGCCTTGACCGTGAGAACGATGTGATAGCCTCACGACACACAGGCAAGCACGCCCCCTCCCCTCCTGTCGGTCTTTCTTCCCCACCGATGCGAGTGACGAGACCGGATTGAGTAGGCGTCTTCGCACCGTCCATCGGCGCGGCGCCGATGGACGGCGCCAATCGAATACGGGCGCGGGCCGTCCGAAGGTCTGTGGGGGGGAGTGATGCGTCAGCGAGACTCACGCCCTGCGTCTCGTCGTCTGGCGGGATGAGCGGAAGCGAACCAGGAGCGGCGATCATGGACCAACTAGGAAAGGACTGCGGCAGAAGGGTTCCTCGACGCTGATGCCGCGCAGCTTGGTGTGGGGCATGAACGACCACCAAGGATCCTGGTGGGTGTTGATTGTCGTCACCCGCACCCACTGTCCGCTAGCGGCCACTGTGCGACAGTCGCCAGCGTAATCTCCGCGCCGGAAAGCTGCCGTTGATTAGATTTTGCTTGCCTGGTGTTCAACTCTACTTCATTCCAGTCAACTCCAGCGAAAATTTGGGTTTCGAGCCAAGCTCGGCTGGAGTGGGCCGGAATCGGCTGGGGGAGGGTCGTAGAACCGGTACCTACCACGCGTGTCGGTGTCCACGACACCTGTCCACATGTCTTCGCGTACGTTCTCGAACGCATGTGACTCAAGAACTGACTTGCGTCGTCCATCAATCAGAAGGTTGGAGGATAGGTCTAGTCGCAGGACAAGCGGTTTAGAAAGCATTTTCACCATCCTACTCCAGCCTACTCAGACTCATTCAGGCCAAGTCCAGCCAGGAGTTAGGGGAAAAGCGAATTTTGGCTGGAGTGAGTTGGAGTTGAACACAAGATGCACAGGAGAGAAAGAATCGTGGCAACGGCATGCAATCAACTAGGGAAGGTCTGATTAATTCGAAGTTTCAGACAGCAATCAGTCAGATTCCCTGTGTTTTCCGCGAAGCCTAATCGAAATTGGGAACTATTCAGACCTTACCTAGATTTACCCGTCGCCTAAGATTCCAAGCTCGACAGGTGTTTTGACATAGAAAAGATGAACACCTTCCGCCCTAAGTCGCGCAAAAAGGCGGATGGATTCATCTTCATCCACCGCCATGATCACGGCGACTGGTTGATCGGCGAGCTCAAAGAAATGAGCTGAGTGGAACCGTCCATCATGTCCCACTCCCTCGGTTGCTGCTATTAGAGTTGCTCCCCGTAACCCCATTTCCTTTGCTAGATGAACTAACCAGTCTCCCAATGGTTTCCCTTTGTGTTTGCGATCTTGTTGCGTAAAAAATGAAATTTGATAGCCGTTCATAAGCATGATTCATGTAGTCTTTATTAACTGCCAGGTGCATAGTCCTGCAAAGGTCAAGATGAGTGAGCCGCTAACGTGGACAACGATTGTTCCGGCAGCCCACCCTAGTTCGGCTTCTTGGAGGAGAGTCACTACTTCTGCTGAAAACGTAGAAAACGTCGTTAAGCCGCCACAGAAACCAGTAATGATCAGGAGTCGCCATTCGGGTGATATTCCAGGAGTTTGCAAAAAGTAGCCCATCGCAAGACCTATGATATACGCACCAATCAGGTTGGCTGCAAGGGTTCCCATTGGGATAGCCGGAAAGAGAGAGTTTAGTCTAATTCCGAGGAACCAGCGTAATAATGCCCCGCAAGAAGCGCCGAAACAAATGGCAACAACCTGGCTCAACATATATCCAATCAATCTCCGAACGATCTGGACGGTTCGTGAAGTTGCGCCGCGACAATCACGATGCCCTTGCTGTTCTCGGTAGCTTGGACGATCCGGCCTCCCAGCTGGACTTTGATCCCTGCATCGGACTTCTCAGCTCCACTTTCATTTGTTTTTTTGACCAGCATGAGTATAAGTCTAGTTCCTTCAGAAATCGACCAACTTCGGACTGGCATTTTAGATGGAAATTTTGACAGGGGTGTATATGGGATTCAGGAAGGTTACACCTTGTGGAATCCCGCTGGTGCTGTCATTCAATTGGACCACCTGATAGCCGTCGGTCATGTACATCGGCTTCGGGTCGAACTGAGACAGTCTGCCCGACCTTCCGCGAGCGTCCGCTTTCAAGGTATCTGACACTGTCTGTCAGATCGGATGCCGACTATTATATTTTCTTTCAGAACCGGCCCTTTGATTTATGGTGCGCGTCTCGAATAGTCCGGCAGGACCCTCTTCGGTTGCCCTACCCAGCCGTCAAGTTTGTGCTTTTTCCCTTCTCGTTGAAATGCCGCAACCAACGCACGGGCTCTCGTCGTTCGAATGCGTCGACTCAAGGCCAGCTCTCGAACTTCCGCCATCACACGGTGCCGAATCGACCGACTAAAACTGTCGATTACTTTTTTCCAGAATGGCTCATAGGCCTGATCGCGATATCCGACGAAATCGTAGATTTCCTTTAATGCGTACGCTCTGTCTTCTGTTTCTTCAGAGATATCGAGACCGAACTTCGTGGCATCATCCTGCTGGACAATGACCTCCTGCACAGGTCCACGTTCAATTTCCTGCAACTTCTCCCGCTCATGTTGATACACTTCATGCCATGTTGGGCCCGCTTCCCAGACAATAAGATATTCCTTTGTCTGTGACGGCATCAGTTCCAATGACCATTTCCCAATAAATCCAAGTTTGAGCAACTCATCATGCGCAGGCTTCAATTGGCGCCGAATTTCAGAGATGGCTCGCAACCGCTTTAAACTCAGGTTCATGGATAATTCTGAATAGGACTCACTCGCAGCTCCACGCCCTACCCTAAATAAGGCATGGAGATGTTGATAAAGAAGCTTCGTCAGATCTCGCTGCAGCGCCCAAAAGATCCGTTGATCCTGGATATGACAATGAAAATTATTCAAGTTGGCCCAATACCAATCCGCTAGGCGAATCTGATGGGTCCATTGTCCTTCGTTCCGATCACCAGCTGACATCTCCTCCCGATCAATGCGCTCGAAGATATGGACCCCTGTTTCCGCGCGTCGCCCTTTCGCATTCTTCCGATGCTCTTGCAACACCAAGCCACTCAGTCGATCTAAAAATTCACGCACTTCCTGCTGTCGATCACCATTCGGCGTTCGACCAGTCAATCGGATCAATTCGCGGCCGCTAATTCTTAAGACATCGGGGACCATGCCTTCCCGCTCCCACATCATAGTCAGGGCACGTTCGAATCCCCGAAAATATTCCAAGTCCAAAACTGTTGGGTATCCCCATTTCGCACTGGGCATAATTTCAATCTCAACCTTACGTGGGATCCCGTCTCTTTCCATCACTCTGGTCACGACCTTCGACAGAGTGTCTGGACTGACCTTGCCCTTACCTGGGAGCTGCCACATAGGAATTTCTGAGATTGAGACCTCAGAATGGACTAAGCCATCTAACACAGGAGCTGTTTTTTCTTTCTTTTGAAGAGTGGTACCCATCAACGTGGCCGTAACGTATTCTTCTCTTCAACGTAAGGGTTTACGTGGGAAAAGAATATGGAGAAACAAGTCAGAGATAAGATACTGAAAGATATAAGAAATTGCATGTCTGGTATTTGTGGCAACCCTCTCACTTTGTTCCAACCCTCTCTAGTGTTTGTGCGAAGCCTCTCACTTATTTCTTGTGCGAACCCTCTCGCGGTTGTGCTAAGCCTCCCAATTTGTGGTCTGCTTCTTGTGTGAATCCTCTCACCTGGGGATAAATAGCTGGGAACGGCTGTCAGAGGCATGATGGCAGAGTTCATATCTTTGCGTGTAAGCGCAGCAGATAAAAGGTTTTCGGATAAGACAAGATATTTGTTGAATGAGGATAAGCACGAAAGTGGGAAGAAAACCTTCACCCGTGAGAGGGTTGGAACAAGAAGTTCACGATGAGACATTGTCACCAGACATTGTGAATGTTTAATGGTGAACGGTAAGGAGAATTTAATTAGGAGGAGTCAGTTCGCTGAAAATTATCCAAGTGTTCTTGTGCCTTCCGTAACCCCTCTTCAATAAGCCTGATGTCATGAGCACGGTTCGGGTGAAAACGGATAACAAGGCGAAATGGACCATCGGTTCCCCTGGCATCAAATCGAACTGACTGAGCGCCCTGGTTGGTACGTGGAACCCGTGTCACCTCCTCCCGAATGCGGCGAGCGGTCCACCCACCCTCGATTGCTTGGCGCGCTACTTTCTGTAGTCTGACGAGATTGGACCGTAATGGAAGAAGCTCCTGAACGTGTGTCAATGTTAGGGGTGATCCTGCTCCAAGCGTGAGCTCAATGATGTGTTCGGGTAAGTCGAGAACTTGGAGCGCACGCGTGATCCGCGTTTTATCACACCCCAGGCGTTGGGCCAGTTCCGATTTCAAATAGCGGTGCTGTTCAATCAGCCGCTTATAGCCTTTCGCTTCCTCATAACCGGTTAATTCTTTTCGCAGGAGATTGTCGATGAGGGCTTCAGCTGCTGCAACGTCTAGATTGTCATGCCGGATTAACGCTGGGATTGTTGCCTTTCCAAGAATCTGACATGCTCGCCATCTCCGTTCGCCCGCCACAATGTGATAACGGCCGTTGGCCACAGGACGAACATGAATAGGGGTTCGCACGCCGAATAAGCGGATGTTCTCCAAGAGTTCAGGATCAGGTTCAGCCTGGAGTCGTGGTTGGTCCGGGCTCGGATCGAGAAGCTCGAGTCGGAGATTGTGGACACGCTCCCCTTCCGATTCGAGAGAGAGAGGGGTTTCGAGAGAACCCGAGGGGGCAGTTGTTGCTGAAGCAGCGACTGGAGCACGTGGGGGGCTTAGTGGGATCTCAGATGCGGCAGGGTGAGTCTCTGATGGCGGAGGAGTCTTATCGGTCGATGGCGAGGATGTGACGGAGGGTTTTGGCTGTGGTGAATGGGCCGTGATCCCGAGTGTTTCAGCAAGGACTCCGTGGATTGCGGTCTCATTGGTAATACCCAATCCCATCAAAGCTCTTCGGCTTTGTTCCTCGAGCTCTTGGCGTTCTTTGGATACTCGCTGCTTTCCACTCATCAGCTCACCACGACCTCAGCGGAGGGTGATTCTGATTCCGTCGCTAGTTGAGCCTCCAAGAGGTCTCGTTTCTTGCTGGCCTTCGCCACACGCGATACGACTTCAGCGGCGAGCCCGGCATAATCCTCAGCGCCCGAGGCGCGCAATTCCTGCTGGAAAATCGTCTTGTTCACCATGATGGCTTTACCGAACTCTGTGTTCTCGCGGATGATGGTCGAAAAGACCTGATCTCCGAATGTATCCCGCATGGTCTTGACGATGGTCTTCGCCACGTTTGTACGCATGTCACAGCGGGTCAGAAGGTACCCCAATAATTCGGTCTTGCGTTCTGTCTTCACGACGTTGACCTGTTGAACTTTGTTCTGTAAGGAGCGCAGGCCGTCCAGGGCGTATTTGTCTCCGGCTGCAACGGGCACAATGACGTAATTGGCTGCATACAAGGCGTTGGACATAAAGGTGCCGAGATTCGGAGGGCAATCAATGATGACCATGTCATAGTTATTAAGTAAGGCAGACTGCCGAAACGCGGCATCCAAACCAAGCAGTGCACGGGGAGTTCCTTGGATATAACTCTCTTGTTCAAAAAGATCGATATGGGATGGAATGAGATCTAGATTTTTGGTGGAGGTTTCAACGATGGCTTCATCAAGTACCGCAGTGCCTCCAAGGACGTGGGCCAGCGTCGTCTGCCCTTTATAATCCCGACGTTCGTGAGGGAACAGGGTGGCTGTGAGGTTTGCCTGCGGATCAGCATCGACTACAAGGTATTTCTTCCCTTTACTGCTGCGAGCAAGGCCCGCGGCGAGATTCGACGCTGATGTGGTCTTTCCAACACCTCCTTTATGGGTGGCTATGGCGACTATCACCCCCATTGCAGACCTCCTAGTTATGATAAAAGCAGACTAAGTGTTCATTGAAGTATAGAACTGTAGCAACAAAGTCAAGGGAAAATGCGTGGCCAAATGGTATGACACAGTGAATTACCCCACTTGTTATAGGGCCAATTAGACTTGGGAGTAGATATATCCAGTCAGATGAGGTGCCCTACTTATGATGATTATGAGGCATGAGTTATCCAAAACTCGGATCAGACCCTATGGCATATCTTAAGAGACAGCCATGGTATCGTCCTCCATCTCAAAACGAATAGTGGTTGCGTCAACGCAACTAATAAACATTACACGATATGGAAAAGAAAATGCATGAATTGATAAGTATTGTGAATATATAAACGATATGACCGTAAAGTCATGAAAATGTGTTGGAAAAGCTTTATATAAATGCATAATATCAATTAGCTTATTTATAAATATGAAGTAACATTTAATAGGTGCGTTGACGCAACTTATCGTATTGTGCGCTCTCGACTGTATCCCCATCGATGGACCAAGGAAGAGCTCAAATGATAAGAGGTCCAAGTTAGAAAACTGAAGTTGCTGTGTATACTCTGAAGGCCAGCCAGGGATCACTCATCAATCGAGAACTCCGACCGCTGTGTATGAAACTTTGACTATATAGAGCGGAAGAAGTTTAGAATTGTTTTGAAATACAACGTGAAAGGTTTCAGTACATTGGGATGGGAGAGAAATGAGGTGTCTAAATAACGTCCCACTCCTTGAAGCGAGAGGTAATTCTCCACCGTCCGGTCAAGCGCACGAAAGCTAAATACTTGTAGATCTTCGTTTCAGTTTCAGGCAGAAGCTCGAAACCTCCTCTTTTCATATCAACCAAGAGCTGACGGGTGTCGTCAAGCAGGGCCTCGCGGATCTCAGGCTCGGCTGTTCGAATTTGCGAATCGAGGATTTCAAGATCTTTCGCTGTGAATTGATGAAAGCGATGGATCATGGTGTCTGGCGAGATGTGTGGGCGAGCCTGTGGCGAGAAGAGTCGCACTTCAAATTGACCTTTGACAAAATGACGTGGGCGAACGGTGATTTTGAGTAGGCCGGCCGTCACCAGTTGCTGTCTGGCGCGGAGTGCATTCTTTCCGCGTGTCCCCACCCATTGCGCCATATCGGCGATCGACGCCTTAACATGACTCGTGCCACATCCGTGGCTGTGTCGAAGAAACTGTACATAGAGGATCTGTTGATGAGAGGGGAGGGCGCGAAAATCAGGATGATCAAGTGTTTGGCAGACGAGTTCAGAAAACCGAGCCGGGTTAAAATCAGGCGGTGCTGGTCGAGTCTCTGAGGTAAGTTGGGGAACAGATTCCTGTTCTTCAAACTCTCGGGCAAGTGCTTCTTCATCAAAGACTTCAGAAGATTTCACGGTGTCCATTGAAGCCTCAAAAGTCGATGTCCGCATAGATCGCGTACCATACCTATACGTCTCATGTCAATTACTTATATATAGATCGATCCAACATGGCTCAATTCATGTTAGCATCCGGGATGGATACCTTCTCGGAGGCCTTGTGTTTTTAGATGGGAGGGGATAGGGTGGGGGCGGGGGGAAGGGAAAGACCAGGAAATCGGGTCGGAAGGCAATCGTCTCCTGGTATCTCGACGTGTCTCGGAAGGCTCGGTCGCCCGCAGGGGCTCCCGCACGTTCTGCACGGTCCACCTCGATCCGATATGGAACGAGGGCCTGGTGAGACGCAGGATGCGACCCCAAGTCGAACCGCGCTCTCCATTATTTATTATAGAGAGAGAGCGGGATGGAGCAGGGAACGAGAAGGAAGGGACGGAACGATGGAGCTCGTACCACTGACCTCTGAGCATGCGCCGCCTGATCAGAGGGCCTCCACGGCGCTGGTCCCCTTGCCGACGACGGTGCTCCGAAGGACGGGCGGGGAGCTACCGCCGGTCTGTCTCCAGCTCTCCTCCTCGACGCTCATTGGTCTCCGTGTTTATCTCGACGAGTTTGCGCGGCAGCTCACCCAGCAGAAGCTAATGTCGACGACCGCCCGGACCTATTTCAAGCGAGGACGGTTCTTCATCGCCTGGCTCGAGCAGGGGAGGGACCCCCAGCTGCGTCGCCTCGATCGGGCCTGTCTCAAGGCCTTTCGCGCCTTTCTCGATCAACGCTTTTCGAACCTCCGCACCAAAAATGGCTATCTGACGGCCGTCCGCCAATTTCTGAAGTGGCTCGTGCCGCTGCATCCCGGCTTGGTGAACCCCGCCGACTTCGTCCAGGGCTGGACCTGTAGTCGGCAGCATACGCGGCGGCATCTGCCGGTCGAGGATGCGAAAGTGTTGCTCGCCGCCCTCGAGACGGATCCGCGGAAGACCGAGGTGCAACGAGCCCGGAACGTCGCGATGGCCTATCTGATGCTGAAGACCGGGCTCCGCACGATTGAAGTGAGTCGGGCCCGTATCGAACACTTACAAGAATTGGTGCCGGGTGAAAAGTGGCGCTTGTGGGTGCATGGAAAGGGGAGGGCGTCGGCGGATGAGTCGGTACAGGTACTGAAGGAAGTCTATGAGAAGATTCGGACGTACCTCGCGCTCCGGACGGGCCCATTGCAGGGGAGTGATCCACTGTTTGCCACGACGGCGTGTTATGACAGAGGTGGGAATGTGGTCACAGAAGCGGGGAAGCGGCTGAGTACCCGCGCGATTCACCGGATCATTACGGAAGGGCTGCTCTTAGCGGGGGTGAAGAAGCCGGGGATTGTGGTGCATAGTTTGCGGCATTCGACGCCCACCTTTGCCTTGCTCAATGATGCGAATCCGACCCGGGTGCAGAAGATGATGCGGCACCAGCATTATGCGACGACGGAGATCTATGTGGAGGAAGTGCAGCGGTTGTTGGAGGGAGCGGAAGACGCGGTCACGCAGATTTAGGCGGGAGCAGATCAAGCCGCGTCGATCCTCGACCCGGCGGTCCAGGACTCCTCCTGTAGTTCTTCAGTTGGAGGCGCGTCATGGGTGGAGGTCGACAGGGCGACAACGAAATGTGGTTGTGCCGGTGAGGCGGATTCGAGCCTACTCTTGCGCGCCATCGCCACTTCCCTCTCCTTCCCCCTTTTTGCCCTGCAACGGGGCGTCGCCCAGACCGACCGGGGTCTGGATGCGGCAGCACGCGCCGGGAGTGGCAGACAGGAGGCTGGATGATAGCCATCATCACACTATCCCCGCGGGACTACGACGCCGTATTGTTCGACCTAGACGGCGTGCTGACCAGGACGGCGAGCGTACATGCCTCGGCCTGGAAAAAGCTGTTTGACAGCTTTCTCGATCAGCGCGCCACCCAAGCAGGCGAGCCGTTCGTCCCCTTTGATCTCGACACCGACTACCTGTGCTACGTCGACGGCAAGGCGCGGTACGACGGTGTGGCAGCGTTCCTCGAGTCGCGCGGCATTGAAGTGCCTTTTGGCACACCCGAAGACGGTCCCGGCACGCCAACCGTACACGGTCTCGGCAGCCTGAAGGACCAATATTTCACGCAACAGTTGGAGCAGCACGGCGTCGAGTATTATGAAGCAGCGCTCGGGCTGGTGCGCAAACTCCGGGCGCAGGAGATCAAGACCGCCGTCGTGTCTTCCAGCAACAACTGCGCGGCGGTCCTCGAGGCAGCGGGTATTGCGCAGCTGTTCGATACGCGAGTGGACGGGACGGACGTCACCCGTCTCGATCTCAGGGGCAAGCCGGCACCGGACGCGTTCCTGGAGGCGGCACGGCGCCTCGGTGTGGAACCGGAGCGGGCTGTCGTCGTGGAGGACGCGCTTGCCGGCGTTGAGGCCGGACGCGCCGGTCGATTCGGCTGCGTTATCGGCGTCGATCACAGCGGGCGCTGGCAGGCGTTGCGCGAGGCTGGCGCCGACATCGTAGTCACCGATATGGGCCAGGTCCAGGTTGCCGAGGAGCCGTCGACCATGTGGTCGACGGCATTCGAGGACTTCGATCCTCCGCACGAGGGAATCCGTGAAGCACTGTGCACGCTGGGAAATGGCTATTTTGCCACCCGTGGATCGGCGGCCGGAGCGGTGGCGGATGACATTCACTATCCGGGGACCTACCTTGGCTGCGGCTACAACCGGTTGCGGACCGACATCGCCGGCCGGGTGGTTGAGAACGAGGATCTGGTCAATCTCCCCAACTGGCTCGCGCTCGGCTTGCGCATCGCCGACGAGGACTGGTTCGACGCCAGAGTGGTCACGATCCGCTCTTACCGCCAGGAGCTCGACTTGCGGCACGGCATGCTGTTGCGGCAGATCTGTTTCGAAGACGGCCGAGGGCGTCGTAGCACCGTGCAGGAGCGACGTCTGGTGTCGATGGCCGACATGCATCTGAGCGCGCTGGAAGTGTCGCTGACTGCCGACAACTGGTCCGCTGGCGTCACGGTGCGTTCGGCCATTGACGGTCGCATCGTCAACGCGGGCGCAAAGCTGTATCGACAATTCAGCAACACACACCTGGAGCCAGGGGCCAGCGGGGTCGTCGGCGAGGACGGCGTATACCTGCTCGTGCGCACCTGTCAGTCAAATATTCATGTCGCGCAGGCAGCGCGAACACGGGCATTCCTTGACGGACAGCTTGTCGATGTGCGGCGCCGGGTCATCGAGGAACCGGGGTATATCGGGCAGGAACTGAGGGTCGACCTCAAGCCAGGCGCGACGCTAGTGCTGGAGAAGCTGGCCTCGTTTTACACGTCGCGCGATCCTGCCATCTCTGAATGCGGTCTGGAGGCGCGCAAGGCCGTGGCGCGCGCCGGCCGCTTCGACGCAGTACTGGCGGATCATGTGCTGGCCTGGAAGCACTTGTGGCGGCACTTCGACGTCCATATCCTGCCGGCCGATCCCGGGTTCAAGATGAACGTCTCGATGCTGCTTCGCTTGAACATGTTTCACCTGATGCAGGCCGTCTCACCCAACTCCATCGGGCTCGATATCGGCGTGCCCGCGCGCGGCTGGACCGGGGAGGCGTATCAGGGCCATATATTCTGGGATGAACTGTTCATCTTCCCGTTTTTCAACTATCGCATGCCCGAAATCACCCGATCGCTGCTGATGTACCGCTACCGGCGCCTGGGCGAGGCACGTGCCGCCGCCCGCAGCGCCGGATACCAGGGGGCGATGTTCCCCTGGCAGAGCGGCAGCGACGGACAGGAGGAAACCCAGGAATTCAACCTGAACCCACGTTCGCAGCGCTGGGTACGGGACAATTCCTACTTGCAGCGCCACGTCGGCAGCGCCGTGGCCTTTAACGTCTGGCAGTACTTCCAAATCACCCGCGACGTGGAGTTCCTACACTGTTACGGCGCCGAGCTGATTCTCGAGATCGCCCGCTTCTGGTCGAGCCTTGCGCATTTCAATGACGAGCGCGGACGGTACGAGATCCACGGCGTGATGGGGCCGGACGAATTCCACGACGGCTATCCGGACGCGGCGACGCCCGGCCTCGACAACAATGCCTATACCAACATCATGGCCGTGTGGGTGCTGTGCCGCGCGCTGGATGTGCTCGAACGGCTTTCCGAGATGCGGCGCGCCGAGCTCACGGCGCAGCTTGACCTGTCGGCGGAGGAAATCGCGCGCTGGGACGACATCAGTCGCAGGATGTATGTCCCGTTTCATGACAACGGGATCATCAGCCAGTTCGAGGGCTATGAACAATTGTGCGAGCTCGATTGGGAGGTCTACCGGACCCGCTACGACAACATCCAGCGTCTCGATCTCATCCTCGAGGCGGAGGGCGACAATGCCAACCGCTACAAGGTGTCGAAACAGGCCGATGTCTTGATGTTGTTTTATCTGTTTTCCTCCGAGGAATTGCGGGAGCTGTTCGAACGGCTGAACTATCCGTTCGAATATGAGACCATCCCGCGCAATGTAGATTATTATATCGGGCACTCGTCCCATGGCTCCACCTTGTCCCGCGTGGTCCATGCCTGGGTGCTGGCGCGGTCCGACCGCCCGCGCGCGATGGAGTTTTTCGCGCAAGCGCTGCAAAGCGACCTCAGCGATATTCAGCAAGGCACCACGGCGGAGGGCGTGCACCTCGGGGCCATGGCGGGTACGGTGGATCTGGTACAACGCGTATCAACCGGCATCGAAGCCAGGGGTGATAGGCTGTGGCTCAACCCGGAATTGCCGCAGGAAATGAAACGCCTCGACCTGCGTATCCGCTATCGCGGGCATTCGCTCGACCTGCGGCTGACGCATGACGCGCTCAGGGTCCGCGGGCGTGATGGCGTGGCGGCGCCGATTTCCTTGTGCGTCGACGGCAAGGTCTGCGAATTCGTCAGTGGCACGACTCGCGAGTTTCAGTTATCGTTCAAAGAACCCCCGGCTTCTTCGGAAGTCTCCTGACAATGGAGGTTGGTCCATGAAATCGAACGCCGACAAGCACGGGGTGAAGTCTGCTGACACCGGTCCATCAACCTTTTGAAATCGGCAAAGGAGCTAGACGGCTATGAATTCCCTCCTGATCGTCATCATCGTGCTGGCTGCGCTAGTCTTGGTCGCCGCGATGTTCGTTGTCGGCCTCTACAACAAACTCGTCGCGCTGCGCAACCGGTTCAAAAACGCCTACGCGCAAATTGACGTGCAGCTCAAGCGGCGCTACGACCTGATTCCGAATCTAGTCGAGACCACCAAGGGCTACCTCAAACACGAACGCGGCACGCTCGAAGCCGTCATCGCGGCGCGCAATGCCGCGGCGTCCGCCAATACAGGCGCCGCCGCCAATCCCGGTGACCCCGCCGCGATGAAGCAACTCGCCAGCGCCGAAGGCGCGCTCGCCGGTACCCTCGGCCGCCTGTTCGCGCTCTCCGAGGCGTATCCTGACCTCAAAGCGAACACGACCATGCTGAGCCTGATGGAAGAACTGACCTCGACGGAGAACAAAGTCTCATTCTCCCGGCAGGCGTATAACGACTCGGTGATGGCTTACAACACGCAGCGGGAAGTTTTTCCCAGCAGCATCATTGCCGGCACGTTTGACTTCACCGCCGCCGAGCTGTTCGCCATCGAGAATCCGGAGCAACGCGAGGCGACGAAGGTGTCGTTCTCTTGAAGAGGGATGTGACGCATGGATTTTTTTGAACATCAGGACAAAGCCAGGAAGAACACGAAGCTGCTGGTGTTTTACTTCGCGATCGCCGTCGTGTGCATCATTGCCTCGGTTTATGTCACCAGTCTGCTGATTTTCTACGGTGCCAACTCCCAACAGCAGCCTGGCGTTCCGCCGCCCCCGCTCGTCCTGTGGGATCCCGAGCTTTTCCTCTACGTCGTGCTCGGCACGCTCAGTGTCGTCGTCATTGGCAGCCTCTACAAAACCGCCGCTTTGGCCAAGGGCGGTAGTGCCGTCGCCGAATTGCTCGGTGGACGGCTCGTCAGTCCCAACACGACCCATCCCGATGAGCGTAAACTCCAGAACGTGATCGAGGAAATGGCTATCGCCTCCGGCGTGCCCGTGCCAAAGATTTATGTGCTCGACAACGAAGAAGGGATCAACGCCTTTGCCGCCGGCCACTCCCCGGGCGACGCCGCCATCGGCGTCACGCGCGATTGCATGACATGGCTCAACCGTGATGAGTTGCAAGGCGTCATCGGCCACGAGTTTAGTCATATCCTCAATGGCGACATGCGTCTGAATCTGCGCCTCATAGGAGTGCTCTTCGGCATCCTGTGTCTCGCGGTGATTGGCCGTGTCCTGCTCTACTCGCGCAGCCGCAGCCGGGACAGGAATCCACTGATGTTCTTGGGGCTTGCCCTGATCGTTATCGGCGCGATCGGTGTATTCTTTGGCCGGCTCATCCAGGCTGCGCTCAGCCGGCAACGGGAATTTCTGGCCGATGCTTCTTCGGTTCAATTCACCCGCAACCCCGCGGGGCTCTCCGGGGCGCTGCAAAAACTCGGCGGTGCCGGCTCGAAGGTCGAATCCGCCCACGCCGGGGAAGCCAGTCACATGTTCTTCGGCAACGGCCTGGGCAAACCGTTTCTCGGGTTGCTGGCCACGCACCCGCCGCTTGACGAGCGTATCCGCGCCATCGATCCAGGCTGGGATGGGAAATTCAAGCAGGGCGGCGTCAAAACAGTTGAAGCAGAATCGTCGCGCGAACCAGCGAAACCGCCGTCGTCACAATTTTCGTTTCCGCCGATTCCCGGGATGCCCGGCGCACGGGCTGGCACCGCCGGTATCGCTGCCAACGTCGTCCAAGTGGGAGCCGTGCTGCCTGACCTGGGCCAGCCAACGCCACTGCACTTGCGCTACGCCGAGGAGTTGCGGAATTCATTCTCGGAAAAGGTCCGGTCCGCTGCTCACGAGCCGCTCGATGCCACCGCGCTTGTTTACGCGATGCTCCTCAGCCCGGACGGCGCCTTGCGCGCGAAGGAACTCACGGAGCTCGCCGAGCGAGCCGCGCCGGGGGTTGGCGAAAAAACCGCCGCGCTCTGGCCCGAAGTCGCGCCTATCGCCGCGCGCGCGCGGCTGCCGCTCGTGAACCTCGCCTTGCCCGCGCTGGGTCACCTTCGGCCCGACGAGTTCAAGCAATTCAGCCGCGCGTTGCAAGGGCTGATAGAGAGCGACGGGCAGATCGACATCTTTGAATTCGTCCTGCAGAAAATCGTCCGCCGTCACCTCGCGTCACAGTCGGGCGAAACCCGGCCGACCTCGATTCAATACCACACGCTCAAACCGCTCGTGCGGGATTGCAGCGTCGTGCTCTCGGCACTGGCGCACGTCAGCAGCCGCGAAGCCGGCGAAGTCGAAAGGGCATTCCGCAAGGGCGTGCCCCATCTGTGGACACAGGCCGACGGGCTCAAGCTCCTGCCGCGCACAGAATCTGGGCTGGACCAACTGGATACCGCGCTCGATCGCCTCGCGTTGGCCGCGCCGCAACTCAAAAAGCATGTCCTCGAAGCCTGCGTGCAGGTCGTCGGCGCGGACGGTGTGATCCAGGAACGCCAAGCCGAATTGCTCCGTGCCATCGCCGACACGTTGGATTGTCCGATCCCGCCGTTTGTCCGGATTGCCAAAGGCTACCAAGAGGATCTTTATGTACCCGAATCCCAAAAATGATCATTCTGTTAAGGGGGGCGTTCCTCCTCAAGTCAGAGTCAAAATGCACCGCCAATGATCTCCAGAGCTTCGAGAAAGAAAGGCTTCGGTTCAATCCTGTCTTTGACAGCAGTGACACCGTTTGCGTATCCAGGTCTTGTGCCGCGAAAGCTGGGAGGGCTTCACGAACCCAGATCATTTTCGTATTGATTTCGTTGTCAGACCGTCAGTATGTTACCCCGACAAGTGGCCGGGAAGTCCAACGTGCCTGCGCCCTTGATCCTGGCGCTGTTTCTACCCTGTCGCAGATACGATAACTCACCCCAACCCGT
>JBGSIO010000089.1:0-4958 GCA_041742455.1 Nitrospira sp. | reverse complement strand
CTCTAGAAAAACACCGCTTACTTCTTGATCTGCTCCGAAAGGTAGCGCTCCAAGCCAACTTGACCGATGGTCCGAAGTTGAGTTTCGAACCAGTCCACGTGCTCTTCTGAATCCTCGACCATGTGTTCCAGCAGGTGACGGGTCGTGAAATCACCGACGTTGGCGCAGTGGGTAATGGCTTTTCTGAGCAAGTCAACATCCTCGCGCTCAAATTCCAGATCGAATTGAAACAGAGCTCCTACGTCCCGTCCCTGCGCCACCGCATCGAGATGCTCAACGTCCGGCGTTCCATCCAGGTATAAGACGTGGTCGATGAGGCCTGACGAGTGCTGCACTTCTTCGTTCGCCAGATGGCTGTAGTACTCATGCAGCCGGTCATACCCCCAATGCTTGCACAGCGCCGCATGCAATAAGTACTGGTGCAGGGCTGTCAGCTCCGCTTTCAATATCCCATTGAGATGCTCAAGCACGCCTTCTTTGGCTTTCATAATCCCCTCACGATTCTTTCTTGATCTGTTCAGCGAGATAGTTTTCCAGTCCAACCTGCTTGATCGTTTCCAGTTGAGTTTCGATCCAATCAATGTGTTCGTCGACATCCTTCGCCATGTCTTCGAGCATGTGTCGAGTCGTAAAATCGGTCACTTTGGCACAGTGTACGATTCCCTCGTTGAGCAATCCCAACATTTCTTGCTCCGCTTTCAGGTCCAACTTCAGCTGCTCCGCGACCGTCTCGCCGACCTGAACGGTGTTCATCCGCTGCACGTTAGGCACACCTTCCAAATAAAGAACATGGCCAATGAGCTCATCGGCATCTTTCATCTCATCGATGCTTCGTTCTCGCACTTTATGCTGGAGCCTTTCGTATCCCCAGTTCTCGCACATCTTCGCATGGACAAAGTATTGGTTTATGGCCGTCAAATCCGCCGTCAAAATCTTATTTAAGATGTTGATGACCCCGTCTTTCGCTTTCATGATGGTTGACCTCCTTTTGCGATAACCCCACAGCGCCCTTGTTCATTATCATCATGTCTGCCAGCTTCCGTCAACTTGAAAATGCTTACATTTTGAACTCCTTTCTCATTTTCACTGATACGAGTTCTCAATCATGAGTGTGCACGCACACGGTTACGCCACGCCGAGAGACCAAGCCTCACTCAAGACTGAAGCGGGCAGGTCGGCTACTTGAAAGAGCAGTCTGCAGGGTGGTAAATTCCTAAGACTCTCAACATTGTGTTTTAAAAATCACACTGCGAATACCATCATGATTATTCGGACTCGATTTATAAGTGCATCCTTGCTTCTGCTTGCGCTGTCCGTGGCGTTGAGCCCAAACTCAGTTTCTGCTCATGGAAATGTGACCATTGAAGAAGATCCCTGCGTGCGCAAGATTGGCGGAAGCATGGTGCATTTCAGCGCCTATCAACCTCAGATCGAACCGAAAGCTCAATACTGCACGGAAATCCCGGATGTCGGTGACACCTTCTTAGTAGTCGACCTTGTCGATCCAAGCCTACGCGCTCTCCCGGTGGGCGTGAAGATCATTCGAGGAGTGAATGAAGACGACCAGGACGAAACCCAAACCGTTGCGTATTGGAAACCGATGTCTCATCCTGATGGGGTAGTCAGAGGTGAGGCCAAGCTGGATAAGGGGCTATACAAGCTGATCATCACGGCAGAAGGGCTGAGCCCTTCTGCCTACTTGCTCCGGGTGCAACAGGTTGACTACTCAAAACTCGGACGGTCCGCTCTAGGTCCATTGGCATTGCTGCTGGTCCTCGGAATAGTCGGGTATGAGCTCTCAAAATCGGGGCGATTCCGGAATTGGTGGGCTGCGCGTCGTCGATCGTAGCCAACCGGGTGCCATATACAGTACCTAAGGATTCACTTCATCATATCCAGAGAGAGGGATCAGTTATGCGACTTGCTGTACGCCTGAAGCTGATGGTCGGATTTGCGGTACTCACTATGGGGGCATTTTTGTCTTCCCAGGTCTCTGCACATGGTGGGTTATCCATGGCAGAGGATATGTGCAAGCTCACGGTTGGCCCCTATATGATGCACTTCAGTGGTTATCAACCTGAGAGCACGCAAGAGAAGCAATTCTGTGAAGATATTCCGGCAACCGGCCAAACAATCGTGGTCCTGGATTACATCGAACAAGAACTCCGATCCTTGCCCGCCGAAGTGCGGATTATCAAGGATACAGGAACCGAAGACAACATTGAGGCCGAGACAGTATTTCACCTCCCCGCCAAGGTGTATCCCAATGGGTCGATTGATTTCAGATACACCTTTGACAAACCTGGTAAGTTTGTCGGCCTGGTGAGCGTCGGCGAAAAAATGGAGCACGTCTCCCGGTTTCCATTCTCGGTAGGTGAACCGAAATTCTTTTCCAAATTCTTGAATATCTATATGGTTCCAGTCGTGGCGGTTGTCATCGTAGGAGCGATTGTCTTTTTCATGCGCGATCGTAAACCGTCGCAAGCCGCGAGTTCCTAGGGGTACGGCGGCAGAAAAGGAAGAGGTTGAAGATGTCCCGTTACGGTTTGATTCGTGCCTTAGCGTGCAGTGTGTTTCTACTGGTCGTCGCGCCGTTCCCAGCACTAGCTCAGCATGGACACGAATTGGCGAGCGATACGTGCGTCATCCACATCGGACCGTATAAGATGTACTTTGCCAGCTACCTACCGGACACCTTCTATGACCGAAAATTTTGCCAGGAGCTTCCTGGAGTTGGAAGCGCGGTCCTGGTGCTTGATTATGTCGAACATGAGATTCGGTCTCTCCCGGTCGAAGTACGAATCATTCAAGATACTGGATCTGAGGACAATCTCGATGCCATAACCATCACCCACCTCCCGACTAAGGTCTATCCTACCGGATCTATTAGCGTGAAACACAACTTCGAGAATCCCGGTAAATTCGTTGGACTGGTTTCGATAGGCGACAATCACGAACACGTCACACGCTTTTCCTTCTCGGTCGGTCAACAGGGAGTCATGTCGCATCTCACACACTACATTATGGTCATAGTGCCTGTGATGGTGGGCCTCGCTGTTGCCGTGTTCTTCGTCATTCGGGATCGTCGTAAGCCTACGCAAGTCACCCGTATTGTAGGCAGCTGATCCGCTCTGGCGCATCACGCCAAATAGTCTGAGGCCTTACGTTTTCTGGGTGCTGCAACCGGGCACGAGGAGGGTTAATGATTGGCTCACGTAACATTCATTCGTTTGCACGCTTTTTCTTGGTATCCGTATTTGCCTTAGGATTACCCGTCGCCTCAGCCTTTGCACATTCTCAGTTGGTTAAGGCAGAACCACCACGCCGAGCCGTCCTCACCAAGTCGCCGACTCAAGTTCGTTTGTGGTTCAATGAGAATATCGAGGGAGATTATGCATCGCTGGTGGTCCTCGATGACAAGAAACAGCCGATCAGCGATGAACGACCCACCCTCGCCCCGGATGATCCAAAATCCATCGTCCTCTCTGTGCCGGAACTCGCGCCCGGCAAGTATTCCGTCAAATTTCGTGTCCTCTCAGTCGATGGCCATGTCGTCGAATCTTCTTACGACTTCAGCATAAAGGGCGGCGCTCAAGAAAAATGATCGAGGCCGTTGGCTCGCTCTTTGGCTTTCTGCAACTAGCGTCCAACATGATGCTACTGGGCGGGTGTGTCTTCTTGGCGATCGCTGAGGAAAGACTTACTGCCGTCGGGCAACCGTGGGCAGCTCGCCTCAAATCGATATTTCCCTGGCTGGCGCTTCTCCTTCTGATAGGGCTCTTTGGTCTTTTAGCGACGACGACTGCGCAAGCAACCGGGATTGGTGGAAATGCCTTGAGCCCACAGGCCTGGTTGGAGTTTTTGCAAAAGACTCGCATCGGATTTATTTGGATCCTCCGAGCGGCCAGTGCTCTCGCCGTCCTGGCAATCGTCTTGTACGTTCGAGTCTCGCCCTCGGCGCGATGGCGCTACGTGGTGTGCGCATCAGCCTCCTCGCTGACTATCGCGTTCGGAGCACTCTCCAGTCACTCGGCTGCAGAAGAACACGCGTTGGTAGGCACATTGTCCTATGCCTTGCATCTGGTTGCAGCGAGCGTCTGGTTCGGCGGTCTCCCTGGGGTCGTTCTTGTGGCCTCCTCGCCGAACACCAGGACCGGAACGGCTGAAGAACGAACCCATGCCGGGAGAATGTTGAGCCGCTTTTCAGCACTGGCTCTGCCCATAATGATTGTCATCGTCGTATCGGGCATCGTCGTGGCCAATCGCATGATCGACACAAATTATGCCGGACTGGTGGCCACCACCTATGGTTGGCTGCTCATCATAAAGCTGACCCTGCTTGCCCTCATTCTTTCGATCGCTTCGAAGGCGAAATCCGTGTGGGTACCATCGCTCACACAGACCCCTGAAAGAGCGGCAATCGGGGGACAAAAGCTCCGAACATGGGTGGGTGTCGAGTTTATTCTCGCTATTATCCTCGTCATCGTCGCGACTTTGTTAGCCGACGCGATACCAGCCAAGCATGACGTCATCGATAACTGGCCTTATCCATTCCGGTTCTCGATCGACGCAACATGGGACGACTGGCTTGTGAGGACTCTTGTAGGGATCGGTATCGTATTCTTGATCCTAACCGGCTTGACACACTCTCTCGGTCGCAAGAAACAATGGCCAACTTTATGGCGCATCGCGGTACCGGCAGTGTTAGGAATCTTGGGGCTTGGCGCGACCTTCTACCCTATCGCTGTGCAATCATACCCAGAAACGTACCGTAAAACCCCGGTTCCGTTCGATGCGATTTCCATTGCAAACGGTGTCGACCTTTTCGCGGCAAATTGTGTTCCTTGTCATGGGCCACAAGCTAAGGGGAATGGCGTGCTCGCCAAAACCTTGCCCAAACAGCCGGTCGACCTGTTGACGGAGCCCCATACGGCCATGCACACAGCCGGCGACTTCTT
>JBGSIO010000088.1:0-4157 GCA_041742455.1 Nitrospira sp. | reverse complement strand
GGAAATTCGGACAGTGTGATAAGTGGTAGCCTGGCCTCACCGACGCCACCGAGCGGTGGCGAACGAAAGGAGCGAGGCAATGAAACGCACGAGACGGAATCACGGAGCGACCTTTAAGGCCCAGGTGGCGTTGGTCGCCGTCAAAGGTGAGAAGACGGTGGCCGAGTTAGCCGAGCAGTTCCAGGTCCATCCCACCCAGATCACGGACTGGAAGCAGCAACTGCTGGCCCGAGCCGCGGACGTCTTTGGCGGATCACACCCACCATCTGACACGCCGGATCTGAAGACGCTCCATGCGAAGATCGGGCAACTGACTCTGGAGCATGATTTTTTAGAAGGGGCGCTCACCAAGGCGGGCTTGCTGAGCGCAAAGCGATGATCGATCGAACCCACGCGTTACCGGTGGCGCGACAGTGCCAGTTGCTGCAGCTGGCCCGGTCGACGGCCTACTATCAACCGAGGCCGGTCTCCGAGACGGCGCTGACTCTGATGCGCCGGATCGATCAGCTGCATCTGAAGTATCCGTTTGCCGGTGCCCGCATGCTGCGGGATTTGTTACGACAGGAGGGCCATGCCATTGGGCGACGACAAGTAGTCACACTGATGAGGCGGATGGGCATCACGGCGATCTATCGGAAGCCGAGGACCAGCCAGCGCCATCCGGCCCATCAGATCTACCCCTATCTGCTGCGCCAGCTAACGATCACCCGGCCGAATCATGTGTGGGCGTCTGATATTACGTACCTTCCGATGAAACGGGGCTTCGTCTATCTCTGCGCGATCCTCGACTGGGCGAGTCGCCGGGTATGAGCGTGGCGGCTCTCCAATACGTTGACCACGGATTTCTGTGTGGACGCGGTGCAGGAGGCCCTCACCCGCTATGGCTCCCCAGAGATCTTCAACACGGATCAAGGCTGTCAGTTCACCAGCCAGGAATTCACCGGGCTTCTGCAGACGCATGGTATTCAGATCAGCATGGATGGAGCCGGGCGATGGCGGGACAATGTCTTTGTCGAGCGGTTGTGGCGGAGTCTCAAATATGAGGAGGTCTCTCTCCAGGCCTACGAAACCGTCGGGGCCACACGCGAAGGCGTGGCGCGTTACCTGCCCTTCATATAATCAGATCAGGCCGCATCGCGCGCTTGACGGACGCACGCCCGATCGCGTGTACTGGGAGAACCTGCCTGCACGGCCCACTGCCGCGTAGGTATCAACGGCCAGGCATCACTTATGAATGGAAAGATGCTGTCCAAACAAGCGGAGCCACCTCACTTAGCCGGCAGGTCAAATCGGCACAGGCATTCCCAAAAAAGTGAGATTCTTCTGTAAGCTTCCCCCAGACTGCGACAGTCTGAAAGGAGAACGTCACTGGCACTTGTCGTTGTCCCCTAACATCTTCGCTCATGTGCTATCTAGACAAACCCATAAATGTGGCCCCATTCCAGGCTTGGCAATAGCACTGCGCCCCAACCGGGATACCGGAGAGCGGACAGATTCCAGCAATGGTGACACATTCACGCGCTTCCTGAGGGGTTGGCGAAGCGGCTCTCGAACTACTCTCGCGCGCACCCAACGCACTGCTCAACCCTTTGTCTAGCCCCTTCGAGAGACCATCTGAGAGGCCGTTCGCAAGGTTCGTCACGACATCTTTACTCAGAGCTTCCCAGAAATTTTCGCCTTCTCCCTTGCTATCGTCAGCACAGACCTTCTCTACTTCACCCTTGTCATACCCCTGATTCCCCAGCTCAATGCGCTCCTGCACCGTGCAGTCTCCCCAAGCTGCTGAATGGAGCATGACAACATTGAAAATCCCAACACAGCACGCAAGGCTCAACCCTATGCGATTTTTCATATTCATCGTAGCCTCCGTTCTAATCCAGCATCTCCATAACACGAATGGTTTCCTGACTTGCATAGGAAACTTTGCATTCCCTATACCAATCTCACAGGCGAGGGATTGCGAGTAACTACTTAGCAGAAATGCGTGCACTTTAGCGCGATGATTGTGAGATAGAACAACGTGCTTCGTCTATCTGGATTGATAATAACTAGAATTTAAATGCATCTAAAACGATCCAGACTGAATCGAATTGGATTCAGGCGTTCGCTTCCCGGGTGAAGCAGAAATTAAGAAGCATCGATGCCGTTGATCTCGTGGATTTGGAACCAGGAAAGGTACCAGGAGTCTTCTCAATTCGTAGATGTCTATGATGCCAAGGACGTGCGGGCCGAAACTCTAGCTGACAGGAAGATAGATGAGGGAAATGCACATCACAGTTTGTGACTCGTCAGAACCAGAGAATGTACCGAGAGTCTTTTTCAGCTGTGATGTGAAGTCTGTTCCTGCACGCCGACTCCGCTCCTCACGTCGGAAAACTTGGGGTCAAGTCTTGCTTTGTGCATACAGTACGTCAGTCTCATGACTCGCATGCCGGGACCGTCGTCTGTTCTTTCAAGTACGTGGCATTCAATGCTGGAGGTAGGCGAGTGCTATCGACCACTTCCATCGAGACTGCGGATGAGCACGGCGCGCCCATGGCGATCGAGCCAGGATTGAATGCGGTCGCCCACATGAGCCAGTCGATCGTTCCGAGTATTTTCATTCAGATGGCGCCTAAGATAGCATGACTTCTCCCCCAGCAGACCAAGACCTTCTCATGGTACAAGGTCAAAGATCGCGAAGTGCCTCCTCTTGACTCTGTATCCGCAGTGGCGACTCAGTGTAGAATGCTCACTTTTGATCTGAATGAAGGAGGTTGCCTGTGACTGTCTGTGTTGCCGCGAGGTCCGGCAATATTATCTTCGGTGCGTCGGATCGAATGCTGACTGGTGGAGATGTCGAATTTGAGCCCGACACCGCAAAAATCATTCCGCTAACTAGCTCAATCGCCGCCATGACTGCTGGCGATTCTGCGCTGCAATCTGAAATCCTGCTAGAGCTTCAGAAAATCGTGACTGAACGAATCACTGCTGAACCACAAAAATGGCTTGTCATTCGTAATGTTGCCTATATGTATGCCCAGATTCGAAATGACATTAGGAGGCAAAGGGCCGAGCAGACTATCCTTTTCCCTCTCGGTCTCGATTGCCAATCATTCGTGTCTCGCCAAAGCGAAATGTCTGAAGGATTTATCACCAAAGTGAGCAAGGAATTGCTTAACTACTCGGTCGCGAGCGTATCAACCATCTTTACTGGTGTAGATTCATTGGGAGGACACATTTACACAGTGGAGGATGATTCGGTTCGTTGCCATGACTCCGTGGGATTTGCTGCCATAGGTAGTGGCTATTGGCACGCTAACTCACAGTTAATGCTAGCTAAACACAACTATGAATCACCCGTGCCAGACACATTACTTCTCACCTATCTGGCCAAGCGAAGAGCCGAAGTCGCTCCAGGCGTTGGCAAGGATACCGATATGTTTATGATTGGACCGACTCTCGGTTCATACACTCGTATTCATCAAAACGTACTTGACCAGCTCAATAAGACATACAACCAAATACTTGCAGAAGAGAACGAGAACCTCGAACGTGGCAGAAAGGAAATCCAACAGTATGTTGAAAGACTCCAACAGAGCGCTGAAGCCGCAGGACAAATTCAAGAACAGGGGCCGCCTAAGACTGATGGAACAGGAGGAGATCCGACCCCTGACAGGGGATCTGTTTCAGACGATGCTAACAAAACCGACTGTGAAAAATGATCAAAGCCGTAAGCCGTTCGATACCAAGTAAGAATAGAACCGTATAAGTTGAAGGTCAGTAACCGTGAAATATTGGCGGTCAGATCTTGTACTGTGCGTCGATTTAAAGACACAAACTCAGGGTCAAGTCTTGTTTCATGCATGCGATGGATCAGTCTCATGACTCGCGTGCTCAGACCATCTGTACCGCTCACGATTTCTTGGACACGGTTGTTGCCGTATTCGACCCGCCCTGTGGGTCGCATTGTTCGGCGATCGTCGCGCCTCAGCCAACTGTGTGCGTCGTTTGTTGAGGGCCACTTCACACGAAGCCCGGACTCGATGTGATGCCCAGGAATCGGAGTTCGGCCTGGAAATCGTCGCTCATATATTGACTGCCGTGATCATGCCGCACCTGCACGCCCATTGCGATGCCCGCGGAGACGGCGCCGAACTGCTGGCGCACCCCTTGGC
>JBGSIO010000087.1:0-14427 GCA_041742455.1 Nitrospira sp. | reverse complement strand
CCTGTGTGCCGAACAGAGATACACCCGTCAGCGCACCGACACCGATGGCGATACAGACCAAGAAATAGAGAAAGTGTCGCCATGCGGCACGCGTCTCGCGCCAGGCCATCTTGACCAAGAACCCTGTCATGAGTCGAATTGGAAGGGGGACGTGGTTGAGGACAATCGGCCTGACCTTCGGGAGTCGGTCGATATGTCATCGATGAATGATGAGTCGGAGGACATGCTATCGGATTCCAGGCGACCATCACGGAGCGATAGCACACGCTGCATCGAAGAGGCCAACGTGGTGTCGTGAGTCACGAGGACAAGCGTGGTCCCGTGATCCCGGTGGAGAGCCAGCAGCAGTTCGATGATATGGGAGCCAGTCGCGCTATCGAGGTTGCCCGTTGGCTCATCCGCCAGCAAAATCGGCGGACGACAGGCAAAGGCGCGAGCCACGGCCACTCGCTGTTGTTCCCCACCGGACAATTGGACCGGATAGTGTCCCATGCGATCGGACAACCCCACTGCGGAAAGTAAATCAGCTGCGCGATCACCGGCCTGACTCTCCCCGCTGAGTTCGAGTGGAACTGCAACGTTCTCAATGGCGGTGAGTGTGGGAATGAGATGAAACGACTGGAAAATGTAGCCCACCTTTTCGCGCCGAAATCTGGCCATCCTGCTTTCCGCCATGGTCGTGATGTCCGTGCCATCGAGATGAATCGATCCGGTGCTCGGACGATCAAGACCCGCCATCAAGCCGAGCAATGTCGATTTTCCACTTCCGGACGGCCCCATGATCGCAACCGTCTGTTTCGCCGGAATTTCGAAATTAATACGGTCAAGGATAGTGATCGAACGCCCTCCCGCAGCCAAGACCATCGACACATCTGTCATAGTGATCATCAAAACCCTCTTCCATCATCTGACTTAGAACATACGGAGAATGATATTATACTGCATGAGCAAAGACAGCGAATGTTGAGTGACATCATGCGACGAGCCAGGACATCTCACTCGATATCGGTAACCGCAGTGATGATACTGTTGTGGTCCATCGCAGCGGATGCCGCCTCGCCTTCGGTATCCGACTCCAGGCCTCGAATCGTGGCATTTGGAGACAGTCTCACGGCTGGGCTTGGGGTGCAAGCCGGTGAATCCTACCCCGCCCAATTGCAGCGGAGGCTGGATGATCTCAAGTATCCTTATCGAGTGATTAATGCCGGTGTGAGTGGCGACACCACGGCCGGTGGGCTAAGACGTGTGCCGTGGATCCTCAAGAATGAACCTGAACTGGTGATCCTCGAATTAGGCGCTAACGATGGACTTCGTGGGCTCAGCATCGATCAAACCAAAAGCAATCTGCGACAGATCGTCAAACAATTGAAAGAAGCCGGCGCTGCCGTTGTCCTCGCCGGCATGAAGCTCCCTCCGAACTATGGAGAGGAGTACACCACTCGCTTCGAAGCCATCTATCCGGCGCTCGCAGAAGAGTACCATCTTCCCTTGATACCCTTCTTCCTGGAAGGGGTGGGAGGTGCATCGTCATTGAATCAAGCCGATGGTATTCACCCGACGAAGGAAGGGTATGAAATCGTCGTGGAGCAGGTGCTGACAGTCCTCAAGACCATGCTGAGCGAACGACGACAAAAGCTCTGAGTCGTTCAAACGTCAGACCACTAACTTGATCTTCGCCTGAAACCGGCTTGATTAGGAGGTCTGAGGAAGCACGGTAGATCAAAGAATTATTACGACGACTTCTTGAAGAATGTGTCGTAGACGCCGTACGCGAGGATCCCTCCGATCAGCACATAATACAGGGCAGTAATGCCACTGTAGTCCGGTGGGCCTTCACCCTCTGGAGCATTTGCCAATACCGGCAAGGCCTGAGCCAGAAGGATTCCCGTGATCGCACCCATGTGTGAAAGTAACCGCTTCATCTTTGCTCCCTCCAAGATCTGAAAAGCTAAAGAAGGCGGCATTTTACTGGACCTCAATTGGAAGGCGCAAGGGGGATCAGCAAGGAAGATTGGAGACGCAACGGACGAAGCGCAACAACTGTTTAGCCCGCATTATTCATGACAGTTCGTGACGAAACCGCTAAGACGCCATGCGAGACGGGCACGCGGAGCCCCGAGGGACCGAGACATACTTGAAACAGTATGTCGAAGGCCACGAGGGGCGAGCCTGCCCGCCTGGGCGCAGCCAACCCGCGGCCAGGCTTGTCGCAGCGGCATATCGGCGGGTGCAGTAGAAGTGCTCGTGAATAATGCGGGCTAGGGGGCTGGCTTAGCTGCTGTCTTTAGTGCCTGTGCAATTTCTTTGACGGAGTTAGCGAATGTTTCGAACGGCGAACCCTCTTGAAGTAGTTCACCCACTGCCACCCGCATCTGCTCCTCATGCGTGATCATTTCAGTCGCCAACTCTGCCACTTTAGACAGGGTCTCTTGGTAGGTCGTGATGTCATGCTGAAGCGCTTGAGCTGTGGTCTGCGTGGCCATCATCTCGTTCATCGAAGTTCGGAGTTCTTCAGACAGTCTTCGTACGTGCGTCTCACGGTCTCGGATCTCAGCCGTCAGCCTGGTGGAACCGTGATCGCTTTCGCGACGACTTTCCGCGAGACCGCGAATGGTGTCGATCCAAATCGAGACCTCGCTGCATTTGAGGGTAGGAGGGTCGGGAAGCTGTTGGTGTGCCTGGATCGCTTTTGTGGCCGGTTGGAGCCATTCCATAAACTGCATGGCATCGCTCAATTTTACATCAGCAGCGCTCCATTGTGTGACGGACGTCTTGCCATTCAGAGAAGCCGAGGCCAGGGGCGGTGTTTTGGATTCTTTCGGAACACGCGATTTTCGCGACTGTTGAGGCTGATCCCGTCGATAGTATTCGAGCAAGACCGCGATGCAATGGCGACACATGGGTTCTTCGGGAAGGCTGCAAGAGCATTTTGAGAGAAGATGGCCGTCCTTCAGGCGAATAGTTTGTTCGTAGAGACCGGAGTTCCCAATGAGGGTAGACGTGATCCGGGCGTCGTCAGCTTCCACGATGTGGACCCGGCTTTCAGTCAAATATTTCTGGGCGATTTGAAAGGCGGAGCTTTCTGAAATGGCTTGGATCATCTGGGGATCCAGTAAGCCAAGTCGCTCAGCGCTGCAAGGAATCTTATTTCGCATCGTCGACGCGCAGGTCGTTTGGGAAGAGAAATTGGCTCAGTCTGCCGGGTGAGTCGAGTTGTGTCAAGCCTTGCCTGATTTCTTGGCGGCTTGTACCTGGTTGCCTGAAAGGGGACTAGGTTGCGAATACACTACCGGCATGGTTTCACCAGGCGTGCTTTGTCCATCGGCGTCAGCCAAATGTAGTCAGCGATGGGTTCCTGCATGAGGGTGCGAACGTCCTCCGTTTTGCTCGCGTCAAAGGAAAGCATATAAATGGTTGCCTGTTTAACCGCTCCTCCCAATCGTCTGGCTACACGCTTCGGCACAGGGAGATTGTATTGAACGTGGCCGGCTCCAGTGTAGCTCATGATCATGCGGCGGGAGCTCGTTTGATCCAGACGGAGCTCTTCTTCCCTCAGGACCAGCGTCCTTGCCATGCCTTCGTCGCGCACCATGGATGCTTCGTACATCGTGCGATAGTGCTCCGCGGACCCTCCATGGCACCGTTGGAGTTGATCGAATATCCTCTCGCGATAGGCAGGATCGTCAACAATCTCTTCTTGATCGAGCCCCCAAGTAGCCCATTCCGGATCTTGTTTGGCTTGATCGAGCCCGAGTTTCACCACGCGGCGAATCAATGGTTTGGGTGGGTTCATGGCGCGGACGGATAAATGTCGGTCTCGAGCGAACGTGAGCAATGGCGCATAATCTTCAAATGCGCCCCCCCAGTTTTGTTTCCAGCGCACGTGCTCCAAAAACTCACTGGTGACTGGTTGATTGGTAGAGACATAGCTGTCCAAGGCTGATTGTCCATCCCATCCGAACATCTCCATCCCGATCGTAGGTTCAATCCCGTTCCCAACCAGGTGGTTCAATACTTTCAAGGCCGCTTCGATATGGTACGGGTTGTGGTGTTCTTCTCCCAGATAGACAATGTCCTGATGCTCCAAGTCCTTCACTAAATCGGCGAACGAGATGACGCGGCCGGTTTGTGTGTCAAGAATGTGCCAGGGCTGCCAACCAGCCTCGATAGTGGAATCGAGACCACCAGCGCGCTCTACCGCGCAGCCAATCGGAAACACGAGCAGGCAGATCAAGAGACTCAGCCTGAAGGCCGAACCCCCTGTTCGCACCCTGCTGACAATGACAGGTGCTCTCATAAAACCACTCCTATCACAACAATCGAGTGTGAACAAGCGCGCTTGACCCTGACGATTGGAGATCACTATGCTTTGGTTTGATATCCAATTCATCCTCAGACGGACACAGTTGTGTAGGCTCCATGAATCCCGACCCACTTTCCGAGTTTCGCCGTCTCGTGAGTCATCGTGCGCGCCATTTTCCAAAACAATGGGAAGCGTCTAAAAAATTGATCGAGAGGGCCGCCCTCCCCTCAACTCTCAGCCGACTCCATCACGCCATTCTGGACAAAGATCCTCCGGATTCAGTGAAGGAACCCCTGCTCCGTCTATTCGAGCGGGAGGCGCCTCGATGTGTCCAAGATTTGGACGGAGTGTGCCTAAAATCTCTCACAGGGCTTCCTCCAGCCAAGGCCCTCCGTGCACTGAGTGTCTTTTTCGAATTGGTCCCGGCTCCAGGCTCTCAGTGGCCCACGACAAGGCTGACCAGCGAGAACATAGAGCAGGTGGTGCGCAACATGGAAAATCCCTTCGACCTCCTTCGCTGTGCAGATGTGGCGTCACTACTGGACATCGGAGCCGGGGATCTCTCGTTTGCAGAAGAGGTGGTCGGTCATTATGGGCCTGATCTCACGCAACAGAACCGAGAGCTTATTGTGCACTGTCTGGATCGACTCGATCCCCGTTCACAGTTGGGTGGCCCTCTTCACCCTAGACCAGACCGGCTCAGGAAGTTACAGCAGACACCTGGGTTGTCATTTGCTTTCTTCGGCAATCAAGACATGTTTGAGCTGGAGCCTCTGGATGAGCAGGACTCGCTAGCCTCTCGATACACCATTGCCACCTGCTGGGCGCCAGCCACTCCCACCTTCGCGTACGAACCGACGAGACTCTCGCGATCCCTGATCGACCAGGAGCTTATTCGGACTAAAGGGGCCTTTCGCCAGACTCGCTTCGAGAGAGAGCGAGCCCTCGAAGTCGCGCATGGCGATCGCCTCTTGCTCTTCCCACCGTGGAAGTTCGAGATCGTCGGCCCTCTGGCACTATTGGGTCTGCTCGCCCGGCGAGGAGCCGTCTGTGTGATGGGATCAGTCGATGATCAAGTGTTTTGGGAACTCCTTGCGCAATTGCTCGATGAGTCCCGTTATCGACCTCAAGATGAACCGTTTAACTCGGTGACCGTACCGAAGATATTCGGAGACCTCTACGATGCTCTCGTCGGCCTGCCGGTCGGTGAGTCAATCGATCTGTCGAGCCTGGCGACACTCCGGGGACAGTATCCGCTTTCGGGAAACGGCTTCGCCGGTGCCTTTCGGTATATTCGTATTCGACGAGGTGCCACCTTCCATGACAGCCCTGCAAGCAGTACGGCGCGGAAGTTTTCCTCCATGAACGAAGAAGTTCCCCCTTGGATGCTCACACTGGTCCCCGCGTAGCAATCTCAGCCGGATTCAAGACCGGCACCGAAATTGTGAGGCACAAAAAACATGAATAATTGACCGATCTTAGACCCTTTGTTAGACTTCGACCGTGTTCGATCACCAAGTCTTTCTACAGCGATCTCCCACGCGATAGTCCCAGCATGAACGCAACACCGACCATTCCAGATATCTTGGAGAATATTGCCCGAGTTATCAAAGGGAAACCCCATGTCATCGAGATGAGTGTCGTTGCCCTCCTGGCTCGCGGGCATCTTCTCCTCGAAGACGTTCCCGGAGTCGGGAAAACGACCCTCGCCCATAGTCTTGCGCGATCGCTTGATTGCTCCTTCAAGCGTATTCAGTTCACGAGCGATCTACTTCCCTCTGACATCGTCGGCGTGTCGATTTTTAACCGCCAAAAACAAGCCTTTGAATTCATGCCTGGACCGATTTTCGCCAACATCGTGTTGGCGGATGAAATCAATCGAACGACACCAAAAACCCAGAGTAGTCTCTTAGAAGCGATGAGTGAGGCACAGATTTCTTTCGACAATAAAACCTATCCTCTGAGTCAGCCGTTTATGGTCATCGCAACCCAGAACCCCGCAGAATATCACGGGACGTTTCCACTCCCCGAGTCACAGCTCGATCGCTTTCTCATGCGGCTTCGCATCGGCTATCCGGCGCCCGAAGAAGAACGAAAGGTGTTGGAGCGCCCCCAATCGTTGCATCCGGCAGAAGAACTGTGCCCGTTACTCACCGCGCACGACGTTGTGGCGCTCCAAGATCAGGTTGATCAGGTCCGTATGGAAGAGAGCATCACGGACTATCTCCTGGCTATTGTGCAGAGTACAAGACGGTCGGATCTCTTATCCCTCGGAGTTAGTACGCGGGGGGCTCTGGCGTTGAGTCGAGCGGCCAAAGCGTTGTCGTTTGTTCGCGGTCGGACCTATTGTCTGCCCGATGATGTGAAGGAGCTTGCCCCTGTCGTGCTCTCTCACCGCGTCATGGTGGCACGCGCGCAGGGGTCACGCCAGCGAAGCTCCGAACACGCTGAGCAGATCATCCAGGACTTGGTCGATTCGGTTCCAGTCCCTCTCTAAGTCTTTCCTGAACCGAGCTGGCCGGCGCGGAGCTGGTGGGACATGCCCCTTCAAATGCCCTTCTTTGTGCGACGATGGTTTCTTCGTCGGTCCACAAGGGTCACGTCAGAAGGCCTTCAATTCTTGATCTTTACCCTTGCGATCGGCATCGCCGCCATTAATACCGGGAACAATCTGTTCTATCTCCTACTCGCGATGATGCTGAGTCTTATCCTGATCTCAGGAATCGTGGCGGAGTACTGCTTGCGACGACTGGACTTTCACCGCCATCTTCCAGACCTCATTGCTGTGAATCAACCGGTCACCGTCACACTGGTGGTAAAAAACCGGAAATCACGCTTCCCTAGTTTTTCTCTGGGGATCTTTGACGTGAGCGATGGGCGTGACTTGGCTCGCGGAGTGACCGTTCACGAACTGCCTTCAGGTGCCAGCCGGTTGGTGTCGTATCCGTTTCTCGCGACGCGACGGGGAAGGTTGCGTTTGGATGGTGTTCGAGTTGCGACGGAATTCCCTTTTGGACTCTTCATGAAAAAGGCTTTCTATCATGTTGAAGAATCGGTCGTTGTCTACCCTGAGATCATCCCACTGGACGAAAGTCTGCTCCAGGGTCTGATGAGTACTGCTCAAGAACAGAGTCTTCATCGACGAGGCAATGGGAGTGACTTGTATAACTTGCGTTTGTATCACGCGGGAGATGACTCGCGGAGTATTCATTGGCCAACGACTGCTCGAACCTCCCAGCTGACGGTCCGAGAGACCGAGGCCGAAGAGCAACGCCGAGCGACCATTCGTCTGTCGACCATCGCCCCCGTCAGCCACGATGTCGTATTTGAGCAAGCCGTCTCATTGTCTGCGTCCCTGGTTCAGCACTTGGCGCAGCACGGCTACGTCGTTCAACTGATCGTGGGAGCAGACTGCTCGCCATTTGGCCAAGGGGACGCACACCTCCACGAGCTTCTGCGCATGCTCGCCCTCTGTCAACGAAGCGATCCCTCCGGAGAATTCATAGCAAGGAACAAGCTCGAACTCGACCGCAAGGAGGATGAAGGCGGGACAGAGATCGTCGTGCAATCGTGGTGCGGGCCGAAGGATCACCAGCCTGGGCAGCTGACTCTTCTGGTCGACGGGCAGCCCATCGACGGAGCATTACGTGGCCTTTAATCAGGCACTTCGACTGACTTCAATTCTGTTGGCAGCGGTCTCATTTATTGGACTGACGCTTGGGTCAGGTCTGCCTGCGTGGTTGGCGGTGTTGACGGGCGGGGGACTCATTGTTGCGCTCTTACGCCAGTTTACAGCCGGAGTACTCAGGCACCTTGCCTCGCACGTTTCTTTCTCACCAGCTGGCTGGAACCTGCTGATCATCGTTGGGTTTCTGGGCTTTTGGGTGGATGTGCTCTGGGTGTCTGGTGAACTTCTTCCGGCGGGAATCCATTTCCTCATGATCCTCATGGTCATCAAGCTATTCAACCTCAGGCTTCGTCGAGACTATCTGCATCTCTATGCCATCAGTCTCGTGGCCATCCTCGCGTCGGGGTCCCTCACCACGGATCTGTGGTACTTCCCCATCTTCTTGCTCTATCTCGTGGCCGGGGTCTGGACGCTGATTCTGTTCCAAATCACCAAAGGCGCAGAAGACACGTATGCCCTGCCGCTAGCCGGCCGGTCGCTACAGTCAGGGTTGCTCGGCCGGGTCACGCCCCAACTCTTTTGGCTTGCAAACGGACTTGCGCTGATGTGCTTTGGGATGACATTGGCAATCTTCTTCACGATTCCTCGGATCAGCGCGGGGTTTTATCAGAAAGGCTTTGGAGAAAATATTCGCACGTCTGGATTTTCCGAGACGGTCAACTTAGGTGAGATAGGACCGATCAAACGGGATCCGAGCATCGTGATGCGGGTCGAGGTGCCGCGGCACACTCTACACGCTGAGGACCGGTTTTATGTACGAGGAGTCTCGTTCGATCAATATGACGGCAAATCATGGACAAATCGATTGAGCTACCGACGGAACCTCAGCGAGGAAAGTCCTGGGATGTTTATCATTCGGGGGCATCAAGGTCCCGCACCATCTCGCCTGGGCGAAGCGATCCAACAGAACATTTTTCTAGAGCCGCTCGATACGTCCGTACTCTTCGCCGCTCCATTCGTTGAAAGCATCAGCGGGAAATTCCCGGCGGTCCAGTCAGATTTTGCAGGCTCAGTGTATCTTCCGTTCCCCAGCTCGTCGCGCATTGAATACTCTGTTGTCTCTCGCTCACATCCTGTGCTGCCGGCTGATCTTGGCTCCGAGCCCACCGCTTACCCAGAATCCTTCACCAAACATTTTCTCCAAATCCCCTATACATCGGAACGGATCGGTAAGCTAGCAGAAGACATGACACGCTCTCAGCGCAGTCCCTATGAAAAAGCGCATGCCATTCAAACGTTTCTTATTCGCAATTATCGGTACAGCCTTGATGCACCTCTAGCAGGGGTGGATCGTCCGCTTGAAGAATTTCTCTTCTTTCGCAAAACGGGATATTGCGAGCACTATGCGACGGCCATGGTGATCATGCTTCGGACCGTAGGAATTCCGGCGCGTCTTGTGACTGGGTTTCTCGCCACAGAGTGGAATGAATATGGAAGCTACTATGTGGTCCGACAGCAAGATGCACATGCATGGGTTGAAGTGCATCTGCCGCATTCCGGATGGGTCATGATGGATCCGACTCCACCTTCGGGCGAACCGGTGGGGGATGTGTACCCTGCTTGGCTGGCTTTGGAACGCATTCTGGATAATGTCAAACTCCAGTGGAGTCGCTTTTTTGTGCAATACAGCGCTGCGGATCAACTGGCCGTTGTGCAGGAATTGAAGGCCGGGGGGCAATCTGTTGGCCATAAGGCGCTCGATTCCATGGCCATCCTCTTCAGTCCGATTCTGAGACTGCTAGGAGGGATTCCAGACTACGTGTTCCCAAGTAACCTGCGGCCACAGGGGTCAATCTGGGGTCTCCTCGTTGTTGCGTGTATCATTCTGCTTGGGTTGAGCGTCAGAAGAATCTTGGCAAGGATGTTTCCGGATAAGAAGATAACCCAGGAAGACCACCGTATCGTGGATCTCTACAAGCAGATGATCAAACGTCTCGCTGACAAAGGTATTGCGAAGACAGCTACCACCACGCCTCTTGAGTTTGTTCGCATTGCTCGCATCCGATGGAGTGAAGTGAATCTTGCGGTGGCTTCCATTACGGAGCTTTATTGCAGAGTTCGGTTTGGTGGAACACCTCTTACCGATGAAGAACTGGGAACGGCGGAGGACTGGCTCAGGCACTTGACGACGTTAGGTAAACCATGACAGCAGACTCAAGCTCGGTATGAATGAACGATACCTGAGGAAAGATTAGGATGTATTGGAGCGGGAAAAGGGATTTGAACCCTCGACCCTCGCCTTGGCAAGGCGATGCTCTACCACTGAGCTATTCCCGCTCGAGAGGTCTGAGGTCCGGAGTGTACTGAGCTATCAGTATAGTGTCAAGCTGCGAATCCCATCGGATCAGTTACGTCGATTCAGTACGTCACTTTGACTCATCCAATCATTGGACCGTTTCATGCTGCGAATATGTTACCTCATGGTAATGTCGTGAATGTGAGGCGGTCGATAACATACAACCAATTAGAATCATTGGGATTACAATCATGGAATAGCTAAGTAAGACCTCCCGGTCTGAAAAGAAATGCTACGCAATCTACCCATCGATAGCATAGAGATTTCTGTCAGTGTTAAAGAGGACCGACCAAAATAATCATTGTGTTTTTAAACGTTTAGCATGCGCATCGAGTAATTAGTGGACGCTAGATTCATGGTGGCGCAAATATTGCGACAATTTCCACAGCAACATGCCGTTCCGAAGATTATGTGCCACATTGCGCTGGAGGAAAATAGACGTAGAAGAGATGTGATGGTCACTGTATCTAGATGCGTCACAACAGTTTTGAGAGATTATTCACCCTAGGATGGTAAGTGTTCGATCTCAATACAAGATTATTCTGATGGAGAATCGAAGAGGAATCGCAGAGCAACGATGATTCACGCAAGCTTCTAATCGTCGAGGAGGTATCAACAATGTTCTTGTCACGTCGACAATTTTTGAAAGTTTCTGCGGGCACTGTTGCTGCCGCAGCCGTGGCAGATAACGTCCTGGCGTTGACGGCACTCCAGCCTGTCATCGAAGTCGGCAACCCCTTGGGGGATTATCCTGACCGATCGTGGGAACGTGTCTATCACGATCAATATCGGTACGATTCATCCTTTACCTGGGTCTGCTCCCCGAACGACACGCACGCCTGTCGCGTCCGCGCGTTTGTGCGAAACGGTGTGGTTATGCGCGTGGAACAAAACTACGACCACCAAACCTATGAAGATCTATACGGAAATCGAGGAACATTCGCGCACAACCCACGTATGTGCCTGAAGGGATTCACCTTTCATAGGCGGGTGTACGGGCCCTATCGGCTGAAGGGGCCATTGATGCGAAAGGGTTGGAAGCAATGGATGGATGATGGATCCCCAGAGCTGACCCCTGAAACAAAGCGAAAGTACAAGTTCGACAGTCGATTCCTTGACGATATGCTCCGAGTCTCTTGGGATACGGCCTTCACCTATGCAGCCAAGGCGATGATTGTGATCGCCACCCGGTATAGTGGGGAAGCCGGAGCGCGGCGCCTGCGAGAGCAAGGCTATGCACCGGAAATGATCGAAATGATGAAGGGTGCCGGTACGAGATGCTTTAAGCACCGCGCTGGGATGCCGGTCCTCGGTATTGTCGGTAAGATGGGCAATACGCGCATGAATGGTGGGATCAACGCATTGCTGGACACCTGGATTCGTAAGGTCGGCCCCGATCAAGCGCAGGGTGGACGTTACTGGTCGAACTACACCTGGCACGGAGATCAAAATCCCTCTCAGCCATTCTGGTCCGGTGTTCAAGGGTCAGATATTGACTTGTCCGACATGCGCTTCTCGAAATTAAACACCAGTTGGGGTAAGAATTTCGTCGAAAATAAAATGCCGGAAGCCCACTGGAAATTGGAGTGTATCGAGCGAGGTGCCCGCGTCGTCGTCATCACCCCAGAATACAACCCGACCGCGTATCGCGCTGACTACTGGATGCCTCTGCGCCCACAGTCGGATGGCGCAATTTTTTTGGGCGCCATGAAGATCATTGTCGACGAAAATATGCACGACACGGACTTCTTGAAGCAATTTACAGACGCGCCTATTCTGGTGCGTACGGATACGTTGCAATATTTGGATCCGCGCGATGTCATCACAGACTACAAGTTTCCAGATTTCTCGAAGAGTTATTCAGGCCGCATTCAATCATTGAAGCCCGAGCAAATTCAGCGTTTGGGTGGGATGATGGTCTGGGACCTCAATAAGAAGCAGGCGGTCCCTCTGAATCGTGAGCAGGTGGGCTGGCACTACATCAATAGTGGTATTGATGCGGCCCTCACCGGCACCTACCGAGTGAAGCTGCTCAACGGACGGGAAATCGATGCGATGCCGGTCTGGCAGATGTATCTCGTTCATTTTCAAGATTACGATCTGGACACAGTCCACCAAATCTGCCGTACACCAAAGGACCTCCTCGTGCGGTGGGCAAGGGACTCCGGCACGATTAAGCCTGCCGCGATTCACAATGGCGAAGGGGTTTGCCACTATTTCCATATGACGCCGAATGGGCGAGCAGCAGCGATGGTCCTCATTATCACCGGTAACGTCGGAAAGTTCGGCACAGGGCAGCATACCTGGGCAGGTAACTACAAGGCCGGGACATGGACGGCTACTCCCTGGTCCGGCGCTGGTCTGTCAGTTCATACAGGGGAAGACCCATTCCAGATCACGTTGGATCCCAATGCGCATGGAAAGGAAATCAAGACCAAGTCCTACTATTACGGCGAAGAAGTCGGGTATTGGAATCACGGGGACACGGCCTTAATTGTCAATACGCCTAAGTATGGCCGAAAAGTATTCACCGGGAAGACCCACATGCCGACACCCAGTAAGTTTCGCTGGGTGGTCAACGTCAACGTGCTGAATAATGCGAAGCATCACTACGATATGGTGCGCAACGTCGATCCAAACATCGAATGTCTCATCACGCAGGACATCGAAATGACGTCCGATGTGAACCATAACGACATCGCGTTCGCCTGTAACTCCTGGATGGAATTCACCTATCCGGAAATGACCGTGACGGTCTCCAATCCGTGGGTCCAGATTTGGAAGGGTGGCATCAGGCCGTTGTACGACACGAGAAACGACCTTGATACTTTCGCTGGAGTCGCCGCGAAGCTCTCCGATATGACTGGCGACAAACGGATGCGCGATTATTTCGCGATGGTCTATGCAAACCGTGTCGATGTGTATGCCCAGCGTATGCTCGATGCGTCCAGCACATTCTACGGCTATTCGGCCGACGTTATGCTTAAGTCAGAAAAAGGCTGGATGGTCATGGTCCGCACCTACCCAAGGCATCCGTTCTGGGAGGAGACCAACGAGTCGAAGCCGATGTGGACGCGCAGCGGACGATACGAGAACTATCGTATCGAACCCGAATCTATTGAATACGGCGAAAACTTTATCTCTCATCGTGAGGGTCCCGAAGCGACTCCGTACCTACCGAACGCCATCTTCACCACAAACCCGTATGTTCGGCCTGACGACTACGGCATTCCGATCACCGCGCAACACCACGACGACAAGACGGTCAGGAATATCAAGTTGTCGTGGCATGAAATCATGCGCCATGCGAATCCTTTGTGGGAGAAGGGCTACCAGTTCTACTGTGTCACGCCAAAAACCCGGCACCGCGTCCATAGCCAATGGTCGGTGAACGACTGGGTGCAGATTTACGAGTCAAACTTCGGCGATCCCTACCGGATGGACAAGCGGACTCCTGGTGTCGGTGAACACCAAATCCATATCAATCCGCAGGCAGCCAAGGATCGGGGTATCAACGACGGTGATTATGTGTACGTGGACGGCAACCCGGTTGACCGCCCCTACCGAGGCTGGAAACCGAGCGATCCCTACTACAAGGTGGCGCGCTTGATGATTCGGGCCAAGTACAACCCCTCGTATCCCTATCACGTGACGATGGCTAAGCATGCGCCGTACGTCTCAACGCCAAAATCGGTGAAGGGTCATGAAACCAGGCCGGACGGTCGGGCCATCGCGATCGATACCGGGTATCAGTCCAACTTCCGGTATGGCGCGCAGCAATCCTTTACGCGTAATTGGCTCATGCCAATTCACCAAACGGACTCCTTGCCTGGTAAGCACGCCATCGCTTGGAAGTTCAAATGGGGCTACCAGGTCGACCACCATGCGATCAACACCGTCCCGAAGGAATGTCTGATCCGCATCACCAAAGCGGAAGACGGCGGCATCGGCGCCCGCGGGCCGTGGGAACCGGTGCGGACCGGGTTTACCCCCGGTCAGGAAAATGAGTTTATGATCAAGTGGCTCAAGGGTGAACACATCAAGATTAAAGTCTAACCGCCTTGACGTGGGACGCCGGCGCCCTCCTGCTGGGAGGCGCCGGATCAACCATCCTACGCCTGGCGCAGGGACGCATTACGG
>JBGSIO010000086.1:0-19941 GCA_041742455.1 Nitrospira sp. | reverse complement strand
TAGCTGAGAACCCGACGATCAGTATCGCCCCGATCGAAGGGGAAGAATTTACGCAGCGCCTTCTCACGCCGTTTCACGAGTCGAAACTGACGCTGCTCTTACGCCAGGGAATCGATATCGACCTGCTCCTCAGACTGATGGTGAAGGAGCTTCGGTTGAACCATCGCGACGGCGCCGTTGCGTATCGAAATAATCCCTCTGACAGGACTGGTTATGACATGTTCCGGCGGGTGGTTCTCCATCTTTCGGCCATTCAAGACCACAACAGCCTTTACGTTGAGCCCTTGAGCATCGAACGAACCTGGACCATTCCCGCCGACTCCGTCACCGCGGAAGGGTTCAAAGCGCTCGAACAGGAATACGAGGTGATGTATAACCGAAAAGACAAGACCTTTACGTTGCGAAAGCAGGTCGAAGGCGGCACACTCATCACGAACTACGATCCAAACTTACTGTCCCGTGAAGAACGGGTACGCTTGCAGCATGAGAATGAACAGGGGCTCCCGCATGATGTCACGTTCGATATTCGCTCGGGACATTATGGCGGCGACTGGCCGCTCAAGGGAGACTTTCGCTTGCGAAGTTTCAACGCGATGGTGAACTTTCTCGGGCTCTCGATCGACGAAGAGCCGGAATACCATGTCGATAAAGACATCCGCACTCCCGACGTTGAAGAGAATCCGGTCAAGACACTGGACCTTGTCGTGTCACTTTCGGCGCCGTCCGGACTGGACCTCGCCATGAAATCCCACGGGCACTATTACGCCGTGAACACAAGCGGTACGCAGGCGCGCTGGAACCGAGAAGCCTTCAAGCTCCTCTCACAATTATTCCAGATGACGGTGACCGAAGTCCCGCGCGCCGGAGTGCCGAGCATCACTATCGCCAAATAGTCCGGCAATCACCGATTCACTGAAGAAGATAGCTTCTGTTACGCGTCGGCTCGATCCAGGCCGGGCTTGGGTGGACGACTACCGATGAGGTACATGATGGCGGGAAAGAGCATGGTCGTACCAGGGAAAATCATTCGATACCCCCACCAGGGCAGGGTCGGCCGAAAAAATCCCAACCCAACGGTCAGCAGAACTGACGCCAGGACGCCATAGATGTAGGCCGGAAGCAACGTCGGAGAGCGATCGACGCTTCGCTGCCGTGAGGCTGTACTAAATCCCTTGATGAGGAGATAGACGGACAAAATGAGACAGGCAGAACCATAATATGCTGCGTATTCTTGATCTTGCATAAAACTATCCTCGTGAATACCTCCGCGTAATTGTTGTACACGCAATTTATAGCGTATCGTCTCTATCCTTGTCGAGCCAGCCCCTCCGGGCTGAAGGCCCGCCAGACTCGCCATCGTGCTGTGAGAACCCTTGCTTGAGCTTGTAATTGCTCCTGGCGACATTGATAATAGATCGGATTCGGGTACCCACCGGAACAAAGGAGCGGCGCGTATGGAGATGTTGGTGATCGTGTTTCGTGAATCGCTCGTTGAACAGGTGCATGCGTTGTTGAACGAGTATGAGGTGACTTCATACAGCGAGCTGCAAAACGTCACCGGAAAAGGAGCCACGGGATTGACCAGCCAGTTCTTTCTCGCTCCCTCAACGAACCGGATGGTCCTCGCAGCGGTTCCCGAACAATCGGCCCACCGTCTTATCGACGGGTTCAAGCGGTTCCGCCTCGGACAAGAAGCGTCCACAGGTGACCTTATGTTCCCACTCCACGTCTTTGTCTTGCCCTGCAAACAAGTGGTGTGACTCAATCTACGGCCGTCTTCCAGCAATCATTGCATCATCTTCACGCGGATTGAAACACAAAGGCCTCCGGAGGAAGCCCTCCAGAGGCCATGTCGAGAAGCTCGTCCTGAACGAGTGGTTCGAATCGATTCGCTTAGTGTCCGTGGGGTTCTAGGGACTCGGCCGCGTCCTTGGCATGCTTTCGAGCTTTGGCCTTCTTCGCCTTGGCCGTTTTTTTCATCTCGTGTTTCTTGGCTTTGAGGGCGTCCCGTTTTCCCTTCGTCTCCGACTTCATCTGGTCTCGTTTTCCCTTCATCTCTGATTTCATCTTCTCGCGCTTGGCTTTCATCTCGGACTTCATTTCTTCCTGTTGAGCCTTGAAGTCCTCCCCCATCTGTTCAGGCTGGGCCTGCATCTCGCCCCTGGCCTCATTGGCTATCGATCCCATATCGTTCGTCAATTCTGAACCGAAATCTGTTGCTTCATCTGCCAGAGCCACCATGCTAGTCCCTAACATAAGTGAGGCCGCAACTGCTGAGACGACGACGAATCGCATAGATCTCCTCCCCGACTATAGGTTGTATCCCTGTGGCCGGCGCCAGAAACCAGCGCCACGTCTACGGGTATCCTGAGACGGGTTTTCTGGCAACAGATTTTAAGGTTTTGGCCTGACTCGAGAACTTGACTAGCAAGCCTGTAGATCGATCCCCTCAGTCCTTCCGAGGGAAAACTGTACAGCGCTAGCAAAAGCCTTCTCCGAATGATGACCACCTACTGGCCAATGCTTGTCCAGTGGGGTCTATTCGACCTAAAATGCGCCAAACAACTATACACAATACAAGACCTGACCCTTTTTGTTCGCACCGTTAAGGTCACACTTCAGCCGACAGAACATTGGCGCGCTGCGCCCGCTTGCACCGTCAATATTATGAACGCTACCTACCCCGTCTAACTACGCAATTCGCAAATCCCTGGACTTCTGAAGCACGACCATGTGGCGCGGCTCTTGCTCCAGTCCCTTGTCAGTTGTGAACCAAACCACCCTGGGAGGAACCAATGGAATGTCCAAAGTGTAAGGGTATGATGATGTTGGAGCGGTTCTCGGATTTCTTTCTCGTGTTTTATGCGTGGAAATGTATCAATTGCGGGGCGATCATCGATCGCACTATTTCCAACAATCGCCGAAAGAGTCTGGCAGTCCGAGAAACACAGCCTGTTGGGGCGCATTAAGATAAGCGATGGGGTCAGATCTTGTATTGTGTATCTCACTGGACTAGACTACGCACCATGGCTCGCCCACTCCGCATTGAATATCCCGGCGCTTTCTACCATGTTACTGTCCGGGGCAATGCCCGGCAGGACATCTTCGAGGATGATGAGGACCGCCGGCGCTTTCTCGGGTTGCTGGGGCACGTCGTCGCCCGTTTTCATCTTCGATTGCATGCCTACTGCCTAATGGACAACCATTTCCATTTGGTGGTGGAAACGCCCGAGGTGAATCTGTCGAAGGCCATGCGCCAGCTCAACGGGGTCTATACGCAAGCCTTCAATCGCCGCCACGGTCGCGTCGGCCACGTGCTGCAAGGCCGCTTCAAGGCGATCCTTGTTGAGCGGGACAGCTATCTGTTGGAGCTCTGCCGTTACGTGGTGCTCAATCCGGTGCGTACCAAGACCGCCCGCAAAGCCGATACCTATCCATGGTCGAGCTACCGCGCCACGGCAGGAATCTCGGGCATACCGCCCTTTCTCACGGTGGACTGGTTGCTGCCTCAGTTTGCCAGGCAACGAGCAGTTGCCCAACGGAAGTATCGCGCTTTTGTTGCCGCAGGGATCGGCCAGCATTCGCCCTGGGAACAGCTCCAGGGACAAATCCTCCTCGGCAGTGAACGGTTTGTCGCAGGCTTGACACCTGGTCTCCGAGACAAGCGCCCGCTGAAAGAGATCCCCCGGCGGCAGCGGTTTGCGGGACGACCGCCGCTGGGCCACCTATTCTCCTTCCGTTCCCGTACCGACCACACACGACGCAATGAAACCATTTGCCACGCCCACTTGGAACATGGCTACAGCCTGACAGAGATCGGTCGAACCGTGGGGTTGCACTATTCAACGATCAGTCGCATCGTGAATTCAGAAGAAAGAAGATAAGGCACGGCATAAGAACTGAGCCTCAATGACGATCTGCCAACGGGCCCAGATATCAGACGCCACCCTGATTAGTGGTAGATCGCTCAAATCCATCAGCACAGGTGAGGTCACTCAAGGTCTGAACGCACCGAAAAAGCAACGGCCTTCAGCGGAGAATCCGCTGAAGGCCGTGCAAGAACACGTGTACCGACTGAGCCACGCCAATCACAACTCGCTCGCCTCGCTCAACATCGACATGAGGGATTCCAGTTTTCAGCATGAGCTGTTCAGAGTTCACGATATCGTGTTCGTTTTCAACTCTACCTTCGCTGAGCAGTGCGCGCGGGCCGAGCCTTGCTCGGAGACTAGGGTTACGCCCGTGTCTCCCAAAGCAAAAACACCAAGCCGGCGGCAATCGCTGACACAATGACAAAATGCATGGACCCATCCTCCCTGGATTGTGGATACCTACCCGCGCTGGGAACCAGCGCACTGTCTACGGGTACAGGGAGATTGAGTTCCTGGCAATTGATTTCAAAGTTTCGAAAGACGAGATGATGAAGTATTTGAGTTGCGGCTATGCAGTAACGCGAAGCAGAGCCAAGCAAGCATTAGAGAAAAATCTGCAGAGGACGCAGTATAATGACGCCATGTGCCGGGTCGCCGTCTTCATGATTCTGACGATCGGAACCGTATGGCCCGGTCCCGTGCTCGCCTCCTCCGAGGACGACTCATCACAACAACCAAGCGCGCAGGAACGGCTAAACCAGGTCCTGGATTCCGAGGGTGGCACCACGGTCTATAAGGACTCCCAAGGCAATGTGGAATCCGTTATCGAGCTTCCTAACGGTGAGCGCCGCGTCATCGTGCAACCACCGCAAAGTCCATCGATAAACCTAGGTCCTCCCCTTCAATTGAACAATCCGAGATTGCAGCTTCCTCCTCTATCGCCAGCTCCTGCTGAACCGCCTACTCCAGACTTTCCACAGAGGGCGCGGTAGGATTCGCCTTGACGATTCATTCTGGTGCACGCCATACTCAGCAACTCATGCATATCCGTTACATCATCCTACTGATGATTCTTGTTCTTTCCGTTGGGCAGTCCGCGGCCTTTCCACCGCCCAAGAGTAAAGACCTGCACGCAGTCCAGACACAGGCTCATCAAGGAGACGCAGAGGCGCAGAACAGCCTCGGAGAGCTGTACGCCAAGGGAATGGGCATGCCGCAGGACTACGCCCAAGCACGCGCGTGGTACGAGAAAGCCGCCGCACAGGGTCACCCTCTTGCGCAAAATAACCTTGCGGAACTGTATTTCGCCGGACTGGGTGTCCCACAGGACTATGTGCGGGCCTATATGTGGGTCAACCTCGCCGCTGCACACATGCAAGGTGAAGAGCAGAAACAAGCCGAAGAAAATCGAGAGGATGTTGCCCAGCGCATGACAGCCGCACAGATCACCGAGGCCAAGCGGCTCTCGGAACAGTGTCGGTCAAAAAAATTCAAAGACTGCTGACCTTCACTCGGCTGCCCCTGTTCTCACAGTGTAACTACCACACCGATCCGCGCTCAACAACAGACTTAACTCTCTGCCCTACGTTGAGCGTCTGAGCAACGAGAGAACGCCGCTGGCGAACCTTGTCAACAGCCTGCCAAGCAGGTAATCGCGTACAGATAGCAGCCGAGCGAATTACGAGGCGCGGGTGTTGCCATGCATTCGACTGAAGACGTCCCAGTCGAACTGCTTCGGCGTAACCGCATGGAGTGGAATTGGACCGATTGATCCCCGTTCACGGTAGGCTAAGAGACAGCCGACAATGTCACTAGGCGAGTCGATCAGCCGGTGCACGACTTCATGGGCAAGATGCTGCGCAATCGCCTTGTCCTCTGGTATTGGACGGGCACCCCGGAGCGTGTGACCAAGAATGGTGGCTTTGGTGGCTGGCGTGAGAGGATAGTGATCAGGCCGCGCCTGCCGGTCAGGCCACCGAGCAATCATGCCAGCAACATAGTCCACTAGCCCATGGACGCCGCCGTCCTTGTGATGACGGTGCGGTGTACGTTCGGCAACGATGAACAGATGGCTCTTGTTCGGCACACCTAACGTCCGCTTGAGCGTGCCGAGGATCACCTCATCGATATAGGCGTTCGGATCGGGATGTTCATTGACCAACAAACCCTCGGCTCGAGCTTGGTATGCACATGCCAGCGCAAGATGGCCTGACCCTGCGCCCATGATCTCAACGAAAAATACACTTCCCATCGCCGCGCTGGTGGCTTTGAGGGATTCGATGGACTGGTCAGCCAACGTCACTGCGGACTGAAACCCGAGAGAGATTGTTCCTTCGAGATTGTTGTCAATGCTGCCAGGAATACCGACCACCTGCACACCGAATTCTTCGTAAATGGCCCGGGCGCCTCGCATGCTGCCGTCGCCCCCCAACACGATGAGGGCGCCATCACGCACATAGGGTTCCAGGTGGCGCATGGCCACAGTCTGCACGGTCTCCTGTTTGAACTCCTCGAAGCGGCTGCTGCCGATGGGACTGCTGGGATGACTGCCCATACCGCGCGTATGTTCTTCGGTGACACGTTCGATCCAATTGTTGGCCAGACCCAGATAGCCGTGCCGAACGAAATATACCTCCAATCCCATGCGTTGGCCGGTCACATGCAATTCCTTGAGCGCGGCGCCGGCGCCAGCAAAATCACCTCCGGACACGAGAGCGACAATTCGTTTGAGAGTTCGAGGTTTGAGTGTGACGCGGTCTTTTCTTGCTCGCTCCACTGTCACCCAGGTATTCCGGACGCCCCGCTCCCTCTCGGACAGCCCAACCGCAGTTGAGTAGCCGGACATCCGTCCCTGTTCGACCGTGAGCAACACCACATTGTCTTGGCTTTCCTTGTAATCGCTGAACTCACTGAAAGCTTCATGGAACGGGCGTGGGTCCAGATAGATCATTAAGGCCCGCAGGGTGGAACTGTGAGTATAGAGGCAGGCGACTCTTCCCTTCTGCGCGGAGCCCAACCGGTGGAGGCCATCGATGACGTCGACATAGAGGTCGAAGAAAGAATTGCCATCCGGATAACAATAGAGCGGATCTTTCATCAACCACTTGGCCGTCGAGGTCTCCACGCCGAACGCCTGCGCGGCTGCTTCGAGCTCTACCGACTTCTCCAAGCCCGTGACCCAGCCGAAATCCGATGATTCAAGTGCCGGCTCGAGGATCGGTTCGGAGGCGGAAGCCCCTTGCAGTAGCGTTGCAGACACCCGTTCGTAGAGTTGTTTGGTATTCGGGCTGCGGCTGATGCAATGGAGGAAGGTTCGCGCATCGAGGTAATTGGCGAGATGCAGAAAATCCAGCTGCTGTCCCACGAGGCCGATCATGTGGGCGAGCGCCGCCCCTACCGCATCGGCTTTAGCGACTCCTCGTTCTGGATCCAATTGATTCGGCAAGCGGCATCCGACACGATGGGTCTTGCTGTCGATCTGTGATACTCCGTGGCGCATGGTGAAGAACAGCGTTCGGTCGGCAAGATCCCGCGGCAATAACCAAAACCGGTCGTCGCCCAGTTCCAGAACAATGCGGCCTTCCGCCAGCGTGGGTGTCAGCTGCGCGCGAGGCACAATGGCGACGGGGCGCCGATACGTCGGTTTGGCCACCGACCCGATCGTAGCTCGGAGCAGCGGCTGCAGCGAGCCTTCCGCCAAAAGAGTATTCCATGCTGCAAAGAACACTAGCGGATCATCGATGAGACTTTCCCGTGCTGACTGGTACGATTCGGCGGTTGCAAAGCCAGCCTTGGAACGTTCGACGAACGAGCGGAGCTGTTCCATCTTGGCGTGGACACGATCAAGGTCATCGCCGGACAGTCCTTTTAGCAGGGGCTGGACAAATCCTCGCTCCGACGCTCGTTGCGCGAGAGTACGACCATAGGCGAGGAGTCCATCAACCGTGACGAAATCCAGGAGGTGACTCATAACAGGTCGTTATTCCAACAAACGGTCAACACCTATCGTCCATCTTCATGGCTGCCATGATGGTAGACCAATCCATACAGCTCGGCAAGAGACGAAAGCCGAAGGGATCATAAAATTCTCCCCGTAGCCATATTCGCTCATTCGATCCAAATATTAATCCATCAATACCAGGATACCCGCCGATTGTATTGCTCCGTCGCTGAAACAATGTCGAACACAACGCAAACAGTGACTGAGGTAGGACCTGTATTAGACAATGAGCTTTGAGAGTCTCTTTGGTCTGACGATGCCGACGCTGAACATCCAGGACCGCCCGGCGGTATCCCACATGGATCGGAGGTTTGAAACCAACCGTTACGGCACGCGAGACTGCCCTCGTTATAAACCTGGACGTCCCTATCGCGTTCCTAAGCGAAGGACCAGCATGGCCCATATCCATGATGACTTGGAGCCAGCGATGCGAGGCGATTGAGAGAGGCTCGCAAATGTGTGATTGCAAGACACGACCCCGTTGCATGAAGCTTGAACATGCGACTTATACCCGTTCCATGGTTGCCTTCGAGATTGTGTCGAAACCAGGGCTTTGTTCGCCTGACAAGGCCGTATACAGACCTTCAAGAAGCAGTGCTACACTCCAACGTCACAACAGCATCGCGATGACTCCTCGTCTTCGCAACAGACGCCCATTCACCCAACTCTGAACTGCTTATCGGAGCAGCAATATCACGACCAACGCCATCGACACCGCCGCGACCACCGTCGTCGCGAGACACATCGTCAGAAGACGCTGATACCGACGCTCTGCCAGAGCCGCACCCTGTTCCAGCGCCTCGAGCGTGGTTCGCATTTGCATCGCCAAGTCCTTAATGTGAGTGTCGTTCTTCGCCACGGCCGCCTGAAGCTCGGTGACCTGCTGTTGCAACATCAAGGTCTGATTAGAAGCCGCATCGGCACTCTTTTTGGTAAACACAGGGGCCGCCGCAGACACGATTGTCCCCACATGCGGCAGAACGGCTTTCAATGCTGGAAAGAGCCAGGCCGGCATCGTCAAGGGCCTCACAAAGGTAGATTTGACCAGACCAGCGGCCTGGTTCATCACGAAATGAAATTCGCCATAGATTGCACGTTATTCTTACAATGGTTCAAGGACTTGTCAACACAGCTCAGTTCACCACCCCATCTGAAAGGATTTCCCTCCTCGTCCCATATCCCCCTGTGAAGGCCGCCAGCAAACCCGAGCGAGCCAGGGGAGGAACCCATGGGGCAAGACAACGACACATGCCAACCTGACAAATCCACCTTCTGGCGAGATCCCCGTCTCTATCAAATTACCAGCCTCTCGACCCTCCTCTTCTACGGCCTCTTCTGGCTTCACTTCGATATTTCAATCTGGCAGGTTGCCATCACACTCTGCGTGGCTCAACTGGCCCAATATGCAGGCACGCGCTATTTCAACCTCCCCTCCTTTGATCCCAAGAGCGCACTAATTTCATCTCTCTCCCTCTGCCTGCTCCTTCGTACGAATGACCTTCCTGTCACAGCCTTCGCAGCACTCATTGCGATCGGCAGCAAGTTTGTCATCCGCTGGAACAACAAGCATATGTTCAACCCAACAAACCTTGCGCTGGTTGTCATACTCAGCAGCGGCCTTGGTTGGATCTCACCGGGACAATGGGGGCAAGTTGCGTGGTTCGGCTTTTTGATCGCCTGCCTCGGCAGTCTGGTCGTTACCCGCGCAGCACGGGCCGATGTGACACTGGCCTTTCTGACTTTCTACGTTGGTCTCTTGTTTGCTCGCGCACTGTGGCTTGGCGATCCACTGATGATTCCGTTGCATCAGATCGAAAGTGGCGCTCTGCTCATCTTCGCCTTTTTCATGATTTCAGACCCCAAGACAACGCCGGACTCTAGAGCCGGTCGCATCCTCTTTGCCCTGATGGTTGCGCTAACAGCCCTCTATGTCCAATTCGGTCTGTTCAAACCAAACGGGCCGCTTTGGGGACTCATCGTTTGCTCGCCACTCGTTCCCTTACTAGATCGTATGTTCCCCGGTCCTCGATACGACTGGTTCAAGCCCACGACCGGTCACGCTCCCGTGTCCGTACCCCTGTCACTATCGCTTCAACCACAAAGGAGGTTTTTATGAATCGTGTACTCACTTCCATGGTGACCCTTGCCCTAGGCCTACTCATCTGGGGTAACGAGGCCTCGGCCTTCTGCGGGTTCTATGTCGGCAAGGCGGATACCAAGCTCTTTAACCAAGCATCCGAGGTTGTCATCGCTCGCCACGACAATAAAACCGTGATCACGATGGCCAACGACTTCAGGGGCGACGTGAAGGAATTCGCGATAGTTGTGCCGGTCCCAACCGTGCTCAAAAAGGACCAGATTCATGTCGGCGACACAGCCGTCCTCAAACACCTCGCCGACTATTCCGCACCGCGCTTGGTCGAATACTTCGACCCCAACCCCTGTCAGATGTTGTATCCCGAAAGTCGAGCCATGGATATGATGGCAAAATCCACCGAAGCACCGTCTCGACTAGAACGAGACAAGGCGCTCGGCGTCATAGTCGAAGCGCAATACACGGTCGGCGAATATGACATCCTGATTCTTTCGGCCAAGGAAAGTCACGGACTTGAAACATGGCTCAGTGAGAGTGGCTACAGGATTCCTCAAGGTGCATCAACGGTCTTACATAGCTACCTGAAACAGAATATGAAGTTCTTTGTCGCTAAAGTAAACCTTGTTGAGCAGTCGAAGCTTGGTTTTATACACCTCCGTCCTCTGCAGATCGCCTTTGAGTCACCGAAGTTCATGTTACCGATTCGGCTCGGGACGGTGAACGCCGACGGCGCTCAGGAACTCTTCATCTATGTGCTGACGAAGCAAGGCCGGGTTGAGACAACGAACTATCGCACGATCCGGTTGCCGGAAGCGCAGGAGATTCCGCTCTACGTGAAGGATAAGTTCGGCGACTTCTACCGAGACCTGTTCACCCAGCAAGTGAAGCGCGAGAGTCAGCGGGGTGTGTTTCTCGAATATGCCTGGGATATGAACTGGTGCGACCCCTGCGCCGCGAACCCGCTCTCAGCTGAGGAACTTCGCAGCTTGGGAGTTTTTTGGCAGGACAGCCTGAGCATCAAGCAACGAAGGGGGTTGATACCGCAGGCGCAGAACGTCTTCCTCACACGCCTCCACGTCCGCTATGACGCCGCCCACTTTCCCGAAGACTTGATGTTCCAGGAGACGTCCGATCGCAATAATTTCCAGGCTCGGTACATTCTCCGCCACGCCTGGACCGGCACGGATGACTGCCCAGCCGCCACAACCTATCGGCAACAATTACGCGAACGTTATGAGCGGGAAGCCCACACGCTGGCCAATTTGACCGGATGGAACATCGGCGAGATTCGACAAGCGATGAACTTAGCCTCACTCCCAGGAGGTGAAGACATGAAGTGGTACCAGCGGCTCTGGACGAACTAAGCAGGACGCGGCAGGGCGAGACCTGAGACAGGCCTCGCCCTGCATCATCACATCAACATGGAATTTATCGTTACGAAGCTAACCTTGGATGGAGAACGACAATGTGGCGAGATCCACCGAACTGTAGGCAGTAAGGACATTGCCGTTACTAGTCGGTGACGGTGCATGTTCTGAAGTATGTTCCACTGCCTCGTCTTGCTCTTCTGTCTTGTGCTCCGCCGAGATCTGCAAACGTCCCAGGAGATCCTCGTGCAGCTTCTCAAAGAAATCCGGCAAGTACTTCTGGAATTTCTCCAACTCGGTCTCCGCTTCCTTCAAGGCATCGAATACCTGTTGAATGAGCGACGCAAGTAACGAGTCCTTCTCCGGCACAGTGAGATGGTCATCCTCAGACGAATCCGATGACGGGGTGGGCGCCGTGGTACCGTTGGACAACAGCGGGATCGCCGCCGCCGTCGCAGGCGCCCCACCCGGGGTAACCGATGACGCCGCCAAAACCGCAACAGATCGTATAACCTCTACACTCAAATCAAGGCTGGAGAGCGTCGCCAAACTGCGAAACCGTTCCGCAAGTGCGACGGTAGGTGCCAAGGCCGCTTCATCCTGGTCCTCAACAAATCCATGAAAGATGTTGGAGATCTTTTGTAAGAGTTGTTCAAGATCGCTGAGCTCTTGTTCGTTCAGGTCTCCATCGACTGTGATGCCGAAGTCTCGCTGAAGGGTATATTGCGCAGACTCCGCGCCGAGACTCACCGCTGCTTCCCCTGAGCCACCATGCACATAATACCGACCGGCGCGAAAGTCCGACTCAAGATCTGCTGCAAGTCGAATAGTATCGCCTTCTGCTGTCGTGACACTCAGGCGACCGGAAAAATCGGTGGTCAGCGCCACGGCGCTGACCCCTGTCTCCAGCCGATGCGTCCCAATAGCGGCTGTCGAACGGAGATTAAAGAACTGGTTCGGATCGATGCCCGCTAGCGATTGGACCGACATAGACTGCCCCGCGTGATCGACGTAGAATGAGCCGCTTGTCACTCCTCTATCGGCACAGAAAAGGCTGAACTTAAGGCACTCTATGCTATAGTGAGGGCACCGGCGACATTCCACGACAAGGAGGGTCTCGATGCGAAACTTTTTTTCATGTGTGATGATCGCTTCTGCTAGCCTGGCGCTTGGAGCAACCGGCTGCACCATCAAGGGCACGATTAACCAGATTACCGATACGACGTCCAACGTGACCGGCACCACCTCGGGGTCGGCCTGGTGGAACGAAGACGGCCAGATCAAGCCGGACTTCAAAACTACGGCGTTCGTCAGCCTTAATCAAGAAAATCTACAACAGGACTTGGCAGCAGGCCGTGGAGAATATCTGGCCTCCGTGAGCACACTCTTGGGCGTTCCGGAAGATCGACAATCGGCATTTTTCTCCGCTGTGCAAGCGAGCTACACCGAGACGGCGAGCACAGATTCCACAGCGCTACTGGCGCTGCTTCGGAATACCTCCATACCATTTGTTCGATAGCGGCCTTCAGGGGTGATGCAGCGTAGCCTGTAGACCGATCGCCACTTGAGAAGAGCACGCGGCTTCAGCTTGCCGTCCGATGATGGCCCGCACCACACTCCCGTCTTTCAAGACGAGGAAGTTTGTGGAAACGGCGGGGATACGTGGTCCTGGAAGCACAATTCCCGCTAGGTTCAGCGGATCACAGGCTGACACCCTGACCTCGATTCCGGTATTCGGGCTACCGCTCTTCCGTAGCGCTCGTAAGGCTTCCACGGCCTCCGGGAGGGCAAACTGTTCGCCGGTGAATCCCGTAACGAATCGTCCACCCCGCACCTCACCTTGCAATTCGAGCCTGCGATACACCACCAGCAGATCACGCCACGAAGGAACCAACGATTCCCGCTGGAGGAGATCGCGGAACACGATGCCATAGCGACGTAAGAGCTGACGAGCCACCTTCTCTGAAAGTTCTGAGTGGTGGGGACTGAGTGCTGAGTGAGACTGTCGAAGCAACGACCACCGGCCGGCTGAGTACCGTGGCCGACGCGCTCGTTCACGCCCCTCGGCTCGGCGTCGATGGGGGTCCATGAGCGCACGGAGATTGTCAAATCCATCAGCTGTCACGATCCCTGCTGCCACAAGCTCCCACAGCGCGCCTTCCACTTCTGCCGGTAGATGGTTGGTCCCCCTTGCAAGATCGGCAAAGAAGCTGGCGCCACGCTCTCCCAACGCACGTCGTACATCCTGAGCCACCGCGCTCAAGTGAGTGTAGGAACCAGCGCCGCTCACCGTTGCTTCATCGCGAAAAACATGCAACAACCACTCACTGTCGTCGCGTGGAAACAGATTGATAGGGGCAACGCTCGTGGCGATGATGCGGCGCCGCTCCGGATCCCCTCCTTGTGAAATCTTTGGATGAGATGAGAGACGTCCCCAACTGACCGCGCCACTCAGACAGAGGCGGTCCAGGAATTCCGGCTCATACTTGGCCATACGTAGTCTTAAGAGCTGTGGTTCCCATGAGGATGCGGCCGTCTCGAATCCTGCCAGTTGCTGAATGACCTGCAAGAGCCCGGCTTCACCATGCTGACGTGATCCCGGCAACACATGCTGCCATTGCATCACAAACCGCATGAACTCAGCGGCCGTGACCGGCTCGATCTCTCTCCGTAGCCTTCCAATCGTGAGTCGATGAATGCGCGCGAGCAACCGACGATGACACCATTCGAGCACACCCACGTCCGCGAGTGTTGAGTGCTGAGGCCTGAGTGCTGAGGAATGCCGGAACCGCCCGCGCAGAACCTGACCGGACGCTTCGAGTTGCACCATTGCCGCTTGGACCGGCTCGACCGGCAGATGCAGGCGTGTGGCAAGCTCTGCTACTGTCGTGGGACCGATACTCTCCATCCAACCTTGTAGAATGCTGGCAAGCGTCGAGTCATCTTCTCCCGCCAGCACTCGCCCTACTGCCTCTCGATGTTCTGTCGCCACCCATCCCTTTGCCGAGAGTTCTATGGCGCGGCCTGATTCGATCAGCTCCGGCAGGAACGGTTGCCATTCGATCACTGTCTCGCAAGGCACCCAGACCAGTGTGAGCAACGCATCATGCAGCTCGTCGGCATCACGCACGACTGGCCAGGACTCACGGACGACTTCATCGATGGCCTCTGGATCGAGCGCCCCAACCTCACCCACCATCTCGGTCGGCAAGGTTCGCCGCATTTCCACCGCGCGCGCTCGACGCTCTTCCAACGGTGCATCATCGAGAAAGGCATAGGGATTCGCGTTCAGGATTTCGTGAGAGAATACGGACGGAGCCGGTGTCTCGACCGCAACACAGCGGATCTGCCCTCTTTCGATCCGTTGCAATACCGCCGTGAGTCCTTCGACATCCATCGCCTCAGTCAAGCAATCTCGGAGCGTTTCCTTGACCAAGGGATGGTCTGGGATCTGTCTCGCAGCCCGCTCCCCTGTCAAATTCTCCTGGCACGCGATGGCGTCGGGAAAAATTGAGGCCAACAAGTCTTCCGATTTCATCCGCTGAATTTGTGGTGGAACCTTCTTGCCGTTGGAAAACCGCAAGAGCGCCAACGAGCGTGACGCGTTCCAGCGCCAGCGTGTGGTGAACATCGGCGCCAGCAATACAGCTTGAACCAACACCTCCCTGACCGATTTGGAGTGGAGGTAGCCGAACACCGACTCTAGTGGAAAACTGTGCTTCTCTCCGAGGGAGATGACCAGGCCATTATCCGTGGCCGCGGCCTGCAACTCGAAGTCGAACGTCACACAGAACCGCTTGCGCAGGGCCAATCCCCATGCCTTGTTGATGCGTCCACCGAACGGCGCATGGATCACCAATTGCATCCCACCGCTCTCATCGAAAAACCGTTCTGCGACGACGATGGTCTGGGTTGGTACAGCGCCCAGCACAGCCTTTCCGATCAGGACGTATTCGATCGCCTGTTGAGCCCCTCGTTGATCAAGTCCACAGTCCTGTTTCAGCCACTGAATGGCCGACAATGATGAGTCGGCCTTTTCTGCAATCGCCTGCCGAAGTTCGGCGACTTCTGCGGAGAGCTCCGCTGTTCGCGAAGGAGCCTCTCCGCGCCAAAAGGGAATGTTCGGCGGTGCTCCCTGTGCATCCTCGACACGAACCTTTCCGGCTTCAACTCCTTTGATGCGCCATGACGTGTTACCAAGCAACATAATGTCACTGGCAAGACTTTCAACAGCAAAATCTTCATCGACCGATCCCACCACCGTACCGTCTGGTTCTGCTATCACAGCAAAGTTCGCCGTATCGGGGATCGCGCCGCCTGACGTGATGGCCGCCAGCCGCGCCCCTCGCCGCCCTTTGAGCCGATGATTGACGCGGTCGTGGTGGAGATACGCGAGCCCGCGACCGCGCTGTGTCGCAATGCCATCTGCCAACATTCGCACCACAGCATCGAACTCCCCGCGCGACAGATCTCGATAGGGATACGCGCGCCGACATAGGGCGAACAGTTCCGCTTCCGCCCAGGTCTGTGTCGCAGCGGCAGCGACGATCTGTTGCGCAAGAATATCGAACGGTGCCGGAGGAATCTCAATCCGGTCCAGGACTCCGGCGCGAATGGCCCGTACCAGCGCGGCACACTCTAAGAGCTCATCTCGAGTCATGGCGAATAGGCGGCCTTTAGGAATCGCATTGATCCAGTGGCCTGCACGACCGATCCGTTGCAGCCCGGTGGCAATGGCTCTCGGCGAGCCGATCTGACAGACAAGATCGACCGTACCTACATCGATACCCAATTCCAGAGAGGCTGTGGCAATTACCACGCGAGTCTTACCACTTTTCAACCGCTCTTCAGCCGAAAGCCTGATCTGTCGGGAAAGGCTGCCGTGATGCGCCGCCACCACATCGGGGCCCAGGTCCTGAAGCCGTTCCTCCAGATAATGCGACACTCGTTCAGCCAGCCGACGGGTGTTCACAAACACCAATGTCGACCGGTGCTGCCGCACAAGTTCAGCCACATGATCGTAGACATCCGACCAGATCGTATTCGTGGCGACGGCACTCAGCTCATCCTTCGGCACTTCAACAGCCAGATCCAATGTGCGGCGATGCCCGACATCGATGATCCTCGGTCGGGGGCGAGCGCCGACAAGAAACTCCGCTACCAATTCGATCGGTCGCTGGGTCGCTGACAAGCCGATCCGTTGCGGCTTCACCAGCGTCAACGCTTCTAGCCGCTCCAGCGACAGCGCCACATGGGCGCCCCGCTTGTTCGGCGCCAGCGCGTGAATTTCGTCCACGATCACCGTTCGCACGGTCTGCAACATGCGCCTGCTTTTCTCCGCCGTCAGGAGGATAAACAGCGACTCAGGTGTCGTCACCAGAACATGCGGCGGCCGCTTGAGCATCTGCTGCCGATCCGCCATCGGCGTGTCGCCAGTCCGAACCAAAACGCGCAACTCAGGCATCAGGAGCCCAGCCTGTAGCGCCAATTGTCCAATTTCCATCAACGGCTTCTGAAGATTTTTCTGAATGTCGTTGCTCAGCGCCTTAAGCGGCGAGACGTAGAGCACATGGGTGTGGTCGTCGAGCTCACGCGCGAGGGCTTGCTTGAAGAGGTGATCGATACAGGAGAGGAATGCTGCGAGAGTCTTGCCGGATCCCGTCGGCGCGGCAATCAGCGCATCAGCCCCGGATTGGATGGCTGGCCAGGCCTGGACTTGGACGTCGGTCGGCTGCCCGATGGACGTAGAAAACCAATTGGAAATAATCGGATGAAACCCCGAAAGCTGCATAGGCGGGATCTTACCATGCATGGAGCGCGCTGACACGATGGCCATCCACCTATTCTCTCCCTATGTCGATCTGCTTGCCCATTTCAGAGTCCAGGGCAGCTATGGCATGATGGCACTCATGCATCTCTCCATCATCGTCCCGGCCTTTAACGAAGCGCGCCTCATCGAACAGTGCGTACATTCGATCACGCTGTCAGTCACCTCTCATTCCAAACCTGGTTTCACCTCAGAGATCATTGCCGTCGACAACAACTCCACCGATAACACCGCTGAATTGGCCAAGCGAGCCGGCGCACGAGTCGTCTTCGAGCCGATCAATCAAATCGGCCGGGCACGCAATACCGGCGCAGCTCAGGCAACCGGCGACTGGCTGTTGTTTTTGGATGCCGACAGTCTGCTCAGCCCTGGCCTGCTCGCAGACATTTTGCAAATGATCGAATCTGGTCGGTATGTCGGATGTGGCAGCACACTGCGCATGGATGGCTTGCCCTGGTGGGCGAATCTAACCCTACAGCTCTGGACCAGGACATCGATCCTCTGTCGCTGGGCGGCTGGAGCTCTGATGGTCTGCCGTCGCGATGCGTTTGAGGAGGTCGGCGGATTTGACCAAGACCTCTATGCGTTGGACGAAATCAGGCTCAGTAAACAGTTGAAACGGTGGGGACGTGAGCGTGGCCTTCAATTTACCATCCTGACCACGCATCCGCTCGAAACGTCTTCTCGAAAGATCTCGCTCTACTCAGGCCGTGAGATTGCCGCCCAGATATTCCGAATCTTTCTGCTGCCCAAACGAACCTTGCAGGATAAGAAGCATCTTTCCGTCTGGTATGACGGACGGCGCTGACGGTCACTCTTCTGCCAACAAGGCATTGAACCGGCAGAGATTCTGAGCATGCTTCTGGAACCCGTGATTTCCAGGAGATAACCGAAACTGAATAACCTCAATCTGGCTCTCTGAATGAGACCAACATTGAACCTCGAGGGGGTGTTAGAGTGAAAGAGTCATGAAACAATTTCAAATTTGGAGGTCTTGATGCACGTGATGAGACGCATGGCGTTCATGGGTTTAGGCATCGCACTAACCGGCTACCTGAGCGGAGCACCAGTCTTCGCAGCCGATAAACCAATAGAGGATGGGTCGAAAATCGTGATTACGTCTCCCAAAGCCGGGGACAAGGTCAAGGACACCTTTGAGCTGAAATACGAGTTGACCAAGGGGTCGCAAGCTGCCCATGCCCATGTCTTCGTGGATAACGAATACCAGAAGGGTTTTGGGGGAACAGTTAAGGGCCTGAGCCGAGGGACGCACCAGATCACCGTGACGGGCGCCACGAAGGACCATACCCTCGTCGCAGCCAGCCAGACCATCACCGTGGAAGTGCAGTAGGTCTCCGACCAGCCAGTTTCAGGCCGCCAGGGTCTCTCACAAAGGAGGCGCTGGCGCGCCTGGCTCCACAGCCCACGTTCCGACACTCATTACCAACCATCCCATTCTTGAAAACACCTCCGCTTCCTTGATAACCCAGACTGGTAAGCCAGTGTCTAATCGTCTGGACCGTCAGCGCTGGTGAGACATCGTAGTCAGATGAGATTGGGGATGAGTCAGGATGAAAGACTGGCGTCTTCCCTGGATGGGAGTGGATGCGGATAGCGGGTCGCTCTGCTCTGACGAAAGGTGAAACCACCTGATCTCACAACCGCTCGCCTGTGCAACTTGTTGCCTTCCCGACTGCGTCCGAACAGAACTGCGAACAATGTTTGCCGGTGGCGAACGCACCCAAGAAGGCAACCAACCCTTCGAAGTCGCAGAGACGCCTCGCCATCCTTCCCACAGCGCCGAAGGCAGAACGAATCTGAAAACAGTAAACCAATGTCGGGGGATCGACCATTCCGACCCTTAAACAGTACAATCCACCTGCTTAACTGTTCTGCATCGCATAATTCGCCAGACATTGAAATTGCCACAATGTTGGGATTTGACCTCACCATTTTCGGAACTAGCCTAGGGAGCCTAGGGTCCTTCATCCTTGCCAAATCATATTTGGCGCCCTCCTTTGCTAAGCGGGCGACGCAAAGCTTCTTGGGCCAGAACCCATACCTCGTTCGTAATCAAATCATGCAACGAATAGAAGCCCAAACAGGAATGTCCTGGGTGCTACTTGGATTTTTACTGCTGTCAGTTGGGACAGTTTTCACATCGACCCTAGAAGATACTCATCCCGCACAGGATTACTGGAGTCATTTCATCGCAATTACCATCGGCACCATCACACTCCACATACTTTCATCAAAATGGATTAAGCACCGGAGCAAGCAGGAATATGTGCCGATAATGATTTATCTGCAGCGTGGACTATATGAACGGTGCGGTACCTACTTACAGAACAATTACAAAGAGCGACACGAAATCGAACAGGGGATTAGTATTTCTGAGGATATAGTGGATAAAAGGCGTACATCGACAAGGACTGACTTGGATCAAATCGGTCAATTGATTGACATTCCGCGGAAACCTCTTGAAATCGATCGTGAATACTTTGGAAGACTTTCCCACCTGTTCTTGAATAAAGGCTCAAATGAAAAGGAATAATATCTTCTCCGGTTCGGAGCGCAGGGCAGATCAGACCTGAGCACCTAAGTCTTCCGACTCTCCTGAATACGGAAACGCTGGGTGATGAGTTATGATCGATTGTTGTGTATAGAGGGAATGCGGGAACCGGCGTATGCTGATGGTCGCTCAGGATCATCACTCGTGTGGCACATACTGGAAGGAGACGCCGTGGGAACGAAGACGGTGAACGAGTTCACGAATCCAG
>JBGSIO010000085.1:0-2313 GCA_041742455.1 Nitrospira sp. | reverse complement strand
AATTGACGCGTACATGACCCAGCGCAATGCCAAGCCTAAACCGTTTGTGTGGACCAAGACGGCACAGGAGATCTTGGCGAAAGTGAATCGGGCCAGGATCGCCCTAGATAAGACAAGAACAGCATGAATCACTACACTAGCGAAGGAGTGGCGCAGATCATGGAAGCGAATTTTTCGTAGCCCTGAAACTTTCAGAACGGCATAGAACGCCCGATGCCGTAGGTTGTCTCCGTCCATCAAGCTGCCTGTTTCACTACAGAACACCCATTCGGGGACATTGGGCCATCCGTTGGCTGAGGCCTGGAGCTTCCGCTCGACGTGGAGGTCGGCCAGTGTCTGGGCCAGTCCTTTGGACATATCGACACGGCGGACTTCCCCACTTTTCGGAGTGGTTACTTTGCCATGGGTGTAGTTTCGCTGGACCAACAAGAAGCGGCTTTGAAAGTCGAGGTCGCCCCACTGGAGGGCGAGCAGCTCGCCGAGTCGTAGACCAGTGCGGACCGCACAGAGGAATAACGGATAATACCTGAGGGCATGCCGTTGAGCCGCGGCCAAGAACATGGAGACTTCTTCCCGAGTGAACGGATTCACTTGGCGCCGTTTTGAAACCCTCGGGAGAAACTTCCCTGGCTTGAGAGCCACGTTCAGGGAAATCAGCCCGTCTTCGATGGCTTGACTCAGGAGGCTACTAAGGACCCGCACGTTGTTCTGCACAGTCTTAGCAGCCAGCCCCCTGTTGAGCTCGTCGGTGACCATTGATCGGACCTTATCGCGAGTGATCTCAGTCAGTTGGAGTGAGCCCAGTTCGGGCAAAATCCATTGATCGAGGCGCTTCTTGTAATCCTCATGAGTCGTGTGCTTGCGGACCTGACGGATATGGTCCAGCCACGTCATCGCATAGGCCTGCAAGGTCATGTTGACGTGTGGGCGCTCGAACGCGGTCTGTCCGAGAGCCAGCCTCGCCTGAATCTGTTGTGCAACATGTTTCGCAGCCTTCTTTCCGATCTCACCCGTACCAATCCGCTTGGCTTTACGTGTGCCCTGATGGTTGATAAAGACCCACCAGGCACCTTTCCACTCTCGCATCGTGACGCCCATGGCGCGTATGGTAGTCCTCATCATCCTCTCCCTGTCAAGCTGTTCGACGCGACTTCTGAATCTGAGAGACGACCGATTCTACCAGCTCAGCCAGATTGCTGGCTGATTGCATCGTCCGGTGTGTCATCATCCACCGATCGAACTCCTCACACTTCACCAAGATCTTGCCTCCCACTCTGTAGTGAGGCAGCGGCTGATGGTGGTCGACCAGCCGGTTGCGCAACCATCGAACGGAGCAGCATGAATACGCGGCTAAGGCCTGGAGATCGAAATAGCCAGACGCATTGAGACTTCTGACTTTCACAGCTCCAGGTCCTCGAACCATGCGTGGGGATCGACAAGTTTCACGCGTCTCGTACCAATCGAGCCGTTGCGATCTGTTCGGATAAGAAACCGCACGCCACCATTGTTCATGGTTCTCCGCACCAACCTTCTCTTTTTCCCCTCCATCTCAAATCGGGGGAGTCTTCCGACACCCCCGTGCCCCCAGGATGCGCCCGCGTCACCGCCGGCGTGGATCGAAGACTGAGCCCCCAGTGGGGGCGGGCCATCGCCACGGAGCAGCGGATCAGGCCTTCCCGAAGTCAGTCTGTCTTTTCTCCCCGTCCAGGCCTGCCCGCTGCGAGAGCGCTGTGCCCTCCTCCTCCTTCTGCCCCACCCCCGTGGTTTGTGCGGGGTGGGGCACATATTTGAAGGAGGAACTCGGATGAAGAAAGAAACGCAACTCGCAGCAGCAACTCGGCCATCGGAATCCATGAGGCCAGCGGAGCCGTATCGGGCAGCTCGGTATCGGGTGACGCTCGTCTGTGAAACGGAGGGAAGCGGAACGGCTGAACCGATTCGGGATTCGAGCACCGCCGTCCAGTTGTTCCGACCCTGTTTTGAGGGGCTGGATCGGGAACACTTCCTCGTCTGTGGGCTGGATGCGAAACATCGCGTCATCGGAATCAATCTGGTGTCGGTCGGCACATTGACGCTCTCGATCGTCCATCCGCGAGAAGTGTTCAAGCCCTTGATCGTCATGAATGCCGCCGCCTGGTTGTGTGCCCATAATTTATGTGGTGCACCACATAAGTTATGTTATGTGGCGTCGGGAATTATGTAGAGTTCCTGCAGACTGACGCGGCTGTTCCTGCATGAGACGTGTAAGTCCACCGTCTCTTCCTGCACATAACCAGGCGCTTGGTAGACTGCTTGTATCCTCACTCACGAGGG
>JBGSIO010000084.1:0-4369 GCA_041742455.1 Nitrospira sp. | reverse complement strand
GTGTCGGAAATGCCTGACCGATTCCAGATTCCCTGGTTCCAACCGATTGAGGGCATCCACGAGGCGATCCGACAACATGAGCATGGCGGCCTTATGAAAATGCGCGATCAGGAAAAGAACAAAATACTCATGCCGGAACTGCTCGAGACCCGTTTTTCTAGTGGTTAAAAACCGGTCGCTACAGTCGCTGACTTCCGTGAACACTCGCCCGCTGCAGATGAAGCGGGTTCCGGGACGTTCCCGTTCCTTTTCGGTCCAGTAGCGATCGTAGAAGTAGCGATTTTCAAAGCCACGCAGGTGCCCTTCAGAGTAGGGGAGAGAATCTGATGGATCAGACGGGGCAGCCAACCCGAGCCGTATGAAGTCTCCCCGGGTCAGCACAGCCGGATTATCCATCGTTAGGTAAGCCATCAACGGCAAGAGGTGCGATTCGATCTGCCGGTAGCGGACGAGACCGGCCTTCCCCGAATGGTGATGTACCAACGGCGTGAGCAAAAATTCCCAATGAGAGGCGATACATGGTGCCCGGTACTGGCAAACAAAGGACAAGTATTTCTCCTTGTGTTCGTAGTCGGAACACGATAACACCGTACCGTCCTTAGCGAGCCATTCCGCCTTTTTCAGACAATGACCACCATGCCCATCGGATTCCCAGTACGTGGGATACCCTCGGGCAAAACGAAGCATGGTCTCCTCGGCGCGAGCCAGAGGGAGATCATCGGCAAAGATCTCCATGGCCAGAATCACAATGTCAATGTCGTAGAAAAAATACAGATCGATATGCGCTACCTCAAAGACAACCGGTGCAACCCTGGGATCGGGGTAGGTCAGCCGCACCCGTGCGACATCGGTGCGGCGGAACACGCGAATGGGCGATTCCTGGTTGACACCGGCTCCCCGACCGGTGCCCTCGCCGTAAAGAAAGCGCTGGACGGAGGGGAGGAAGGTGATGAATTCACTGTAATGTCGTTCCTGAAACAGAGATGGGTCTCCGGTAAACTCATCTTCCACTTCCTGCCAGAGATTGTCGAAGCGCTGCGTCTGAATAAAGTCACAGTGATTCTGAATCGGCATATCGTCGTGAATCGGCATCAATTGGAGCGGCCACAGCACAATCTGTCGGAAATGCCTTACCGTGAGGCCACGGTCGGGAGCAACCGCGTCGTGTACGTCACTCGATTGGGATAATGTGGATTGTTCCATGTCTTGCCTCGCAATTAGGGAAGACTGTGCGAGAGGGCCGGCGGGCCTCTATGATCTGGATTTCCAGTGATCCAAAAGCCATTGCTGAGAATTCACGGCGGCTTCATCAGCTGCGGCATGGATTCGTTGATACATCCCATCGGCAAGCAATCGTCTGGCATGCACATTGTCGCGTAGCCCGACCGTGAGAATGTCATTGATGATGATCTCGCGCCAGCGAGGATGTTGCACGGGGACAAGAATTTCCACTCGGTGATCCAGATTGCGTGGCATGAGATCAGCGCTCCCGATCAACACCTCGTTTTCTCCACCATGACGAAAATGGTAGATCCGCGCGTGTTCGAGGAAACGCCCGACTACCGAGGTGACAGAGATGGTTTCGCTGATCCCGGGGAGTCCCGGTCGCAGACAACAAATGCCTCGCACCTGAAGATCAATCCTGACTCCTGCTTGCGATGCGTGGTAGAGCGCCTGGATACACTGTGTATCGACCAACGCGTTCATCTTGAATGCGATATATCCGTCACCGTGCTGGCGATGCCGGCTCGTCTCGCGCTCAATCCGATCAAGCAGTTGTTGCCTCAGCATCGTCGGTGCGACGAGGAGCTTGGAATAAGAATTCTTGCGAGCGTACCCGGTCAAGGAGTTGAATAGATCGGACACATCGTGGCTAATGGCGGGATCGCACGTGAAATAGCTCAAATCGGTATAGATACGACTGGTGACCACGTTATAGTTTCCGGTGCCGAGATGAACATAGCGGCGGATCCCATCGGGTTCCCGCCGGACGATGAGACACACCTTCGCATGCGTCTTGAGGCCGCGTACACCGTACACAACATGCACACCTTCATCTTCAAGCTTCCGGGCCCATTCAATATTATTTTCCTCGTCGAATCGCGCTTTAAGCTCAACCAAGACCGCAACTTGCTTCCCGTTGACGCGTGCCTCCATGAGCGCATCAACAATGGGTGATTTCGGGTTGACGCGATAGAGGGTCTGCTTAATCGCGAGTACATCCGGATCGTTTGCGGCCTCCCGTAGAAATTCTACGATCGGCATGAAGCTGTCGTAGGGATGATACAAGAGGACATCCTGTTCTCGGATAGTAGCCAAGAGGCTGTTCGACTTGCTCAAGCAGGACGGCACAGACGGCAAAAACGGCGGATCCTTCATGTCGGGACGTTCAAGCGCATAGAGTTCGCGAATTCCTGCCATGCCGATTGGGTTATCCCCCGTGTAGACCAGGTACGGTGGTAACTGAAGGTTGCGCATCAGAATTTCACGGATGTGGTCCGGTGTCGTCGCATCCAATTCCAATCGAACGGCTGATGTGAAATCTCGTTGATCGAGCTGCTCCTCCATCGCCTCGATTAGATCAGACGCTTCGTCTTCCTCAATGGCCACATCCGCATCTCTCGTCACACGGAATGGATAGGAGGCGACCACTTCCAGGCCGGGGAAGAGGTCGTCCAAGTTATGCGCGATGACCTCCTCTAGCCACACAAATTGTTGAATTTTTCCCACCCCACCCAGTCCTAGCTGCTGTAGAGCGACATCTTTGTCGGTAGGAATGGGAACCAGTCTTGGAAAGACATCCGGCACTTTGACCCGTGCGAAACAATCGCCACGCTCAGGGTCTTTTACCAACACAGCAAGATTAAAACTCAGGCTTGAGATATGCGGGAAGGGATGGGTTGGATCAAATGCCAGTGGAGTCAGCACTGGAAAGATGTCGCGCTGAAAGTACTGCTGAATCGCGTCTCGCTCCCTCGCCGTCAAATCCACATAATGGAGAATCCGGATACCTGCTTCCCGCAAACTTGGTAACACGTCCTGCTTCCAGCACCTATCGTATCGCTCAAACTGGACGCTCAGCTCTCGGTTGATCGCCAATATTTGCTCAGATGGTGTCATGCCGTCCGGCGTCGTTCCTCCTGTCCCAGCCGCCACTTGACGACGGAGACCGGACAGTCGAATCATGAAGAACTCATCCAGGTTCGTGGCAAAGATAGTCAGAAACTTTACTCGCTCCAAGAGAGGATGCTGTTTATCCTCAGCTTCCTCGAGGACCCGTAGATTAAACCGCAGCCAGCTGATCTCACGATTCAAGAAATGGATCGATTTCTCTCCCCCCTCCGAGCCCTCAGCAACTGGATCACGCGGCTCAGCAGAATGATCCATCATGGAAACTCCTTTGTTATTATGAGGTTACTGCTTGAGCCACAAGAAACGGATGACTCTATGCCACTTAGGTCACAATGCTGTTGCGAGCCTGTTACAGATGTGTAACATCCCTCTTCCTATTCTTTCTACCAAGATCCCACCCACTCCTCTCCTTTGGATTCGCAGATAGCATCGTCCTGATTAACGTTCCGTTCATGGTTGGTCGGTCCATCCATCTCCATAAGAACGTCGTGCCCCTCACTCTTCTATGCAGTTGCTTGATAAGCTATGCTGGAAGTCATCGTTCACTGATTGGTTAGCGAGGCCAACCATGGGTCCTAGTAAGTCCATTTATCCGGTCGATTCATGAACACATTCGGAACCCTTCTATGCTTCATCGCCTATTCAGCCTTGATCTGGCCCCTTTCGCAAGGTGTCACAGGGGCAGAACTCCAGTCTGAAGTGACGCTGTGGCTGGAGTCTGGTCAAGCCGTTGCGACCAGTCAACTGAGTGGCCGGAGAGAGATACCGCTGGGAGCTCAGGAGGTGGTCATCAGTTCCGGCACGAATGGGGTCAATGGTATCGTCGTGACGTCTCGTCGGCTCTTAGGGTTTTCAAGCCGGGCTCTAACCTGGAGCAAGCAGGAACTGGACGTGAATGAAAAGATCCTCGAGCGGAAGATCCTCCCAAGCTTCAGCCTGATCAGAACGGATCGCCATCTGTACGGATTTCGCGGCGTCAATGGCTTGTGGCTTAAGGAGCCGTTGGGGATGCGGGAAAAAGTCGCCCGCTTCTATAGCAATGACTATGGGGCCGTCTTTATTACGAATGAGCGATTGGTGGGATTCACACCACTTCTCGGCGGTTTCGCCTCGAAGCCGTTAGATGTCCATGAGCACATCCTGGGAGTGGATAACGAAAGCGGCCTTATTGTGGTTTCGAGTAATCGGCGCACCTTGGTCTTCGGCACTCGCTTAAGTGGGTGGGAGGAATTCGAGT
>JBGSIO010000083.1:0-17434 GCA_041742455.1 Nitrospira sp. | reverse complement strand
CGGCCTGGACCATGAAGATGTGTATGATTTTGAGCGGACGGCGGAATGGGCGACGAAGATGGGCTTGGCCGGGGCGCTCTGGCGGATTATGACGCCCTATCCGGGCACCAAACAGTTTGCGGAGCTCAAAGCCGCGGGACGAATTCTCACGGAAAACTGGACCGCCTATACCGGGGAACATGTCGTCTATAAGCCGGCCAAGATGACGGTGGAGCAATTGTATTGGGGGCATAAATGGGCCAAGGGGCAATTCTATTCGTTCAAGTCCATAGGCCAGCGGGCGATTCAGCGGGCCTCGCAGAACGGGTTTGGAGAATTCCTCAATATCACGGGCTGCGGCCTGGGCTATCGCTCCATGTTCCACCTCGCCGCGGATGCCGCGCCGGTGAATGTGTATCGTGATATGCAGCATCTGCCGCCCCAAGAAGAACCGATCGCCTATCGGTTTCCCTATCCGCCGAAGAAGCGATTCAGCTTTGTCACCGACCGACTGGATCAATTGCGCTCCAAGGTACAACCGAGACCACGTATCAATAAATGCTAACTCGCCCCAACACCTACTTACCTCATGGGTCCTCTGGAGTCATCAAGGAGGACCCGTTCCTAAATTCAAAGACGGTTGATAAGATGACCTCCACACGGAGGTCTCACCATGCCAGGAAACAAGACAGGTCTTTGCCTACTGGTGGTATCGCTGGGCATGTTACATGGGGTGGCATGGGCTGAATGGGTGGCCATTGACGCTCGATTTCAGTCGAACCCGTTGCAAACGGCATACATCGATCCCGGTACCATCCGTAGAGAAGGTAATCTGGTAGTGCTCTCAGCTTTGATCGACTGGAAAGCGATGCAGGGCGGACGAACCCCTACCCGTTTTTACTCCACCAAAATGACCAAACAATTTGATTGCGTAGAAAAGAAAGTTCGGACCCTAGCGGCCACGGACTACGACGGTCACATGGGGACAGGCGAAGTCATTGGTGGAAGTGGACACACGAGTGAAGGCCACTGGGTGACTATTGCGCCCGGTACGCTCAATCAAGGCTTGTGGGAGGCAGTGTGCGGGAAGGGATAGCAGTGTGTTCAGGATCAGCCGGCAGTTGGCCACACAAACGTAATCTTGCCCTAAGCCAAGTGATCGCCGTATGCATTTGCCCGCAAGATGAACTTTTCTCAGTTCGCCCTGGGGCTGTTTTTCGAGAACTCATCTGAAAACCGCTCTGTGCTCTTGCCTCTGACCAGAACCTTCCTCAAAGATTAGAAGACGATATCTCTGGAGATTCCACGGAAGGCCAAGAGGACATTGCCTAACATGATTTTGAGGTAAGTTCTACTTCGATCCAAACTTCGACGCGAGCTCACCCGCTTTGAAGACGCCGCGCTCGGTGATAATGCCAGTAATAAGCTCTGCTGGGGTCACATCAAAGGCAGGATTGTAGACCGCGACATCTTTGGGTGCGACTTGGTGGCTGCCATGGATGGTGGTCACTTCGAGAGGATTTCGCTGCTCGATCGGAATCTCGTCTCCGGATGTCGTTTTGAGATCAATAGTGGAATAAGGAGCTGCGACATAGAAGGGAATGTTGTGGGCCTTCGCTAAGACTGCCACGGAATAGGTGCCGATCTTGTTGGCCACATCCCCGTTCGCGGCAATGCGATCTGCTCCGACGATACAAAGATGTATCTTCCCTTGTCTCATGAGCGAGCCGGCCATGTTGTCTGTGATCAACGTCACTGGTATCTGATCTTGCATCAGCTCCCATGCGGTAAGACGTGAACCTTGAAGTACTGGACGAGTTTCATCGGCGATCACATTGATTTTCTTTCCCTGCTCCAACGCAGCACGAATGACTCCAAGTGCGGTTCCGTAACCTGCGGTCGCGAGGGAACCAGCATTGCAGTGAGTCAGCACTGTCTGTCCATCCTTGATCAACTCAGCTCCATGGCGCCCCATAGTCTTGCAGAGACTGATATCTTCTTCGAGTATCGCTTGAGATTCTTTTATAAGCGCCTGTTGTATGGATGATATTGAATGAGCCTCCAATGATTGCAGCTTTCGTTTCATTCGCTCAATGGCCCAGAAGAGATTGACGGCGGTCGGTCTAGTCGCCGCCAGCTCATCGCAGATTGTGAGCACTGCCTGAGTAAACGAGAGATACTCCTTTGCACTCACTGCTTGAGCTCCTAAGGCAACGCCCATCGCCGCTGTAACTCCAATCGCCGGGGCTCCCCGTACCTTCAATGTACGGATCGCCTCCGCAACGGTCTGGTAGTCATGGCAATCAAGAAATTCAACCGATCCGGGAAGTCGGCTTTGGTCGAGCAGACGGACGGCGCCGTTTTTCCATTCAACTGTGGGAACCATGGAGAAGTCTTCTAACGGGAATTGAGCAGGAGTGCAAGCCTTTATCGGCGGCGACCGCTGATTTCCAACACAGTGAGCATTGCGCCAATTAACCCAGCCTGAATGAGCAGGAGGATGGCTTCCGTGGTGCTGGCGTGGCGGAGTGCCAGTGCGGACAGCCCAAGACAAATCGTGAAGAGAAAAATCATGGCGACACTCGCCTGACGTGATCCAAGTGCTCGTTCCAATCGGTGGTGCAGGTGGTCCTTGCCGACATAGTCCAGCCATTCTTTTACGGATTTGACCTTTCCAGTGATGACGCGCTCCACGGTGATGTGAATCATGTCATAGATGAGCACGCCGAAGATCAGCAAGGGATTGCTGAAGGACACGATCGGGCTGGAATCCGCCCAATTGCCTTTAATAGCCAGGCAGGCCAGTGTGAATCCAATGAAGGTCGAGCCGCCATCACCCAAAAAAATGACGGCAGGTTTTCTCCCCCGAAAATTGTACGGCAGAAAGCCGAGACCGGCGCCAATCATGGCAATCGCGAGCCAGCCTAGTTCTGCTTGATTGGTTTCAAATGCGACCACACCCAGGAAACCGGCCAGCAGAACCGCCAGACCGGTGGCCAATCCATCCATTCCATCAAAGAAATTGAACGCATTCGTAATACCAACAATCCAGAAGAGTGTTAAAAGCATGTTGGCGACTTCCCCGAGCGGTCCCGCTGGAAAGAGTGTAAGGACTTTGCCCGAGGCAATGACGATGGCAGCTGCCAGCAATTGTCCGATCAGTTTTCCAGAGGCTGGTAACTCTCGAATGTCGTCAAGTACTCCGATAACCAGCAGGAGAGAACCGGCTACCAGAATAGCGATCATCCAGTCGGGAACAATGGAGTTGAGTAAGAGCGACCCGACGAAGCCTGCATATAATGCAACACCGCCAATCCGTGGAGTCGGGAGGACATGAATCTTGCGATCAGCCGGAACATCGACGAGGTTCCACCGATGGCCGATCGTGATCATCAAGGGTGTCACTGCTCCTGTGCCAAGAAACGCAAAGAGGAAGACGTGCAACCATCGCAAACCTTCAAGCTGAAAGATGTCTCGAACCGGAGGGATCGCAAGCGCGATAGCTCCAAGTGCCGCACCGGACACCACTGGAGTAATCCAGTGCCATGTTGTGGTTGAGAATGGAATCGTTACTTCTGGCTCAATGGCCTTCATGACCACTCCGAGCGCAAAGCCATGAGTATGTGACCCGCATCTTCATCCGTTAGCGCCGGGAACAAGGGAATCGAGAGTGCAGTTCGTTCTGCTTCTTCGGCAAAAGGGAATCCGTCTAGCTCTAGATAGCGATGGAGCGAGCGAAATACCGGCTTTCGGCACTGGACCCCCCGCGCCTCAAAGCGTCCGATGATCTCGTGAAGTCCGTCCACTTTGGACGCAAGATCTGGGAGGCGGACAACAAATCGATAGTAGGTATGCGTATGCCCTGTCGGTACGGCTGGCGGGATCAGACCGACGCCGCTTAGCGCTGCTCGGTATTCTTCGGCAAGCCACCTCCGGCGTTTAAGGAAAGATTCAAGACGTTCCAGTTGCGCCAAACCAATTGCAGCGTGGAGGTCAGTCATTTTCAAGTTTGTCGATCCAGGATGGAGGGATGGGGTTTCGTCATACTCTCTCAATCGGCGAACTCGTTCCAACAAGCTCTCATCTCTCGACAGCACCATGCCTCCCTCACCAGCGCAGAGCAGTTTGGTGGCATAGAATGAGCAGACCGTCAGTATGCCAATGGACCCTACGAGTCTTCCCTGCTCCGTTGCGCCTAACGTTTGCGCGCAGTCTTCAATGATGGGGACGCCCACGGCTTCAAGTTCAGTGAGATCGGCAGAAAGACCAAACAGATGTGGCACGATGATGGCCTTGGTCTTTGGCGTCATGGCCTGTTGCGCTGCCAATGGATCGATATTGAAGGTGTCGAGATCGATGTCGACTAACCGAGGCATGGCCCCGACACGCTGAATTGCCAATAAGGGTGCGGCGCAAACGTAGCTGGGTAGGAGCACATCATCGCCGGGTCCGATCCCCAACGCCCGAAGTGCGACTTCCAACGCAGCTGTTCCGGACGTGACCGCGACGCCCCCGGGCAGCCCGAAATAGGCTGCCATACCGTGCTCAAACCGTTCCACGACCCCTCCCTGAGCAATCTGGCGTGATTGCAATACCTCGGTTACCGCGCGAATGTCGGCGGCTTCGATTGAAGGTCGTGAATGTGGAATCATCGTTGCCCTGGCGATCATATTCCGATGTTGATAAACAATCGCAGAGGGAGAAAGCCTTCTGCTGTTCTCACTCGGCCTTGAATCCCTCGAAAATGCGCCGAGGACCTCACCAGATCAGCAATGCTGAGTCCTTCGATATTGGTCCTTCTCATCTGGGATGCGTGGGCTTCCAAGGACTGAATCTTTCGATCCAACGCTTGTTGAATATCCACGAACACCGTAGGGGCAAAATTTTGGGTCGTCGGGCCTTCGTAAAACAGCACGTTTTTGGTGTATCGCGTGGCGGTAATCGTGCTCATGGCCAGATGCCGGTGATCTTGATGGGTATCATCATGATAATGAACAAAGATAAAATGTGGCTCAATCTTTCGAACAATATCCTCAACCGTCTGAATCAAATCGCGCCCGAGTGGAACCTCTGTATCTTGATACCCACCCCAAAACACTTCCTCAGCCTGAAGCAATTTGGCGGACCGTTCTTGCTCCTGCTTTCGAATCGCTGTATTCCCACCCGCACCACCTTGGGTCATCACCATCAAGAAAATGCGATGGCCATTCTCTGCATATTTGATCAACGTCCCTCCACATCCAACTTCAATATCGTCAGGATGGGCTCCCAGGGCGAGAATGCGCATTGGTTCCTTGGTTTTGATGGCCATCATGCAAAATCCTCCTAGACAGTTGTCACGCAAGACTTGATCGTTCGCGCATGGCGCAGTGTCACGAGCGCGTCGGGCCCTTGCATCAATAAGAGATCAAGCGCAGAGAGATTCGGCTCGAATGGCTCATAGACTTGGCGATAGATCGGGTGCAGGAACGTTTGTAGCTCAAGCTGTATGCCGGTGGTCTCAAAACGTGGTTTGTCCATGTAGTGCCCTGCCCCGGCGCCGGCCAGATAGGCCGTGGCGCCGACCATCCGACAGAGATCAATCAACCTATCGGTTGGTTCTTCACGAGCAATATATTCTGACGCACAACGAACGGGTGTGTTGATCCCATATGCCATAAGCAACCATTGCACGGTGGCCTTGTTGAGATCGCACAGTTTGACCCACGATGTTGAGTAGAGATCGCGCAATTGAGGCAGATAGTGGTCACGATAGGGCGCCCGAGCATAGTGCACTTTCAGCGCACGGAGATGTTGGTCCTTCCATGCGGCGGTGGGATTGATCAGGACATCGTCAATGCGCTGACCGAACTGTTGGAGGACAGGAACAGTGAGCCATTGCCATCCTTGAGAAGTACGAATACGATTGCGATTTTGCCATTCGTGTTTCTTGAATTGCACGGTATCCAATAGAAGAAAGAGATCGGTTTGATCGATCTTGTCGAGATACCCTAGCCAGGGCATGAATTGCGGCTGGTGGATGGTCACGCGCATGATGGCTCCGTGCTAAGCACCTACAGCGTTACGTTTTGATCGCTTTTCCTGTATCACGGCTCATTCCTTGAGCAATGCTCGCGGGTGTGCCAGCGCGTGGGGCGACATAAATTGGGTTGGTCAACAATTCCCCGCTCGTGCCGAGCGCCTCCACGCGATAATTCAGCCACTCTCCAGACCTCGCTTCACGATCGACTAGGTCAAGCTGCATGGGAGTATGGCCTTCGATTTGCCTGATGACCTGACCCGATCGAATGACACGGAGCTTTGTTGGGCGAGATTGTCCATCAAAGGTCGAAAGTCGGACATGAACGAGGATGTCGCCGATCGCGCTTCCATGAAGAGTCTCGCCAATCGTTGCCGACTCCCCTTTATTCGACACTCGAAATTCTTCGAGTTGGAGCAGGACATTCTGGTCGCCTCTCGCTACGGCATAGGCTCGACCGGTCCGGATTCCATCCATAACACTCGCTCTCGTTCGATCGGCAACCTGGATGACGGTATACACTTGATCGAGATCTTTCCCCGCATCCGAGGTTCCATGAAATGCCACTTCTCCGATCATTATGGGGAATGCTGCTTTAGCGGTTGTCATCTTTGATTGAAGCAGTTGGTCCCACACACCTCCTGGAGTCACTACCCGTCTGACGTCTTGGTACAGTCCACCGAATCCCGTGTAATCCCTGGTCAAAACTAATGCCTCAGGGTGAGGCTCGGTCTTAATCGTGACCGTCCCGAGGGGACCGAACGAGTGCTGGCTGAAATCTCGCGCTTCCGTCATCGACCAAAATACCAATGCGCCGCGATCAACCGCCCTATCAATGAGGTCCTGATAGGGTCTGTACCCAATATTGGCATCATGAGAATCATACGCCGGCATCTTGATGGGCCAGGCATTGACCGTGAGTCCTAGACTTATGGCCAAAAGGATGATCGCATAACCCTGTCGTACACGAGATCGAGCTCCTATCGATTCGAAAGAGTGTGATCCGTCATGCTTCCATAGCCAGGCCACTGGGACCAATAAGAGAAGCGGGAGTCCATTGGCCAAACTTTGCCAGTTCCACACAAAAGAACCGGAGTTGCCACGTGCAGGAAGCCGTTCATAATCCTCTGCCTTCTCAAGTCCAATCACCAAGAGATTGCGCTGCGCATTGTGCATGGTGAGATTGCCTTGCAGAAGCGAACCCGTCCAATAGTAATGAGGAGCGACCTCTACCCCAGGGATGATCATCAGGTTCGGATGACGTTGCTGAACCGCCTGAATCTCGTCGAGGAATCGTTGGATGCCATATTCCATGACGGATGGGAATGTGACCTGGTGCTTCAAAAATCCTTCCAATGGGTGAACGCCATAGTCATATCGCAGAGTAAAATTCTCCGAGAGAATTAGGACATCTAACTGCTGCTGTTCGGCTCGTCTGGCCAAGGATTCCAAATTCAGCATGCCCGTACTCATCGTACTGTGTACATGAATGGCAGCCCGTAGAGATAAAGGCTCTCGCTCCGGCATTGCGGCGGACCCGGTTGTGAGGGTAGTGAGGGACATCGCCCCGGCCAACAGCACACATGTCATGACATACCTTGCTCTAAGCATGACCGGCGGCTGCTTCCCTATAGGTTGACTCGATGGCCTGCACCATGGCTGGAATGCCATAGCTTGTTCCAATGCTGCACATGGCACGCGTCCCCAATTCATGGGACCACGTCGGATCCTCAAGGAGACGTCGTAACGCGCTTGCTAATGTCGAACTGTCTCCGGCTGGCACAAGTAGGCCGTTCTTCCCATCCTCGATAAACGAGGGAATGCCACCGACTCGGCTGGCAACGACCGGAAGTCCGGCTGCCATTGCCTCAATCAGGGCTCGCCCCATCCCTTCATTGAGCGATGGCAAGACAAAACAATCGAAGCCTGCCAAGCAGGCTTCGATATCTTCTCGATGCCCGTGTAGATGTACGGCGTGACCGATTCCAGCATTCTCTGCTTGGCGCAGGAGCCTGTCGTGCTGGTCTCCTGTTCCGATAATAACCAGGTGTAGATTATGGTGCGTCTGTCTCAGGAGGGCTACGGCATCGACTAAAAATCGATGACCTTTGATATCGGTGAGCCACCCGACTGAACCAATTATTTGTGCATGAGGTGGGCATTCAAACCAATCAGGGATAACCTTCCCGTTCGCGCGAGCCTTTCGAAAACGATCAAGATCGATCCCACTCGCGACGATCGTGAAACGATTAGCCTGTCCAACTCCTCGCTCAAGATGTTCCTGTTTTTCTGCAGATGTGAGTCCGATGAGCCGATCAGTCTTCCATGCCAAGGCCCGCTCAAGCTGGAGAAATATCCATGAAGGTACGGCACTAAAATGTCCGTAAAACACGTGACCGTGCGGAGTATGGATAGTCACTGGAATTCCGGCGATCCATGCAGCGACTCTCCCGAGTACTCCGGCTTTGGACGTGTGCGTGTGCACGATATCTGGGCGTTCCTCTCGCAACAGCCGAACCAGATGCCACACTGCTCTAAGGTCCGACAGTGGGCTAATATGACGAACCAGCGACGCCACCATGTGATGCCGAATCGACTCTTTCTCTAAGAGCCGAAGGTTCTCAATGGTCGCTGCGTGCCCACCTTGTGCGTCCCAACTGCCGGTTTCTCCGGTGATCACAACGGGCTCAAAATGCGAACGATCATGCCCAAGTGCCGTGAGCATAGTGTTCCGAGCGGAGCCCCCCCGATCAAGCCGAGTGATAATATGGACAACTTTCTGAGTTGCCATCATTCCTATGCTGCAAGCCGAGACGACATTCCGCCATCCAACATTCTGGCAAGCTCGCTGCAATGTTGCGTCCAGTTGTAGCGTCTCTCAATGAGCGAGCGTCCATTTTTCGCGAGACGGGCGGCTTCACCAGAATCATGTAATCGCGTTAACACCCGTTCAAGAGCTCGAGCGATGGACTGGCCATCGGTTCCTTGAGCGACGAGAATGGGATCAACCTGGTTCAAGACTTCCGGAATCGCTCCAACCGGTGTTCCAAGTACGGGCGTGCCGCAGGCGAGTGCTTCGACCATCACCAGTCCGAAGCCTTCAAGCTGGAGGCTCGGCATCACGACGAGATCAGAAGCCTGATAGTAGTTGCCGAGTGTAGATTCAGGTACAAATCCGACAAGGCGTACGGACTCGCGCAAATTCTTTTGACGTATCACCTCTTGAAGCCTCGCCCTCAAGGGACCCTCTCCTCCAATGACGAGCAGGACTCGTGGCTGCGAGGGGATCAGCATTTCGAGGGCGGTTAGTAAGTTCTCCAGTCCCATTCGTGGGACGAGGTTGCGAACGGTGAAAAGGATGGTCCGGTCGCTCGGCAAGTTGAGGGTTGCCCGTGCTGTCTGGCGTTGCAGTGAAGGCTTGAACCAATCTGGGTCAACCGCTCCGGGTATCAATCCGATTCGAGCGGCTGAGATGCCGTGCGCGGCCATGACCCGTTGACGCATGAACTGGCTCAGGACCACCACGCGATGGCATCTGGACATCACTGCACCTTCGACAGATCGCCTTGCTCGAATATTTGCTTCTCGGCGCAAGCTCGCGATCGCCGACTGGGCCGGGGTGTTTCTCGTGTCATACTCTTCGTGCGCGAGGGAATGGCAAAGATATATCCATCGAGAGGCGGCATGACGACGAGCGAGAATTGGTCCAAGTCCGGCCATCGCTTGATGGATAATGACGGCATCCAGAGGTTCAGTCGCGCGGAGGCGATCGAAGCCCTCGACCGAACGCCGTACCGACGACCACACAAACGCAGCTTCATGCGTGCGATTGACCGGATAGCGCCATTCCCGAATTCCATTCATTTCGATCATACTCGCTGATCCCGTCTCAGGAGCCCGCGTCAACAACTCCACATGATGTCCGAGCGCCGCTAATCCAAGCGCCTGATTGCGAAGGACCCGTTCCGCTCCGCCGATCACCCGTTCTGCTGAGACATCTGCTAACAACACCACATTCATGATGTAGCCGCCACGGTCGTTCTGTCGGATGCGCTCACAGGCAGGCCTTGATGCCAGAGTTCCAGCACAATGAGTGCGTACAATTGATCGGAACAATTTCGACGGCGGCTCTCATGCTCGTCCAATAACCACCGGACATAGGCCGGTTTGACGTAGCCCCGTTTTCTGATGACATCATCCGCTAACAGGTCGTGAACCATCTCGTGAAGGTCCTCTCGAAGCCATCGAGCCATCGGCACCATAAAACCTTGCTTGGGAGCACGAAGGATTTGATCCGGTAACAGGCCTCGCAACATTCGGCGCATGAACCCCTTCAATTGCCAACCGGTAAATCGTATTCGAGAGGGAATTCGCAGGGCCGCGGCTAGGAGTCGATGGTCGCAGAATGGGACGCGAAGTTCGAGCGAGTGCACCATGCTCATGCGATCTGCCATGCGTAGAAGATCATCAGGAAGATAACTCTGGAGATCGACACCCATGGCACAGTTCGCAGGATCGGAGGATGGCCACTGGTCGAACAGCATATCTGTCGGCCCGAGCGGTCGATCTCCAGCAAACATCGGCTCTAAGCGCTCGCCCCACAGAGTCCCGTTCCATTCGGTTGGAATGAACGTGGTCCAGCGCCGATATTGCTCCTGAAGTGAAAGGTGACCGTCTTGAAGGAATCGTTTTAAACGGCCGGCTTGATCGCGGCTGGTTTCTTGCTCATCGAGATGGTGGCTCCATATGGCCACTCGTTCACGGAGTCTTTGTGGGAGATACTGATAGTGTGCGGCCGTGCGAAGACCCAGATATCGAGGATATCCTCCGAACAGTTCGTCTCCGCCAATCCCGGACAGCGCCACTGTGACGGTTTGGCGTGCAATCTCAGATACCAGGTAGGTGGGAATAGCCGATGAATCAGCAAACGGCTCACCCATGCCTGCAACGACCTTGCTGATCAGAGAGACGGCATCCGGCCTCAGGATTGTCTCAGCATGGGTTGTCTTAAAGTGCGTCGCAAGAAACCGCGCTGACTCCAGTTCGCTGAAGGATTGATCGGAAGGATGTTCATAGCCGATCGAGAAAGTCTTGATGGGACCGTTCTGGCTTTTCGCCATGATGGCCAACAAGGATGCAGAGTCGAGCCCGCCCGAGAGAAATAGTCCCCATGGAACGTCGCTGACGAGATGAGCGTTCACCGTCTCTTCGAACATCTGTAATACGTCTTTGGCCGCCTCGTTGATTGTCCATGATTGGTTACTACGGAGATCTTCGTCTGGGCTGTAGTAGCGCAACAACTCCACTCGTCCGCCAGATATTTTCATCGCTTGGCCGGGCCGTAACTGGTGGACTCCAGCAATGGTGGTGGCTGGTCCCGGTACGTACAACTGCATCACGTATTCGGCGATGCTCTCTGGACGAATTCGCCAATCCGGCACGGCTTCGAGCAACGAAGGAATTTCGGAGGAAAAGACAACCCGGGTGCCCAAACCCGCTTCACTCGGACGAATGGCATAATACAGCGGCTTGATGCCAAGGCGATCACGAATCAGCCATGCGATACGACGCTCCTGATCCCACAGCGCAACTGCAAACATGCCTCGTAATCGGCGAAATGCTTCGAAGCCTTCTTCTTCATATAGGTGGACTAAGACTTCCGTATCGGAGCGAGTCGATAGCTGGTGCCCTTTGCTCATGAGATCGCGTCGCAATTCTCTGTAGTTATAGATTTCTCCGTTCATGACAGCCCAAACAGTTCCGTTCTCGTTGTGAACCGGTTGGTGCCCACCCTCTGGATCGATGACCCGCAGTCTTCTTGCACCAAGCGCGGCTCCAGGCTGACGATAGATACCCTCTTCATCGGGTCCACGATGCACTAGCCTCTGCAGCATTCGCTGAAGGACGTCGCCATCATCTTCACCTATGATTCCGCAAATGCCACACATGGTGCTATTTGCCTTTCTCACGCACGGCACGGTCACGGCGTTCCAGTTCTTGCCGCTCGCGCTCATGTTGAGGCGATACCGATTGCGGTGGAACGTCCACCGGCTCGTATCGTGTGTGCTTGGCCGTTCCGACCGAATCCAGGAGTGTTCGCACGCCGAGCGCAGCCACTGCGCCAATAAGACACAGAAGGAGGAGCGCAGCCCACCCGCGTAGGATCCGCTTCCAAGACCGCTTGTATGTGCGAGAAGTACTCATCGCGCATTTCCCGACCGTTGAGCGATAATCTCGAACGAAGGCGCCCACACAAGGCGTCTCCGTGTCACGTAATAGAGGAGCTGAGAAAGTGGCCACAGGACCAATCGGCTCAGGGTCCATTTCAATTGACTGAACCAAGGGTGTACAGGCGAGAGAGGACCTCGACTCGGTGTTGAGTTACGGAGACTGATGACGGTGAGTCCGGCCCCTTCCATCAAGACCGTGAGTGCCTTGGCGCTATAGAGATACCAATGAAATGCTTGGTCATATTGTGACCCAATCCAACGTGCAGGAGCCCTCATCGACAGATGAAATGCGCTGTTCGTAGCGCGCACGATGACAAGCCCATCAGGCGCCAGGAGGACGGTGGCCTGCCGCAACATGATTGCCGGATCTGCAACGGTTTCGAGCACGTTGATCATGGTCACGATGTCAAAATGCTGTGCCCATTCGCCCCTCTCGAGCATGTTCGGAGACAAGACCGTGACGCCTTTTTGAGCCGCGCGCATGGCGGCCTGTTTGGACAACTCGATCCCTGAACAGCTCCACCCGGCATCGCGACAGATCACGAGGAACTCCCCGTCTCCGCACCCGATGTCCAGCAAGGTGCCAGGTGAAGAACGATAGAGGGAAAGGTGATGGAATACGCTCTGGAAAACCGGCTGTCGGTCGTCTGAGGCCTCGACCTCTCCATAATCTCCGTCATAGTCTTCCTGAAAATACGCTTCTAAGGTGTCGCGAGTCGGCCGAGGATCAAGAAAGACGAGATCGCAGGCAGGACAGCGAACGTATCGCCTAGTCGGGGTCTGAAAGGCCTTGGCCAGTGGTTCATTGGCTCCACAAGGACATCCGACGCCGACTGCGTGATGATCGCTCAGGGTAGTCATGCCGCTTCCTGTCGAATCGTTGGAGAAGTCCCGACAGATACCGTGCGCAACGCGGGCATCGCTTCTTCAAACACCCTGACGGTGTCGTCAACCATTTTGCCTACCGTAAAAGCACAGGCCACGTGTTGCTGCCCGGCCTTGCCCATGCGCGCGGCTTGGATGGGGTTGCGAAGCAGACTCCGAATCGCTTCCTCCAATGCCTGGGGATTCCGCGGCGGGATGAGTAATCCATTCAGGCCATCCTGGATGATTTCCGGAACCCCATTGACGCTGGAAGCGACTACAGGACGAGCCATGGCCATCGCTTCAAGGACAACGAACGGAAGACCTTCTGAAAGCGATGGCAAGACCACCACATCTGCCGCCGCATACCAATCATCGACGTTATTCTGAGCTCCGACAAAGCGACAGGCATGCTCAACGTTCATGGTTCCGGCCAACGATCGAAGTGCGTCTCGGCACTCGCCTTCTCCCACGAATAAGCAGACGAGAGACGGCCATTCTGCCAACAATCCCGGCAACGCTTCGATGAAGAAGCGATGGCCTTTTTGTTCCGTTAGTCTCGCTACCATAAGCAGTGCTGGACCGTTGCCGATAGACCATTCCTTTCTGATCTTGTGAGGATCTCCACTCCGGGAGAATCGCCTTTGGTCAATGCCGTTCCGTATGGTTGTTGTTCTAGTCGCGACACCGGGGCAATCGGCGAGAACATCCCGCTTGATTGCATCCGACACACAAATAAGCCGGTTTGTCAGCGGTAATAGGACTCGCAGAATTGCGAGGTAGAGATAGCGCTTGATCAGACCCACCTCATAATCTCTGATCGAATTATGTATCGTTGCGACAACACAGGGAACTCCGGCGAGACGTGCTGCAAGGTATCCATAGACATTGGCCCGTGCCCCATGGGTCTGAAGAATCGTCACCTCATTTCGTTTGAGTAGGTTTGCCAGGTTCACAACTGCCAGTGGGTTGAAGAGCGGTCTCAGGTGAACAATATGAGTCGGGATGTGCCGGGCTATCATCTTGTCCACAAATGGGCCTGGTTCAGGACAAATCAGTATCGGACGAAAACGGTTGCGGTCTACATGTTCAAAGAGAAGTTCCAGGTAGCGTTCTCCTCCTCCATACCCGGCCGATCCGGCCAGTTCTGCAAGCACCACGGGCTTCATGGTTTTTTTCCAACGATCAATAGACTTCCCCGTAGATGCGGTACGGCATAAAATGGCCATTTCGCCCAATTGATGCCATGTTGGCTCGCGGTCTGGCGGCAGTCTTGCGTGTCTTCCCCAAGAAAGTATCGAGACTCTGCAATGTCAAAGCCCGTTTGGCGGAGCATGTCAGCTAATTCATGCATCGCGTATTCTCGTGCATGCGGCCGCCATTCATCATCTGGATTCTTGTAACCTGGTGGAGCCAACCGATCGTTTGGCGAGCGGCCGATCAGCAGTTTGAAGACATTCCCGATCCGAGTCACATTCGGTGTTGTAAGGATGATGTGACCGCCTGATCGAAGTATGCGATGGGCCTCCGCAAGCAAATGGAAGGGTGATGTCAGATGCTCAATAATTTCCAGTGCGAATACCAGCTCCGTCGAGTGAGCAGGAAGAGGGACCTCCTTGGAATACCCCTTGGTCTGAAAATGACCTCCTACGGGATCAAGGTCAACGGTCAGGATGTTTCCCTGGATATCGTGTTGCATAAAGTTGACGAAATCCTCGGAAACCATGAGCCCGGCTCCATACAACTGTGCCGATTTGGTATATTCGATTCGGCGAAGCAGTCGTAACAGGCTACCAGGGAAAGGGCCTAGATCGACAATCGTCTGTCTATCCGATGGCAAGGTGCGCAACCCGATCCTTAATGCCACGTGCAAGCGGTCTCGACATTTCATGGCATGGTGCATAGGGACGATGAAGCGTTCGTCTTGTTGGCCGAAAGACTCATAGGTAGAGGGTTGGTAGGAAGCGAGCAGGTTCAGAAAGCGATGTCTGGTCAGGTCGTAGGTCATCGTATGCCTGTCATGCCTGGTGCAATACGTCGTTTCCAGAAAAGCGGCTGCATGATTGACACATGATGAACGGCAGCCACCGATAACATCATGAGGCAGGGTAAAACGGGTAACGCGTAGCGACCTGCCTCTACGGTGAAAGGGACATAGGCCACCGTCAGGCCGATAGGAAACACATAGAGAGGAAGGAGGATCTTCCAGCGATCTCGATGAACCCAGGCGCTGTAGCAGGAGAAGACAATGAGAATTGGGACTAGCACCAGGCGCTTGAACAGACTGTAGAACGCCACTACCCATCCCCTCTCTTGGGCATCCTTTGAAAGCCCCAGGAGGACTCCCTCCTGGTCATCAAATAAGTAGAACGAATTGCCGACCCAAAAGTCCCAGACTCTTCCGAGCGTCAAGCTCAGATAGCTCAAAGGGTCTGCCATGATCCGCTCAATTCCCTTTTGCCGCAATAGTTGATCTGTCCGGACCTCATACATCGCATAGGCATGGGGAAGCGGTGTGAGGCCAGCGCTCTCCCAGATGGCATATTCTCGCTCGAGCGGCATGGGCCAACTTCCTCGAGAAGCTGGGTCACTCCCCATCCAGAATCCGACTCCTATTCCAGCTGACACTGGAATAATGTGATGGAATTCCGTGAAATTCCGCACGGACCATGGCAGCACGAGAATAAGACAGGCTGTTCCGTATACGATTCCGTAGACCAGCTTTCGTGACATTCGATCTGCACCGATTCCAATAAGTGTGGTGAGTAGCACCGCCAATACGAGAACAACTGGTTTGCACAAGACGGTGAGTCCAGCCACGAGCCCCATGATGGCAAAGCGATGTGCAGATGGTGACCTCATCGCTAAGATCGTCGCCCATAACCAGAGACTCATTAAGAGCGTTAGGAGCGCTTCGCTCCGTATTCGAGGGTCATAGGTCCAGTAAGCGGGATAAAGGAAAAGAAGGGAAGCCGCCCAGGCTCCCACTCGTGAATCCCATAGGATAGTTCCCACTCGATAGATGCCCCAAACTGCGCAAAGGTCGAACAGAATGTGTAGCATCGGCACCCACTCTGGTCGGTGCCCAATGAAGAAATAGAACCCTGCAAGAACGGCTGGATAGAGAGGACCCACATGTGCAGCTGGATTGACGCCATCAAGGGTGAACTGTCCAAGAGATACGAGATTCCATGCCAGCGTATCGAACAACTGATCAACAGCAAACGACTGATTGGGAGCCTTCCAGATGACTCCTGCCCGTGCAAGCAGTCCAAGGCCGATGGCCGGCAGCAGAATCATGCCGGACGGGGTGAACTGTGCATTCCAACGTCTGATCATTTCATGCACACCCCGATTAAATTGGTGTCCTGAGCGATTCCTTCGGTGTACTCAATGTCGGCAGGCACAAGGTCTCCCAGGTCGGGACCTCCACGTAATCGACTGATCAGGCTGCCGATCCAATGACGAACCGGACGTGGAACACAGGTACGTAGTCCGAGCGGGTCCCATGTGCGGATCGTGTCCATCGACTGTTCTGCCGTCTTGAGCCGGTGGCCCTGACGACGTCCGTACCAACGAATCGTGGAAAAGTGGGGTGCCAGCAAATCCATGAATTCTTGCGCTGTGTATTCTCGAATATGATAGGGATCGCTCGGTTTGACTCCCTTTCCTTTTCCGTGGGGGGTAAAAATGATGAGTGTGCCACGCAGCTTTAACACGCGAGTCAGCTCAGCCACGAAACGGCCATCGTCTGGGATATGCTCGATGGTGTCTTGTGAGACGATGCAGTCAAATGATTCATCGCGAAATCCGAGCGCACATCCATCCATCGCGAGAAAGTGTACGTTAGGTCGAGGATAGTCGGACCGACTCTTGGCCACGACCGCCTGAACGCAATCGATGGCCACGATCGTGTCCGCGCAGGGTCCGAGATAATCCGCACCGTACCCGGTCCCGCACGACAAATCCAAGATCCGATGAGGATGTGCAGCATCGATTTGACGAGCGGCCCACACATATCCCGATAGATTGACCACATGTTGTGTGTCCGTAGGATAGGCAGTTCGACGTTCCATGAAAGGGTTCCTTATCCTCTCCCCTGCCCATTCCAGGCCAATTCGGAATCAATCGGGCGTTTTCCGGTCAAGATCCGAGAAATGATCGACAGAGCGGTACCGAATGCTATGCCCTGAGCGGTCGATTTAGAGCCGATTACGCTACTGATCAGTCTTGCGATCGCTCCCGTAGCAATCCAAGTTTTCATGATCCAACGGGCGAAGAGTGAAAAATGTTTTTCCACATATCGGATTCGGCTGAACTCCCAGACGAGATTCAACTGTTC
>JBGSIO010000082.1:0-6055 GCA_041742455.1 Nitrospira sp. | reverse complement strand
TAGGAACTTTCAGGGAGGATACTGATGGCTATTCAGTGGATCGGGAGCCCAAACAAAGACAAAGGACGTGAAGGATACAGGCCTGAGGCGATCGTCATTCACATCATGGAAGGCACGCTCAAGGGCACCGATGCCTGGTTTAAGAACGAAGAGTCTGGTGTGTCAGCCCACTACGGGATCGGGAAGCATGGCGAGATTCATCAGTACGTCGGCGAAAGTGATACGGCTTGGCACTCTGGACGCATGGTCGCTCCGACGTGGCGGTTGTTGAAGCCCGATGTGAATCCGAATTGGTATACGATCGGCATCGAGCACGAAGGACGAGCGGATACGCCTTGGCCGGACGCGCTGTACGACGCCAGCGCCACATTGATCGATGAAATCTGTCGACGGTGGTCAATCCCTTGTGATCGGGATCATATCATCGGTCATCGAGAGATTCGTTCCGACAAGACCTGCCCCGGATTCGAGGTCGATCTCGACCAGCTCATCGACATGGTCAAGGAGATCCAACAGGATTCAGCCACGTTCAATTTCGTCAAGAAACCCGGCATTGTGAAGACCCGTGTCGATGTGAATATTCGGAGACAGGCACCGACAACCACCGTTCCTGTTGTCCGCACGATCAAGCGGGGGAAGAAACTACAGTATCAAGGCTGGACCAGCAACGGACTGACCGTGAACGGCAATGCCCATTGGTATAAAGATTCTGATGGCAACTACTTCTGGGCCGGCGCGACGGAGCGGCCGATTCCAGGTCTCTGAGAGACAGAATCCAGTGTCTGGTAGCCATCAACGCAATTGGTTCACGCCGGGCATCCTAGCCATCAGTGGGATTCTCCTGGCCTGCGCCACGGAACGCATTCCGTCTTACCTATCCATACAACTTGCACCTGACCGACAGGCGCTTCTTGTCACACCTCCCAATCAGTCGACGCTCCCTCCATTTACACTCCAGAACCTACCAGCCGAATCGACGATCGCTCCTGGCCTTTTTTTCCGTCCGCAACGATTTGCCCAAGTTCTTCTTTCACCAGATAGGCGACACGTCGCATTTTCCACGGAAGACCATCACACGCTCGTCGGCCTTCTGGATCTCACTACGATGGCGGTGCAAGAGATTGATATCATTTCAGAAGGAGAAGTGGTGGCATTCCACTGGTCTGACGATAGTCGAACACTCGCTTACGATTACCTCCCAGCCGGCGGCTACCGGCGAGTCAAGGCCTACGATATCCAAACTGGAGAAAGCTTGTTCGTACCACGCGACGAAGGGAAAGTGGCCCTCCACATCAGGTTCGAGGCATGGGGCTCACAACCGCGAGACGTCCTGCTGAGCACACTCGACATTCGCACCAACAATCGCCAGATGAACACTGTCACCTTAGGGTCGCGTAAATAGATGCTTGGCATCGCAGGTGAGGCTCCGGTCCGCCTCGATTGCATTCCTGGACAAACACGACTAGCATTCCTCTATTGGTGATGAACGCGTGGTCTGACTTCATGAACGCTTCATTTGTTCTTTCCTTGATCGTAACGGCGTTGCTCATGGGGTGCGCACTCGAGCAGGAAATATCGCGTACGCCTCGGACGGCTGTGGAGCAAGTTCTGCTGACGCAGGCTGTTGAGCAAGCCCTTGTCAATCTCAAGGTCCACTTGCCGGAAGGCGTCAATGTGGACGTGGATGCGACGGGACTTGAAAGTGACCGGTCTCGGCTTCACATGACGAATGCGGATCGAGGCGCAATCGATCGTCCTTCGCGCGACATTTTTTACGTCCGTGATATCGTGGCCGCTGAGTTGGGGCGAAGAGGCTATCGTGTCTCCGCCCGGGATACGGAATCCCCCTACTTGGTTCGCGTGATGGCGGAATCGTTCGGAACAATGCAAGGGACCGTATTCGTCGGGATGCCGCCGGTTCAAAGCGTATTGATTCCCTTCTCGCTCCCCGAACTTACTCTCTACAAGCAACAGAGCCAGAGCGGTTATGCTCGGCTGCATTTGGATGTCTACGACAATCGGACCGGCGAGTTTCTCGGTTCGAGTCCCAAACTGGTCGGACGAGCGTATTACAATCAGTATACGGTGTTGATTTTGATAACCTGGAACCGCACCGATGTGACGGCCCCACCGGTTGCGGGACGATAGGCGAAAGGAGAACGTACTTCATCATGAAAAATGTCGAGATGAGTGTCGAAGGAACGATGCTGACGATTCGCGTGGACCTGTCAAAGGAGTTCGGTCCATCCTCAACCGGCAAGACCATTATCATTGCGTCGACCGAGGGAAACGTGGCCATTCCAAATCGGCAGGAGAAAATTGGACTCAATGTCTACCGAAAAAAGTAGTGCAGAGGTCGGCCATTTGGCTCTGCCGCTTGTACCCATCCAGGCAACTCTCTTTCCCGACCGGCTCTTGACACATTAGCAACACCGCTCCAGGCCTGCAAAATTGGCGGTACATCCCCAGAATACCTGTGATCCTGTGGATAGCGTTCCGAATGGTTGCATTGGCAACCCTGCCACAATAGGAGTTACCTGGTTCTAGGATGGTACCGCTACAAATGTGTGAAACTGTTGATGATAATCATGTAGACCACTATTAGTTGTGGTTCCACGATCAGAGTGCGGACGCATAAAAAATGGGCAATGTGATGAATAGATAGGTCATTGGTACCACTAACTGTTTAGAAACACGAGTTATTCACACAGTTATCCACAGAACATGGGGACGGAATCACGCCGCATCGTGAACGCGCCTCAAGTGCCCTGAATAAGCGCGAGAAGTTCCACCGAATGTTGGTGCTTTCTTCCGTTGACACCTTCCCTGCGTATCTCCGACAATCTCGTGGCGTTGTTGCGGCACCATGCTTACGTGATGATGAATCGAGCTACTATCCGATTCCGGCGTCAGTACGAGTCTGACTTCTTGAAATCCGATAGAGGAACAGCCAGATGACTTATCCGGTCGATGACTCGAGCTCCCTATGAAGATCCCTTCCCTGGTGTTGTGCTTGGCGTATTCGTTATTCATCATCGCCTGTGTGCCACAGACGAAGAAGACAGCTGACGGCTCAGGTCAACCGATAAGGGTGACCGCAAGCGGGTATTCCAAAGAGGGCTGTTTGCTCAATCTGAAGCTGGAAGCACGCGAGCGGAACATGCGGCTGAACCCCAACGACGTGGAGCTCGATTCCAATTCCCTCAGGTTCTTCTTTCCGTTCTTTGCTCGTGAAGGTTATCGGTGTTCCGGCAGCGTCACTGAACGAGAGAAGCGGGTCTTCTCCAGAGATTCACTTTACCCTGTTGATTAGATGTGAGAGCCATGGATACGGCAGAATGATCAACACGATATCCTGGATTGCAAAGTGAATCTGGAAAGAGATACCATTTTGGTCTTCCTTACATTCGACTAAGCAGAGAGGGAGGCCTACCATGAATGTTCCAGCTCTAGCCTTTCTATCGACCGTCACCGTGTTGTTTGGAAATACTCCTGGTATAGCTGCCGTCTTTCAAACGACAGGCAACATCCCGTCAGGCGCTCAGGTTGCTCTCCACACCTATCCTGTTCGCGATGATTCCTCCTCTCAAAAGAAGACGACGTCCCCGATACAGACCGCGAGGGGGGGAAAGCAGAAGCCGCCCACCACAAAAGAACAGGAGCCCAATGCCCTCCGTGAGCAAGGAAATTCACAGGGCCAGGCATCCCAAGAATTGAGTGCGCTGAGAAGCAGCCTTCAGGAAGCCAAGCAGCAAATCGATGAGCTGGAGCGACAACTTGCCATCAGCAATCTCGAGCATGCAAAACGTCGAATAGGCGAACTTGAACAGCGGCTCGGTGCAAAAGATCAAGAAATAGCCACACTTCGATCCACCGTCGATGAAAGCTCCAAACTCAAAAGTGACCTGGCTGCTCAAACGGAGCAGGTAATTCTGGCCAATAACCGGGTCGCCGAGTTAGAAGAACAGCTGGCGGGAAAAGAACAAGAACTCACAAAGATCAAGGACAACCTTCAACACGTCACTCAAAAGATCGAGGAAGTGACCCCACAGCTTACGGCTCGCACCGAAGAGCTGGCGCGTGCAAAACAATCGCTCGCGGACCTCGAACGCAAATTGGCCAAGCAAGACGATACCGCTCGTGCACTAGAAGCCAACTCTGTCGACACTAGCCCGTCTGCTGATCTACCTCCCGACCCCAATCTATCCGTGACGAACCTGCTCCCACACAAACCCACTCGCACGGAAAGCCCTGAACCTTCCAAGAGTGACCTCATCAAGGTCGCCGAAACTCTTTCCAACACACTTGAGGATCAAGTCAAGAAAGGAAGTGTGGCTTTGGAGCAGCGAGAAAACACGCTCACACTCACGTTAGCCAGTGGGGGATTGTTTGCCCCGGGTGAGGCTACCATCACTCAGGAAGGCACCTCGTTACTTGAGCAGATCGGAACGATCGTGCAAAAATTCAGCTACCAGAGCATCGAGGTGGCCGGCCATACTGATAGCACCCCGGTCAGAAACGACCCGCGAAGAACCTTTCAGGATAATGGTGAACTCTCTCGGGCACGCGCCGAACATGCCAGTCAGGCATTGATCAACGGCGGGGTCGAGGTCGATCGAGTCAAAGCCGTTGGCTACGCCGATACGAGACCCATCGCAACCAATGAGACCAATAAAGGCCGTAGCAAGAACCGCAGAGTGGAGATCGTGATTTTCTCATCCCCGTCGGTTGGCCCCTCGGCCCAGATAAAATCACAGAGCGGCAAGCAATCGGTCCAGCCGATTTCTCTGAACTCTTCTCGTAAGCCTTGAGTCACTGAACATGCTGTTGAGAGCGTTCAGCATCGTTCGGACTGTATTTTTTGATTAATGACTTGGGAACGGAGAATCAGTTTGATTGACTGATCCCTCTACTCAAGCCTTTGGGCCCAAGATCTTCCTTCCTCGGTCGGTGCTTACACGCCTCCATTTGTTGCGGGCATTACCGAGCCATAATTCCAAAGCGGACCAGCCCAGAAATATCCTCAAGGTCGTTGGACCCTGAGGCTCGAGTGCTCGATCGATTGTAGCCGGCCTCTAAAGCGATCTTGGTGACCCACTCAGAGGAGGTGTACATAGCCCAGTCCATAATTCCTCTCCACCGGAAAGTCTCATTGTGAAGGAAACCATCGGATGAACGAGAACTCCCATAGTTGCCCACCGTACTGAAGAGCAGCCGAGGGGTCTGCTCATAACTGACAGCAAGTGATGCAACAGGGTTTTCGATACGCCCACCGGACCAGGATCGAAACTCTTGGCGATAGGTGAACGCCGATGTAATCACCAGCGTGTTGATCGGACGGAGAATGGCCGAAAGAGTCTGTGCTCTGACGTTGGTATCCGCGTCGCTACGGAGAAGATCGCTAGCCAAGATATAGCTGGATGCCAACCTGAGGTCCCAGTTCGGTCGATGAATAAATACTGTACCTTCAATCGTATGATTAGAAGAACGCTGCGGAGCGACTCCAATCGGGTCTAACATGCTGTTCAAAGAGCTTCTTGCATAGGTCACGCTCAGTTCCGGCCATGAAGGCATGTTGAGAAGCAATCCCACTCGGCCATAGGTCTGTTCCAACCGAGACTGTGTCGATTCTCCCTCGACATTATTCCAGGTTTGACCGACAGCCTTCCGGAACGTTACCCATCCCGTCTTCCATTCGCCCCACACCTCTCGACTGGCTCTATCAGGAACCAGCAGGAACCCCTGTCCGGCATGACGAAAAGTAAACCCATATCGTAGACTCCCCTCCGAACCAGTCAGCCCGATTCGAAACATCCGGGCCGAGGTATCAGTCCGGGCATTCCCCAACATCGATGGAGTCAACCAGGTTGCCCCCGTTTGGCTGTGTGCAACTTCTGCTTCGGTCGCCAACTTTCCATTGAACAGCGTCGTTGTCGCCAGCAACTGTTCAATTCGAGGGCGCCCACTTTCTGGAGCGAGATCTCGAAGGCGTGACGTGGGCATTGAAGGGACAATCACGTTCGAGGCGAACGTCACGTGAAGCACCTCAGCAGAA
>JBGSIO010000081.1:0-46202 GCA_041742455.1 Nitrospira sp. | reverse complement strand
AATTGACGCGTACATGACCCAGCGCAATGCCAAGCCTAAACCGTTTGTGTGGACCAAGACGGCACAGGAGATCTTGGCGAAAGTGAATCGGGCCAGGATCGCCCTAGATAAGACAAGAACAGCATGAATCACTACACTAGGGCGTGATTTATGAGTGGGATCCCAAGAAGGCTGGAGCAAACCGACGGAAGCACGGCGTCTCTTTTGAGGAAGCGGCTACGGTATTTCAAGATATCAACGCACTGACCTTTGAGGACCCAGACTACTCAGATGAAGAACCTCGAGAGCTTACCGTTGGTCTATCGAGATCGGGTCGCGTGTTGTTCCTTTCGCATGGTGATCGCGGAAAGCGGATTCGAATTATAAGTGCGAGAAAAGCAACTCTAAAAGAAAGGCAACAGTATGCGGAAGGTTTCTTCTAAAGCAGTGAAAGACGACCTTCGACCAGAGTACGATTTGACCAAGTTAAAAAAGGCCGTGCGTGGGAAATACTATAAGCAAGACATGACTGGAACAAATCTTGTGCTAGTCGATCCGGACTTAGCAAAAGTATTTCCGGATTCGGCTTCCGTGAACCGAGCCTTGCGGGTCTTGTGTGACGCGGCTAGCAAGTCTACTCCGTCATCACGGCGTCCCACCAAAAAATCAGCGCATCGGAAACGATCGGCTGCATAGCTACAGCGTGGCCCGATGTTTCGCTGGTCATCTTCTTCAGAAGTTGGCATCAATATGTCGGAATCATACCTCCGGGAGAGTCGCCTCCACCAAAGACGAAATCGGCAGGCGCTGGCCCGTATGAATCTCACATGATTGCTGATCGATATTCCGGACGACCGGCATGAGTGGTTGGCGGGATCATTTACTGAAGGGAAGCAGAAGAGAGCATATGCGGTTACTTGCTGTTGCGAAAAGATTCCGTGATCACTTCATCGTGGTCGCTCTAATGGCCTTTTGTGCCTTCATTCTGGTGGGATGCGGCGATCGCGAGACGATTCTCATGATCGAAAAGCCAACAGAGATTCACAGCATAACCGAGACATCGGCTTCTCCCGAATCCTCAAGCCCGAGTCTTCAGCCAGGTCACGTGATCGCGATGCTGAAGGCAGGTGAGACGGCAAGAGCTGTCGGCGTATATCATGGCCAAGATTATGACGGCTTCAAGGTGAAGCTTGCCAATGGTACGGAAGGGCTTATCATCGCCGGCGATACGTTCAAAGTTGTGTCCAGGTGAGGCATGGAAAGAAAGTTGCATTCATCTGCGCTTTTGTTCCCAAGCTCATTTGAAGGTCGGTCGGGGTGTAGGAATGCACTATTCGACAATCTGTCGCATTGTAAAACAAGAGAAGTTCAGTAATGCGCAATCCAAGATCTGACCAGAAATTGTTGAACCGCGGAGGATGGGGCGTCAAGAGTCCTGTCGACGACCTGTAAGAGGAGGCCAGCGTGTTAGACGGAAACCATCTGTCTTCCCTGCGTAGGGAGGCGTATGTCATAAGCTCCTGCCACGGCAAGACTTTTGGTAATTCACCATTGGGGTGTTATACCGCAAGCCATCGGGTGTCGGATGTTATCAAGAAACTATATACGCATAGTTATGCGATACAAGATCCGAAAATCCTGGAGATCTAAGTTTGGCGTTATCTGAGCAACTCTGTTGGGAGGTTCTGAGGATGGCCGAAGGTGAGTCGGTCTCATCCGTTTGGTTGAAAGGAGAACACTGCACAGAGCCTCCGATCCAAAATGCCATTCCTCTGTTTGTGATCGAGCGCGATCTAGTGCTGCGGCATAAGAGAAGTGAGATCGAGGACAGCCTGTACTTCCTCGAAAAGCGAGGCTACCTGTGGCGCCATGGGCTTCAAGGGTTGACCCGGGTGGCGTTTCAGCTCTCAGATTCCGCCCTTGACGTATTGAAGAAGTGTGCTTTCACGCCCGAGGAGCAACAGGCATTTCGAGAGGCCTTGCTAGACATAAAGCAACCGGGGCTATGGGGAATGAAATTCAATCTGGGAGAAGCGTGGCGGCGGTTTCAGAAGTGGCGAGCATGATCACATTCAGTAAAAAGAAGGCAGCTGGGGTCACGTCTTGTTATGTGCAGGCCAGTGAGCACCGCTCATGGCAACGCTAGACTGCAGTTCTCTTGACTCGAACTTCGGCGCGGTGACCCGTTGCGGCGAGTAGTCGAATCAGCACGTCGGTTGGGACACCCTGAGTATTCCCGTTCGCAGTGTCCATCACGCTGGTTCTTGATGTGCTGGCCCGCTTCGCGATGTCGGCGTGGGTGAGTTGTCTGACTGGGGGAAACGATGGTGTTGGATACCATTGCTTCATACCACGGGCCTGTATCCCGGTTGGTTCAGTCTCAGAAGTGGGAAGTCGCCGATTCTTCAGTAGACTTGCGCTGGTAGAGGTTTTAGTAAACAGAAGATGAAGATCGTAAGGTGAAGACCACCAAGTAGTTTGAGTTCATTCGACGGCGGCCTAATCGTGCGCTCATTCGAGACGGATGGATTGAACGGGTAATTCATCACTCAGTGAAGGAAACGGTGCAGCAGGATGGACGAATCCGTCGATGGGCGCTGATTGAAGAAATGGGAGGCCGGTTCTTACGAGTTGTTGCTGGCGGATCGTGAGACGGTACACAATGCTTTCTTTGACAGGAGATTTACGTTATGACGATTAAGTATTTCCAGGATACCGACACGCTCCACATCGAGTTTCGAGTGGCAGAAGTTGCGGAAACGAAGGATTTGGACGAAAACACGCTACTCGATCTCGATAAGGATGGCAATATCTGCGCGATCACGATTGAGCATGCCAAAGACCGGGCGGATATCCCCCATTTCTCGTTCGAACAGATTGCAGCCTGAGAGTAGTAGAGCTGTAGGCGTTATCTAGAGCGGGAATCTAATCGACGTCGAGTTTTCTCTTGTGCATTGCGATGTTGGATTGTGCGACATAGCATCAGTCACTGCGTGTAAATCCCAAACCGTACCCTACCACAGTCTAGCCCAGACTACTGCAGCGCATCCGGCGGGGTTTTAAGGAGCTTGGCGAAGCGGTTCTTATCGATGGCTTTCTCATACGCCTCTTCGGCCGAGATCCATTTCTTGGTGAGCAGATCCTGAATCGCGTCATCCAAGGTCTGCATGCCGACGCTCTTCCCAGTCTGCATGGCTGAGGCGATCTGAAACGTTTTGGCGTCACGGATGAGATTACTGATGGCCGGAGTACAGACCATAATTTCCAGTGCCGCACACCGCCCCTTCTGATCGATACGCTTGAAAAGGTTTTGGGCTACCACAACGCGCAGTGCCGTGGATAGGGTATTGCGAATCTGCGGTTGCTCCGAGGACGGGAAGACTTCGATGATGCGGTCGACCGTCTTGGCCGCATTCTCCGTGTGCAGCGTGCCGAACACCAAATGCCCGGTGGCCGCCGCTTCTACCGCCAGCGCGATGGTCTCAAGGTCTCGCATCTCACCGACCAGAATAATATCCGGGTCTTCCCGAAGGGCTCCTCGCAGGGCAGAACCGAACGTGACGGTATGTAAGCCGATCTCTCGGTGATTGACGATGCAGCTCTTGCTCTGGTGGACGAACTCGATCGGGTCTTCGATGGTCAGAATGTGATCCTTCCGGTTACGGTTCGCATAGTCGACCATCGCTGCCAATGTCGTTGACTTTCCGCTGCCGGTGGGGCCTGTGACCAAGACCAGTCCTTTCCGCAACATCGCCGCGCGTGTCAGGACCGGCGGCAAGCCCAATTCTTCAGCAGAGAGCACCGTGGTGGGAATTTTCCGAAAGACCGCGCCCATCCCGTGTTTGTGATTGAAGAAGTTGGAACGGAACCGGGCTAATCCGGAAATTTCGTACCCGAAGTCCATATCGCCGGTTGCTTCGAACACCTCTTTCTTTGAGCTTGGTGTGATCTCATAGAGCATGTCGTGGAGAACCTGGTTGTCGAGTACCGCAGTCCCTGGGAGGCGTTCCAATTCACCATTGATCCGGAACGTTGGGGCTTGTCCTGCTATCAAATGCAAGTCCGACGCCCCGTGCTCGATCATCATTCGAAAGAATTCATCGATCTTCGGCATGATTCATCCGCCTCCTTGTTACGACCCCTATCACTATACGTGTTTTTGGTATGGCGACAAGCAAAACGCGGATCGTGCACGGCTTGTAATTAGTCCAGTGAGTCCACGCCTAGCCTCTTGTGCGAGCCCTACCAATTCGATTACTGTCACGGTCGTGGAAAACGAAACCACCGAATCGGTCACCTCTGATGAGGGGACTGACAAGATCGTTATCTACTGGGAGCGTGAATACTCGACCGCGTTTCCTCCGGAACGACTCAAGCTTGACTTTCATCCCCACCGGCCGATGTTAGGCAACATGACATTGGATGAACAGCGGGCACTCGCTGCCGGCGGATACAAGGTATTGCCGGACGATTGTGGCCCGGTTCGCACCGTCGGGAATTATGGTTGGCTTATTCGCTGTCCGGCCGATATAAAATTGCGCCGCACTGCCGAGGGGGTCCGGTGGCAATCGCCTCCGATTCTGCCGGAAGAGCGACTGCTTGGGTACAAGACATTCTCCGGGATGTATGTGGATTTGATTCTAAACAGCGGCTATCCCAAGCTCTGCTGCGGGGTCAGGTTGTACTATCCCAAGCATGTCGGCTTGATGATGAAGGATGTCCCGAACCACTTTTACCACCATCCGGACCGAACGTTTACCGTTTGGGAGGGCATGAAGACGCAGGAGTACAAGCGTACGCCGAATCAGTATGCGTGGCTGCCTGACTACGAAGCCTTCACCGCCAATTTTCTTCTGCAGCTGCAGAAGCCCACCACCATCAAACGCGGTGATCCCATCGGGATAATCCTGCCAGTCCTACTGCCAAAACAATTCACACTCGAAGAAATTCAGCATCCGCAATCGACAAGATCGGAGTGAGCCTGATTGATGGTCGCAACCGATCGCGGTTCTCTTGATAAGATCAGTTGGGCTATACATCGCGTCTGATGCATAGATCGGATGGTTGATCATGGCTAGTGGGAGGTTATATTTCTGGAAGGCATCGTTCATACAGCTCCTCCTTGTGTTCTGCCTTCTCTGTGACACCCTATATGCGTTTGCTCAGCTCGAACGCTTGAGAAAATTTAAGAGTGCCGGCTCAGTTGTGGCCGACACTCCGATGGTCGAGGTCCCTGCCGGGGAATTCATCATGGGGCTTGATGGGGTTCATGCACTGGAAGATGAGAGGCCTGCGCATCGTGTCTGGCTCGATACCTTTGCCATCGATCAGTATGAGGTCACCACGGCACAGTACTCGGAGTTCCTTAGTGCGGAAAAACAAACCTTTCCCTGGCAATGGGAAACCGTGGCGCTTTCTCGTCATGGTGATCGACCAGTCGTCGGCGTGAGTTGGCAGGATGCTGAGGCCTATTGCCAGTGGAAAGGAAAGCGACTGCCGACGGAAGCAGAATGGGAAAAGTCAGCGCGCGGCACCGATGGTCGATCCTATCCCTGGGGCAACCAGGCGCCGACGAACCAGCGCGCCAACTTCGCGCTAGGCGCTAGGTTTAGTTATGACCTTGTGCTCGCGCCGGTAGCATCACATCTTCAAGGCAGGAGTCCGTTCGGACTCCATCATATGGCGGGGAATGCCTATGAATGGGTGCAGGACTGGTATGCGATTGCCTATTACGATGGCTCACCTGATCGAAACCCAACTGGGCCGGAGCAGGGCCAGTTCAAAGTGCTGCGTGGCGGATCCTGGTCGGATCTACCCAAGTATCTTCTCACCTATGGACGATTCAAACTTCCGCCGGACACTCGGAATAGCTATGTAGGTTTTCGTTGTGCACGGTCGGGCGCGGAGTAGATACGCTCTCACCGTTCCTGTCGAGGGGACGTCAGTGTGATCGCTGATCCAATGCCTATCGTGGGAGCGGTTTCGCCTACGCTCACTATTTCGTCAAGGATGACGTGTCGCCGAGTTGGAGAGGATTCGAAGGAAGAGCGTCGGTGGGTTGCACAGTTGCCAACGGAGGTACTGTTGGTCGCCTCACCAGCTTGTGACGGAGTGACGCCTGTGGCGTTGTAGGGGAGACAGAACCTTGATCGACGCGGGAAGGGATTCCGGTTAACTCGAGCGTCGCGTGTGGTGTGCTCTGTAGTTGGGGGCGATGGATCAAGCTGCGAGAGCCACTCTTTAGTGTTTCAGCACTCACGATACTTGAGCATAATACAAGTGTGAGTGTAACGTACGAGGCCGCGATGATGTCTCTAGAATGAACCATCAGAATCATGTCCAGTGTGGCGCAATTCGATCGTGAGATCACGGTACTACGCAACCGATATGCCAGGAAGCGGGGAAGAGCGTGGCAAAAGGACGGTTCTCATCACGTCGCATTGCGCCACGTTTCTGTCGGATAGTGAACGTCCAAGAAAGGAGCAGGAGGGTCGATTTGTACCAAAAGGCATTCCTGGAGTGAACCACTTCGAACACTGCCAGATAGCCGGAATCTGAATACAGTGGACGATTTGCGGCCCTGTCGGAACGGCCGGTTATCGCTGTGCGGAGGTCAGATGGTGTATCAACCAGTCGGCAATGACTTGGGTCATGCGCGTGAAGTCCGCACCTTTTGTAAATTGATGGTCGGCACCGGGCAACAGCTCGAGGTGTTTCTTGACCCGTAGCGCTTCATAAAGTTGTCGACTTTGATGGAGTGGCACATGTTCATCCTTGTCGCCCTGCACAATGACGGTCGGAGCCATGATCGATCGTGCAGGAGTGTAGGCGATTTGCCGGAGACAATCTTCATAGAAGGCATAGCGCAGCTTTACACGGTCAGCGCCGCCTAGAATATCTGGAATCGTATCGGTTGCTTTCCACTGTGCTATGCCGTCATCTCCGAACTCCAACCGTAGCTCCTCCGCGAAATCGACCACAGGGCATTTGAGGGCCAGGCAATCCAGATCTGTCCGTTGCGCGGCTGTCAGAATCGACACGAGACCGCCGAAGCTGGATCCCATCAGACCGATGCGGCGAAACCCCCTCTGTCGCATCAAATCGATTGCTGCGGCGGCTTGTTCAATCGCCAAGGTGATCGTGATCTGATCGAATGGGCCCTCGCTCTCCGCTTGCCCAAAGAAATCAAAACGAAACGTCGCGATGCCGTGGCCCGTGAGCATCCTGGTCAGGGTATTGTTGGTCGAGCTGGTTTTCGAGGAAAGAAATCCGTGACACAGCACGGCGACCCTATCGGTTTCGCCGGGAGGCCTGGTTAAGATGGAGGCTACTCGATGTCCACGGGGATCGAGAAAGGAGAATCGTTCTTCCACGGCAGGATTGTATCAGAATCTGCTTGCCGGGTCAGGCAGGAGGACGGAGAAGATGGATGATCATGCCGCTGGCTTCAGTTCATCGGGAGCTCTCTGTTGGGTGGCAAGATGCTCCGGTTGCTTGGCCACGATGGCGGACAACTTGATCGAGAAGAGAACATAGCTGGTCAGTAGAAGAATGAGACATGCCCACATGGCACTCTGGATGTAGATGGAGCTCAGCGGCACATTCCACGTGAGAGTTGCCACGATGCCGAGCCCCATGGTTCCGAGAGAGAGAGCGGCGATCTGTACGGATCCCAAACGGTTCATCATGGAAGTCAGTTGGTCGAGATAGACGCTGCGCTTTTTGTGACTGGTGACGCGACTGGCTGCAAGGGTAATGGGAATCAGATAGGAGAATGCGCCCATGATCGCGTTCACGATGAAACCGATGAATGCCATATGGGTATAGGCAACCAGGTGGAGCTTGCCGTACGGCAACGCCGGTGGGTTCGATAGGTGATTGGCTCCAACAAAGACACCGAGGACGATAGTAAACACGAGAAAGAAGGTGGAGACTAGGAGATGGTCCGAGGCGGCATTTCCGGAATGAGGCAAGGTGAGCCACGTTCTGAACAGGTTGCTGGTCAGGAGACTCACGCCCATCAACAAAATGGCACCCGCAATCATTTCAACGAGAACCGATGAATTGAGGAATCCACCGATTAAGAGAGCTACCCCAATCGGTAGAAAGATGGTCGTCAGTTGCACCAGCCTCGGGTCTGCGAGCGGGGCACCCCAAACTATCGGCAGGAGATGATGCATCATGCCAATGATGATTAGAACCACAAAGCCGAGCACGACAAGATGAATGTGGGCGAGTCGCACATAGCCGTAGGATTCCTGAATGATCCCCAATGTCATGAGCTCTCCGCACGCCGATCCGCCGACAAGGCCAAAGAAAGCCAGTGCGTAATACCATGAATGGCTCAACGAGAAATTCCAAACCTGCTGCGCACGAGCCCAGAGGCTGCGGATGGCAGAGAGAAAACCAGCGATCACCACGAAGCCGGCGATACTCACAAGCAAGTCGTGATGCAGCCAAAAGCCCACGAGCATTCCAACGAGGCCGCCGTTCAACGCCAATAATGTGATGGGATGCGAGTCTGATTCCATTCTGACCTTTGACTGTGGCGGAGCGATGAGCAAAAGAAACCCGCCGAGAATAATCTGAGCCACGCCGCCGATCAGAACCGCATGAACATGGAGCGCTCGTACCCCTGAGGGCAGTGGGGTGCCACGAACTAACCCAATGAGAATTGCCAACCCGAGAATTGATGCAAGGGTGAGCCAGGTGAGACCTGTGAGGCACAGCGTGAGAGGCGAGTAGCTTCGTGCGCGCATCGGCTTGTACTTAACGCTCCAAGAAATAAAAATGATCGGTGGGACCGTGACCGTGGCCGATCGCGAGACCATGTCGGATCGCTTCTGTGACGTATGCTTTTGCCGCCTGCGCAGAATCTAAGATGGAACGTCCACGAGCAAGATGTGCGGCCATCGCAGAGGCGAACGTACAACCGGTGCCGTGGGTATGGCGAGTCTCAATGAATTCCCCCTTCAAGACGTTGAAAAACCGTCCGTCGTACAGCAAGTCAGTCGCTCGTTCGTTGATGAGGTGGCCGCCTTTGATCAAGACATGCTTGCATCCGAATTGGTGAATCACCTTGGCGGCTCGTCGCGCGTCGGCCAACGATCGAATTTCGATCCCTGACAGCTGCTGGGCCTCATGCACGTTCGGGGTCACGATCAAGGCAAGTGGGAGCAGCTTCATCTTGACTGCTTCGACGGCATCCGGTTGCAACAGGGGATGCCCACTCTTGGAGATCATGACCGGATCTACGATGAGGTTGGTGACTTTTTGAGGAGTGAGCATGCGTACGACCACTTCGACGATGACCGAGGAGGACAACATCCCAGTTTTGACGGCAGCCACGTCGAAATCGTCGAAGACGGCATCGAGTTGCGAGGCGATGATGGCGGGAGGCAATTCGAAGACATCCGTCACGTCTTCGGTATTTTGAGCCGTGATGGCTGTAATGACGGACATGGCAAAGACCCCGTTGGCGGACATCGCCTTGAGATCGGCCTGAATACCTGCGCCTCCGCCGGAGTCTGAACCAGCGATGGCGAGCACTTGTTTCAATATATTCGACATGGGTGGCTTTCTATGGGGTCGGTTCCACGGGATCTGACGTGGGAGCCAGAGTCAGTCTATCAATCGTGAACGAAGCATCCTGTCTTGGTAATTTCTCGTGAAAGTGAAGAGTGAACTGGGTGGCCGCTGCATCTGAGGTGCCTCTGAAGGCGAGAATGGCTCGTCCTTTTCGTCGGGGTGACAGCTCAATACCCCGTGTACAGAGACCTTCCCGATTCTCCTCGACTCCCTGATGCCATATCGTACCATGTTCATCCTTCAGCAGTGTGTCTTGCAAGTGACACAGGAGCTTCAGGTCACGCGAGGAATGGTTTTCGATGGTGAAGCCCAATTTCACTCGGCTGTCGTGTTTGTCGATCGACGTCACGACTAACTCATAGTACTCGTTCCGATGAGTGCCTAGGCCGGTCTGAGGTGCAGGCTCGGTTGGGCTGATTGGGATCACCGGCTGCGGAGACTCCTCTTTTTTAAAGAATGAGTTCAAAGGGCCGGCTTTCGGCAGCGTTGCCCGCGCGGCGCCGATGGACTGGGCATTCGATGGACGGATCAACTTTGTGGTGACCTGTAGGCCGTTCGGAGTCTCGATATAGACTCCGCTGATGAACGCATCGGCGCGGATCGCTTTGGCAACACGTTGGACGGCTTTCGCATGGTCTGAGTCGATGCGGTCCACGTGGAGTTTCCTCAGGGTCGAGTACGTAAGCGTTCGGTCAACCACCGTCAATTCTGCTGCGAGCATGATTTGTGTTCCGAGCTCTTCAGCAAGGAACTGTCCCACCGGCGTCGACTGTCCTTGTGAATCGGTAAAGTCGAGAAAGGCCAGACGGTGTTTCTTGGCTTTCGCTGCCCGTTCCGTTATCGCCTCAGCCAACTGTTTGAGGGTTTCCTCATAACTCGCGCCAGCCCAAGTTGACGTGGGATAGGGAAATGGCGACAGCAGAATTAAGAGCAGTATCAGTAATCCGATCATAGCCATGAACTGATGTCATTATACTCAGGGCGGAGCGAGAGTCTAGCAGGGGAGCAAAAAGAGGAACGACAGAAATCTCTTCCATCCTCGCGACTATTCATTGATGATTTCCAGGATATAAATCGGTATTCTCTCTCTACGGTGAACGTGATTGTAAGCTTCTCCTGAACACGGGAACGAGGCAGGTTTCTTCCTACGGTGTCTGATGGCTGAGCCAACGATTATTTGCCCCAATTGTAAGACTGAAATCAAACTCACGGAATCCCTCGCGGCTCCGCTGATCGAATCAACTCGTCATGAGTATGAGAAGCGTTTAGCCCAGAAAGATACAGATGTGGCCAAGCGCGACGCGGCCCTACGCGAGCGGGAGGAAGCGATAACCAAAGCGCAGCAAACGATCGACGACCAGGTCAACCAGAAACTTCATGCGGAGCGCACCAAGATTGCGGCTGACGAAGCCAAAAAGGCCAAGCTCGCGTTGCAGGCTGATCTGGACCAAAAGGCGCAAGAAGTCACTGAGCTTCAGGAAGTCATCAAACAACGGGAAGCCAAATTGGCGGAAGCGCAGAAAGCGCAAGCGGATCTCTTGCGTAAGCAGCGCGAGCTAGACGATGCGAAGCGCGAGCTGGAGTTGACGGTCGAAAAGCGGGTTCAAGAGGGACTGACTGCGACAAGAGAACAGGCCAAGAAAGAAGCCGAAGACGGGCTCAAACTTAAAGTCCTCGAGAAAGAACAAACCATCACCTCGATGCAGAAGCAGATCGAGGAGCTAAAGCGAAAGGCCGAACAGGGGTCACAGCAGCTTCAGGGGGAAGTCCAGGAATTGGAATTGGAGGCCCTGCTACGGGAGAAATTTCCCTGGGACACGATTGAACCCGTTCCCAAAGGCGAATATGGAGGAGATGCGCTTCAGCGTGTTGTGGGATCTCATGGGCAGTCCTGCGGCACGATCATTTGGGAGTCGAAGCGGACCAAGAACTGGAGCGATGGATGGCTGGTCAAGTTGAGGGAGGATCAGCGGGCTGCCAAGGCCGAACTCGCTGTTATTGTGAGCCAATCACTTCCCAAAGAAGTCGAGACATTCGGCCTGGTTGACAATGTGTGGGTCACCCATACGAAGACCGTCCTCCCATTGGCGCTCGCACTTCGCCAGACTCTCGTCGAAGTCGCCTCTGCGCGGCAAGCGTCGGAAGGCCAACAAACCAAGACAGAAATGATCTACCAATATCTCACCGGTCCCCGCTTTCGGCATCGAGTCGAAGCCATCGTCGAAGCGTTCTCAACGATGAAGGAGGATCTCGATAGAGAGAAGAAGGCCATCATCAAACAATGGGCCAAGCGGGAAGAACAGATCGACCGCGTGATGCAGGCGACGGCCGGTATGTACGGAGACCTTCAGGGGATCGCCGGGAAGACCATTCAAGAGATCGAAGGACTGGAGCTGCGCGCACTTAACCCTCCGTCCTCCTGATTCTGCGGGATGGCCTTGGTGCGAAGATCGGGGCCTAAAGCTGATACTTCCACATATCTCACTTCAGTAAAGCAGAATCACCTCGAGTTGTTGACCATCTCTGTGATCGCTGGTGATTCAAGCTAAAACCGGTATTTCCTGTGTTTTATCGCCTACTTTGTTGGCGCTCCGCCCATTCATGTCGTCATCGGGATTACCAAGCTCATCAGTTCACGCCATGGGCGGAGTTTGACAAGGGCGCTTATAACTAGGGTACACTGCTCCCCCAATAATCCCCCTATTTCTCCTATTGTCCAAGGAGGCCTCCATGCGGAACAGCTTCTGGTTGAAGATGCTCGGCGCAGCAAGTCTGGTTCTCTTGTGCATGACAAGTTGGGTCAGCGCCGAAGAACCGGCTGGTCCCATCAATGAGGCGCGGTTGGTCGCGCAATATAACTACTCGATACACATCCTGGCCATGTTGGTCGTCGGCTTCGGATTTCTCATGGTCTTTGTTCGACGATATGGCTTCGGTGCCACGACCGGGACCTATCTGGTGGTCGCCACTGGGTTGCCCCTGTATATGTTGTTGCGTGCCAACGGCGTAGTGGGGCATGAGATCAAGGCGCATTCGGTCGAAACGTTGATGCTGGCTGAATTTTCAGTTGCGACGGCGTTAATTGCCATGGGGGCCGTGCTGGGGCGGTTGCGTGTGTTTCAGTACGCCTTGCTCACATTGCTGCTTGTGCCGCTCTATGCGCTCAACGAATATTTGGTGCTGGACAATGGTGCTGGGCTCACCAAAGGGTTTCAGGATTCGGCAGGTTCGATCGTCATCCATGCGTTCGGCGCGTATTTTGGGCTGGCGGCCTCCTTGGTGCTGACAACCGCACAGCAACGCAGTCAACCGATCGAATCCGATCCGACTTCCGATCGGTTTGCCATGCTCGGATCGATGGTGCTGTGGTTGTTCTGGCCAAGCTTCGCAACGGCGATCGTGCCGTTCGAGGAAATGCCGCAGACGATTGTGAACACCATTCTTGCTCTGAGCGGAGCGACGCTTGCAACCTATTTTCTCAGCACCTATTTCCATCATGGAAAAACCTCGATGGTGGATATGGCCAATGCCGCGCTGGCGGGCGGAGTCTCCATCGGCTCGACCTGTAATCTCGTGAGTCCGGTCGGCGCGTTCTCTATTGGGCTGCTGGCCGGCGCCCTCTCGGTCATCGGGTTTGTCTTTATTCTGCCGATGCTGGAATCCAAGATTAAGCTGGTGGATACCTGTGGCGTCCACAATTTGCATGGGATGCCGGGATTGCTGGGCGGACTCTGTGCGATCTTTGTTGTTCCCGGTATTGCAGGGGTGCAGCTTGTCGGCATCGGCATGACGCTTGGCATTGCCATCGTGGGGGGCGTGATCGCTGGCATGGTGATCAAGGCGACCGGCACTACCGAACAGGCCTATGAAGACTGCCATGAGTTTTCCCACGTGCCGGGCCCGGAGAGTGAACGGAGGGTTGAAGAGATTGCGTTGGGGGCCAAGGCCGATATCGAGGCATTGCAGAAGGAACTGCTGGCTCGGGCTGCATCCAAAATGCGGGCAGGGAAGGAAGAGCCCAGTCCGACTGCGTAATTCATAAATTGTTCGCAGGGATGTTTGTCGCACGTTTCCGCGCGCAAGATGAGATCAATTGCTGTTCCCACCGGCTGGGGAAGAGTCAGGACGTGATTGCGGCGAGCCCAACGGCCAAATCCTCAGGCCTGGAGGCTGGTAGCTCTTCGGCAGATACTGGTCGGGAATGGTCGTTCTGTTGCCGTCACGGATTTGGGTGTAGTGAGGCGACATAATCTCAACCCCGGCCTCATTGAACTGGTCCTGGATATGCTGGTGAAGCTCCGAATAGATGGCGGCCATCTTATTCGGGGCGCCGGTATAGGCGTTGATCTCATACCGCACAGAGAAATCATCTAGGCTGGTTTGCAAGACGAAGGGCTCCGGTGTTTCCAGAATATGCGTCGTCTGCTTGGCTGCTGCAATGAGTAGCTCATGGACATTCTGCCACGGGGCGTCATAGCCGATAGTCAGGCTCGTATGAAGAATGAGCGGGGGCGGCTTCATCGACGATGAACTGAAGTTGATGATATGCGAGCCAAGGACCAGGGCGTTGGGAATCGTGACGTCGACGTTCTTGATGGTTCTGATCCTCGTGACGAGGAGAGTTTTTTCCGTGATATCCCCGACCGTATCGGCAATTTTGACTCGGTCTCCGACGCTGAACGGTCGCATATAAGTCAGGACCACCCCGGCGACGATATTGCTGAAGGCCCCGGCAGCGCCCAACGATACGAGCACGCCAAGAAACACAGAAATGCCTCGAAACGCTTCTGAATGTGATCCTGGGATGTATGGAAAAATCGCGACCGCAGCCAGGACGAGAACAAAGAACCGCACGATCTTGTAGGTCGGAGTTGCCCATTCGCGATGAAAGCCCTGGAAGGTGATCGCCCCTCGCTCCATGCCATTGAAAAACATGTGGATGAGCTTAATGACGTAGTTGGTGACGACGATGATTATGGCGATAGCAATGACATCGGGCAGCGAGGCGATGAACTGCTGAGCGATCATCTTGAACGGCTCGATCAGATAGTTCAACAGTTCGACGGAGAGTTTGCGGGTGGCAGGAAAGAATCCCAGAATCGACGTGACGTAGAGGTAGATGAGGGAGACGTATGCTGTCAATCGAATGGCCCGCAATAGCACCAGCAGTCCCTCCGAGATTTGCGCGCCGGAGAGCATCTCCACGCGCTGAATCTTGAAGGAGTACTTCGTCGTGTAGCCCCAGGCAGAAACCTTGTCGAGCATGCTGGGAAAGAGCTTGCGGAAGGCCTTTAAGAAGCCCAGAAACAAGCCTGTAGCAATCAGCGCCAGCAGAAGGCCGATGACAAGCTCGCCACCATTGGCAAGTAAGGCCTGAAGCTGTTCAAACGGGACGACCAGCGCCGCCACAAACCTCTGTTCGAACACGCGTGTTTGGGGAAAGAGGTTCAAGACGAAATGAAAGTACCAATACAGTCCGAGCCCGGAGAGGACACCTCGAAGGATTTTGCTGCAGAACACAAGGACAGTGCTGAGTTGGTCTGCCGCGATCAGCTCCAAGCCGCGAAGTGACACCGCGCGCAGTTGTGTCTCACTCCAAGCCTCGATGGCTTCGTAGAGTCTGTGAAAGAAGACTTGAAAGGCCACGGCGAAGAAGATGAGCAGCGCGGTTGCGACACCGGCCCACAGCAGATTCCGCACGGTTAGCGAAGACGCCGGTTCTCGGGATGATTGGAGGGAGGGAAGAGTCTGGAGCGCTTCTCGTATCGTTTCCGTCTGCTCCTCGGCCAAGAGGTGTCGCGGTTTTCCAGCCGCCTTGGCCTCAGTGTCGGTCACGACGAACAGAACTTCTTCAGACGTCAACACATAGGCTGTCTGTTCATGGTCTTCGACTCTCAGGCTATCGATGACGGAAGGTGCTGCTAAGGCCAGTCGATCCAGGCGCTTCTCGATGGCCGCTGCTCGCGAGGCTGTATCGACATTGGCTAGCCCTGTCTGAAGAGTGAACAAAGTCTCGCCGTGGAGACGAACCGGAACGCCTGGGCCGGCTACTGATGGTGCGGCAAAGATGGGAGCAGCGGTCAGCCAGAAAAGTAGAGCCACGCAGACTGCGAAGGGTATCCGAAGATGTATGGGGAACAGGGAGTTGAGGTTACTCAATGGCTCATGGCCTCTTCTAGTTCGTGTTCCTGATTTCAGGAAAACTACGCAGTCATTGTGCCACGACAGCCACTTTTACGCTAGGGACAATCGGCTGTCGCAGCATCGGTCTTCTCAACCGTGATTTGTTGCCTAAGGAAAGAGGGCGATGCATAATGCCCGTGCGACGGCAGTCTTCGAAGTGATTTCAAACCCCATGACCGTGTTTCGACATGCTCAGGCACCGGTCGCTCGCAGGGTGAACGGACAGTGTTGACGCCGTATCAACGAAGGCATCCTTCACATTCTACTGAATCGGTGCCAGACCTTCTGTGTCGTGAACACGTTCCGAGTGACGACCCATCTGTTTGGCTCTCCCTGATATGTCGCTGATTGAAACCATCACCATTTTGGTCTGCCTCTCAGCGGTATTCAGTTATCTGAACCATCGGTACATCAAGTTGCCGGTCACGATCGGCCTCATGGCCATCGCGCTGGTGATGTCGCTTGTCCTGTTGCTGCTCGGGAAACTCGGTTACGGAATCCAGGCGGAAGCCGAGAGCTTCATCCGTAGCATCGATTTTGACGAAACGCTCCTGCATGGCATGCTCAGCTTCCTGCTCTTTGCCGGCGCGCTGCATATTAATCTGGATGATCTGTTGGAACAAAAATGGTTCATTGGGACGTTGGCATGCCTCGGGGTCATGGTGTCGGCCTCTATCGTAGGAGGGCTGACCTATGTGCTCTTGGGATGGATCGGGTGGCCGATTCCATTCATCGGCTGCCTGCTGTTCGGTGCGTTGATATCACCCACGGACCCTATTGCGGTGTTGGGAATTTTGAAGAATGCCAAGGCTCCGAAACAACTGGAAATCAAAATTACGGGCGAGTCGCTCTTTAATGATGGCGTCGGCGTCGCCGTGTTCCTGGTGCTTCTTGGTGTAGCAGAGACCGGGGCGGTCACGCCTGGATCGATTGTCCTGTTATTCATCCAGGAAGCGGTGGGCGGAGCGGCTATCGGCCTCGCTCTAGGATATCTGACCTATATGATGCTGAAATCGATTGATCAGCATCATGTCGAGATTTTGCTGACGCTGGCGTTGGTGATGGGAGGATATGCATTGGCTGATGCGTGGCACACGTCCGGTCCGATCGCCGTCGTGGTAGCCGGTCTGTTGATCGGCAACCATGGGCGTCATTTTGCGATGTCGGAGACTACGCGAGAATACCTGGACACGTTTTGGGAACTCATCGACGAACTGCTCAATGCCGTGCTCTTCGTCTTGATCGGTCTCGAGGTCCTGGCCTTGACCTTCCGGACCGAATATTTAGAAGCGGGCTTCATCGCGATTCCACTGGTGCTATTCGCTCGCTTTATCAGCGTCAGCCTTCCTGTCCAGGTGTTTCGGTTGTTTCAAGAGTTTACGGATCGTGCCACGTTGATCCTGACCTGGGGTGGGTTGCGCGGTGGAATTTCTGTGGCCATGGCGCTCTCGCTCCCGTCTTCTCCGTATCGGGATGTTCTTATTACGATGACCTACATTGTCGTGGTGTTTTCGATTCTGGTTCAGGGCCTCACCATCGAACGTCTGGTGCGAGCTTCCACAGGCTTAGACGACGAAGTGTCCGATACCGGTGTCTGAATGCCGAAAATGTCCCCGAAGAACTCCGTATGCCGCGCGGTCAATGAATGGTTATCCCGTGCTGGTAGGTGAACTCGTAAAGAGGACCATGATGTCACCTTGCTGGAGCGGACCTGCCTGATCCAGATTCAAATAGGAATACATGGTCGTCTTTCGATAAAGACGGAGCAAGAGGTCGGGGTGCAGGTCGGCCGGGGATTTCCCGATTTCGTCGGGTCGAACCGTTCGCTCAACCAAAGCGACGTTGCCCCCTGTGGTCAGCAGATCATCGAGGTATTGCACCATGTGTCCTTGATCCACGGCTGCTGCGAGAATATAGCCGCCGAAGGTTGCCGGCGAAAGGATGGCGTTGGCTCCTCCCTGTTTGAAGAGTTTCACATTTTCCTCTTCCTTCGCGCTGACGATGATGCGAACCTTCGGATTGAGGTGTCTGGCCGTAAGCAGAATCAGCGCGTTTGCATCGTCGATGCCCGCGGCAATGATGACGGCCTTGGCTTTGTCGATGACGGCATCGCGCAACACGGATTCTTGCGTGTTATCAGCCTGAAAAGCCGCAATGCCAAGGGTTCCGGCCAACCGTACCCGCTCTTCCAGTCTGTCGATCACCAGGATCTGCTTGGCACTCGTCCCGCGTGCTAAGAGCTCTTTCGTGGCCGACAGCCCCGTATGGCCAAAGCCACAGACGATGATATGACCGTCGAGATTCGCCTGGAGTTTCGCCATGCGATAGTCCTCCATATATTGCCGGATGATCAACTGATAGGCTGTCCCCAGAAACAAGAACCAGATGCCGAAACGAACCGGCGTGACGACCAGCCCATCCACCAGCCGCGCACGTGTGGACACCGGAACGATGTCTCCGTAGCCGACTGTCGTCACGGTGATCATGGTGAAATACACCACGTCCGCGAAGGACAGCTCGCCGTCAGCATGATCACGTAAGCCCTCGCGATCCACCCAGAGTAGGGTGAACACAAAACAGAACAGAAGAAACACAAGCAGCAGCCTGCTGCCCAGGATTTTAGCCGGGGACCAGCCATTCGGTGTGACCAGCATGCGGGGACGGCTCGAGCCTGTCCTGCTCCCCCACGCAGATTGGTATTGTGCCATCCACCCAGGTTTGGAATGGGTATTCATAAGAGAGCGGTCTCTGGGAGACGAATGGAATACACGTACTCTTGGGGCGGATCCATCCTTCTGCGAACGCCGAAGCAAGGTTCGATCTCCACTGCTCCGGGCCTCTCTAAGGTGCCTGCATGTCGGTTGTCATAGGACATACAGCGGATCAGATGATGACCCTATTGCGTGGTGGTTGAATCGGAGCCCTGATCGGTGGTGGATGCCTCAACTCGCTCGATCACTGGATTTTCAACGAAGGGAGAGTAGGTTCTCAGTCGAATTGTAATGGTGTAGCCTTCTGCAATGAGGAGGTCAAGCTCCTCGAGTTTCTGGGTAAACGTCGCCAGCAGCACCCCTTTGGATGTGGATAGTGTCAGGAGCAAGCGAGCAGAATCGCGCTGCTTTTTGACGACTGTTCCCCTCACTGACTCGATCTGATCGGATGGAATAAATTGTCGGGTATAGGGGTCCAGTAATTCAGGAGCAAAGAGATTCATCATCACGGCAGAAAGGAACCCAAGCATAAGTCCGCCAAGCAAGCCTGTCCACATTTTCATTTTTTCGACCCAGTGTTCTGCGGTGGTGGAACGCTCTCGTATTTATCTGACGAATGTGGGCCTGACCCCCGGATCATATGCTCGGGTTGCTGTAGGATGTCGGCGGTTCTTATGGGAATCCTTTTTCTCTGCCTTACCGTGAGCTGGTGTTCCGAGCAACATTAAGGGATTCCGTTAGGACACCCATATCGTCATGAGCCAGTATGGCATGCTCCGGGGGTCTTACGCCAGACCGAGGGTTTGGCCGTTTTTAGGGCAGGGAGTTCCAAGGAGAGTTATGATGCCGTGCTATCAGGTGGGCCACGGCCTACGTCCAAAATTTGAAACAATGGATGCGAGGGTAGTTTTCAGGTCTATCGCTTAAAAAGGTGGCGCCTGGCTCAGAACCTCCCGTTCGGCGTCAAACCAATCTTGGAGATCGTAGCCATGTCGATACCCTCGTTTCTCGTAGAGGGCATAGGCGCGAGCTGCAATCGTGTCTTGTCGTCCATTCGTGTTCTGCCGCTCCGGCTGCATGGACAAAGGTGGTGGCAAATCACTCATGGGAAGTGTGTTCGGTGCTGTCGTGGTCGTCTTTTGTCGTCGCGCCATCATAAACCTCTTTAGCAGTCTGCTGAAAAACTCGGTTTCTGCTTCCTGCACCGTGACAAGATGACAGAAAACACTGTGGCACTCTACATCCCAGAATGCTCAAAAAGGCCGTCCAGCAAGGCCGCAGCGAGCGAGGAGGCGAGGCGTACGCTTCAGTACATTGAGCCTCTACGTGACGCGAGAACGTCGCTGGAGGACTTTTTCAGCATTCTGCTAGGCGGTTGCGAGGACTTCTTTGGCCCTTTGTGGTAATGGATTCGGAGTGAACGGCCGGTCGAGGCAGTCCAGCGGAAAGGTCGGCGTTTTCCCGATGCGACGGATTGTTTCAGCGATTCGTTCTGGTTTGCCCCAATCGCTCCACAGAACGCCCGTCAGCTCCATCACCGCCACACAGTCAGGTGTTCGCTGGAGCAGATGGGACGAAAAGTTATACTTCGGCATGTCCCGGTACAGGTCTTCAAGGACGGCAGCCTCCTCCGGTGTATCCCAGGCTGAGCACAACCGCTCAAACAACGGCATCATATCGGGAAAGCACATCTTCCCCGCTGTCCACAACGTGTTCACCATAGCCGTGAGAATCAGTGTGTTCCACAATCCGCCGGAACGGAGTGCCGCATCGGCTTGTGAGATCACCGGTTTTTCGAGAAATGACGAGACAGCATGGACCGAGTTTGTGGAGGATTCGTTGAGTTGAGCGCCACGTTGAATCCATCCATATTCAGTTTCCAAGCGATCCGGTTGGATGCCAAGCAGCAGCAGGCGGTCCGGCATCGTTTCAGCCGATGCCACGCTCTGTTGCACCGTTTCCAAAAAGCGCCGTTCCGGATAGATAAAGTGGTCAGACGGTTGGATCACGACCACCGCGTGTGGATCGTGAGCCCGTATATAGGAGAGCGGCAGGAAAATGCCGGCCGCCGTGTCGCGGTTGATCGGCTGATGAATCAACCTGCGGATCGGACGTTCAAGCAGTTGTTTCGATAGCTCAGGCCGATGATGACGCGCCGCCACGACTACGGTCTGTTTAAGAGATGCGACCTGTGCGGCCCGATCGACTGTGTGTTCGAACATGGACCTGCTTCCCACGAAGGCGCAGTATTGCTTCGGACGATGTCGGCCTAACCACCGCAGGATGAACGGCTTGACTCGTTCTCCGTCGCCTCCAGCCAAGACGATCGACCACACATTCTTACCTGCCGTGTGCTGTTCCGTCATGATCCGTACCTTTCCCCGGCGTTCAAGCCGGCATCCTCATGAACTGCGTCTAGATTCTGATCGCACTCTCCCTGGTCCGTCGGCGGGCGATTATCGGCTCCAACGACGGTTCGTAGACGCAGATGCAGACTCTGTGGAGGGAGAGCTCTCATGACGCGTCCGCTGGCGGTTGGACGCGATGGTCGTGTCAATCCATTCGCCGCAATTTACGCAGCGCCAACAAGATGGGGTTCGCACCGCCTCAGTTAATTCCAAGAACAACGAATCTGTGTAGCATGGAACCATTAATCCCTGACAGCGTCCGCAGGTGTCCATCTGCACCGCACTGGTTTTCTCAATAACGTCGTGATTTTTCATGATGGCCTCGTCTCGTTTCTCGATCGCAAAGAGTTACCTCCCTGTGTCCGTCTAGCTAGGTTTGCACAATAAAATGTGGTGAGGCGCTGCGCTACTAGGAAAGACCCTGGTACGACGTCCGAATTATCCCAGAAGGAACGGCTATGTCTTTGGGGCGAGCGAGATTGTGCGGCAGCGGCTACGTGGGAAAGAGGCAGCCCTGAATACATGCCGATCAGCCACAGTTCTACGGCCCTATAGACTCACGGCACAGCTATCCGGCAGTGAGCAGCCTCTGGTATCGATGGACGACATAACTAGGCTCTTTCCTAGTTCGTTAGGCATCCAACACAATGTAGGGTGGTCTATGAGATAGAGAAGACTATGTCAATCTCGATGCGGTCAGCTTTGGCTGAAGAGGAGTTTGGGTGAATGTGCTGCGTGTGAACGAAAGATGTCTCTTAATCCTCACCTCACCACACGAGAGGTAGCGTCATGATTAACACAATGAAGAACTTATTGGGTGCCTGTTCGGTCGTTGGTGTCGTTCTGTTTGCGGTCTCCTTCGCCCTGGCCAATCCATCGATGCTGCCGAACCATCCAGGCTATCCGATGGGAAAGGCCATTGACCCTGTAGGCGGCCAATCGCTCGCGAATGATCCCGGACAGAAGAACGCCGTCGGGGACCAGGCCTTACAAGAGGCAGCAGTCACGGACGTTGACCACGTCATACAAAGTCTGTCCATCAATCGACAGGACGAGCGCATCTTAGAGAAGCCAGGCGCGGGCCTGTTACCCAAGGTCGAAGGTCCGGTCATCAAGATCGAGCCCCCGGTGCAGGAGGGGTCGAAAGTGACTTCAGAACCCAAGTAACCACGTGGTCGACAGGTACTCGAATACCGACCGCAGTGGTGATCACCCGATTTTTTCAGGAAGCATAAGGAGGAGAATGATGAGCGACAAGGATTGTAGAGGAGTATCAACCACTGGGGTCGTCTGTGTAGGCTTCGTCGCGATAATGGGGCTGGCTGGTTGTGAGCAACGGCAGCCTCCGATGGAGTCAAAGCAGGAGGCGCCTGCTCCTAAGGTGGAGGCCAAGATGGAGATGCCTGCGACGGAAACCGTGGCTCCCTTGACGGCACCGGAGGGCTCGGCTGGCCGAGCTGCGAATAAGGAAGGTTCTAGCCACGCCCAGCAAGGCCATTGGGACGTCGCGGAGGGTCACTTCCGTAAAGCCCTGGAAGCCGATCCGAAACTCGCGGAAGCGCATTTCAACTTAGGCTTGGCGTTGGACAAACTAGACAGGCATGACGAGGCCAAGGCTGCTTTTGAGAAGGCGGTCGAGCTTGCTCCGAATAACTCCATGATCACGGAATCCCCCGTCCTGAAGAAACACATGAGCACGTAAGCGAGTATGCGGGAAAGCCTGGTGTGTTGTGCGCGGGGTCTTGTTTATGGTACTAGGCATGCATTAAGGAGAAAAAATACATGAGTGCGAGGGGTCTTCGTTGGGTACATCCGACAAGGTCGCGTCTGGTTGGGGCAGCCCTCTGCGTCTTACTCGTCGTGATGGGAGGACCTGTACTCGCTCACGTTGACGGAATACCTGAAGCGAGCTCATCGTATCCAGAAGAAATACATCACGAAGGTATACATACAGCGAGGCCATCCAGCTCTAAAGAAGCGGGACTCCAAGCCGCCAGCTGGGTTCTGACCCTTCCGTATGGTGCCGCAAAGGCTGCCTATGCGATCGGCGGTGCGATTGTGGGCGGTCTCGCGTGGGCGATGACAGGAGGAACCATGGAGGTGGGGAAATCCGTTTGGATCCCTTCGATGACCGGTGATTACATCGTGCAGCCGCAGCATCTCACCCGGGAGAAACCACTCCGCTTCCTGGGCGTACCGTCAGGGGAACCGTCCTCATGACCTGTTTTTCCGACTAGGTCCCATAAGGTCCTGACAGAATTCATTCGACCTGTGCTTGTGGTCCGGTCTTTCGGGGTGCATTTTACCGTGCCGCCGTGGCCGGAGCGCGTGATGGAACTCGCCGCCTCCCGCAGGCCAATACACGGGCGCAAGCTGGGCACATGTCGTCAGTTCGATCGAGCTCGATCCAGGTCAGGCTATACTTTTTCAAGTAACGGCGCGCTTCAACCCACGACGCCTGACCAACTTCCGGATCAATCTTGTCGCAGAGGTAGCCGCATCCCACGCAAAACTGCACCGGATCGAGCCTGGTGCGCTCAGGTCTCCCTGCTTGGCATGAATCGGAGAGAGATACCTGGTATTCAGAACTCGAATTGGAAGAGCGCCGGAGCACTAGCCGACCATCTCGCGACATGTCATCGACAGCGGAGAAGACTTCACTCCATCCATGGGCGGGAAGTGACCGTACCACCTCATCCATCATGCAAGGACCCATGTGCGCCAGGATATCGATCACAGCCTCATGAATACTTGTTTGCGCAGTAGACATGATCACACCTCCTGTCCCAACGACATCGAAATTATCCTACTTTACGTTCAGCGTACTGTGCCTGGAGACGATCGACAGAGGAACTAGGTGGTGGCCTAGTTTGACGACGAAATCTCACCAGGAGGGTTGCCCTCCATGAGTTACCAATTTGCATGATGCCGTCCCTCCCCTAGGTGATCACCTAGTGCGATGGGGTTTGCGTTGGGTATAAACTACCAACCTCGGATGCGATACCAAAGCTATTCTTATGGTGCTTGAGATGGAGTCTGGTCCGTGACTTCCGAGCCGACTCAGAAAAAACCGATTGGCTGGATCATTGCAGCAGCAGCAACAACAATAGCGATCTTCGTTCTCGACCTTCTCAACCCCCGTGGCATCGCTGTGCCGATGTTCTATGTGTTGCCGATCTTGTTCACAAGGTACATTTCTGGTTGGTGGAGTACGGCATTCCTGACCGGTGGTGTTGTCCTCCTAAGCTGGGTGAAGATAATCCATTATTTTGAGGAGGTTAGGCCCGTGATGGTTGGGAACCGGGCCCTGACCTCGTTTCTCTTGTTCGTCGTCGCAGGACTCTTGCTCAAGGAAAAGCACCTGGCTCAGCAACGAGTCAAGGATCAAATGGAGTTGCGGGAAAGCGAGGAACGGCTTGGTGAGATCTTGTCGTCGGCGACGGATGCGATCATCTCGGTGGACGATCGCCAACGCGTCACCCTCTTCAATAAGGCGGCGGAAGCGATGTTCGGATGTGCGGCCGCCGAGGCCATCGGACAACCCCTCGTCCGATTCATGCCGGAACGGTTTCGCCAGGCGTACCGGGCACAGGTAGAGGAGTTTGGACGGAGCGGGGAAAGCGCTCGACCCATGAGTCGAGCGGGCATGGTGTATGGGCTGCGCGCGAACGGCCAAGAGTTCCCTGCCGAAGCGTCGATTTCCAAGATCGAGAGCGGCGGAGAGAACTTCTCCACGGTCATTCTGCGGGATATGACCGAGCGCAAGCAATCGGAGGAAGCCCTACGCCGGGCCGAGTTGCGCTACCGCACCATTTTTGAGCAAGTCGGAACGGGGGTGGCGCAAGTGAATTCCCGCACAGGTCGGTTCGAGCGGGTCAATCGCATGTATTGTGAAATCGTCGGGCTAACCGAGGAGGAAATGCTGGCGACGACCTTCATGAGCATCACCCATCCCAATGATCTCTCGGCGGACCTTGATGCCATGGACCGCCTTCGGAGCGGCGAGATCCCTGCGTTCACAACGGAAAAGCGGTATGTCCGGAAAGACGGTTCGATTGTCTGGGTCAACCTCAACGTGGCCCCCCTATGGGAGCCCGGTCAACCACTCTCCCATCACATTGCCGCCATTCAGGACATCACCAAGCGCAAAGAGGCGGAGATCACCGCGGCCGCTGCGAAAGAACAACTTCAAGCCACATTGACGGCGACCGACATCGGCACATGGCGGTGGGATCTCACGAGGAATGTTCTGGTCACCGATGCCAACCTCAAGCGACTGTTTCACCTCGAGGCCGAGGAGGAAGCGCCTCTTGAACGGTATATCGATCGGATGGCCTCCGACGATCGTGAGCGGATCGAGAAGGCTATCGAGTCGGCGATTCGCGAAGGTGGCCTCTATGACGAGCAGTACCGTGTGGTTGCCCCGGACGGGACGGAGCGATGGATCCATGCACGTGGAAAAGTGGAGCGCGATGAGGGAGGCATCGCGCGGTCTTTCTCAGGTGTTGTGCTCGACATCACTGGGCGCAAGCTGGTGGAACAGGCGTTGCGCGAGAGCGAGGCACGGCTCGTATTGGCGCTGGACAGTGCGGGCATGGGCACTTGGGATTGGGATAGTGAAACCGACTCGTTGCTGTGGAACAGTCGGCAGTTCGAACTATTCGACATCCGGCCGCAAAACTTTCACGGCACAGGAACCGAAGCGCTGGCGAGGGTTTATTCGAAAGATCGTGCGCGTATTGCTACAGCCGTCCGCAGAGTGATGGAAGAGGGCGTGGTGTTTAGAGAGGAGTTTCGAGTCGTCCAGGCGGATGGTTCGGTACATTGGCTGTTTGGCTCGGGGCGTCCCCTGCGGGATGAACGTGGTCGCTGTCGGCATGTGGTCGGGGTGACCCTGGACATCACAGAACGCCGACGGGCTCAGGAAGAGATGCAGAATCTGAACGCAGTCCTCGAGGCACGTGTGCGTGAGCGGACAATTAAGCTGGTCGAGGCTAATGAGCGCTGGAATTGGGTGGTTCGCGCGACTAATGACGGAGTCTGGGATTGGGATTTGGTTCACGACACGGCCTACTTTTCTCCTCGATGGAAAGAGATGCACGGGTTCCTGGAGAGCGATCGAACAGAATCGACGAAGGAATGGTTGGCCAGAATCCATGCGGAGGATCGCCCTCGAGTGGTCAAAGCACTCGCACGATGCCGCGCAGGCGAAGGATCTCAGTTTCATGAGGAGTATCGCGTCCAAAGGAAAGACGGCACATATGTATGGGTGCTCGACCGGGGCATCGCTGTCTTCAACGACGAGGGCCGCGCCATCCGTATGATCGGAGCAGAATCGGACATCACCTGGCGTAAGGAGGCCGAGATGTTGCTGCGTGAGCGAGAAGCACAACTTCGCGAGCTCAGCGCCAGGCTGTTGAGGGCCCAGGAAGAGGAACGGAGACGGATCTCTCGGGATCTGCATGACGATGTGATGCAGAGGATGGGGGCTCTGACGTTGGACCTGTACGGCCTAGGTTCCTCTGCGGCCTCGTCCGACGGGAAACTGCTAGCGCAGCTCAAAGCCTGCGGGGCGTCGGCGGAGCAACTGACGACGGACTTGCAACGACTGGCCCATCAGCTCCACCCCTCGGTCCTGGAGTATGGAGGGCTGGAGGCGGCTGTGCACGAACACGTCAACGAGTTTGCCGCGCGAACCGGCGTCACGGTGGAATTCGTGGCTCGGGACGTGCCCAAAGGTCTTCCGCTGGAGCACGCCACCTGTCTGTACCGCGTGATGCAGGAGGGGCTGCAGAATGTGCAGAGGCACGCTGATGCGAACACTGTCTTGGTGCGGCTGCTGGGGACAGGCCGAGGTCTAGGATTGTGTGTCCATGACGATGGACATGGTTTCGAGGAGATCAATGGGGCGGCTCGGCGGAGGGGGCTGGGCTTGACCAGTATGGCGGAGCGGGTCGGGATGCTGAGGGGCACGTTTCGCGTCAAGACGAAACCCGGTGCCGGGACGGAACTCCATGCCTGGGTACCTCTGGAAAACGTGAAACCTGATGCCCGCACCATGGCGAGCGACGGTGCTCGGCAGAGAAGTGGCTTGCATCATACGGAGCCTGAGGCATAGAGTAGATTTTATGCACGAGGGGATGACGATAAAGAAGCCCCGTCTGCTCATGGCCGATGATCATTCGATCATGCTGGCTGGTCTACGAAAATTAGTCGAAGGTACGTGCGAAGTCATCGGGGCGGTCGAAGATGGCCGCGCCTTAGTCGAGGCGGCTGAGCAGTTGCGACCGGATCTTATTCTGGTCGACATTTCTATGCCTCTGTTGAATGGGATGGACGCTGCGCGACAGATCAAGAAGTCGGTCCCGGACGCGAAGCTGATCTTCCTGACGATGCATGCCTCTCCAGTTTTTGCCACCGAGGCGCTCCAGGCTGGAGCCAGCGGCTACCTGCTCAAGCAGTCAGCTGCCTCTGAACTACCACAAGCGATCGAAACCGTGCTCAAGGGACAGATCTATCTCACGCCGACCATCACCAAGCCTGTCCTTGATTCTATGGTGAAGCCGAAACCGACGGAGATGAGGAAATCGCTGATGGATTTGACGCCTCGACAGCGGGAAGTGCTTCAGCTCCTCGCGGAAGGCAAGAGTCCCAAGGACATCGCTCAACTCTTAAATGTGTCGCTCAAGACGGTTGAGTTCCACAAAACACGGCTGATGGAGCAACTCGATCTGCATTCCACGCTCGCGCTGGCTAAGTACGCCATCGCCGAAGGGCTGGTCAGCGCCGACACCGGCCTTTCCTGAGCATCCTGTCCAAAACATCCGTTCGTGTGGAGTCCTTCGACAGGCATTGAACGAGCGGATTGTGACACGCACTTTCGGATGAACACTAGCAGCATTTCTTCTTCTCTCCAGGTGATCACCCAGTGTTGACGTTGCATAGTAGTTGGTATCTTCGTCTTTGCTGATTGCTTCAGCGCTTCGCACTGTCGCCTCGACTCCGTGAGCCGATGATGTCGGTTGGAGTGGAGCTGGAGAGCGATGCACCTTATCATTCAGGAGAGGGGAGCCATGGAGCCTATGGTGAGTCTGAGAGGAATTTCAGCCATACCGCCGATTCGCAAACCTGTTTTGGAAGGTAGTTGCGCTCATGGCCGCATGATTGACGAGGTGCGGACGAGAGGGAGAAAACGGACCGGGAAGGTCCGCTGTCTGGAGTGCCAAGCTATCATAGACGATCCCTATCAGGGCACACAGGGCACGAAGTGAGAGTTGTGTTGTGCGTATCGCTTCTTGTCGGAAGTCCTGCACCCAGACGACGGGACCATGACCACGACAGTGGGTTGAAAGTCCTAGTAAATTTCCGACACGTCTGTGTGCGATTGAACGCATGACCAGAAAGTTGAGCGAGGTCTTTTTGTAAGTGCTTATGCTCGTGGTCCGGTTCCAAAAGGCAGTTGAACGCCTCTCGGGATAGCTAGCTCCCCCAGTTGGAAGTTCACCAACCTGTAACCAATTTCTTACCGAAGTTCTTCAAGCGAGCGTTGTTCGCCTGTTTGGCGGCGAGTTGACCCGACGCAATTTGAGCCGGCTGCTCTTCCGCAGCTTTCTAGAGCGGACGTGCGCACGTTGCGGCATCGCCACTGGTAAATATGCCGTTCGCTTCTAGTCCATCACCTAGTAGCGTAGCGAATGTGAAACTGGAATCGTGGACGTGATGGTTGTGAAGTTCTGAGGCGTCACGGGAAGGGAGGTTAAGGTTTGGAGTAAGCCATCACGATTTCGAAGCCGATCAACGTGTCCTGAATGGTGCCCAGCTCGGAGATCGATGAGCAAAGAAGAAAAGAAAGAAGGAGGCATCTCATGCGAAGGTTCACCACATGGTTGGGAACGTTGCTGTTCATCGGTATGTTACTGGCCACCCAGAGTTATGCCGGCGGACATCCCACGATAGGGGATAAAGGCACAAGCGATCATCACGATCTCGCGATGTACTATGAAGAAGAGGCTCAGAAGAACAAAAGCAAAGCACTGGATTGGGAGTTTGCGGCTGATTACTTTGAAAAGTTTCCAGACACGTACACAGGGAAGATGAAGGTGTCAGAGCATATCGCGTCGTTACGCGAGGCTGCCGAGGATTTTCGGAAGACTGCGGAGAAGAACCAGCAACTGGCCAGCAAACACCGGGCTATGATGCGACAGGGTGTGGGGCCTTGATCCAAGGCAAACTGTTGCTGCGAGCTAGTCTGGGGCCAAGTCTGTCGAACGGGAAGATTGTCTTCCGTGTCGGTTGCGAAAGTATAAACGTTTCATCGTTGGGCTAGGGAGCCTCCTAGTTCATGTGTCCGGTAGAGTTCCCTGTGGGAAGTGATGTGGTTTGTGTTCATCAGTAGTGGCGGAAACATGGGGGGATTCGCTTACACATAGGTCGGAGCAGTCTGAAAGCGAAGGAACGGGTGATGCGCTTGGTGACAAGGGGCCGGGCCTCGATGTATCTGGCGCTCACTCCGGAGTGAGCGCTCAAAGGGAGGGAAAGCTACGTCCTTATATTCGAAACAGCAGGAGTCAAGGCATACGCCGCGGATCCTCTTAGCCGACGATCATCCGCAGATTCTGTCGAATCTCTGTCGATTGGCGGATACGGTGGGCGAGGTGGTCGGCGCGGTGTCGGACGGACGGACGGCGGTGGAAGAATCGCTCCGCCTCCATCCGGATGTAGTGGTGTTAGATCTCGTGATGCCGGGAGTCGAAGGTCTTGAAGCGGCCAGGCTTCTTCGCCGGGATATGCCCGAATGCAAGGCAATTATCTGCAGCATGTTCGCGCATTCCGAGCTGATCGCAGAAGTGTTTGCGTCCGGTGCGGTCGGGCTCGTGCGTAAGCAGGCAGCCCATGCGGACCTCGCACCGGCCATCCGTGCAGCGTTGAATGGGGAAACATTCGTCAGTCCCTCGCTGAAACACGACGCCATGCCATCGCAGAAGAATGGCGGTGGTGGGCAACCCACACAAGAATGGTAGTATCCGAATGAGCGTCGAAATGCTTTCGAGGCAGGCGCCACCATCTCGCTTGCCTCCCGAAATAGATGACCGCTAAGCTGCAGCCCTGTCAGAGCGCTTGGCTTTGGCTGTCGCAAAACTCCCCAGCGCTTAGCTTCCGAAGTGTTGCGCAAAAGGGCAGTAGCCTCGTTCCTTGACCTAATTCACCGACATATCGGAAACGGCTTGTGTCTTGCAGCTTGTTTAGCCGTCATCGAGCATGGCGGGAGAGAGTCATGCTGAGTGGGGAATCATCAAGTAAACAGAGGAGGTATCCATGAAGCTGCTGGGAAGTGTAGTAACAGTGCTTTTTATGACGGCGGTTCTGATCAGTCCTGCATGGAGTGACGATAAAGGGAAGAAAGATGAGGTGAAGGAAGCCCTCGAGATGGCTGCTACGGCCAAGGTGACGATCGACCAGGCCATCAAGACGGCCTCGGAGAAAGTGTCGGGCAAGGTTATCGAGGCTGAATTGGAGAAGAAGTCCGGCAGGCTCGTCTGGGAGATCGAGATCGTCACGGCCGACAACAAATTGATGGAGATTCTCATCGACGCCGACAGCGGCACAGTCGTGAATGTGTCCGAGGAGGGCCTGAAGCATGAGCGGAAGCATTAACTGAAACGAAAACATACGGAGACCCCGGCCGACGCCTGTTCAGGCGGACCCCTGGATCGCGCCGGTGCTCAAGGAGCTGCATTCGGTCAGCGGCAGGCAAATCTCGTTAAGAGATGTCGTGACGACCATCGACGGCGAAGCGGTTCGGGCGGTCGGCGACCGGGTAAACGTTGAAGTTAGTTGAAGTTAAATGGGGCGTGGCATCGCGCACTGTGACGCATACGCTGCAGACAGTGGGCTGAATGTCCGATGTCTCTGTGTGAGAACCATCAAGGTATACGCGAAGAAACGAGAGGAGGAGATCATGCGAGAGGATTGTCGATGTGGTGAGATGGCGGTCATGTTTCTGGCGGGGCTGACGATCGGCACGATGGCCGGGTTGCTGCTCGCCCCCCATTCCGGGGCCTACACGAGGCGACAACTCCAGAATCTGGCGGAAGATGTCAAGGAACAGGCTTCGACCCTGGCGTCCGAGGCCAAGGAGGCCGTGGAGAACGTCGTGGAACAGGGAAAGCGGATTGTCACTTGATCTATCCGGAAGGGAAAGGGGATTTCCATGAACATGCTGTCTCTTATCATCCTGCCCGTCGCTGCACTGACGCTGCTTGGCGGCTGCACCCCTTACTACACGGGCAAACGTGACAACAAGGTGCAGGCCCACGCCACGATTACCGGAGCAGGGATCACGGGTGAAGCGGACTTGTATGAAGAGTATGAAGGCCGTGTCCGGATCACGCTGAAGCTCGAAGGCACTGCGGCGAGCAAGCTGACTCCCGGACGTCACGCGATACACATTCACGAAATCGGCGCGTGCGATCCGTTCGCGGCGGCGAAGGGACACTATGACGGCAACATCGATGCGTTGGTCAATCCTGAAGCGAACGTCAGCCCGGGATTGGGGAATCACCCCTACCACCTGGGGGACCTCCCGAACCTCAAAGTGAACGAGGACGGGAAAGGCTCGCTCTATACCATTACAAGCCGCGTGACGTTGTCGGAAGGATTGAATACGCTTTTCGATCAGGACGGTAGCGCCTTTATCGTGCACGAGATGGAAGACCAGTATGTGCCCGATCCGCCGACAAAAGACGGACCGGGCGGACCCCGCATCGCCTGCGGCGTGATCATGAAGAGATAGCAAGAAGGGGAGGAATGTGATGCTCAACGTCGCCATCAACGGGTTCGGATGTATCGGTAGGGCGGTGTTCAAGATTCTGGTTGAGTCGTCGGACCTGCGCGTCGTCGACATTGAGTGAGAACCGTGATGGGCGGTGTATATTCGACAGAACAGAGAGTCGTGGCGAACCTTGCAAGGATAGCGGGCAAGGCGATACTCGAAGTCTACGCCTCCAGTTTAGAAGTCCGATACAAGGGGCCTGGCGATCCGGTGACGGATGCCGATCTGGGAGCGGGGGAGATCATCGTATCGGGCCTCTAGCGGGAATTTCCCGATGATGGGATGGTGTCGGAGGAACGCCCGGTGTCGGAAGAGGCCCGTCGGAAAACGCGCGTCTGATTCGTCGATCCGCTCGACGGCACCGGCGAGTTCGTCACGCACACGGGAGATTTCTCCGTGATCATCGGATTGCTGGAACAGGGGCTGCCGAAAATCGGGTCATCTATCGTTCGGTCAACGAGGTGCTGTATGCGGGCCTTCGTGACGAGATCGCCTGGATCATCACAGGGGGTCAACGAAGACGAACCTGGGTCTCGGCTGTGGCCCTACCAAACCCTTTGCGCTCGGCGGTCTCACGATCCCATCGCCACCCGATGATCGACGTCGTGAAGTCATGGCTCGGTGTCGTGACGGAATTCCCCTGCGGGAACGTCGGTGCCAAGATCGGGTTGCTCCTGTCGGGTCAGGCTGATGCCCATGTGGAACGATCCCCCTATACGAGCAAGTGGGATGTGTGCGGCGCCGAGGCGATCTTGCGCGCGGCGCGGGAGGTTTCATGAGCGCTATGGCAGGAGGACCGATGCGTTACGAGGAGCCGGACCTCAAGAATAGACGAGGATTTGTGGCAACGAACCGCGCCTGTCATGGCGGCGTTCTTGCAATCCTTCAGATCGTATTAGAAGAGCAAAGTGCAAGCTGACTACCGGTATGTCATGGTGAGGTCGTATGAGCCAAGAACAGTACCTTACTTCTTGATGCGTTCCGGAAACATGCTCATATCCTGCGCAAGATTCCAGCGAACGAACTGGGCGACCTTGGAGATACCTCGACACCCACCGATCTCTCGGTGGTAGAATCACTGATCGCCAACCGCAAAAATGTATGGAGCTGGATGACAGGGGGATTTCTGTTTCCTGGCTAGTACGGCTCTAGCGAAAGGAGGATGTTATGCCATTGAGGAAGGCGCTTGCCGGATTGTTGAGTCTCATGCTGTGTCTATTTGTGGCTTGGGGTTCCGGCTTGGCCAGCAAAGAGTCGGCCTCAGTTCCAGTGGAAACTGTCGTGGATTACATTTATGCCGTGTTGGCCTCCGACCGGACTTTTTATACCGTCCATGTCGTGGAGCGGATGCAACAGCGCGGGGTGATCGAATCTTCTGAGCGCTGGCGGTCGGAGCATGCTCTGCCGCTGCCCGCCCAGTTCGTGCAGGAGTCATCGAGCTTAGCGGCGCTCTCGGGAGTCAAGGTGCGGTACCGTTTGATCAGCCTCAATCCCATCAACAAGCTGAGCGGACCCGCGACCGAGTTCGAGAAAAAAGGGCTGGAAGCCATCATGGCGGAGCCAGATCGTCCCTATAAAGGATTTGTCACGGAAGGAGGCGAGAGGCGGTTTCAAGCCTTGTACGCGGACCATGCGGTCTCGCCAGTCTGTGTCACGTGTCATAACGCGCACCCGCAGAGTCCCAAGCGGGATTACAAGCTCGACGATGTGCTGGGAGCGGTCGCGATTTCCATTCCAGCTCCCAGATGATCGGGCTGGCGTCTGAGCAATCAGAAATACGTCGATCCTCTATTTTTGTGCGGACGCACGAATGGCTCGCACGCTCTCGATTATCGCCTCGGCTTCCGTCTCACGGTTCAATGAGCGGAGTGCTTGGGCGAGGCCTTGCTGCGACCAGACGTTTTTGGGGAACCGCTTCAGATCTTCACGAAACACCCCTTCGGCCTCATCGGGGCGTCCTGCCTCGAGGAGCAAAGATCCGAGTTCCTGCCTGACCGGTACCGTCCATTCAGGCGGTTCACCATACACGAGCGCGTCTTCGCGACGCGCGGCTTCCCGTAGACGATCGATTGCATGGTTGACATCGCCCTTGGCTGCGGTGATGTGGCTTGCAAGCACCTCGCTTGCAATTCCCAGCACGACACCAGATGTGTTGAATTCAAGCTGCAGCGACTTCACCTGAGGATCACGAGCGATCGCCTGCAACTGTGCGAGTGCTGCGTCGGCCGCCCTGAGGTGGCCGCGTGTTGCCAGCGCTCGACCGTGCGCATACAGCCATATCGCACGGGCGTGTGGCAGATCCTCTGCGGGCGCCTCTGCGCTCAGCAATTCATCCCAGCGGCCGAACCGCACGCGCATCTGCAGATTGCGTGTCTGGTGATGCTGTAGAAATGCCATCCCTTGTTCGCTCAACAGCTCCTTCGGTGCCATGGACGCGATCTTGTCGGCGGCAGAGATGGCCTGCTTCTCTCGGCCGATCATGCTTGCCGCGAATGCCAGGAAGTCATAATTGTGTGGGTAGTACCCAAGCATATAGATGCCGGTCACGGGACCGTGGTCACGAATGTAGGTCTCATCGGCATGCACGGCGTGCTCGTTGGCCTTGATGGCATCTTCATACCGGCCGACCCGGATGTAGATATGGCCCGGCATGTGAACGAGGTGCCCCGCCCCAGGCATCAGGCCTGCGAGTCGCTCGGCGGCCTCGATCGCACGTTCTGGTTGGACCGCCTCCACCGCATGGATGTAAAAGTGGTTGGCGTCCGGATGATTGGGATCGGCGGCCAAGACCTGCTCGAGATGTGACAAGAGCTTGGTTGTATTCGGTTTCGGTTTGCCGCCACTGGTCCAGTAATCCCATGGGCTCAAGTCCATCAGCGATTCCGCGTACAACGTCTTGGCCTCCAGATCATCCGGGAAGCGCTGGACCACATCGGCCATCGTGCGCGCATAGGCGGCATCCAATTCGGCACGATCGACCGGCGGCTCGGATTCGTAACGCGTCGCGAGTGCTCGGATCAAAGCTCGTTCCCGTAGGCTCACCTTCTTCTCGCGCTTGAGCGCCTGTTGAAGCGCGGCATAGGCGAGACGGCCGCTGGCGGTATCCATCGGTGCATTGATATTGGGGCCATAGGCGAGTGCGATGCCCCAGTAGCACATAGCGCAGTCCGGATCGAGCCGCACCCCTTCCTGAAACGACCGGATGGTTTCAGAATGGTTAAACGCGTAGTACAGACGCAAGCCCTGATCGAAGTACCGCTGCGCGAGCGGCACGCTCGTCGTGACTGGGTAATGAAGTGAACCCAGGTGCGGATAGAGTGGCGTCTGGGCTGTGTCGGTTGCCTGACCCTGGTAGCCAGGGTGCTCCTGCGAGGCCTGCACCGCCGTGAGCCCAAACAGGAGAGTAGCGGTCAATGCGGTCAGATGCCGTGTGAGCGTCCGACCGAGGGTAGCTCGAAAAACGGGTGTTTCATAGCCTGTAACTAAAGCGTGACGGTCAACCGGCAGCTCGGTACGGTCACCATGCTTCATGGCGGTACCTCTGCTCATGCGACTCCCTCCAGATCCAATTTCAACGCGAGTAATTTCAGCAGGTCCTTGAGCGTCACGATACCGGCAAGACGATCCCCGTCTATGACTAAGAGCTGGCTATTGCCGGTCCGGTTCATAATTGCCAGAGCGGCCAGCGCTCCGGTCTCGATGTCGACGGTGTTGTCCTTCGAACAGGGCAGGGCGACATCGCGCACGAGGAATCGATTCCACTGGTCGCGCGGGATTCCTGAGACTTGCTTCGAGCTGATGCAGCCGACTAGGCGAGAATCGTCGACAACGGGGTACATGGTGTGGAGCGATCGATAGAAATGCTCTTCGACTAACTTATCCACGGAGAGATCTGGTGAGACGGAAGCAGGGTTAGGCGTCATGAATCGCTGGATCGGCTCGCTTCCCAGCATCGTCCGCGCAACCACCTGGTAGTATGAGGCCTTCGCCGCTCCACGCAGGAACAAGCCGACAATGAACCACCAGACCCCCACTATAAAGCTGCCGGTGAAGGCCTGAGCGACTCCTGACAACATCAGAAAAAAACCTAGGATCGATCCAGCCAGCGACGCCCAGCGAGTGGCCCGACGGAAATCTTTTGTCCATTGCCATAAACCAGCCCGCAGAGCGCGCCCACCGTCAAGAGGAAAGGCTGGGATCAGATTGAATCCGCCCAGGAGGCTGTTGCCGAAAGCCAGGCACCTGAGAACTCCTAAGGCAGGAAGCGGAAGATGACTCTGATAACCGACTTCGAATGCCAGATAGAACGCGGCGCCTAGAGCGAGGCTGGAGATTGGGCCGGCGATCGCCATGAGAAATTCCGCCCTAGGACTGGGCGGTTCTTTCTCCATCTGTGCCACGCCTCCAAAGACGAGCAAGGTGATCGTGCTGATTGGAACTCCATACTGCCGCGCAACCAGAGAGTGGGCGAACTCGTGGAAGACGAGCGATCCCAATAGGCCCATCGTTGCGACGGAGCCCATCCACCAATAGGCAGAATCTGAAAGGCCGAGATAATACTCAGGGAAGTACCAACGCGCCAGCGACCAGGTGGCCAACACGATAAGGAAGACCCAACTCAGATTGAGCCGAACCTTGAATCCTAAGATGTCAAACAGCGTCACATACCTGCTGAACATCACTGTCTCTCTATCATCGTGCCTTCTGGAAAGCCACAACAATTCACAGGCTCGAGTGGCAACCCTGAAGCGATGGGCGATGTCGAATGGAAATGTTGACCAACATCAGTCTTGGTGTCCACGTCTGTAGCATCTTGCGACAGCGCCCGTGAGAGGTCTGTGGTCTTTTGCCTGATGGGTGCGGCAATGACTTCTCTCAACGGTTTCTCTTTTAACGACTTGTAAGCCACTTGAGCCACACCGTGCTCATATCTGTTTCGGCGCAAATGGCACGATGATTGCGCAGACATCTGAGAGGCGCAAGTACAGATACAGACTTGCATCATCATACCAAGAGATCGATGGCATGAGCATGTATCTAGCATCATGTTGACTGTTCGCATTCATGGTCGAAGTGGGCAAGGATTGGTCACGGCGGCGGAGCTGCTGTCGATAGCTGTGTTCAGTGATGGTAAGCATGCGCTCGCCTTCCCCAGTTTCGCTTCAGAGCGGATGGGTGCGGGTGATGGCTTTCTGTCGCATCGATGCACAGGCGACCCGAATCTGCGAAGCCATGACGCATCCCGATGTGCTGATCGTCCAGGATCTGACCTTGCTGTATCAGGTTGAGCTGTTCGCAGGATTGTTACGGGAGGGCTACCTCCTCATCAATTCGCCCTTCTCGTTGGACGAATTAGGGATCGGAGAATGTCGGAAGTCGATGTCGAGCGACCATGTATGGGTCGTGCCGGTCTTGGAAATCAGGAACCGGAAGTGGAGTCGGAACGGCACGTAGAAAGGGACAGTGGTGGCAGGAAAGGCGTATTCTTAAATAAAGTGACGGTGTACCGGCGAGAGAACATATGAAGTACACAACCAGTCGTTCGAACCTCGGCACTGTGCTCTCGGTGCGTGGCAGTGTCGTCGATATACGGTTTGATGGCCGGTTGCCGCCTATCTACTCGTTGCTGCAGGCGAGGGAGGGGGAAATTGCTATTGAGGTGTTAGCGCAACTCGACGCGCATCGCGTACGTGGAATCGCGCTGACCCCGACCCAAGGTCTCTCACGCGGCATGGCGGTGGAAGATACGGGTGGACCGTTGAAGGCGCCGGTTGGCGAGAGCATTCTCTCGCGAATGTTCGACGTGTTCGGGAACACCATTGACCGCCAAGCGCCACTGACAGGTGTGCAATGGCGCTCCGTCCATCGAGCCCCGCCGGCGTTAGCACGGCGTTCCACCAAATCAGAGATCTTCGAGACGGGGATCAAGGTCATCGACGTGCTCATGCCACTGGAGCGCGGCGGTAAAGCGGGCTTGTTTGGCGGGGCGGGCGTGGGCAAGACGGTGTTGCTTACCGAGATGATTCACAACATGGTTGGACAACACGCAGGCGTAAGTATTTTTTGTGGCATCGGCGAACGCTGTCGCGAAGGGGAGGAGCTCTACCGCGACATGAAGACGGCTGGCGTGCTGCGGAATATGGTGATGCTGTTCGGACAAATGAATGAACCGCCTGGCGCCCGCTTCCGCGTGGGCCATACAGCGCTGACGATGGCCGAGTATTTTCGCGACGATGAGCAACGCGATGTGCTGCTGCTCATCGATAATATTTTTCGTTTCATCCAGGCCGGCATGGAGATATCGGGCATGATGGGGCAGATGCCTTCCCGATTGGGTTATCAGCCAACGATGGGCACCGAGTTGTCGCAATTGGAAGAGCGCATCGCCAATACCGATACCGGCGCGATTACCTCGATCCAGGCGGTGTATGTGCCGGCCGATGATTTCACCGATCCGGCAGCGGTGCATACCTTCTCACATCTTTCTGCGTCCATCGTGCTGTCGCGCAAACGGGCGAGTGAGGGGCTGTACCCGGCCATCGACCCGTTGCAGTCCAGTTCCAAAATGGCCACGCCCGGCATCATCGGCGAGCGGCATTATGCCCTCGCGCAGGACATCCGGCGGACGCTCGCGCAATACGCCGCACTCAAGGACATCATTGCCATGCTCGGCCTGGAGCAACTTTCGCGGGAGGACCGTAACGTAGTCGCGCGAGCCCGGCGTCTGGAGCGGTTTCTCACCCAGCCCTTTTTCGCCACCGAGCAGTTTAGCGGGATCAAAGGAACGCTCGTTAGCCTCAAGGATACACTGGACGGCTGCGAGCGCATTTTGCGTGACGAGTTCAAAGATATCCCGGAGAGTGCGCTGTACATGATCGGGGTCATTGACGAAGCCAAGGCCGACCCGAAGCCTGTCTCCGATTCCAAGTCCAATGCCAAGTCCGAACCGCATACGAAGTCCGGTAAGAAACCTCAAGCGAAGGTCCAACATGCCGCCGACACGCATGAATCTTAAAATTCTCCTGCCCTTCCAAATCTTCGCCGAGAAAACCGGCGTGTCGCGCATCCTCGCGGAGACGAGTGAGGGCTCGTTCGGACTCCTCCCGCACCGTCTAGATTGCGTCGCGGCGCTCGCGCCCGGGATTCTGGTCTACGAAAACGAAGCGGAGGGCGAGGTTTACGTGGCCGTGGATGAAGGGGTGCTAGTCAAGACCGGCCTGGATGTGCTCGTCTCCGTGCGCAACGCAATTGGCGGGACGGATCTCGATACACTGCACGAGGCGGTAGAGCGGGAATTTCTGAATCTGGACGAGCAGGAGAAGAGTGTGCGTTCGGTGCTGGCGAAATTAGAGAGCGGATTTATTCGTCGTTTCGCAGCGTTTCATTATGAGTGAAGAGCCGGAAGAAAAGCCTGCGGAGGGCGAGACGGAATTCAGCCACCAGGTAAGCGTGAAGGCGGCTCGCAAGCTCAAGGCGCAACGTCATGTCACGCAGACCGTCTGGTCCGGCTTGGGCATGATGGGCATGGTGGGTTGGTCGGTGGCGGTGCCGACACTGCTGGGCGCAGCGATTGGGCTCTGGCTGGACCGGCACTATCCAGGAGGCCGTTCTTGGACGGTGGCCCTACTGGTCGCTGGCCTGGCGATCGGCTGCTTCATTGCGTGGCATTGGGTTGCCAAGGAAGGCAGAGAAATACGCGAGCAAGAGGAGAATAACCATGAATGAATCAGTGAGCTTGATGGATGCATTGATAGCGGGCGTTTTGCTGGGGACGATGTTCTTTGGCGGACTTTGGTGGACGGTACGGCAGGGTGTTTCGGCCAAACGTCCCGCGCTTTGGTTTCTGGGAAGCTTGCTGTTGCGGACTGGTATCGTCCTCGCTGGATTTTATATTGTTGCGGGCGGTCATTGGGAGCGGTTGCTGTTGTGTCTCCTTGGATTTGTCATCGCGCATCTCATTGTGACGCGGTTTACCGGCCCGCCGGTCGGACACCATAATTCCTCAGCGAAGGAGGCCGGTCATGCGTCTTAGTCCCGACGAAATCATCTTCTGGCAATATGGGTTTTTCAAGCTCAACGCCACGATAGTGTTGACGTGGGGGCTGATGTTCGTACTGGCGGTCGGTTCAGAACTCATCACGCGCAAACTTTCTACTGGCCTGCGACGGTCCCGCTGGCAGAACGTCTTGGAAATTATCGTAACCGCTATCGAGAAACAAATCGAAGAGGTTGGCCTCCGCCACCCGAAGAAATATCTCCCCTTTTTGGGTACGCTCTTCCTATTCGTCGCGGCAGCCAGCCTTGGCACCGTGATCCCCGGCTATGAACCGCCGACAGGCTCGCTCTCGACCACCACGGCGCTGGCGTTGTGTGTGTTCGTGGCCGTCCCGTTGTTCGGCATTGAAGAGCAAGGCGTAGGCGGATACCTCAAGTCCTACGCACAGCCTACGGCTATTATGCTTCCGTTCAACATCATCGGTGAACTTTCGCGCACGCTGGCCTTGGCCGTTCGTCTATTCGGCAACATGATGAGCGGAGCCATGATTATCGGTATCCTGCTGACTATTACGCCCTTTATCTTTCCGATTGCCATGACGGCGCTCGGTCTGCTCACCGGCATGGTACAGGCCTACATCTTCAGCATCCTGGCGGCGGTGTACATTGCGGCTGCCACGCGAGTCAGCAGGCCCAGGCCTGAACCAGATGCAAAACATTGAACGATGAACTCCGACAACAAAAGGAGATACGGATGGATAGCTTGACGATTATTGCGGTGGCATCAATTGTTACGGCAGGCATTACCACCAGCTTCGGCGCTATAGGTCCGGCATTAGGCGAGGGGAGGGCGGTCTCGAGCGCGCTGACTTCGCTGGCCCAGCAACCAGATGCCTCCGCGACCATCACCCGGACCTTATTCGTCGGCCTGGCGATGATCGAGTCGACGGCCATCTACTGCTTCGTGGTCTCGATGATTCTCCTGTTCGCCAACCCGTTCTGGAACCACGTCATCGCCCAAGCCGCGGGAAAGTAACCGATGCTGATCGATTGGTTCACCGTCGTTGCGCAGGCGCTCAACTTTCTCATCTTGGTGTGGTTGATGAGGCGTTTTCTATACAAACCTATCCTCCATGCCCTCGATGCGCGGGAGAAGCGTATCGTCGCTGAGCTCGCCGATGCCGCCGCGAAACAAATGGAAGCCCAAAAGGAGCGTGACGAGTTCCAACACAAGAATGAGGAGTTCGCCCGGCAGCGCGCCGCACTCTGGAACCAGGCGATAGAGGAGGTAAAAGCTGAACGTCAGCGGCTCCTCGACGAAGCACGGCAGACGGCCGACGCCTTGAGTGCCAAGCGACAGGAAACGCTGAGAAACGATGCGCATCACCTCAATCAAGCCATCAGTCGCCGGACCCAGCAAGAAGTGTTTGCCATTGCGCGAAAGGCGTTGACGGATCTCGCCACGACCAGTCTGGAGGAGCGCATAGGAGAGGTGTTCATTCGCCGCTTGCAAGGGATGGACGGGGAGGCGAAGTCAGGCCTCGCGGCGGCCCTCAAGACATCATCGAATCCCGCGCGCGTGCGCAGCGCCTTTGACCTACCGGCGGAGGAACGCGCGGCGATACAACAGGCACTCAATGAAACCTTCTCGGCTGAAATTTCCGTCCGGTTTGAGACCGCGCCGGATTTGATCAGCGGAATCGAACTCACCACGAATGGACACAAACTGGCATGGAGCATCGCGGATTATCTCCTGTCGCTGGAACAAGGCGTCGGCGAATTGCTGACAAAGAAGGATACGTCTCAGGTCAAGGCCGAACCTCAATCCGAAGAACCTCAGCCACAAACACGGAGCCACTGAAGATGGAACCTGAGAGCCTCCAGAACGTGTTCGACCGCGCGCTGACTGGAATAAGCCAGGTGCGGGATGCATTCGCGCCCCAACTGCGGCCCCGGGAAATCGGCACGATTACGAGTATCGCCACGGGCATCGCAAAGGTCTCCGGCCTCTCCGGCGTGGGTTTTGAGGAGGTGCTGAGGTTTGCCGGAGATGTGTATGGCATCGCATTTAACGTCGATGAAGACGAAATAGGCGTGGTTCTGTTGGGCGACTACTGGCAGTTGCATACGGGCGATGAAGTCGAACGCAGGGGGCACGTGATGGACGTGCCGGTGGGAAACGCATTGATCGGACGCATTCTTAATCCATTGGGCCGGCCTCTGGACGGCAAGGGCCCGGTGGTGACCAGCGGGCGTCTACCTATCGAGCGCACTGCACCGGACATCATGGACCGCTCGCCCGTCAGCGTACCGTTGCAAACTGGTATCAAGGTCATCGATGCGCTCATTCCCATCGGGCGCGGCCAGCGCGAACTGATCGTCGGTGACCGACAGACAGGCAAGACCACGATCGCGCTCGATACGATTCTCAATCAACGCGACCACAATGTGCTCTGCGTATATTGCGCCATTGGGCAGCGTGCATCCGGCGTGGCCAAAGTGGTCGCCGCCCTGCGCGAAAAGGGCGCGATGGATTACACCATTGTCGTCGTAACCGAAGGCAACGATCCCCCCGGCCTCGCCTACATCGCTCCGTACGCCGCAACCAGCATTGCGGAGCATTTCATGGCGCAAGGCCGGGATGTGCTGATCGTGTACGACGACCTCACCCATCATGCGCGCGCCTATCGCGAGCTGTCTTTGCTGCTGCGTCGCCCGCCCGGCCGCGAGGCGTTTCCCGGCGACATCTTCTACCTCCACGCGCGGCTGCTGGAACGGGCCACGCACTTGCGCCCGGAACTCGGTGGGGGATCACTGACCGCGCTGCCTATTATCGAAACTGAAGCGCAGGACATTTCCGCCTACATTCCAACCAACCTCATTTCCATCACGGACGGGCAGATTTACCTCTCACCGTCGCTGTTCGAATTAGGCGTACTGCCCGCGGTCGATGTCGGTAAATCCGTCTCGCGCGTCGGCGGTAAGGCGCAACGCGCAGCCTACCGTGCCGTGGCAGGTGATCTCAAGCTCGCCTACGCGCAGTTCGAGGAGCTCGAGACTTTTGCCAGATTCGGCGCCAGGCTGGATGAAGACACCCGCAAGATCATCGAGCATGGGCGGCGTATTCGTGCCTGTCTCAAACAGCCAGAATTCTCTCCGGTATCCGTGGCCGCACAAGTCGCTGTGCTGCTGGCGTTGACCGCGAAACTCTTCGATCCGGTGCCGATCGACCAGATGACGGACGCTGAGCATGCCTTACACGAGGCGGCGGCGAACATTCCGGCGGAAGTAAGCGTGCGAATCGATACCGCTGAAAAATTGAGCGACAAGGATCGCGACGCGATCATCGAGATCGCCCGCCGTTTACTCGTCCGTTTCCAGTCTAAGCCGGGATCAAAACCTGAACCCAAAGACAAACCCACATCTGATGTGCACGCCAAGCCGAAGCCCGAGCCGGCGACTATACCGAAGCCAAAGGCAGCGGCCGAGGAGAAGTCATGAGCGAGACGACGGTGAGCCTTCGCCGCAAGATCAACAGTGCTGGAGATCTCCAGTCCGTAGTCCGCACAATGAAAGCCCTGGCCGGATCGAGTATCGGCCAATATGAGCAATCAGTGCGCGCATTGGCCGACTACTATCGGACTGTTGAGTTGGGGTTGAGTGTGTGCTTCCGGGAAAGCGGTCCGGAGGGGTTGTTGACAGAAGGTAACGAAGCCTCCGTCGGTGCGGTTGTATTCGGTTCCGATCAGGGGCTCGTGGGACAGTTCAATGATGTGGTGGGTGATTTTGCGGTAAAGGCCCTGATCGCTCTTTCCGGCAAACCGCAGATCTGGGCGGTCGGTGAACGTGTGCATGGCCGCCTGTCGGACGCGGGGCTGCCGCCGGTTGGACTCTTCGCTGTGCCGAACTCCATCAAGGCCATCACTCCGCTCGTCGGACAGATTCTCGTCGAGAGCGAGACCCACCACAGCCAGGGTGACCTCACCGAACTTCACCTCTTCTACAACCGCCCCACGGCCGGGGCGGTGTATGCCCCAGTTAGTCAGCGACTGCTACCGCTGGACGAGGCCTGGCGACGCCAGTCGGCGGACCTTCCTTGGCCGACGGGAAACCTGCCCGAGGTCATAGGTCGTGGCACCGCGACCTTGCGAGTGCTTATCCGCGAATATCTTTTCGTCTCCCTCTTCCGGGCCTGTGCCGAATCCCTCGCAAGCGAGAATGCGAGCCGGCTGGCGGCGATGCAGCGCGCCGACAAAAACATCGACGAATTGCTGGAACACCTCAACGGGACATTCCATCGTTTGCGCCAGAGCGGTATCGATGAGGAACTGTTCGATGTCACATCCGGTTTCGAGGCGCTGACATGCAAGGGACGCCGCCCAGCCTCCTGAGGGCTCAGTCATGAAAGAGTTGTTTTCTTCCAGAGGGTATGGTCGTGCACGCGAGTGTGTATTTTGGCGTCCGCTCGTGACGGAGTGGGAGTTCTGCAGGGAAGTGAAAAGAAAATGAATCAGGACGTCGACGTCGCCATCATCGGAGCCGGCAGTGCAGGTCTCTCCGCACTGCGAGAGATCCGGCAGCATACGGAGAACTTCTTGCTCATCAACGATGGGGCCTACGGCACGACCTGCGCGCGCGTCGGCTGCATGCCGTCGAAGGCGCTGATCGAGGCAGCCAACGCCTTCCACCATCGGCATCGGCTCCGTGACATGGGAATCTCCGGCGGAGACCGGTTGACCGTGGACCGTGCAGCCGTGTTGCGTCGCGTGCGGGCGTTGCGCAATGAGTTTGTCGCGTACGTGCTGGAGCGAACGCAGGACCTCGGCGAGCGCAATATCACGGGTCGCCCCAGGTTCGTCGCGCCGCAGGTGCTTGAGGTGAACGGTATGCGGTTGAAGGCCCGGCGCGTGATCATCGCGACCGGATCACGACCGATCGTTCCACAGGCTTGGGGCGCGTTTCGTGAACGCGTGATAACGAGCGACGACCTTTTCGAATTGGAGATGCTGCCGCCGCGCATGGCGGTCGTGGGGCTGGGCAGCGTCGGCGCGGAAATGGCACAGGCGCTCAGTCGTCTGGGTATCGAGATAACCGGCTTCGATGGCATCGAACAGGTGGCCGGTTTGACCGATCCGGTCGTCAATCGAGCCGCCGTCGCGATGCTGAAGGAGGAGTTTCTCCTGTATCTTGGAACCAATGCGGAGCTCGACGTGGACGGTGCCTGCGTACGAGTGAGCGCGGGAATCGACACGGTGATCGTGGACAAGGTGCTCGTCGCTCTCGGCCGGCGACCCAACGTGCAAGGCCTCGGTCTCGAACAAATCGGCGTCGAGTTTGATGGGGATGGCATTCCACGTTTCGATCCACGGACGATGCAAGTCGGCGACCTGCCCGTCTATATCGCGGGTGACGTGAACGGGTATCGGCCGCTGCTTCACGAGGCTGTCGATGAGGGGTACATCGCCGGCTACAATGCGCTGCGCGGGAGTCCAGAATGTTTCCAGCGGCGCACGCCGCTGTCCATCGTATTCACTGATCCCAACATCGCCGCCGCCGGGCAGGTGTTTGGCGAGCTGAATGAGGGTGAGACGGTCATCGGTGAGTTTGATTTCTCGGATCAGGGCCGCGCACTGATGGCGGGTGAAAATCGCGGGCGGGTACGCGTCTATGCAGACCGGAATGACGGACGATTGGTCGGTGCCGAGCTGTGTGCGCCGCGCGGCGAGCACTTCGCGCACTTGCTTGCGTGTGCGATCCAAAAGCGAATGACCGCGCAAGAATTTTTAAGGCTGCCGTTTTATCACCCCACAATGGAAGAGGGGGTGGAGTCGGCGGTGCGCAGGATCGCCAAGCGGCTGACCTGTGCCCCGGGGCCCGACCTCGCGTCGTGCGAGTCGATCTGGAACGGGACTCAGGATTAGCGGTACATGTCGAAGCAGACTGACCTTCCAGAGCGGAAGAGTCAATCGGAGGGGTAACTTGATGTCCATCATCCGTCAAAATCCAACGACGAAGATCCGTCGCATTCGCTTGGCCTGGGAACATGATCGAACACTCTGTGTGACTCTGCCCATGGGTTTTCCTTCCTTGGATCCTGCATCCTCTGGTGCTCCTCGAGTTCGACCAGCTGGAAGATCAGGCGGTGAGGACTGAAATAACCGGGTCACGGCCGGCTATAAGGACAAGTCGGAATTTTTCGTCGACAAGCTGGCGCAGGGTGTTGCGATGATCGGGCGGCATTCTACCCGAAGGACGTAATCGTTCGGCTCAGCGACTTTAAGAGCAACGAGTACGCCGATCTGATCGGAGGCCTTTGCTACGAGCCGAAGGAAGAGTACCCGATGTTGGGATTCCGAGGGGCATCGCGCCATTACGATCCGCGCTATCGCGAGGGCTTTGCATTAGAATGCTGGGCGATGAAACAAGTGCGGGAGGTCATGGGTCTCACGAATGCAAAGCTGATGGTGCCGTTCTGCCGCACGGTTGAAGAAGAGAGACTTGCTCTGG
>JBGSIO010000080.1:0-6274 GCA_041742455.1 Nitrospira sp. | reverse complement strand
AAGGGCAACACGGTTTGGCGTACCATCGGCTCACCTTGTCGGTTAACGGTTGTGTTTGGTGACGCATCCGTCATATCCGCATCTAACGCGGCCGACAAGGTCTTTTCCTGCCAAAATTAAATCTCTATCTCTGTTTTAGGGAAGGAGGAATCTGGCTAAAATGGCTTTGATGATGTCTGCACCGGACAAAGAAAAGCCCAAGGGCGGGGGTCCGATCACCAGCATGATTGAGAGGTTGAAGGTTTTTGGGGGGCAAGCTCGGGTGAGGATTGATTGGGCTCTAACGTCTTCTACGATGAGGTGGCTGGGATGTCTGGATCTGTCCCGGTATGGACTAGACATTCATAGGCACTAAGCGGCCAGCGTTCTTGACGAACGGAGCTACCCTGACCAACCGCGTGACGCACGTGTCTTCCCAATATATCAATTTCGCCAATACCCAGAAGATCCCCAACCGGACCCAATGGGATCTTGGCGCCCGGTATCGGTTTGAACGCCAGAACGGGAAACCTATTACGATTAGGGCGAATATCGAGAATCTCCTCGACTCAAACAGCTGGATCGGAAGTAGGAACGGCGGCCTCTTTCCTCGAGATCCTCGGACCTTCCTGCTCTCGGCCACGTTTGATTTTTGCCCGACTATGCGCGCATTTTTGGAAGTCTGAAGCGCATAGGTGTCATGCTTCACATTATTGCGGAGAGCAGTGGGTAAGGCTGGCGCATATACGAATAGATTTGTGGAGTTGAGAAAGGCTAGTCGTTGCCGCGGCTGATCTGCTTTCGCATCCAGCGGATCAGTTCATCTTTGACCATCTCACCGGCCGCGACCCGGCGCGTCACGGCTTCGAGCTCTTTGGAAGAGACCGTCAGCTCGATGCCGTTCTTATCGAGGAAGACGAACGCCGCCATCACTGCGGCTCGCTTATTTCCATCGAGGAACGGGTGATTTTGAGCGATGTGGAACAGGTAAGCCGCGGCCATGGCGGCGACATCCTCGTGCAAATACACTCCGCCGAATTGTTGCCGAGGCATGGCGACGGCTGCATCGAGAAGCCCGTGATCTCTCGTCCCTTCCATACCGCCTTCGTGTTCAATCGCGCTGGTGTGAATGATCACCACGTCTTCCATGCTGAGAAAAATGATTTCTTTCATGGATCAATCCGCTAACCGCTTGAGCATCGGACCGTACCGACGACGCATCTTCTTGAGCGACTCCTCGATCTGCTTTCGACCGACACCGACGTTGGCCGGGGTGATGACGAGCGCATTGCCGCTGAGCGTGAGTTGAAGCGGGGTATCCTCTGTGATGCCGAGCGCTTCCATCATCGGCTTTTCGATGACCAGGGCCATGCTGTTCCCGTGCTTCTGAAGAGTTTTGATCATCTCGCACCTCCGTTTGTACAATGTTACAACAGAGCCATTCAGGTGTCCATCGCTCTCATGAATGAAGGGGTGAAGTTCCGGCGGTTGAGCATGGTCGGGTGCCGCTACAGGGGGCGGAAGGTCAGGCACATGCAGCATACCTCCGCGTGTCAGAAGCGGTAGACGCGCGGTCGATTCTTAATCTTCAGAATTTTCTCCATAAACGGCGAGGAATCTGGCGATCGATCATCTTCGACGGGAGCGGATCCGGCGTGGGTTCATGAGCGATGGAGCCGAACCGAAAACCTGGCTCTGGGTGTCGGTTGCCTTACGGAAAAATTTCTTTTGCCCCGTGGTGGCTGGAAGGCGGATAAGAAGCTAGGCGGCGTCGCTGTGGACTGCGGTTTAGCGTTGTCCACACAGACTTGTTTTTGCTTCCGCAGGAAGAGGAGGCAGGCTCATTGCAAGCCAAGAGCATCTACGTCCCGTGACACTTCTTGTATTTCTTCCCACTGCCGCAGGGACAGGGATCGTTCCGGCCGACCTTGTTCTCCGTCCGTTGAGCCGGAGCAGGTGCCGCTACCGGTTCCTCGCCTCGGTTCAAAGTCATTCTGGGCTGCGGACGTGACAGGATGGACTGGGGCGGAGCCGCCGGCTGTTCTCCTTCATGGCGGACGGCCTGTACATGGAAGAGTCGATCGAGGGTGTCGGATTTGATACGTTCCATCATACCGGCAAAGAGGTCGAAACCTTCGCGTTTATACTCAATCAACGGATCTTTCTGACCGTAACCACGAAGACCGATGCCGTCCCGTAGGTGGTCCATCCCCAGCAGGTGATCTTTCCAGTGGTGGTCGATCACCTGCAACATGAATGTTTTCTCCAGAAAGCGCATCAAGTCCGGCCCCAATTCTTGTTCCTTTTTCGTATAGGCTTCTCGTGCATGGGTTCGGAGGTCTTCCAGCAGCGCATCTCGCCCAACATCGCGCAGCGAATCTCCACCGTCGTCTTTGCCCTGAGTGACATCCAAGCCGAACTGACTCTGCATGACCTCGGTCAGCCCTTTGACATCCCATTCTTCCGGATACTGATCGGGTGGGCAATAGACATTCAGCGTCGATTCCACCGAACTGTTGATCATGTCATGGAGGTCGTTGGTGAGGTTGTCTCCGTTCAGCACGGCCCGTCGGTGACGGTAGATCACTTCGCGCTGCTTGTTCATGACGTCGTCGTATTCGAGGAGCTGTTTGCGAATCTCAAAATTGTGGGCTTCTACCTTCTTTTGCGCGTTCGCGATCGCGCGGGTGACCATTCCATGTTCGATGGGAACGCCTTCCTCCATCCCGAGCTTAAGCATCAACTGAGAAACTCGTTCGGAGGCAAAGATCCGCATCAGGTCGTCTTCGAGCGAGAGGTAAAATCGCGACGTGCCGGGATCGCCTTGGCGTCCGGCTCGTCCGCGAAGCTGATTGTCGATCCGGCGACTCTCGTGGCGCTCCGTGCCCAAGATGTGAAGCCCGCCGGCCGTGAGCACCTCCTGCTTATTCTTCTCGCAATCCGACCGAATTTCCTCGAAGATTTCCAGCTTGCGTGACTCCGGGATGCTCTCATCGCGATAGAGCACCTGCTTGTACATAAACTCAGGATTGCCGCCTAATAGGATATCTGTGCCGCGGCCCGCCATGTTTGTCGCGATCGTCACAGCACCCTTGCGTCCCGCTTGCGCCACGATTTCCGCTTCGCGCTCATGCTGCTTGGCATTGAGGACATTGTGCTTCACACCGTTTCGATTCAAGAGCCCGGCGAGTTTTTCTGACTTTTCGATCGATATGGTGCCCACGAGCACCGGCTGCCCGCGCTCATGGCACTCTTTGATCTCTTCGACGATCGCCAAAAATTTCTCTTTCTCGGTTCGGTACACCACATCGGCATAATCCTGCCGAATCATTTGTCGATTGGTCGGCACGACGTTGACATCGAGGTTGTAGATCTTCGCGAACTCGGCGGCTTCTGTGTCGGCGGTGCCGGTCATGCCGCTGAGCTTGTTATACATGCGAAAGTAATTCTGAAAGGTCACGGAGGCGAGTGTCTGGTTCTCATTCGCGATTTTTACGCCTTCTTTGGCCTCGACGGCCTGATGGAGTCCGTCGCTCCAACGGCGACCCGGCATCAAGCGACCGGTAAACTCATCGACAATGATGACTTCGCCGTCTTTGACGACGTAGTCCACATCGCGTTTATAGAGTGTGTAGGCCTGCAGCGCCTTCACCACGTGATGGACCATCTCCATGTGGGCTGGGTCGTATAAATTGTCTACACCAAGCAGTTTTTCCACACGCGCGTTGCCGTCTTCGGTCAGCGACGCGGTTTTGGTCTTTTCTTCGATGGTGTAGTCTTGTTCAGCCTTGAGCTGTGGAATGATCGCATTGATTCGGTAGTAGAGGTCGGTGGTCTGGTCGGTCGGACCCGAGATGATCAGCGGTGTCCGGGCTTCGTCGATCAGAATGCTGTCGACCTCGTCGACGATGGCGAAGTTCAACTCACGCTGGACACACTGACTCAGATCCGTGACGACCAAGTTGTCTCGGAGATAGTCGAATCCGTACTCGTTGTTCGTACCGTACGTAATGTCTGCGCGATAGGCTTCAGGTCTCGTGCAGGGGCGCAGATGTTGTAGCCGTTTATCGGAGGCCTCGTAGGTTGGGTCGTAGATGAATGACGCGTCATGTTGAATGACTCCCGTGGATAGACCGAGTGCATGATACAGCTGTGCCATCCATTGGGCGTCTCGCTTGGCGAGATAATCGTTCACCGTGACGAGATGGACGCCTTTCCCTTCCAGCGCGTTCAAATAGATGGGCAGCGTCGCGACCAGGGTTTTCCCCTCTCCGGTTTTCATCTCGGCAATGCGGCCGCGATGGAGAATCATACCGCCGATCAGCTGCACATCGAAATGTCGCATGTTGAGTGTGCGCCGCGACATTTCCCGGCATACGGCGAAAGCTTCTGGCAGGATATCGTCCAGTGTCTGACCCGCTTGAAGTCGCTTCTTGAAGTCCTGTGTCTTGTCAGTCAGCGCTTGATCGGAAAGCGGTGTAAGACTCGCCTCCAGCCCATTGATTTGGTCCACGATCGGACGCAGGGCCTTGATTTCACGGTCGTTTTTACTGCCGAATATCAGATTGAGTACTTGTGTAACCATAGCGGTAATATGAAATGAGAAAAGCCGTTATGAATGAGCGATATTATCCCGATAAGCTTGGCAGTATACAGCATCCCATCAATGAATCCTACTCGATCCTCAGGTCGCATCACGGCGACTTGACAAGCGTTGTCACTGCCGCCTAACATTCACCTCGAATGTAGCATCTGTTGCATGGGCAGAATTTTGTTGCGTGTGCCCGTACGGGCGTCAGCTATTTTGAGAAGTGCTTCCGATGGATTATCCGTTCCGCAAGTTCCTCTCAATTTTTATCGTGATCTGTATTCTGGCTATCGGCGGAATAGCCCAGGCACAATCTGCAGAACATGCTGGGCACCACGCTCAGCATCAATCGGCTACACATGGGACCGTGCTCTGCTCCTGGATGTGTGCTGCCGGCACGGTGCTGGACACCGAAGTTGTACTGATTCAATCCGAGCGTAGCTCGGTTGCAGCTATCCCGATTTCTTATACAATTCCTATCTTTTCCGAGCTGCCGAGAATCTCTCCGAGCCGAGCTCCACCGTCCTTCATCGCATAAAAACTAACCGGTTGCTGCGCCTTTCGAAAAGGTGACGGATCGTTTTTCATTACCGAACGCCATCTCTTGAATGCGGAGACGGAAATCGGGTTACGACGTTCTGAATAGACACAAGACACATTTGACTGGAGTGATGGCATTGTGGAGGGCTATGAACATGAAACAGAGTAACAAGAGCATTCTATTAGGGGTGCTGCTTGCGAGCGCGCTACTGGTGACCGGCGGAAGTTTGGCATGGGGTATGGGCTCACGAGTGCCGGCAGTGGGCACGACCGCTGAGGATTTTCGCCTCCCCGATCTCACGGGCAAGCAGCAGAGCCTAAGTCAATATCGCGGCAAAGTCGTGCTGGTGAATTTTTGGGCAACCTGGTGCAAACCCTGCACAACGGAAATGCCGGCGATGCAGACGACGTATGACAGTCTCCGTGACAAGGGATTCGTCGTATTGGCCATCAACGAGTTGGAAGACGAGGCGAAGGTACGAGAGCACATTACACAGTACGGTCACACCTTTCCGGTGCTCTTGGACCATGACAACAAAGTGGCGAATCAGTTCGGAGTCTTTGGTTTACCGGTCAGCGTATTTATCGATGAAAAAGGCGTGGTTCAGGAATACATCAAGGGCGGGCTTCTAACCGAGCAGGTCATCCTCGATACCGTCGCACGTATCCGAAAGCCAGAGCCAATCAAGGCGGCGTCGATTCAATAGAAGAGTGTATTTAGGTCTCAGGAAGTGAAGAAACGATCTGCATTCATCTGGGCCTTGTTGTTCTGCATCGTACTGGTAAACGGGGCGATGGTCGCCCCGAGCGTCGGTCATGCTGAACACCATGCCGACCATCAGGCGGGCTCCCACTCAACCGGCCTTTGCGCATGGTTGTGTGCGGGTGGCGTCGGGATTGGGTCGTCTGGTGTTCAATTCGGTTCACATCTGCAGCTCCTTGCCCCCGTCAATAGCTCTCCCGGTGAAACAGTTCTCAGTGTGGTCTCGCTCTCATACTTCTTCCGTGGGCCTCCCAGCGTTCTAGCCTAGGAGCCTGTCCGACATTGAAGTGAGTGAGCCCTGTTCATGCTGACTGAGACCGCTCTCATTCTGCTGTGCCTTGATTGGCACGGCCCCTCCTACGCTCTCCTGCCGTCATCACGTCGCCTTTCGGTAGCCGCTCAGT
>JBGSIO010000079.1:0-83767 GCA_041742455.1 Nitrospira sp. | reverse complement strand
AAGGGCAACACGGTTTGGCGTACCATCGGCTCACCTTGTCGGTTAACGGTTGTGTTTGGTGACGCATCCGTCATATCCGCATCTAACGCGGCCGACAAGGTCTTTTCCTGCCAAAATTAAATCTCTATCTCTGTTTTAGGGTGATATATAGACTATCGGTGAGCCACCACGACGACCGTTACGTTGTCTTCTCCTCCACGATCGAGCGCTGTGGTCACGAGTCGATTGCAAAGGAGTGTGGGGTCCAGTTCACCTTGGGTAAGAATTCGTTGGATGTCGTCATCCTCCAGCATCTTCGTCAAGCCATCCGAACAAAGCAACACAATATCGTCTTCCTGAACCGGGAAGGCGCCAATCGTTGGAGTCGCCATTCCCGGGATGCCCAAGGCACGCGTCAGGACATGCCGCTCAGGATGGGTTTTGGCCGTTTGGGGTGTGAGGATTCCCCGCTCCAGGTATTTCTCAATCAAACTATGATCTCTGGTCAACGGCGTCAGCGTGCCGGATCGAAATCGGTAGGCGCGACTGTCCCCGACATGGATAAGGTAAGCCACCGGAGCCTGCGTGGTCGCAATAGCCAGCAGCACGATCGTGGTCCCCATCCCTTTCAGTTTTTGTTGCGACTTGGTTCGATCGAGGATCGCCTCATGCGCTCGGTTGATCAGCCCCGTCAGCACATCGGTGGGCGGCGCGTGACCGTTGCGAAGGGCCTCGCTCGATGATGCCGCTTGGGTTTCGACCGTTCTGATGGCCGTTTGAGCGGCGATGTCCCCTCCGATGTGGCCACCCATTCCATCCGCAACGGCCCAGAGTCCGTGAGCATCGATCACTGCGAACGCATCTTGGTTGACGGTACGGACGAGTCCGATTTCGCTTCGGCCGATGCCGGTCCACCTACTCATCGTGCATACGCCGGTTGAAGGGATGGCGAGAGGGACGAAGGCCCGAAGCGCAATGCCATATCCTCATACAATCGGTCGGCGAGGATGACGAGGTTTTCGGTGTCTGCTCGGTTGTAATTCAACAGAGTTTCCCGCGCTATGGCGTCACCGTGGCGCCACCCAAACCAGAGGCGGACGGCATCAAAACCGTCCAGGTTACGAATGCTCGAGTGTCGGTCAATTCCCAGTTCGCGTTCGATGTGTTTGAGTCCTCCGCGCAAGGCAAGTCGTCGCGCGCCGAAGCAGAGATCGAAGTGCAAAGGAGGGAAACGGAGTTCCGGGAATATAGCACGGAGATACGGAACATCGAAGACCGATCCGAAAAATGTCACGAGCATGTCGCACGCATCAAGTTCGGCTTGCAATCGTTCGATCGTCAGATTTTCCTCTTTGACCAGGCTCACGGTCGTCCCATTACGATGCAGTCCGACGACCGTCACATCACCCTGCTCGGGCGGTGCGCCGGTGGTTTCAATGTCGAGATAGACCGTGCTGGATCGGCACACTTCGTAGAGCCGCCAATGCTCACGTCGAGGGAGTCGCGTCGAAAACGACTGAAAGTGTCTGTTGTCGGCTAGTTGTCGTGCTGTACGGAGTTCACTGTCGTACCAGTCTTTGCGGCTGGCAGAGAGACCGGAAACGGACGTTTGGTTCAGGAACATGTGCCAGTCAAGCAGGCCATCGTCCCACCAGCGTCGCTCTGTGGTACGTCCCACTCCTGGAAGAAAGATAAAGCTGGAGGTGAGCATGGTCGCGGATTGTAGCCTTGATTTCATATAGGAGACAAGCTAGAGTTCGCGGACCAACAGGAAATAGTGAGTGACCACGTTAATGAGTTCTATTTCGATATGACGGCATCGGCAAAGCGAATTCGCATTACCGTGGGGAGTGTGCAGTTGGAGGCTGAACTTCGAAAGACCAAGACGGCAGACCAAGTGTATGCGGCGCTCCCGGTCAAGGCAGCGATCAATACATGGGGAGAGGAGTTCTACTTTCCGATCTCCGGAGTCCACGATCATCGAGAAACTGCAACGACGCAGGTCAAGGTCGGGGATATTGCATATTGGGGAGCTGGGCAAGTCCTGGCGATCTTTTTCGGACGAACCCCAATGAGTGTGGGCGCTGATCCAGTTCCTGCGGATCGGGTGAACATCATTGGAAAAATCGTCGGCGATGCGACTCAACTTCGGCAGGTCATGGACACACCGACGATCCTTCTTGAGCCGAGCTGAGCACGATGCGACTTTCGAAAGAACGTGTGCACCATATGGCTGAAAGTGTCGCCGGCCATCTTCACGCGGAAGGGCACATTGTACTTACGGGCGAACGTACGACATTCGTTGAGGCCCTCGAGCAGGCGATCACACACGAGTTATCGGTGGAAGATCGAGTCAATACGGAAGTGCGGCAGTTATTGAAAGCCTACGAACAGCAAATCGAACAGGGGCAAGTCGATTATCAGAAGATGTTCCAGATGGTAAAGCAGAAGTTGGTGCGTGAACGAGGTATCATCCTGTGATGTCTTGAGAGGATCAGTGATCCGGTAGCTCGACACCGGATCGTCTGTTGCGGAGTGGTTGGCGGTCTGTCATGCTGAGTGAAGATAAAGTCAGTCATCTCTCGCATGTGATTCTGACGGCCGTGAAGAAACACGGCGGAACAACAGTCAAGAGCCCCGATGAGCGCATACTGAAGGAGATCAAGCGAGTGCTGGGTGTTGAGTTAGCGCAGGAACAGGGCATCGATCAGAAAGTAAGGGCCACGCTGGCATCGTACTCGCGAGGCATCGTCGAGGGGAGTGCTGAGTGGGATATCCTGTACCGAAAAACGTTTGAGGAAGAAACGCGCAAGCATACGAAATCCTAACGGGAGAGGTAGTTTCGCATGAAACAGACCCTTCAACAGCTCGTGATCCTGGCTGCAGTGCTGGTTCTCGTCGGCACCACGGCATGTTCGCACAAGCATAAGCCTCTCGTTCCGCTCGTCCTGGAGGGTGAGGTGAGGCCTCAAGCGACGGCGCTGACGGAACAGGGGACGCAGGCGTATCAGACTCAACAGTTTGAGGAAGCTAAGCACTATTTTGAGGAAGCGGTCGCCGCCGCGCCGCAATCCGGTCAGGCTCATTATAACTATGCGCTGGCGTTGAATGCGCTGGGGAATACGGAAGTCGCTCGCCGACATTTCTTGGAAGCGGCCGATTTGGCTCCCGGGGATAAGATCATTTGGGACTCACCGGCGCTTTCGCCGTACGGAAATCCGGAAAACAAGAACAAGGCCAACATTAAACCCTATTCACCGCGTCGATCGTCGTTCGGTACCGGTACGCCCGGTGGCTATTAATCCCTCACGAAGGATGGATCTATGAGTAAAGCACTTGCAGTTGGGGACCAGGCACCGGAACTTGCGATCCCGGACCAACAGGGGAAGAAGGTCACGTTAGACAGCTTCAAGGGGAAACAGGTGGTGTTGTACTTCTACCCGAAAGACGATACACCGGGATGCACGAAAGAGTCCTGTGATTTTCGTGACGTGGAGTCACAGATCCTACGAGCAGGTGGCACGATCGTCGGCGTGAGTTTGGACGGCAAAGAGTCTCACCAGAAGTTCATCAAGAAATTCGGCCTTCCCTTTCCGCTGCTCAGCGATGAGAGTGCGGCGATCTCCAAAGCGTACGGGGTGTACAAGGAAAAGAATATGTACGGCAAAAAGTATTGGGGCATTGAACGCAGCACGTTCGTCATCGATCCTGAGGGGAAGGTGAAGGCGATTTTTCGAAAGGTCCAAGTTGACGGACATGCCGACGAAGTGCTCAAGGCGCTGAAAGCCTAGCTCACCATTCATGAACGCTTCTACTGCAACTGGTGATACGTCGCTGCGACAAACCTGGCCGTGGTTCGGCTGCGTCCAGGCGGGCAGGCTCGCAAGGCGTTTTGGCGGTTTCGTCAGCAATCATCATGAATAATGTGGGCTAGCGGAAGGACCGATTGGCTGTGTGGTCACCGGCCAGGGTTCCCACCATTCGCATTGCTCTCTCCCTTGTTCTTCTCTTCGCTCTTACCCCCAACGGCGCGCTGCTCGATGCGGCCGATAAGAGCGCTGCAACGCTCTTTGTGAAGGACGCGCTGACGTCGCCGAATCAACCAGCCACCATCGAAGCTAAGCTGATCGGAAAAGCTCTTTTAACCAGCACTGCGCTGGGCGGCGAACCACTCGAACTAGTCGTTGATGGGAATGTCGTTGCCACTGCTATGACCGGTGGCGATGGAAGGGCGTTCCTTATCTATACGCCGAAGTCGCAAGGCATCAAACCGATTCACGTGCGAGTCGGGAGAAGTCCACGGGTCAATCAGATAGAAGGCAAGGCCAATCTCGGGGTGTGGGAGAAACGACAGCCTATCCTCATGATCGAACTTTCATCGGTCATGGACATCTCACCGCCCAGTCGAGTGCCTGCCATTGGACCTCGTGTTGAATCCAAGGGAACGCCAATGTCCGAAGCGGCCGATGAACTTGAAAAGCTCACCCGCTTCTATTACCGAGTCATCTATGTTGTGCCGTTAGCACAAGGAATGGATGGATTTCAGGCCAGCCGGGAAGCAAGGGAATGGCTTGAGACTCACAAATTTCCAGTGGGCCATGTGATGCCTCTTTCATCTGATGCGAAAGCCTTGGGAGACAAGATTGACGAGTTGCATGAAGCCGGCTGGAAAACCGTCAAGATTGGAATCGGTCGGTCAAAAGCCTTTGCCGAGGCGTTCCTGCAGCGCCGCCTAGACGCGATCATGGTGCCGGAGCCAACGAAGGGCGATGTGCCGCGGAAAGCGAAGGTGGCGAAAGATTGGAAGGATGTGAGGAAGAAGCTCTAGCCGGGAGCAGTCCATCTCTAAGGAAGTACGGTCTTATTCAGTCTCACGTGAGTGGAGGAATTTCTGGATCAACATGCGCTGGTCTGCCTCTAATTCCTTCCGCGAAAGGGGCGGAGCGACAAGCACCGACTCTTCGAACCACGTGTCACTCCAAAGCATAACCAAAGGCCGCCGCGTGATTCGAACCTGTTCCACAAGGTAGAATCCGCGCTCATAGACGACCTTCCCTCGACAGTGCTCATCGATCGATCGCTGGATTAATTCAAGACTCAACGACACCGCGCCGGTTCCGGCAACATCATCGATGGAGCGAAGTCCCGCCTCAGTCAAGTCACGTACGGCGTTGGCCTTTAACGTCGAAGACCATTGTTGAGCCAAGACCGATAGGCTAAACATTCGGATCTTCTGGAGCTCGAGGGCCGTGTGTCGATCGGGCATGTCGAGTGCCATGGCGGATTGTGGTTCACTCTCATTATTGGGTGGGGTGTGTCCTCCACGAAGCTGATGATTAGCCGTCTTATAGTCGGTAATGAATTGATGGATGAGTAGATCCACGTCAGCCTTGATGCGATCGTGGTCTACCGGCCCACGGATCTCGGTGCCGGTTTCAAACAGCCACGTCGTGTCCTGGATGACGGTTCCCGTTCTGGCAATGGTCACCGCTTCAGTGAGAGTCAGGGACGGTGCATACAGAACCTTGCCGGGACACTGATCGCCGATTGGACGCGGATGAAGCGTAAGAGTCAGGACTATTGGTGGAGATGTCTGAAATGAGTAGGCGCTGGGAAGAGGAAGCCCAGCTTCAGTGAACCGCGCTAACGCTCGCTTGCGCAGAGATTCGCGTAGTTGGTCCGACGCCACGACGACCAGTTGCACCTGACGCAAGTCCAGCTGTTCCGTGCTGCTCATGTAGGCCGTCGTCGCTGCTGCACTGGTGGCTGCACAGAAGGCCAACGTAAGCATGACGAGGGAGCAGGTTGACCGGAGGAGGGTAGGGAAGGGAGTGTTCATCGAATGCGAGCCTATCACGCACCTCCGAGTTGGTCTCGTTAATCGCTCGTTCTGTGCTCAAGCCGTGTCCGGATAGTTCCAGGCGGACATGGGGCAGAAAGCAATCTAGAGACGTGCGGGCGGCAAGGAAGGCGCCTTGGTGACCCTGAAGAAGAAGTTGTCGTGTTTGGTTTACAAGATGGCCGCCCTATCGCTTCAGCCATCAGACCTCTATTTCAAGCCTGTCGCACCTTTCGGAATCGTTGCATTTCTCATGAAAAGGCGGTATCCCTCTTCGCTAATTTTCCTTTCATTCAGGGTAGGGGATTAAGAAAATCATGCTGAGGTTTCCTTATCCGCCATTGGAAAAGCAGAGAAAGTCTGTTGTGATCGTTGAGTCGATAGAGAGGCAAAAGTCTAGGTATGCCACTCAGCTTGCCGAGATCGACATGCTCTTTACAACCATCCAGCACTGTGCCGGGGGGAACTGTCATCGTCAGTCTTAGAGGGGTAGCGGAATTTATGAAGCTACGTCGCATCGAAATTGAGAATTTCAGAAGCTTTGCACCTCCTATTCAGGTCGACATTGATGATTTCACCGCTTTCATCGGTCGGAACGATATCGGGAAATCTTCCATTCTCGCTGCATTGACAATCTTCTTGGAGGGAGAGAGTGCGAAAATTGATCAAGATGATGGCTCTCTTTATGGTGACCCTTCCTCCGTGCGAGTCACCTGCGAGTTCGATGACCTTCCGCAGAAAATAGTTCTGGACGACCAATTCGAAGCTACTCTGACCGATGAATGCTTATTCCAAGAAAACGGACGTTTGCGCATAACCAAGCTCTATGATTGTAGTAAGACCAAGATTTCTTCTGAAATTTTCATCAATACTTACAGCCACCCTGTCGATTCACACTCTAAGTCGTTACTTCCGTTAACCATTGCTGAGCTTAAGAAAAAGGCCCATGAGGCTGGCGTTCAACTGGAGATAGGTGAGGCAACAGTGAAAGCGCGTATCAGACGAGCAATTAGTGAACGTTCCAGCGCTCTCACAAGAGCTGCAGTCGATATCCCGATCGGAAAAAACGAATCACAAACACTGTGGAATCAGCTTCTCAAGCATTTGCCGATGTGTGCGTTATTTATTTCCGACCGGTCAAGCTCGGATAGGGATAAAGAAGCTCAGACACCAATGGGAGTTGCTGTGGAAGCAGCTTTGAGTGCAGTTCAGGGAGATCTCGACAAGTTGGCAGAACATGTTGAACGATACGTACAGGATGTGGCGAATCGCACGCTGGCGAAGCTACAGGAACTGAACCCGGCACTCGGGAATGAACTTAAGGCCTCAATTCGCGAGAAGCCGAAGTGGAAAGACCTCTTCAAGTACAGTCTCACTAGTGATCAGGGCGTTCCGATGGACAAGCGAGGGTCAGGAGTGCGGCGTATGGTTCTCCTCAGCTTCTTTCGTGCAGAGGCTGAACGCAAGGCTTTATGCGAAGGCGGGCGTCCCATCATCTATGCCATCGAAGAGCCGGAGACGTCGCAGCATCCTGAACACCAGAAGATGTTGGTTCGCGCACTTCAGGACGTTGCAAATAAAGGAGGACAAGTCTTACTTACCACCCACGCCCCTGGATTGGCTGGCGAAATGCCGATTGCCAGTTTGCGGTTCATTGATGATGTCAATGGCCCGAGAACTGTCCGGAGTGTGGCCACTGAAGAGTCACATCAACTATTCACAGATCTGGCGGAACGCCTCGGAATGCTTCCCGATAATCAAGTACGAGTGCTTATCTGTGTTGAAGGAGTAAATGATGCTCGATTTTTAAGGCATGTCAGTCATACGCTTCATATCTCAGATCCAACGCTGCCTGATCTCAGCACAGACCATCGGTTCGTCTTCATCCCTATGCACGGCGGAAATCTTCGTGACATCGTCAATTTGCATCTTTTCAAAAACTTCCGGAAGCCTGAATTTCACATCTATGACCGGGATGGTGGTACTGGGACTTATGAGAAACAGCAAGCACTAGTGAACGAAAGGGGGGATGGTTCTCGCGCTTATCAAACAAAAAAGCGATACATGGAGAGCTACATTTATCATGACACAATAAAGCGAGTGACCGGCGTCGCTCTCACCGTAAATGATAACGATGATTACACCACCACTCTCTGCGCCCTAATTGGAAAGAAGAGGGCCGAAGTAAAGGCAATTTTATCGGACGAAGTTTCGCCACAGATGACAGTTGCAGAAATGGACGAGCGGGACGGCCAAGGTGAGATCCGACGGTGGCTGCAGGAACTTGCAGCTATGGTTAACGGCGGTGCGAGATAATGGTGGAACTAAGTTTCAAGCAAACGACTGCCGAAGTGGTGTTCAGCAAAGCACGTGCGATTAATACCCACGGCAACTGCACCTACCTGGTAGAGCTGTAGCCATGTCCTTCGTCCCACGCTTCACGATCACAAATCCGATTACCAACGCGCTCACCGCGATCGAACGGGCTCGTGGTTTTCTGGAGGCGGCCACTCTTTCGGAGGACTGGATCGCACGCATGAGCCAGCGCGCCCTGCTGCTGGAAGCGCATCACACCACGCACATTGAAGGCACGCAGCTCACGCTCGACGAAGCCGCGCGTCTCTGGGCCGGGGAACATGTGAAGGGCGCCAGCCGCGACGACGTGCGAGAGTTGCTGAACTACCGCGAGGCGTTCAACCTGGTTGCAGAATATATGGGCAGCGGCGAGCCGATCACTGAGGCGCTCATTCGCGAGATTCACCAGCGGCTGGTGACGGGGGTGCGCGGCGGCGTTGCTCAACCCGGACAATACCGCCTGATTCAGAACTATGTGGGAAACAGCCATACCGGTGCAATCATGTATACCCCGCCGCCACCTCAGGATGTATTGCCGTTAATGCGTGAACTGGTCGAGTGGCTGCGCGCAGATACGAGAATCCATCCTGTGCTGGTGGCCGGCATCGCGCAGTTCCAGCTCGTGCATATCCACCCCTTTGTCGACGGCAATGGTCGCACGTCGCGCTTGCTCTCCACGCTCTGCCTGTATCGTTCGGGCTACGACTTCAAGCGGCTGTTCACCCTCAGCGAGTTCTACGATCGCGACCGTAGCGCCTTCTATCGCGCCATCCAGAGCGTGCGCGAGCAGGGGATGGACCTGACTGGTTGGCTTGAGTACTTCGTGGACGGGCTTGCGACTCAGATGAACGAGGTCAGACAGCGCGGGGAACGGGTGATTCAGCTGGATGTGATTGCGCAAAAGCACGGGCTCACTGAGCGGCAAGCACAGGTTGTTGAGGTACTCTTGGGGCTGGATTCAATGGCCATCGAGGATGTCGAAGTTGCGCTTCCGGGAATTCCTCGGCGCACCCTCCAGCGCGACCTTCAGGTACTTGTCGAGAAGCGCATTGCGGTCGCCGAAGGGGCGGCCAGAGCCAGGCGCTATCGCTTACAGAATAAGCGCTTACGATGAATCGCGCCAGAAACGCGCCACAAATCGCGCCAGATTTGCGCCAACGATCGCGCCTCGAATCGCAGGTCCGAAAGCTGTGACAGGCTATGACACCGAGCTGTGACATGGAATCGCCAGGGTGGCACTTCCTCCAATGAGCCAGTTCACCTTCCTCCAGCGCGAATGGGCCGCCGTATTTGAGGCGGCGTCGAAAGCCGAAGCGGCGGTGCAGGCCGATCCTCGTACGGCCTGCTTCTATGCCCGCCGCACGCTGGAGCTGGCGGTGGGTTGGGCCTACAAGCATGACGCCACCCTGAAACTCCCGTACCAGGACAATCTCTCTGCGCTGATCCACGAGCCGAGCTTCAAGCAGGCTGCTGGTGAGGCCATATTCAGTAAAGCACGAATCATCAACACGCTTGGTAATCGCGCAGTGCACAGCCATCGTCCGGTGCCGGATTCGGATGCGCTGGCTGCCGTGCGGGAACTGTTCCACGTCGCCTACTGGTTCGCTCGCACCTATGCACGCTCCGAGCGACCGGATTCCCGACTTGCATTCGATCCGTCGGCGATTCCACGGCCTGTGAGACCCACCACGCAAACTGCCGAGCAGTTACAGACGCTGGAAGCGCGCCTGCGCGAGCAGGACGAGAGCCTCGCGGCGCTGCTGGCGGACAAGACTGCACTCGATGATGAACTGAAGCGCTTGCGTGTCGAAATTGCGAAGGCAAAGCAATCGGCTGCGGCCCAGCCCGACCAACACGACTACTCCGAAGCTGAGACTCGCGACTATTTCATCGACCTCTTGCTCAAAGAAGCGGGGTGGTTGCTCGACCAGCCATGCGATCGGGAGTTCGATGTCAGCGGTATGCCGAACGCCCAAGGAAGAGGCTTCGTGGATTATGTGCTGTGGGGTGACGATGGCAAGCCGTTGGGGCTGGTGGAGGCCAAGCGCACGCGCCGTGACCCAAGAGTGGGACAGCAACAAGCCAAACTATATGCAGATTGTCTCGAACGGCAGTTCGGACAACGGCCCATCATGTTCTACTCGAACGGCTACGAACACTGGATCTGGGATGATCAGCGTTACCCGCCACGCCGGGTCCAGGGCTTCTACAAGAAAGCTGAACTGGAGCTTCTCATCCAACGCCGTGCGACCAGGCGCTCGTTGGCGGAAGCGACGATTCACTCAGCCATCGTTGAACGCCACTATCAGACACGAGCCATCCGCCGTGTGGCTGAAGCATTCGAGCGTGATCATGACCGCAAATCTTTGCTTGTCATGGCAACCGGCGCCGGAAAGACACGCACAGTCATCGCACTTGCTGACCTTTTGATGCGCTGCAACTGGGTGAAGCGTGTGCTCTTTCTCGCCGACCGCGTGGCATTGGTCCGCCAGGCGGTCAATGCGTTTAAGACCCATTTACCTGATGCTTCTCCAGTAAACTTGGTGACCGAAAAAGACGAAGACGGCCGGGTCTATGTCTCGACGTATCCAACGATGATGGGGCTTATCGACGAGACCGTGGACGGCCAGAGGCGATTCGGGGTCGGACATTTCGATCTTGTGATCATCGACGAAGCGCACCGTTCCGTATTCCAGAAGTACAGAGCTATCTTTGAGTACTTCGACTCGCTGCTCGTCGGGTTGACGGCCACGCCGAAGGACGAGGTGGACCGCAACACCTACAGCCTCTTCGATCTGGAGAACGGCGTGCCGACCGACGCCTACTCCCTGGAAGAGGCCGTGCGCGACGGATTTCTCGTGCCGCCTCAGGCCGTGTCGGTGCCGCTCAAGTTTCAGCGCGAGGGCATCACGTATGCCGAACTTTCGGAAGAGGAAAAGGACCAGTGGGATGCGCTGGAGTGGACCGACGACGGCACTGTGCCTAACCGGGTGGAGTCCGAGGCAGTGAACCGGTGGCTCTTCAACAAAGACACGGTGGACAAGGTGTTAGAGCATGTGATGACGCGCGGCCTTACGGTCGCGGGGGGCGACCGGTTGGGCAAGACCCTCATCTTCGCCAAGAATCAGCAGCATGCCGACTTTATCGCCGAACGCTTTAATGCCAACTATCCGCACTACCGGGGTGAGTTTGCGCGGGTGATCACCTTCAAGACCGAGTATGCGCAGAGCCTGATCGACAACTTTTCGAACAAGAACAAGGTCCCGCATATCGCGATCTCGGTCGACATGCTCGACACGGGCATCGATGTGCCGGAGATCCTGAACCTCGTCTTCTTCAAACTCGTCCGATCGAAGACCAAGTTCTGGCAGATGGTTGGGCGTGGGACGCGGCTATGCCCAGACCTATTAGGCCCAGGTCAGCACAAAGCGTTCTTCTATCTCTTCGACTATTGTCAAAATCTGGAATACTTCAGCCAGGATATTCCTGAGACCGAGGGGGCGGCGGGTGCCTCTCTGGGGAAGCGGCTTTTTAATGCTCGGTTGGAATTGCTTGCCGCATTGGATAGTACCCAGCAGGAAACGCTCGTGACGGCAGTGAAAGAAGCGTTGGCCACGTATGGTGGGCCGTCAACGAAGGAGGACCTAAGACGAGCCGTCGCGGAGCTGCTGCAACGGGAAGTTGCCGCGATGAATCTTGACAACTTTGTGGTGCGACCCCATCGGCGCCTCGTTGAAAAATACGCCAAACCCGAGGCCTGGGTGGTGCTGGTGAACGACGCGCTGGCCGAACTGTCTCATGAGGTAGCGGGTCTGCCTTCCGAACTGGATCCCGAGAATGAAGAGGCCAAGCGCTTCGATCTGCTTGCACTCAACCTACAGCTCGCCTTGCTTCAGGTCGAGCCAGGTTTCGCGCGACTGCGTGATCGCGTGAAGGAGATCGCTGCCTTGCTGGAAGAGAAAAACGCTATCCCGATGGTGCGTGAGCAAATGGTGCTGATCCAAGATGTGCAGAGCGAGGAGTGGTGGCAGGATGTTACGGTGTCTATGCTGGAAGTGATGCGCCGCCGCTTGCGCGGGCTGGTGCAGTTCATCGACAAGCGCCAACGCAAGCCCGTCTACACGGATTTCGAGGATCTGATGGGCGGCGAGACCAGTTTCACGTTGCCCGGTTTATCGGTGGGTACCGATCAAGCGAAGTTTGTCTCCAAGGCACGAGCGTTCCTACGGCAGCATCTTGACCACGTCACGGTTGCCAAGCTGCGTATGAACAGGCCGCTCACTGCCTCGGACCTTGTGGAGCTAGAACAGTTGCTGCGGCAGAGCGGCGCTTGTGAGCCGGACGAAATCCGCCGTGCGGTAAACGAGGCCAAGGGACTGGGTCTATTCGTACGGTCTCTGGTCGGGATGGATCGGAGTGCTGCGAAAGATGCCCTGACCGTGTTCATCAATGGTAAGACCTTCACTGCGAACCAACTGGAATTCGTTAACTTGATCGTCGATCACCTTACTGAGCATGGGATCATGGAAGCGGCTCGCCTCTATGAATCGCCATTCACAGATATCGCGCCTTATGGTCCTGATGGATTGTTCCCTGCAGGGGATATCGATAAACTGCTTCAGGTCCTCGACGGTGTGCGAGCCACAGCTTCGGAGGCAGCCTGAAACGAGGCCCTCTGAACGGACTAAGAAGGTGGGAGATGGTAGTAGACCCACCCGCCGCCCCGCTGGGCTCAAATTCAGAATCCGAGAAGGTTTCGGCCTTCTTAACGCGCAGCAACGGTCTGGGATTTTCGGACGGCCAGACTGTTTCGGCGATTATTGGAAATCGTGCGATCAATAATGGCGCCGCAATTGATGCATTTCCATGCGTAGAAGACGAGAAAGAAATCTGAGAACCGCTCCAACATCATCATGCCTTTACACTTTGGACAGTCCATTGATCCCTCCCAGGGTGATTACGTACACAGCTGGGAATATGCTCAAGCAAGAGCTGCACCAAGTTGTCAGATGCCAGTATTCCAATGATTTGAGACATACGTAGTTACACGATGACGGGAGTTTCAAAACATTGACGGTGTGAAAGAGTTGACGCTGTCAATGTTTTGTCAGCGTGAGGGAACGGGAAGACAGGTCGGCAGTCACTCAGCAGGGAGGGAGCAGGACAAGATCGATATCGAGCACCTGCGCATGATAATGGCGGACGATGGAAATGAATGAACCGCAGACATCCGAGTTCGACTGGCGTATGACCAGCTTTGAGGGAGCACATCGTGAACAACTCCGTCGGTGGGCCCGGTTGCCGTTGGAGGATGTGATACGTGCCATTGAGGAAATGCAGGATATCGCTCAACAACTGGGTGCTAAGCAATCTCGATAACCCTCCGTCCGCGCCGCTTTGTTATGCCAAATTTCCAGTAATTGCGGCAATGAGAGATGTCATGCCGCTTTCTTGTCCAGGTAATCGGTCGGATCGATACCGGCTTGCTTTGGATCTAGAATGGCCGTGATCTTACGATGCGGAGTCTCAATCTGCGCGACGAGGTCCAACTCGCGCGGATTCGAGAGGAGGGTATTCCCCGCGCTTTTGACGAGAAACACCACCGGCGCCAGCGGCACATGATGGTGGATCTGTTTAACGATGGCGACTTCTCCGGTATTCAACTCCACGACTGAGCCTACAGGATAGACTCCTACCACATGGATGAATCGCTGGACCAAGCTGGCGTCCAAATGCCCTTCCAGCGCCAAGCGATAGAGAAACTGCAGGGCTTCATGCGCGACACGTCCCTTGTGGTAGCAGCGATCGCTTGTGATCGCATCGTAGATGTCGACTACTGCGGCCATCAGGCCGAACTGGCTGAGTTCGCTTCTGACTCGTCGATGTGGGTATCCGGTGCCATCCACCCGTTCGTGATGCTCGAGCGCAGGGTGTAGATAGGAATCGCCCAATCCAGTGGTAGTGGTGAGCACTTCCATTCCTCGTAAGACATGTTGCTTCATGATCTCCATTTCATGTGGTTCAAACCGACCGGGCTTGTTCAGGATTTCAGAAGGAATTTTGGTCTTTCCAATATCATGAAGCAGCGTTTCGACCCCGATCTGATGCAGCGCATTGGGTTCAAACCCAAGATCACGTCCTAGGGACATAGCCAGGATCGAAGTATTGACCGAGTGGTAGAACGTGTACTCATCGAATTTCTTGAGTCTCGATAAGCTGGTCAGGGCATCGGGATTTCTGAGCACACTGTCGGTCATGTTAGAGACGACCTGATTGACTTCGTCCATATTGATCGCCCGTCCGAGCGGTGTATCATGCATCGCGTTCTGCACAATCGTCTTGGCGGCTTGATACACGCGCCTGGCGTCTGTCAGTTCTTCCTCGAATGGGAGCTTGGGTGGGACCGATGTCGGTTCTTCCCCTGCCGTGAGCACAGGATCCGTGGCGATGTCCGGTGCCACTTCTGGTGTGGCTATCATTTCCTCTGCCTTGAGATTGACCACCAGTGTTCGTACTCCGCTGGCCTTCAATTGTGCGATTTGCTCGTACGAGGCGATGGTCATTCGATGTCGAAAAAACGGCGTATCCAGCCAGGACCGGTCCAACTTGTCGATCTGCATGCCCGGCTGTAATTCGTCGATGGTGATCTGTTTTTTCATGACAAGAGGAGGGTGAATCGAATGCTCCAGTAAGCACTATCGGACCGACTCCAACAAACCTCGAGACTCACGCAATCTCAGTTGTTGCGATATGGGTGAGACGAGTGAGGAGATGGGCGGGTGTGATAGGCGTGTCTAAGCTGCTTGCTTATCCAGGTAATTGGCAGGGTCGAGACCTGTTTGGTGAGGGGTCAGAATGGCCGTAACAGTCTGATGAGGGGTTTCTTGTAGGGAGAGATCGTATTCCTGCGGACGTAGGAGCAAGGTATTCCCTGCGCCCTTGACGATGACCACCACCGGCAACAGGGGCGCATGATGGTTGACTTGTTTCACGATAGCGATCTCTCCGGTATTCAACTCCACGACCGATCCGACGGGGTACACTCCCACGACCTGGATGAATCGCTGGACGAGGGTCGAATCGAGGTGGCCTTCGAGCGAGAGCCGATAGAGAAGCTGGAGGGCTTGGTGAGCCGGTTGTCCCTTGTGATAGCACCGATCGCTCGTCATTGCGTCATAGATATCGACGATGGCGGTGATTAGGCCGTATTGACTGATGTCGTGTTTCGCGCGCTTGTGCGGATACCCATCTCCATTCACGCGTTCGTGGTGCTCGAGCGCGGGCTGCACGTAGGATTCTCCCAAACCCGTGGTACTGGCTAAGACTTCGACGCCCCTGAGGACATGCTGCTTCATGATCTCCATTTCATGGGCTTCGAAGCGGCCGGGCTTGTTCAGTACTTCGAGAGGGATCTTCATCTTGCCGATATCGTGCAACAGCGTGCCGACGCCGGCCAAATGCAACATCGACCGGTCGAACCCGAGGCTCCGCCCCAACGACATGGCCAAGAGAGACGTATTCACAGAGTGATAGAAGGTGTATTCGTCGAACCGCTTGAGTCTCGACAGGCTGGACAAGGCGTCCGGATTTCGAAGGACACTGTCAGTCATATCGGCCACCACCGTATTGACGGCCTCAACATTGATGGCTCGCCCGAGCCTCGTGTCCTGCATCGCGTTCTGCACGATCGTTTTGGCAGCCTGGTAGACCCGCCTGGCTTCGGGGAGTTCCTCTTCAAACGAGATAACCGGTGATGCCGATTCCACTTCTTCCGATGCCGATATTTCTGGAGCATCAATGCTTGGTTGTTCCAGCACAGATACTTCTCCGACCTCCGCAGTATCGAAATTCACCGTCAGTGTCTGCACACCACTGGCCTTCAGCTGGGCAATTTGTTGAGGCGAGGTGATCGTCATTTTGTGTCGAAAAAATGGTGTGCTTAGCCATGATCGATCAAGTTGTTCGACCAACATGCCCAGCTGCAATTCGTCGATTCTGATCTGTTTTTTCATAGGCATCAGGAGGCTCAGTCGAATCCTCTCCGAACACTATCGGGTTGCGCTGAAGAATTCTGAAGGCCACATCGGAGCCACTGCGGTTTCATCGCGCGCGTCCGGTCCTTTTATTCCCTGTGTACATCCATTAAGATGGATCAGTGGTTTTTCTCTCTTTGTGAGGACAATTCGTTGAAATCCAAGGTTGTCTTTTCCTGCCAATCCTGTGGGCACCAATCCCCACGGTGGCTTGGTCGCTGCCCCGACTGCGGCGGTTGGAATACGATGAAGGAGGAACGGCAGGTCGCGACCGGCAAGGGTCGTCCTGCGGCGATGAAAACGGCTCAGGCCAAGGCGACGCCCATTGCAGAGATCGAAGTCGTGGGAGAGGATCGTCGACTGACCCGCATTGGGGAATTTGATCGGGTGTTAGGCGGGGGTGTGATTCCGGGGGCTGTGATCTTGATCGGAGGCGATCCTGGCATCGGCAAGACGACCCTTCTCCTGCAAGTCCTACCGAGATTGGCTTCAAAGGATGAGCCGGTTTTGTATGTGTCGGGTGAAGAGTCCCCACGACAGATCAAGATGCGTGGGCAGCGACTGGGCATCGAACACCCGCATTTGCTGATTCTGGCGGAAACGTCTCTGGAACAGATTCTGAAAGCGGTGCAGGAAATACAGCCGGCCGCAGTGGTGGTCGATTCGATCCAAACTGTGTACACGGAACAGATCACTTCTGCTCCCGGCAGTATCAGTCAGGTGCAGGAGGTGGCCGGGCAATTAATGTGGTTCGCCAAGCGGGCTGGAGTTCCGGTCTTCATCATCGGGCATGTCACAAAAGAAGGGGCCATTGCCGGGCCCAGGCTGCTGGAGCATATCGTCGATACGGTGCTGTACTTTGAAGGAGACAAGGGACACAGCTATCGGATTCTTCGTGCGGTCAAGAATCGGTTTGGATCGACGAACGAGATTGGGGTGTTCGAAATGAAAGATGGTGGTCTCGAAGAGGTGAGCAACCCCTCTGAGTTGTTCTTAGCCGAACGTCCACAGCGGAGCACCGGATCGGTGGTGGTATCGAGTCTTGAAGGCACGAGGCCGATTCTCGTCGAACTCCAAGCGCTGGTCTCTTCGACCAGCTATGCCATGCCCAAACGAATGGCGAACGGCGTGGAACTGAATCGAGTGTCGCTGTTGCTTGCGGTCATGGAAAAGCGGTTGGGGTTCCATCTTTCCGGACAAGATGTCTATGTGAATATCGTTGGAGGGATGCACATTGACGAACCGGCGATTGATCTCGGGATCGTCGCGGCCGTCACGTCGAGTTTGCGGGAGGTGCCTGTTGAACCGGGGATGCTCGTATTAGGAGAGGTCGGTCTAGGCGGGGAAGTGCGCGCCGTCAGCCAGGCCGAGTCACGCATTCGTGAGGCAGCCAAGATGGGATTTAAGCGTTGCGTGATGCCTGAACGGAATCTGACGAAGCTGGATCCTATCGATGGGATGGAACTGATCGGCATCCAAGAAGTCAGAGAGGCACTCGATATTGTGTTGGCCTAGTCATCCAAGCGGGACAACCCATGGAACTTGCACAATGATGAAACACGCGCTCCGCTCATTTCTCATCGTCGTCTGTGGGGGGATCATGCTTGCCGGCTGTGCGCTCGTTGTTCCGAAAGAAGACCTGCCACTGAAACGGGTGACGGCTGAGGAGTTAACGACGCTGTTACGCCAGCGAGATGCGGCCATTCATTCGATGAAAGGATTGTTCACCGCCAAAGTGAGAGGCGGACTTATGCCAATCGCAACGCGGGTGGAAGGGACCATCCATTTTCGTCGACCCAATGCATTGCGGTTGCGAGGTTTTACACCGTTCGGAAGCGAGTTGTTTGAATTCGTGCAATCGGATGATTGGTATAAGCTCCGCTTGCCGCTGGAAGGGAAAATCTATACCGGTCGCCAATCGGACATGAAGGAGTTGGGGAAGCTCGCTCGATTCTCGCAGTTGAGCGCTTGGGCGGTAGGTGGTGTTCTTGGCATGAGTTCGATTAATAAGGACGAGACGGTGGAAGTCGTGGAAGAGCGGGATCGATATCGCCTTGAGGTATATACGTCCGGCGGCGGTGGGGCGGGTTCATCGCATCGGCTCATTCGCCGCCTCTGGTTTGACCATCGATTATTGGTGGTGCAAGAGGATCGATTGGGGGCGAACGGCGAAGTGGAAGCGATGATTCAGTACGACGATTTTCGATCCCTGGATGATGGCCGCATTGTTCCTGCGCAAATGATCGTCGATCAGGACCGGCGGATGCTACGCCCGTTCAAGATTTCTCTAGAAGACGGACGTGGGCAGGGCACGATTCACGTGACGTTCCATGAGCTGCAGCATAACCAAACGATTAAAATAGAGGATTTAGGGCAGACCTCATAGTTCACAATGAAAATTCTCGCAGTTGAAACGGCCACCGCATGGCAGAGCGTGGCACTCCTCGAAGATGATCATGTGTTGGGCACGCATGACCAAGAGGCGGGCGGCGCTCATGGGTCTCTGTTGTTGCCGGCAATTGATCAACTGCTCACCAAATCCAAGATCCGACTCAATGAGCTCGACGGCCTCTGCTGTTCAGCCGGGCCTGGCTCGTTCACGGGTATCCGTGTCGGTCTTGCGACCTGCCTGGGCCTGCGAGCGGCCAGCGGCGTTCCTCTCGCCCTGGTGCCTACGTTGGAAGCGATGGTGAGGAGTGTGCGAGGGGAGGCTCGTCTTCTCTGCCCCATATTAGAGAGTCGTCGAGACGAGGTGTATTGGGCTCTGTTCAGGTGGATGGGGGAGACACGATGGGAGCGGATGTTGAGTGAACAGGTCGGTACCCCAAGAGCTCTTGCGCAGAGCCTGACTGAGCACACCGTGATGTTCGGGAGTGGATGGTCATCGATGGAGGGTGAGATTCGAGCGGCATTGCCAGAATCAATCACGGTTACGGTCGGGCCGGATCAGGCCTTCAAACCTTCGGCGATTCATGTGGCTCGCATTGGAATAGAACGAATACGACGAGGCGAGATTGCCGGAAGCGCCGTCGCTCCGTTGTATGTGCAACGTGCGGAAGCGGAAATCCAGTACGAACGGTCAGGAGGCATCTCGTCGGTAGCGCGACGTCAGAAGAGAGTGGAGAAAAAAGTTGCTGCTCGATTGGCTCGCGGTCGGCGGCGTTAGAACCTACAGGACGGATGAGCAACGAGAAGCCACGTTCAGAATTTCAGATTCTTCCGGCCACGCCGGGAATGTTGTCGGATATTCTCTTGTTGGAAGAGGCTTGCTTCTCTTCCCCCTGGACGCGCAAAATGCTCGAAGCGGAGTTGATGGGCAACCAGTTTGCACATTTTCTCATTGCGATGCATCACGGACGGTCGACGCCAGACGCAACGTCCGCGATTGTCGGGTATCATTGTTTCTGGATCGTGTTTGAAGAGCTGCGCCTGATGAATCTAGCGGTGCGAGAGTCGTTGCGCAGACAAGGGATCGGCAAGGCCCTTGTACGGGAAGCGTTCCGTTTCGCGCTCGATCAGGCGGCCACTCGGGCAGTGCTTGAAGTCAGAGCCTCGAACGAGCCCGCACGTTCACTCTACACGACGATGGGGTTTGTTCAGGTCGGTAAACGGCCTCAGTATTACACCAATCCAATTGAAGATGCTGTACTGATGGAACTGAATCCGCTTGTGATGCCGAGCGGTCGGCTGAATGCACCAACGTGTTGCGCAGGAGGTGAATCAACCTCGACAGACTCACCCTAACCAGGAGGTGTCGTATGTTGACGGAAGATGCAATTGTCGAACAGCTTCGCCGCACCAACACTGAATTCCGCGAACTGGAAGAATCTCACCATCGTCTGGATCTTGAGCTGAACGAGCTCCAGAAGCGCCATGTTCTGACGCCGAAGGAAGAGATCGAGAAAAAACGGATCCAAAAGGAAAAACTGGTCACGAAAGACAAGCTTGCGGAGTTCATTCGCCTGCGTCGCGACCAACGACTGGAACCAGCGCGATAGAATATCATTAGGCCGGAACTGGATCGACAGCTAAAATCACCGCTATGGAGCAGATCATCCATCCCCTTGCCGCTCACATTCAAAGTGTCAAGCGCCGATTGCTTGTTATTGGGGCGACCATATTAGGTTTGCTCATTCTCACCTTCTCATTTTCTGCTGAAATGGTTGCATGGCTGAATCGTCCGTTTGAGAACCAATTGGCCTTCTATGGACCGACGGAAGCGTTGTTTGCGTCGATCAAGGTTTCGTTATTGGCAGCCTTTATTCTTAGTTTGCCGGTCATTTTCTATCAGTGCTGGAAGTTCATTGAGCCCGCGTTGCTGCCGAAAGAACAGCGCTGGGGGATTCCCTTGTTCATATTGGCCGGAGGCTTGTTTGGACTAGGAATGGTGTTCTGCAATGTGGTGATTCTGCCATTGGTGATTGACTGGTTTGTGAGTTTCGGACTCGATCGCGATATCACTCCGCAGCTGGGCGTGGGGACGTATATTGATTTCAATGTGAAGTTTCTGCTCATCTTCGGCTGTGCGTTTGAACTGCCGTTAGCGATGACGCTGGCAGCGATGATTGGGGCGGCTTCTGCTCAGACGTTCGCGCGGTATCGAAAACATGCCATCTTATTATGTCTCATCGTGTCCGCTATTGTAACGCCTGATGCAACGCTCTTCACCATGCTGCTGATGGCAGTTCCCTTGATGGTGCTGTATGAGTTCGGGATCCTCGGCGCTCGTGTGTTTGGAAAAAATCAAGACCGAGCTGGGATGGATTTGCCGACGGACCCTGATTTGCCCTTCAAGACGGCAGGAACCAGAATGCGATGAGGTTCCAGACCATCATAATTAAGCCTACGCGAGTTGCCGGGCTGATGCTGCTGTTATTGTCGGGTGGTGGTTTTCTCGGACTGGCCTATGGAGAAGAGTCTTTGTCAACAACCGCGATGGTAGCATCCCTAGCTCAGGTGATTTCCGATTCTCCACCGACATCGGGACCTCCCGAACAGTCGGCGGCAAGTGTACAGGCACTTACGATCAGTGAACACGGTGTCATCTACGCAGGATCATTTGGGCATGGAGTTTTTCAGACCATGGATCGCGGTGCAACTTGGAACCGAGTGGGAGCTGGGGTCACCGATCCCTTTATTCTGAGTCTGGCCATCACGAAGAACGGAATCGTATATGCCGGAACATTTCGTGGCGGAGTGTTCCGATCTCGCGATGAAGGAAACACCTGGCACTCTGTGAACGGAGGTCTCAAACGCCTGGAGGTCAAAGCGCTCATGGTGGTCGATCACGAACTCTATGCCGGTACCGGCGATGGCGTGTATCGTCTACGCGATGCCGATGATCGCTGGGTGCCGGTGACGACTGGGCTTGATGATATTCTTGTCCATTCACTGGCACGTTCAACGGATGGGACATTGTTCGCTGGGACCTCGGGCAAAGGGATTTTTCGGCTGATCCCCCGTTCATCCGGATGGGTTCGTGTTCGGCAGGGTTTAAAGGATCATGAAGGCATGATCGAGAACTTCATCCGTGTGCTGGTCATTGATCAGGACCAGAGTATTTTGGCAGGAACGTTCGATGGTGGGGTGTTTCGCAGTATGGACGGAGGGCTGACATGGCGTTCAATCAGTCGAGCCCTTCCGAACGATTCCATCCGGGGTATCGTGTTGAGCGACCATGGACTGGTTGTTGCCACAGGACACGGGATTTTTAAGACGGTGGATAAGGGTAAACAATGGATCCCCCTCAACAAAGGTCTCACCAACCTTTCGATTCAGGTGCTGATTGGATGGGGAGAGAGAGGGCTTTATGCAGGAACGAGTTCAGGAGTATTTCGCAGCGATGACGGTCTTTCGTGGATCGCTGTGAATCAAGGACTGGAAGCCGGGATGGCGCCGCCTCCATTTCTCTTTCGATAATCATAGAAAGGACGAACCGCATGAGCGATGTTGCCAACAACACACGGGCTACAATTGCAATCACGACAAAGGGACAACCAATCGGAGAGATCGTCCTTAAATTCTTTCCTGATGTGGCACCAGGTCACGTCAATAACTTCATCAAGCTTTCTCAAGAAGGGTTTTATAATGGAACGACGTTTCACCGTGTCATCCCTGGATTTATGATTCAGGGAGGCGATCCCAACAGCAAGACGTCCGATCGCTCGTCGCACGGGATGGGTGGACCTGGGTATAAGGTAAAGGCCGAATTTAATAGTACACCGCACAAGCGCGGCATCGTATCGATGGCCAGAGCCAACGACCCGGATAGCGCCGGGTCGCAGTTCTTTATCTGTGTCTCGGATGCCAATTTCCTCGATTGGCAATATACGGCTTTTGGAGAGGTTGAGAGCGGCATGGACGTGGCCGACAAGATCGTCAGCATGAAACGGGATGGGCGAGATAATCCCTTGGAGCGCGCGGAGATGACGGTCACAATCAGTGAATACTAGGTTTTGTTGATCATGCATGTGAAAGGTGTGCGGCTGATCTCAGCGGGACTTCTTGCCTCTTTTCTTCTGTTGACTGGCTGTGCTGCTCCCCATGTGCCCTCGAGGGTGATCTACGAAGATCCGGTCAATTTCGTACGGTTGGAAAAGGATCCGGAAGTGCTCGCTGAATGGCCACCAAGCCATCACGCCCACCCATTTATGATCGAAGCTGACAAATTACGGAAAATCTTGTCGGGAGTGATGGTGCAAGAGCACTGGATCGCACTGAAACGATGGATGAGAGGGGAGTCGCCACTAGTTCCAGCCTTCACAGACGAAGAATTGACGTTGCTGTCAACACGCATCGCGGAAGCGCTCGCGGAGGCGACATACAACGAACGAGTCACATTCTATCTGAGCGAACCACAGACATTTGCCAGACGCATTATCACAACGGGGGGACTGTATATTCACGGGACGGAACTGCATATGCTCCTGGGTAACTGGCGGATCATTTACGGTATTCCAGCCTATGGGATGATTTACGATCGGCGCTATCCCATGCGGCCAACAGCCGCGAAGGGTTTTGATTTGCGATTCCAACCCACGGAGGCGGTCGTTCCTACGAAAAGCAGCATGCTCGATGTCATCATGGCGAATGCCAAGGATGAGTTGATTATTGATCTGTCGAAACTCGAGTCATTCGAGTCATCGGTTTCCTTGCAAAGCCGTTGCCCGCAGCACGAAATGAGCTGTGAACGGCCCTAACGATTAGTACCTCTGGAAACACATTTTTGGTACTTCCACGAGTCCTTCGATGAGGGAATGCCAGCCGAGCTTGCTTTGGCCTTGGACGCGGTCGCTGAAGCGAATGGGTAGTTCACGAATGTCTGCGCCGAGTTGAACAGCTCGCCAGGCTAACTCGACCTGGAAGACGTATCCTTTGGCACGTACCGTTTCAAGATGCATCTGCTGTAACAGGTTACGATGATAACATCGGAAGCCGCCTGTCCAATCATGGATCATTGGGCCTAAAAAGAGCCTCACATAGGTGTTGCCGCAGCGAGACACCAGACGCCGTCTAGCGTCCCAATTCTCGGTGCCACCTCCGGGCACATAGCGACTGCCAATAACCAGCTCGGCGGTCAGGCTGCCGTGGACCAGGCGGGGTACGTCCCAAGGCGCGTGGCTGAAATCACAATCCATCTCGATAATACGGTCATAGTTCCGGTGGAGCGCCCATTCAAACCCCGCCAGGTAAGCCGGCCCAAGCCCCTGTTTTTGGAGTCGATGCAAGACATGGATATGGCGGTGTTCACCGCGTAGTCGATCAGCTAGTTGGCCCGTTCCATCCGGCGAATTGTCATCAACGATCAAGATATCAGCGGTCAGATATTTGCCGATCGTGGCGACAAGTGCTTCAAGATTAGAACGTTCGTTGTAGGTTGGAAGGACAATCACTATCGATTGGTCGAATTTGAAGGGTGAGGCGGGGACAAGCGGCCTTCCTAGCGCAATTTGGGAATATCCGGGAGGCGAACCATTCGGACTGGAACAATCGCTGATGGCAATGCGTGCGCTGTCGACACCACGGGCAACTAGTTCTTCAGCAAGCTCAAAGTTCGGAACCAGATAGGCTTCGTCCGTTTTCAGCTCTTGCAAGGAGAATGATCCGTTGACCATTGGGACGTGATAATAGCGTATGGGGGCAGTCTGCACGTCCTCCGGCGATGGAGGACGTGATTCACTAATAGGCATAACGATTATGAGTCTGCCATCTGATGTCGGCTTGACAAAATTCTGTCCAGGGAAGAAATGGCTGGTATTCTAGATGACCATAGAGACTTGTACAAGTGGGCGCAAGCTGGCGCTACATTTTGACAGTGCGGGAACGGCTATGTTACATTCCGCGAGTCGTTGATATTCCAGGCTTTTCGATCATATACAGGTGAAGGATAGAAGGATAATTGTATGAGTGGATCACGGTCGCATGTGATTATTGTTGCAGGAGCAGGGCCTGCTGGTATGGCCGTCGCAAGTTCGCTATCAAAAGCCGGCCATGAAATCATCATTCTCAATCGAGACATTCGGTTTGGGGGGTTGGCAGAGTACGGAATATTTCCTTCCAAACTCAAGCTTCGTGGCGGTCTCAAAAAGCAGTACTGGGAACTTCTTCAGCAAAAGAATGTGCACTATTTTGGCAATGTCTCCATCGGTAACGGGAAAGACCTCACGGTCGAGGATGTGCGTGGACTGGGAGCGAGCGCGGTTGTGTTCACCATCGGTGCGCAAGGGACCAAGGCCATTGGTGTTGAGGGGGATTCAGCCCAGGGTGTGTTCCACGCAAAGGATGTGGTGTACCACTACAACCGCCTACCGGGGTTTGGCGACCACCCCTTTGAGATGGGTAAACACGTCTCGGTGATTGGAGCTGGAGATGTGATGGTGGACATTGCTCACTGGTTGATCCGTTATAAGAAGGTAGAGCGTGTCACGGCCATTGTCCGACGAGGCCCAGTGGAACGAAAATACAATCCGAAGGAGATCCGCAGCATCTGTGCCAATATGGACCTTGAAGGGATTCGCAACGAGTTCGAACGCATCAAAGACCGTATGGCCAAGGTGGGACAGAATCCCGATGACATCTTGAAGGGATTCACCGACGAGTTCACTAAGTGTGAGCCTCAAGTCTCACAAACAAGAATGGGCTTCCGCTTCCTCGCCTCTCCCAAGCGTATTCTGGTGGACGAACACAATCGTGTTCGTGCGCTCGAAATGGAGGATAACCGGCTGGATCCAAAGGGTGAGGATACCGTTGCAGTCGGGTTAAAACAGTACTATGAATTTCCCTGTGATTCAGTGGTGTTTGCCGTCGGTGACAAAGTGGATGAGACTGTCGGCCTCCCTTACAAGAACGGCATGTTTATTACGAATCCCAACAAGACTGGTAACGATCCTGATGATTCGCTTTTTCAAGCCTACGATGAGACAGTCGGAAAAATTATGGATGGTGTCTTTCTAGCCGGTTGGGCTCGGAAAGCGAGTGAGGGCCTTGTCGGCGTGGCAAAGCGTGATGGAGATTGGTGTGCAGAGGTGGTGGAGCGCTATCTGGCGACCAAGAGCAGTGGTGGTGATGCCAGGGCCGTGCTCGATCAGTTACATTCGCTTCTCAGAAAGCGACAGAGTCGTCCGGTTGATGTGAGCGGGCTGCGGGCGCTTGAAGTGGTAGAGCGTTCGTTCACGGGAAAAACAGACTGTATCGGGGAATTCAAATTTACAGCAAATCAGGACATGCTTGCACGCATCGAACAGGGGAGGGTGTCGTAAGCGAGCCTGCCGACTTTATCCGTGCCCCCATTTCAGTTTACCTCTCAATACTTCATAGTAGTGGCTTTCCGGAAAACGAATCAGTCTGGTCCGATAGTCTGACGCATGGATGACCGTCTTATCACCTTGTACGATGGTGACTCCGACTTGGCCATCGAGTGTCGCCATCGACCCTTCATCCTGACTCGTTAAGGTGACTTCAATGACAACATTGCCCGGCACGATGAGCGGGCGATGGGTCAAGGTGTGGGGACAGATCGGCGTTACCATCAGGGCTTGCACACCTGGATTCATGATGGGGCCACCGGCGGAGAGCGAGTAGGCGGTGGACCCCGTGGGTGTTCCGATGATGAGACCGTCACCTCTGAGGTTCGTCACGAATTGATCACCAATTGCGACCTGCAAGTCGATCATACGGGCTAGGGTGCCTTTGCTGATCACGACATCATTCAGGACAATTCCACGGGCGACAGTTTCTCCGTGCCGGTGGATATGTGTTGCCAGCATGAGTCGCTCATCCAGTACAAAATCGTTAGCAAAGACCCGTTCGAGCGAGGGGTACAGATGGTCCAGCCGGACTTCTGTCAAGAAACCGAGACCGCCCATATTGACGCCGAGAATAGGAATACTGCGTTCCGCTGCCAGCCGTGCAGCACTCAGGATGGTTCCGTCTCCACCTAGGACCAAAAGAACATCGGCTTTCTCAGCCAGTTGAATCTTCGGCATTCCCCCTTCTTCGTTCAGTAATGCCGCAGATGTTGTATCGAGCAGGACTTCGATGCTGTGGGCACGGAGCCAAGCAACCACTCCCAGTAACGTACTCTTGACCTCCGGGAACTTTGGTTTGGTTAGAATCCCAATACTTTTACTTCTCATGGGTGCGAATAAACGGGTGGAGAAAGAAGGAGCGAGATTGTATCGAGATGTTTCTTTTTATGTCAATGAAAAGCCTGTGAGCTCATGACGGAGGCAAGCATCGACACGATAGAGAAAATACAATGATGAGGTTGTGTCGCCCGTCGTGTTCTCCGCGCAACCTTGACTCTCAAAGATACTGTGGTTAGAATTAGGGCAAGGTTTTTCAAGGGTTTTGCTCGAACGTAGCCAAGATGGGCACTCACTAGGAGGAGGCAGGATGTTCGAACGATTTACTGACAAAGGTCGAAAGATCATCATCCTTGCGCGGGAAGAAGCCGAACGACACCAAAACGATTATCTCGGCACAGAACATCTCGTCTTGGCCATACTCCGTGAATCTGACGGCATCGCACTGATGATCCTAAAAAAGATGGGGCTTTCCACCGAGCAGATCAGGTTGGAAATCGAGCGGAATCTGCCTGGTGGAGGGACCACCATGACATTCGGAGAAATCCCTTTTAGCCCTCGAGTGAAGAAGGTCATCGAATACGGAGTCGAGGAAGCCCGTTTACTGGGCCACAATCACATCGGTAGTGAGCATCTTCTCCTTGGCCTACTTCGCGAAGAAGAGGGAATCGGTGGGAAAATCCTTCGGAGCTTAGGGGCGAACCTTCTCACAGCACGGCAGTTGACTGTGACATTCTTGCGAAAGTCGGCGCCGCGGGAGAGGGATCGAAAGAGCAATACGCCGGCCCTCGACGAGTTCGGTCGGGACTTGACCCAGTTGGCCCAAGAAGGTCAGTTGGACCCAGTGATTGGACGTGCTGATGAGATTGAGCGCGTTCTCCAGATTCTCAGCCGAAGAAGCAAGAACAATCCTGTGCTGATCGGTGAATCCGGTGTTGGGAAAACAGCGATTGTGGAAGGACTCGCCCAACGGATCATTCAATCTGAAGTTCCTGATAATCTGCTATCTCGTCGAGTCATCGCCTTGGATCTGGGCTCTCTCGTCGCTGGGACTAAGTATCGCGGACAGTTCGAAGAACGTCTCAAGGTTGTCATGAAAGAGATTGTCCAGGCCGGTAACATTATTATCTTTATCGATGAGCTCCACACACTGGTTGGAGCTGGAGCCGCGGAGGGATCCATCGACGCGTCCAATATGTTGAAGCCTGCGTTATCACGGGGCGAAATTCAATGCATCGGGGCCACGACGTTGGATGAATATCGCAAGCATATCGAAAAAGATGGAGCGTTGAAACGACGGTTCCAGCCGATTCATGTTCAACCACCGAATCTCGATGAAACCGTGCGCATCATTCAAGGGCTTCGGGATCGATACGAAGAACACCACGGAGTGGAAATCACGGAAGAGGCGATCGTTGAAGCGGTGAAATTGTCCGATCGATATATTACGGATCGTTTCCTGCCTGATAAGGCAATTGATTTGATCGACGAAACCGGATCGCGTGCCAAGCTCCAAACGTATGCGCTTCCTTCTGAGTTAAAAGCCATGGAGCAAGAGCTCAAGAAGGTTGCACGAGAGAAAGAACTATCGATTTCCATGCAGAATTTTGAAGAAGCGGTACGACATCGTGAGGAGGAAGAGCGACTGCGGAAGTTGCTTGATGAATCCAAACGGGAGTGGAAAAAGAATCAGGAAAAGAATAAGCCTGTGATTGGCAAAGAGGATGTCGCTTACGTGGTTTCCAAGATGACCGGGATCCCGCTTTTTAAGTTGGAAGAGGAAGAATCCAATAAGCTGTTGCGCATGGAAGAGTTCCTTCACAAGCGAGTGGTTGGACAGGATGAGGCTATTTCTGCCGTTGCCCGCGCTATCCGACGATCTCGAGCTGGCTTGAAGGAAGCAAAAAAGCCGATCGGTTCCTTTATCTTTCTGGGACCGACTGGCGTCGGGAAAACGGAATTGGCGAGGACATTAGCGGAATTCTTATTCAACAGCGAAGATGCGTTGATTCGTGTTGATATGTCCGAATACCAGGAGAAGTTTACGAGCTCTCGCCTCTTCGGCGCCCCTCCCGGCTATGTAGGGTATGAAGAAGGAGGGCAGCTCACTGAAAAAGTCCGTCGTCGGCCTTACTCCGTGGTATTGTTCGATGAAATCGAAAAAGCCCATCCAGACGTGTTCAATGTGTTGCTTCAAGTTTTAGATGACGGAGTGTTGACCGATAGCCTTGGGCGAAAAGTCGATTTTAAGAATACTGTCGTTATCATGACCTCCAACATCGGAACAAAGATGATTCAAAAGGGTGTGTCTCTGGGCTTTCAGAGCACAGAAGGAGAAGCCGCTCGGCGGAAAAAAGAAGAGGTACTCGGTGAGCTCAGAAAATCATTCAGTCCTGAGTTTCTGAACCGGATCGATGAGATCGTGATTTTCCATCAATTGGAGAAGGAGCAGCTGTATTCAATCTTGGACATCCTGCTCCGTGAATTGAATCTCCGTGTATTGGACAAGGGCATTGAGATCGAGGTGGATGAAGAGGTCAAGCAATGGTTGATTAAAGAAGGGTATGAACCGTTGTACGGAGCTCGACCAATGCGGCGAGCAATCCAGCGTGCCATTGGGGACCCACTGTCGGACGAGCTTATTCGAGGACGATTCAAGGAAAGCCGAAAGGTGAGAGTGGTGCTTCGTGATGGAGCTCCGGCATTTATTGAGCAGGAGGCGATGGCAGGAGTCTAGTGCCTTTGTGAGCATCAGAATTCTGTATGTGATCAGCGATGGCCTCTGCGGCGTTTCGCCGCAGAGGCCGTTTTATTGTTAGCCGTACGTGGTACCCGCGTAAACGGATGAATCTCTTCCCTGTTCAGTTACACTCGTCAGGCTATCCTGGGTGGTGCCCTGGGCCGATTCTCGGTATCGAGTCATCGTGCGACGAAACTGCTGCAGCTGTACTGGGTGATGAGGGGAAAGTATTGTCCAACGTAGTGTCTTCGCAGGTCGCCGTCCATGAAAAATTTGGTGGTGTTGTCCCTGAATTGGCGGCTCGAGCCCATCTAAGCTTGATCGATCAGGTCGTTGAACAGGCATTGTCTCGGGCTCTGACTTTAAAATGTAATCTTGCTGCAGTCGCTGTGACTCAAGGACCGGGCCTGGCTGGTGCGCTGCTCGTAGGGCTGAGCTACGCCAAGGCCCTTGGCTATGGGTTGAGACTCCCAGTTGTCGGGGTAAATCACTTGCAGGGCCACATCGCATCGGCATGGCTTGCGGATCCAACGTTTCCTGTGCCGTGTATTGTCCTGGTCGTATCCGGTGGTCATACGCATCTCTATCGTCGAGACGGCAATAACCGGTGCATCCTACTTGGGCATACTCGTGATGATGCCGCCGGTGAAGCGTTTGACAAGGGGGCTCAGATGCTTGGCCTCGGTTATCCTGGTGGACCTGCCATTGATCGTGTCGCCCGCTCCGGAAATCCAGGCGCAATCCTATTTCCTCAATTCCGAGGAGGAAGAAAGAGTCTGGAGTTCAGTTTCAGCGGTTTGAAGACATCCTTGCTATACAAGCTTCGTGACATGATCGTTCCCCCGTCTCCCCATCAGATTGCCGACCTCGCAGCAAGTTATCAGGAAGCGATTGTGCAGGTCTTGGTTGCCAAGGCTTTTGTCGCTCTAGAGCATTCAAGGGTAGCGTCCCTTGCAGTGGTAGGCGGTGTCTCTGCAAACTCAAGGTTAAGGACTATATTGAAAGAACGCGCTGCGCAGGCGCATATTCGCTTGTCACTTCCCCCGTTGGAGTACTGTACCGACAATGCTGCGATGATTGCTGCAGCAGGGCGACAACTGCTCATCAACGACCAGCAGCCATCCCTGCGTCTAGATATCAGCCCAATGGAAGAACCAGTATCAATGCGAAAGGAACACCGAGTACAAGTGAGTTCCTAATACTTAAAAAAGGAGATGACTTATTTCTGATATTCGGGGCCAGATCTCAGGACTGCGAGCGAGTCAGGTGGCGGCAGTCGAACGACTCTATCGACGTCGTGTTCCGAGCGGAAAAGTTATTTCATTGGAACTGGCCAAAGCAATGGCACAGCTCACACTTGAGATTCGTCGTCCTCTAGGGGTGCTGCTAACACGACGAGGCCAGGTTCAAGAAGTGATTGTGGGAACTGAGTTGACTCTTTCTTCCACAACGATGACGCTATTTCGAACAGGAGCTCGATCTCTTCGCGGATTACGTTTCGTTCGCACCCAACTGCATGATCAGCCTTTGAGCCAGGAAGCGCTGACCGATCTTGCATTTCTACGCCTTGATCTGATTGGCGTCCTCTCAATTGAAGAAGATGGTCGTCTAGGCAACCTGTATCTGGCCCATTTACTGCCGCCTGGTTCGACCGGTCAATTGTTCAAGGTCCTCAAGGCCATTCCGTTCCATAACCTCACGATATCATTCGATACATTTATTGATGAACTCGAGATCGATCTACAACAGGTACGTGCCCATCACGCAGTCTATGACGGCAAGGAGTCGGCCATACTGGTCAGCGCTTCCGCCAAGAGCCGAGGTGAGCAAGAAGAACAGTTAGTGGAATTGGCAGAGCTTGCGACATCAGCCGGCGTAACGGTAATTGATCGCATGGCGCAACGTACGGCTGATGGGCATCAGCGGTATCTCTTAGGAAGCGGGAAAATGAAGGATGTGCTGATCCAGACGCTTCACCGGGGTGCTGACATGGTGATCTTTGATCAAACGTTGTCGCCAGCTCAACTGCGAGCGATCTCGGAAATGACCGATATCAAGGTTATCGACCGCACGCAACTGATTTTGGATATCTTCGCCAGGCGAGCCCACAGTCGGGAGGGCAAGGTACAAGTGGAGCTGGCGCAGTTGCGCTACCTGCTTCCGCGATTGTCTGGGCGAGGCACTCAACTCTCACGCCTAGGAGGCGGTATCGGGACCAGAGGCCCTGGGGAAACAAAACTGGAAACCGATCGACGGAGAGTGCGGGATCGCATCACGCATTTAGAACGAGAGCTGGCACAGTTTTCGCGGCATCAGGATCAACGGCGAGCCCGCAGAAACCGATACGGACTTCCCGTCGTGTCGCTTGTCGGCTACACCAATGCCGGCAAGTCGACACTTCTCAACGTGCTGACAAAAAGTCATGTTTCTGCTCAAAACAGGTTGTTTGAAACGCTCGATACGACGAGCCGACGACTGCGGTTCCCCGAGGATCGTGAGGTCATCATTACAGATACGGTCGGGTTTATTCGAGATCTCCCGCAAGAATTGGTTGGTGCCTTCAGGACCACTCTTGATGAGTTGCGGGAAGCCGATCTTCTCCTTCACATCGTCGATATGAATGCGAGGGATATTGAGGTTCAGCTGACAGCGGTTGAGTCTATTCTTGAGGAGTTAGATCTCAGCTCCGTGCCAAGGTGGCTCGTATTCAACAAATGTGATCAGGTGCCGTCGCAACAGGTTGAGGTGCTCTGCCGTCGGTTTGGAGCCATCGGGATTTCGGCACTTCAGCCGACCACGCTTCGTCCGCTTTTTACTCGATTGGAGGCCTATGTTCGATCTCTCTCAGTCACAGACGATCGGACGTCCCACGTGACCGTACAAGACTATGAGGTGACACTTGCGTCCCGTCGGTGATCGCTGCACATTCGGCCTGCCGTGAAGACAGTTAAGAAAAAACAGGAGTCTTCTGGACTAAAACGTCCAGCACGGATTGTTGGACGTCTGCTTCTCGCCATGCCTGAGGCGAAAGTCGAACTCACGCATAGTTCCCCATGGGAGCTACTGGTCGCAACCATTCTTTCCGCCCAGTGTACAGACGAGCGAGTTAATCAAGTGACACCAGCACTCTTCAAACGATATCGTACTTCACATGCTATGGCGAAAGCGACATCGGCCGAATTGGAGGCGCTCATCAGACCCACTGGGTTCTACAAGAGTAAGGCCAAGAACTTGATTGGTTGTGCTCAGGCCATTGCAACGCGATTCGGCGGCAAGGTGCCCAATGCGATGGAGGAGCTCACCTCGATTCCTGGCGTCGGTCGAAAAACGGCTAATGTACTGCTCGGAGTCGCCTTTGGAAAACCTGGACTGGTGGTCGATACGCATGTGAAACGGGTTGCCAATCGATTGTCGATGACACGCTCCAGTAATCCCGAGCAAATCGAACGTGATCTGCAATCCATTTTTCCAGAAGCCCAGTGGACCGATGTTTCTCAACGGTTGCTGCTGCATGGTCGTTATGTGTGTCTTGCGCGGAAGCCACGATGTGCTATTTGCCCGATTCACGATATTTGTGAGTGGGAAGGAAAAACGTTGACATGATCAAGAGCATGACGGGGTTTGGTCGGCAGCAGGCGACATGGTCTGATGGGACCGTCACGATAGAAGTGAGATCGGTCAATCATCGTTTCCTCGAAATGTCCATTCGACTGCCGAAAACCATGACTGGCCTAGAGGAAGTCTTTAAGAAAGGTATTCAGCAGCATTGTGCGCGCGGGAGAGTTGAGCTGACGGTGATGCTGCAGGGAAGTCGAGGGAACGTTCGATCCCTTCAACTTGACGCTGGTTTGGCGAAACAGTACCATGAGGCTCTTCGCAGCCTCCAGCGTTCACTCAAACTGAAGGGCTCCATTGATATCGGATTGATGGCGGGGTTGCGCGATATCCTCGTGCTTTCCGAACAACCCACTGATGATCGCAAACTGACAAAGTTAGTGGAGAAGCTGGGACAGAAAGCGATTCTTGATATGGTAACGATGCGAAGGAATGAAGGAGCGCTTCTTGCGGAGGATGTTCGTTTTCGACTTACTCAGTTGAGTGAATGCAAAACGACCGTATCAGCGCGTGCGCCCATGGTTGCTCAGGAGGCCTTTGAACGTATGAAGATACGTGTAGAGAAGCTGCTGGGTGACTCCATCCCCGATCTTGCCCGACTCAACCAAGAACTGGCTTTGTATGCAGACCGGTGTGACATTACGGAAGAATTGGTCAGACTAGACGCGCATATGATACAGTTTGACCGTACTATGCAGGGCATGGAGCCAATCGGCAAAACATTGGATTTTCTTCTTCAGGAGATGGGGCGGGAAATCAACACGATCGGATCGAAAGCGAATGACGCTCAAATCACGGCGGAGGTCGTCAAAATGAAAGCAGAGCTTGAACGTCTGCGAGAACAGATGCAAAATGTCGAATGAGCATTGTGATGTCTCCGAATAGTCTCTACTCAACTCAGCCGACGAATCGTCAATCTCTTCACCGTCAAGGAATTCTTTATATTGTTTCAGCTCCTTCTGGTGCGGGAAAGACGACCTTATGTAAGCAGCTTGTGACATCGGTGCAGGGAATTTGGCATTCAGTGTCGTTCACGACGAGGACGCCACGCCCTGGGGAGGCGCATGGGCGCGAATATTTTTTCATCAATGAAAACGTATTTCAGGAGATGGTTGCGCGGAATGAGTTCTTAGAATATGCACATGTCTACAGCCATTGGTACGGAACTCCTCTGAATCCGTTGACTGCAAAGTTGGAGCAGGGGATTGATGTCTTGCTCGAAATCGATGTTCAAGGCGCACTTCAAATAAAGAAACAATTCGAAGCTGCTGTCTCTATCTTCATTTTGCCGCCATCTATGGACATACTGCGTGCCAGACTGCAGAGCCGAGGGTCAGATTCTCAAGAAGAAATTGACCGCCGCTTGAAGAATGTAAGGGCAGAAGTATGGTATTGCAAGGAATACCAGTACATTGTTCGTAACGATGATTTCACTCAGTCGCTTTGCGACCTGCAAAGTATTTTTCTGAGCGAACGGCTCAAGACCAGCCGGTTGGACATGCATTGGTTAGAACAGAGTTTTCTCCTTGACAAAGATGTGAACCCAGCAGAACGAGAGCCATCAACCACTTCATAGCAGAGGGGCTAAGGTGAATTATGATTGATATGCTGAACTTGTTGCCACAATACACAACCAATGAATTTGACTCTCGTCACCGTTTAGTGATTGTCGCATCTCAACGGGCAAAACACTTGACGCAAGGAGCCAAACAGGCTGGATCCTCTCGATTTACCAAAGAAACCACGATTGCCCTTGATGAGGTATTGAGAGGACAGGTCAAATACCTCACTGGTAAAGAAGCTCGCGACGCGACGAAAGAGGCCAAGCGCGGGAAAGAAGGCGAAACTGAGCGCATCGCAATGATGACGGGAGAAGATGCTCGCGAAATCAAGAAAGAGCTCAGCGTGTATGTCGATGACACGGTCCCACCAGCGGCGACGCCCACAGAGGAGTAGGGAGATTGGACGGAGCGCGATGGTCTACATGTCTGCGGGGCAAGCGGGTAGCCTTGGGGGTAACCGGCAGCATCGCTGCCTATAAAGCCATCAGTTTGCTTCGAGCGTTAAGACGAGAAGGGGCCGTCGTGTCCGTGGTCATGACTAAGGCCGCGACGAAGTTCATTACTCCCCTCACGTTTGAAGTCCTTTCCGGAACGCGAGTGGCAACAGATCTGTTCGAAGCACATGAAGAAATGGCCCATCTTACGATTCCGGAGCAGGTCGATATGGTTCTTGTGGCTCCGGCGACGGCAAACTTCCTGGCCAAAGCGGCTCTTGGTCTTGCAGATGATGTTCTGACCACGATGCTGTTGGGTGCTCATTGCCCGGTTGTTGTCGCACCGGCAATGGACGGTGATATGTGGATTCACCCCACGGTCGTTCACCATGTGGAAACGCTTAAAGCTCGCGGTATCGTCGTGCTTGAACCAGAAGTCGGACCACTGGCCTCAGGACAGGTCGCACAAGGGAGGTTGTGCGGAGAATCCAAGGTTTTAACTGCAGTTAATGCCGTCCTGGCCGCACAATGTGATTGGCACGATCAGGTGGTTCTAGTCTCAGCAGGCCCAACTCAGGAACCGATTGATCCAGTTCGTTTTCTTTCGAATCGTTCCTCCGGAAAAATGGGGTACGCACTCGCAGAGGCCGCACGAGCTCGAGGAGCAGAGGTCATCTTGGTTTCAGGCCCATCGTCTCTGAGTGCCCCGCCAGGAGTCACGACGATTCACGTAAACACCGCTGCTGAAATGGCCGACGCCTTGTGGCAGAATTTTCAGGCCTGTACGGTCCTCATAATGGCTGCAGCGGTTTCAGACTTTCGGCCTAAAGACGAGGCCGAACACAAAATTAAGAAACAGGGAAAAGCCGAGATGGTTTTGGAGCTTGTATCGACCACGGATATACTTGCGATGCTTTCCGCACAGCGAACATCGCAAATCATAGTAGGATTTGCCGCGGAAACAGAGCAGGTGTTATCCCATGCACGAGACAAGTTAAAAAACAAAGGGCTAGATCTCATCGTGGCCAATGATGTGACTCACGAAGGAGGCGGATTTGGCAGCGATGACAATGCCGCGGTGATTCTCTCTGCGACTGGTGAACAGCGCGACTTGGGGTTGATACCCAAGCGTCGCTTGGCCGACGAGATATTGACTGCAGTGCGCGAACTGTGCTTGAGCGAGCCACGTCGAAAATTTGTAGCCGAATGAGCAAAGGGAATGGCCTCAGGATCTAAAAGAGCGAATAATGCGGCTGAGATTGACCGTTTGGCACTCGCCTTTGTCAAGGAGCCGGGGTCCAAGGTGTTTATCCCTTTGGCAGAAGAATATGGCAAAGCCGGCATGTGGGAAGAGGCTGCTGGGGTCCTTGAAGATGGATTGAAGACATATCCGGGTTTCATAACTGCCATGGTGGCATTAGGCCGTGCCTATGAGCAGATGAACCAGCCGGTTAAAGCGAAAGCGATCCTGGAAGAAGCTATAAAGCTGAGCCCTGATAATTTGCGGGCTCATCGGACCTTAGCCAAACTCTATGCGGCTCAAGGGACGAAAGATGCGGCGATTCGCTCCTGCAATGTCATTCTGGATCTTCACCCACACGATCAAGAGGCATTGTCGCTTCGTACCGGGCTAGAGGGGTCAGAAGAGCAATGGGGTGAAGACGATCGCATACGGGTTGAGGAGAAACGGACAAACACGAGAATCCATGAAGATGGTCATGGAAAGCAAATGGGGCCTACCGTGGCGAACGGGGCGTTAGCTCAGGCTAACGAAATGGATAATAGATCGCTCAGCGTTGCTCCCCCACGTTCCACCGCAACCCAGGAGTCACGGACGGTGGCCAGAAGATCGATTGTGATACAGCTAGAGCAGTGGCTCAGCTTGATTCAGGCGCGTCGTCGTGACTGGCAAAGCTCCTCCGAACCAACCCCAAGAACTTCTTCGTGACTTCAACGGTTTGACCCCTAGAAAAGGTACTGCTAAAATGCCGCCTCTGGTGGGATGGTGTGTACTTGGGGCGGCGTACGCGACATGCTGCGTATCTTAGTTTTGCATGGTCCTAACCTTAATCTTCTAGGCAATCGAGAAGAGTCGATCTATGGGGCAGCGACTCTTGCTATGATTGACGGATCACTCAACAAACTCAGTCTTGAATTGGGCGTCGAGCTCGTCATCCGTCAATCAAATCTGGAAGGGGAATTAGTGAGTTGGGTTCAAGAGGCGCGGAATGGGTGCCATGGGATCATTATCAACCCCGCGGCCTACACCCATACGAGCGTCGCTATACGGGATGCCTTAGCAGCCGTTAATCTACCCACCGTCGAGGTTCATCTATCAAATATCTATCGACGGGAGGAGTTCAGGCACCATTCGTATATATCGGGAGTAGCGTTGGCACAGATCTGCGGTTTTGGTCCTTGCGGGTACCTTCTGGCGCTGAGAGGACTGTGTGAGCAGCTCGCTGGATACAGAGCCAAGGATATTCCAGGAATTCCTAGCGCTCCTCCGGGGACGGATACTGATGCCCATTGAGGTGGCCGCCAAGAAGTGAGCATTGTTTGTCGAAGGGAGTGACGAGTGATTTCTACGGTTGATTTTCGTAGCGGTGTTCGGCTGATGGTCGAGGGAGAACCTTTTTATATCGTTGAATTTCAACATGTAAAGCCCGGCAAAGGTGGAGCGTTTGTCCGTACCAAACTGAAGAGTTATCTTTCTGGAAACGTATTGGACCGAACCTTTCGATCGGGGGAACGGTTTGAAGAACCCGACCTAGAAGAACGCGACATGCAGTTTCTCTACGCCTCCGGAGAGTCCTATACACTCATGGATACCGAGACCTATGAGCAACTGACCTTTGAGAAGAATCAGTTGGGAGATAATGCGGACCTGCTAAAGGAAAATATGGTCGCTAAGATTCTCATCTACGAGCATCGTCCCATTGCCGTGGAGTTGCCCAACTTTATTGAACTCAAAGTGGTTGATGCGGAGCCTGGAGTGCGGGGAGATACGGCGTCTGGCGGGACCAAGCCTGCAGTCGTCGAGACCGGAGCGACGATCAAAGTGCCGCTGTACCTGGAGGTTGGGACCGTGATTCGGATCGACACGCGTACGAGATCCTATGTGGAGCGTGTTCGGTGAAGCGTCGAACGAAGATAAAGACTCGACGGATGGTGCTGCCAGAGATCGTGAGCGAGTCAATACCTGATGCATCGCTCGCGACGGGTTCCACCAAGCAAATCCAAGAACTCATCGATCTGCTTCGTCGCAACAATTTAACCGAGCTCGAGGTTGAACTCCAAGGCATCCGGATCCGTGTTCGTCATGAAGTTCTTGTTAAGCCCACGACTGCCTCGCTCCAAGAATCCGCTCCCGCCTCGCCGCAACAGCCGACCCAATCCGCTTCAGCGACGATGCCGGCACTAGAAGGGGCGACAGGTTTTCTCACCGTCACCTCCCCCATTGTCGGCACGTTCTATCGATCCCCCTCTCCCGATGCCGACGCGTACGTTGAAGAGGGTGATATGGTGAAGAAAGGCCAAGTGCTGTGTATTGTCGAAGCGATGAAACTCATGAATGAAATTGAATCCGAAGTGGATGGCCGGGTTGTGAAGGTCCTGGTTGAGAATACAAAATCGGTGGAATATGGTCAGCCGCTTTTTCTCATCGATCCCAAAGCTGCTTCGTAGCTTGTTCTCACGACACGCCTTACTAGCGCCATATATCGGAGTCGAAACGTGTTTAAGAAAGTGTTAATCGCCAATCGTGGGGAAATCGCGCTACGGGTCATCCGAGCTTGTAAGGAGCTTGGCATTGAGACCGTCGCCATTCATTCGGAAGCCGACGCACTTAGCTTGCACGTTCGAGCAGCCGACGAAAAGGTGTGTGTTGGGCCTGCCGATTCCGCTTTAAGCTACCGAAATATTCCTAACGTCCTCAGTGCGGCCGAGATCACGGGAGTCGATGCGATCCATCCCGGGTATGGATTCCTTTCTGAGAACGCCCATTTCGCCGAGGTCTGTGAGTCTATCGGCATCAAGTTCATTGGTCCCAGTTCTGAAAATATTGCCTTAATGGGTGATAAAGCGAAGGCGCGCGAGATTGTGGCGAAACAAGGGCTTCCGGTTACACCTGGGAGCCCAGGCGAACTGCGGAGCGAAGAGGATGCACTGCAGGCTGCTGTGAAGATTGGCTTTCCGGTGATCATCAAGGCAACGGCTGGAGGGGGCGGAAGGGGCATGCGCGTCGTCAATAGAGCTGAGGACCTAAGTCGGGCGTTCCAAGCTGCTCAGACAGAAGCTAAATCAACCTTTGGCAATGATGGCGTCTATCTTGAGCGTTATTTTTTGGAACCCCGGCATATCGAGGTGCAAATCATGGCCGACCAACATGGTCGGGTAATCCATCTGGGAGAGCGTGACTGTTCGATTCAACGCCGACATCAAAAACTGGTGGAGGAAACGCCGTCTCCTGTCGTCGATGACAAACTTCGCCGAGAAATCGGCAAAGTCGCGGTGGAAGCTGTGAAGGCTGCCCATTACAGAAATATTGGGACCGTGGAATTTCTCCTCGACAAGGACCAGAAGTTTTACTTTATGGAAGTTAATACTCGAATTCAGGTTGAGCACCCTATCACAGAGATGGTGACGGGTATCGATCTGGTCAAAGAACAAATTCGCCTTGCGGCGGGCCATCCGCTCTCCATCCGCCAACAGGACGTAGTACTCACAGGCCATAGCCTCGAATGTCGTATTAACGCAGAAGACCCTGAGAAGTTTACGCCGTCTCCCGGTGTGATCACAAAATATAGCCCACCTGGAGGATTTGGAGTTCGCGTTGACTCCGCCATGGAATCAGGCTCGACGGTCGTCCCCTATTATGATTCCATGATTGCTAAACTGATCACCCATGGCCGTAACCGTCAAGAATCCATGGCGCGTATGAAACGTGCGCTGAGTGAGTTCGCCATCGAGGGCATCAAGACGACCATTCCGCTTCACCGCCGGATCCTTGATGATCCGGACTTTCAGAAGGGCCATGTTTCGACGACATTCTTAGAACGATTCCTAGCAAGGTAAGGGTACGAGCCCTCGTCAAACTGCCTAGGATAGTATTCTTTCCTTCAATAAGATTTTTCATTTCTTGGTCTGCAACCCTGGCCATGTTAGGCTAATCCAAGTCACAAGTACGGCAATCAGCCCTGCCGACGCGGAGGTGATTCTCTCCTGTCTTCTTGATAGGATAACTCGGCCCTTTGAATGTAGCTCATAGGACATATGCGACGGATTATTTTAATTATCAGCGTGTTAGCTATCGGACTGGCCATTGGCGGTTATGTGTTTTTTAACGGTGAACGCAAAGTGCCAGTTCAGTACCGAACGGCAGCCGTGGAGCGTGGTTCAGTCATTTCGATCGTCAGTGCGACAGGAACAATCAATCCAGTTGTGTTAGTGGAAGTAGGGACGCAAGTATCCGGGATGATTAAGAGTCTTCACGCGGATTTTAACTCGCAAGTAAAGGCCGGGGAAACTGTCGCCGTCATTGACCCCGAACCATTCAAGGCGCGCCGAGAGCAAGCCATCAGTAATCTGGAAGTGGCGCGATCGAATATTGCGCGATCGAAGGCTGATCTGGCTCAGCGAAAGCGTGAACTTGACCGTGTGCAATCGTTGCTGCCTCAGCAATTCGTCTCGCAAAACGACGTCGATGTCGCACTGACAAATTACCAGAGTGCAGAGGCACAATTGCGGGTGGCGGAGGCGCAGGTCAGGCAGGCAGGGGCTGCCTTGAACGTAGCCGATCAGGAATTGAAATATACCGTCATTCGATCACCCATCGAAGGGATTGTTGTGGCTCGAAATGTCGAGGTCGGGCAAACAGTCGCAGCCAGCTTTGCGACACCAAACCTGTTTCTGATCGCTCTCGATCTCACCAAGATGCAAGTCAATACCAACGTGAGCGAATCGGACATAGGCGGAATGGCAGAGGGGCAAGACGCTGTTTTTACGGTGGATGCCTATCCAGGTGAGTCGTTTGCCGGCACCATTCGGCAGGTCCGCCTCGCCCCGATCAACATTCAGAATGTGGTCACATATAATGTAGTGGTTGGCGTTGATAATAAGGATCTACGGCTTAAACCAGGTATGACAGCCAATGTGTCGATCGTTGTGGCTCAGAAAGATCAGACTCTGAAGATTCCTAACGCGGCGCTTCGATTCACGCCACCGAAGAGCGAGAGGAATCGTCATGAGGTCAATGGGCAAGTGGTGAGTGCCGTCGAAGGGCATTCGACGGCGAAAAGTAATAAACAGCTGAGCCAGAAAACTATCTGGAAGCTAACGGAGGACGGAAGTCTTGAGCCTGCGCCGGTCCAAATCGGCATTTCTGATGGTATCGCCACGGAAATGCTATCTGGATCTTTGAAGGAAGGCGAGCTGGTGGTCGTTGGTATCGAGCCATCATTGGGAGAGGAGAAGGGGAGCGAGCTGCCGCCAGGCTTTGGAAGCAAGAAGCGTCCGCGTTATCGATGAGACAGGTAGAGAAGCCGGAAATTGTTTGTGCAGTGTGATTACTCGCCAACTGACGTAATGTGTGATTGTGCGTATGGATGGCCGTCATCGTGAATCCGTTGATTGTTTGCCAAGACATGTGGAAGGTATATCGCATTGGGGATGTCACTCTACAGGCTTTGAGGGGGGTGAGTCTCACAATCGAACGGGGTGAGTTCGTTGCAATCATGGGATCAAGTGGCTCGGGAAAATCCACACTCATGAACATTCTTGGCTGTCTGGATAAGCCTAGCAGAGGGCATTACTGGCTCAACGGAGCTGATACCGGAAGCTTACGCTCCGACCAACTAGCGGAGATTCGGAATCAGCAGATCGGGTTTGTATTTCAAAGTTTTAATCTCATTCCCCGTACCAGTGCGTTGGAAAATGCTCAGTTGCCATTGTTCTACCGGGGGCTTCCGATAAAACAGCAACGGGCGCTTGCTGCCGCTGCGCTTGAGCGTGTTGGTTTACGAGATCGCGAAGAGCATTTCCCAACGCAACTTTCTGGTGGACAGCAACAACGAGTGGCGATCGCTCGCGCGTTAGTAGCAACACCCTCCTTGCTATTAGCGGATGAGCCCACCGGGAACCTTGATACGCAGTCCAGCCGAGAAATTATGGATATCCTGAGTGAATTGAACAAGGAGGGTATGACGGTGATCTTGGTGACCCATGAGAATGATGTCGCTGCCTATGCTGCGAGAGAAGTGGTGATCAAGGATGGTCAGATCCAGAGTGACCGCGTGACCAAGGCAACGATTCATGTGGCGGAGGCCTAGGTGTTCACATGGCTGACGATAGTGACGGCGCTGCGAGTTCTCCGACGAAATCGCTTGCGGGCTGGTTTGACGTTGCTTGGAATCGTCATCGGTGTTGCTGCAGTCATCGCGATGGTGAGTATCGGTGAAGGGGCAAAACAAGCCGTGCAGAAACAAATTGCCTCAATGGGGACGAATGTCATCCTCATTTGGCCGAGTGGGACAACTGTCAGCGGAGTGCGCGGGGCTCAAGGCGGCGCTGTGACGTTGACCGTCAGTGATGCGTTGGATTTAAAGAAAAAGATTCCTTTTTTGACTGATACCGGTTGGTACACACGTGGTGCGATGCAGATTGTGAATGGCAATCATAATTGGAACTGCTCGGTTTATGGAACATCGCCTAGTTATCTGACTATTCGAGACTGGTCCTATAGCAGCGGGGGCGCTTTCACTCAGGCTGATCTGGACAGTGCTGCCCGCGTGGCCATTCTTGGGCAGACGGTCGTCGAGAATCTTTTTGATCACGGGGAAGAGCCCGTGGGTGCTGCCATTCGTATTAATAACGTGCCATTTCGTGTGATTGGGGTGTTCTCGCCTAAAGGGCAGAGCGCTCAAGGGTGGGATCAGGATGATGTTGTGTTTATTCCCTATAGTACCGCTGAGCGCAAAGTTCTTGGGACACTGTTCCTGGGATCGGTCGGAGCCATAGCGGCATCGGCCGCGAGTTCCGAGGACCTGGAAGATGCAGTAGAGGAAATTCGAGCCGTTATGAGAGTGCGCCATCGATTGCAGGGAGAACAACCCGACGATTTCACAATTCGCACGCAAGTAGATATGGGAAAGGTTCAGGAAGGAACGAGTGAAACACTGACAGTCATGCTGATGGTGATTGCATCTGTCTCGCTCCTCGTTGGTGGCATTGGAATCATGAACATTCTGCTGGTCTCAGTAACCGAACGGACGAGGGAGATTGGTATCAGGATGGCCGTTGGAGCTAAACGAGTACATATCATGACGCAGTTTCTCATTGAGGCAATGACACTTGGCGTCGTCGGAGGATTCATCGGGGTGGTAGTCGGAATTCTGGCGGCACGCTTGACGACCATCATTGCCGGGTGGCCAACGATCATTTCGAGTGATGCAGTTGTGATCGCATTTATCTTTTCTGTCGCCGTGGGCCTGTTTTTCGGTCTCTATCCAGCCAATAAAGCTGCCCGCCTCAATCCCATCGAAGCATTGCGCTACGAATAGAGATACCGCACAGAAAGGATTCCTCCATCAACTTTTCGGTGGGATGATGGTCTCGATCGCTCGTGATCGGGATGCGTCGATTTGACGTGCGAGATTCACAATAAAAGGATCGGAATATTCCTCTCCGTCTGGTTGATGCGTGATCATGATGATGGGTTGATGCAATTGTGTCGGATTAAGTTCAGTGACGACCGCCGACTCCTGTGTATTGAGTCGGACGTGGCTATGAACCGGATAGATTCCTATCAACCCTATAAAGGTCGATACGATTGCCTGATCAAGTTTGCCTTTCTGTGATTCATGATAGAGGCGTTGGAAGGTTTGATGCGGCGTCAGCGGAGTATCCCCTCCAAATCCAGTGAGCAATTCATCATATCGGTCTACGACCATGAGGATGCGAGTGCGGTCGGAGGTAAACTCTCCACGCGCTTCTTTAGGATACCCACTGTCATCGAGGTAGGCGTGATGATTGGCAATGAGATGAAGGACGGAAGAGTCAAACGCGCCTTGTCGTTGCAACGTAAGAACTCCCCGATTGGGATGAGTCTCAAATTCATACTTCTCGGCCTGTGAAAGGCCCGACATGGTGTGGGCCCGATGCCGGATGGCTGGCCGGATCTCCAAGAGCCCGATGTCGTGCAGCAGCGCAGCAGTCGCAAGTTCCTGCAATTCCAGCGGATTGAATTGGAGCGCTTGCCCAAGGATGAGTGATAATGTACAGGTCGTAAGAGCATGTTGGCTCAGCCTCGAATCACCTGGCTGATTCTGGCTTAGTGCGATAAAAATGGATGAATGCGTGAGGGTCCTCGTGACGATGGTGATTTCTTGGACGGCTTCGGAGGCCTGTTGCGTATTGACTGTTCCGGTTTGGGATATGGTCGTGAAAACAGATTGGACAGCCTGAGTCAGTTGTTGCTTCGCTCGCGTGGCCTGTGCGTATTCTTCATTCAATTGAGCTAAGGGCTTGCGTGTTTTTTGGACCTGAGGTGGTAATGCATGGGCTGTAGCCGTTGCTGTTGTCGCCGCGTCATGCTGTCTGTGTGAGGAGATCCCACGGTCGAGATCGATAACGACGATTTTGACTCCTGCTCTGACTAATTTGTTAATTTGAGAGGGACGCTCCACGAGAAATGAGTGGCGGAGGAACGGAGAGCGATACCAAGGCAGATCGAGCGCAGAGACGTACATTCCGATCCGCAGATCAGTGATCGAGATGTGTGTAGTTGCCATGGGAGCCCAGGTCGTTGGTATAACTAGGCGAATTAATTGGTCCTCTAGGTATCGGAAAGAATGAGAAAGAACTGTAGTTAGGTGACTGTCGAAATCCGTAGTTAGATCGAGGGGGCTAAGGGAGGAAGGGGTGACAGTGACAGTTCAATACGAGGATTAACTTTGTCGACATGTTTGTAGAGATGGGTTTCGACGATTCGGTTATCGTTAATACCGAGGCCTTCGCATACGGCATCTTGAGTGATTTTAAGGCCTCCGTCGAGATCACGACGCAATGAGGAGGCAAAGAAGAATCTGATAGAGATGACCAGCGGTCCAGATTGAAGCCGATCTTGAAGCAGGAGCCTGACCGGGGACTGTGCTAGTGCAAGCCACACCTGTTGACCGACCTGTATCTTATATGCGCGTCCAGCAGAGGATAGTAAACGACGTCCGTTCACCGACGCATACAGATGGTTGATGCTGGGAGGAACAGGAAGGCTGACTGCGAGAGCGTCTGTAGTGACGAGAGGTGGGTGAGATGTCTTCAGGATGGCGCTTCTTGACATTAACCGATCAAACCTGACTGCCTCCTTGACAGATGGGCGCGAGTTCGATGCAGGTGCAACCTCGCCATTGCTTCCATCTGAAACAGTACGACAGGGTAATTTTTGGAATCGGTAATTTCGGCGAAGTCGGTTGAATGGCATGGGGGTCAAACTAGAGGAGGTTCTGGATCTTTGCCATGTTTTGCTCGTACCGGTCTTCCGTACGAGCGATATACCGACGCCAGTCGCTTGGATTCCAAATTTCCATTCGGTGATAGAGTCCGACGAGTATGATTTCCTGATCTTCATCGACCGGTACAAGCTTCCGCAAACGGCCGGGGATCAAGATCCGCCCTGTTTTATCAATGTCGGATGAGCCAGCCTCAGAAACCACAAAGTGCATAAAGAGGCGGCTCTGATCTTCATCTAAGGAGGTTCGGGTTCGCTCGAGAACCTTCTCCCATTCCTTCGTCGAATAGAGCAACAAGGATTGTTCCGGACCTTTGAGAAACATCACGGCTTCCCCATCGGCCTCAACTTGTTCACGGATGGGGGAAGGGACGATGAAGCGTCCCTTTTCATCGAGCTTGCAAAGGTACTCACCAGCGAACATCTTGACAACCTACTTTATAAGCTCAGAGAGGTTCTGGTTCGATCTCGTATCCATTGTTCTAAGTCAGAGCGGACAAATCGCCATTCTTTTCCAAGTTTGAAGGCAGCAATCTGGCGACTTCGCAAATACCGATAGAGTGTGCGCTGAGTGATTTTGAGGTAACGACAGGTTTCTATTGCCGTCATCAGTTCGCTTTTTGAAGAACTGCGCATGACTCCATCTCATACCTGGGCTAGGAAGACGCACAATACCTCCACTCTTTTACGCATTCTAGATATCATCGTGTAAATGTCAAGCAAAAGTATATGACAGTGCATGTCAAAGGCTGTCTGTTTGGTCGCTTGTCTCCTCGCTCTCATAAGTCTCAGCCAGCATGGCTTCTTGTATATCGCTGGTGTCTTCTCCCATTTCTTCACCCATCTTTTCCATCATGCGGGCGACGCTCTTGGGGTCGTGCTCGTCGAGATTGCCAACGTTGGTTGGATCCATAAGCGATTCAAGCCGGGCCTCTTCTGATTTAGGAGAGGCAAACCTCGATAGGAGCCGGTCTATCTTTGATCCGCCGCAGTGTCGGCAACCAACCGAACCGAGCTGACTTGAGCTCAGGACCAGGATGGAACTTCGCTGATGGCAGTCCTGGCATAAGTATTCATATATCGGCATAGATTCATACTCCGAATGGTTCAAAATGGGATTGAGGTTGAGCATGGATACGGTCTGGAACGAGATCCGGATCCAGAGTGCGTCCTAAGGTTAACACGAGTACGTCGGACGAACCGGCCTTGCGCAATGACTTGGCACATTCATTGACCGTCGTGCCGGTTGTGAACACATCGTCGATGAGCAGAACGCGTTGCTTCCTGATTTCATCGGGATATCGCACGGCAAATGCTCCACGAAGGTTTTTGAGCCTATTTTTTCGGGAAAGTGACGTTTGGGCTAGGGAAGGAGTAGTTCGTATCAGATTGCTAGGCGAAACGGGAATACCCAAGACACGTCCGATCTGATCAGCGAGCAGCAACGACTGATTAAATTCACGCTGACGAAGTCTTTCACTATGCAATGGAACCGGCATAATTACACTCGCGCGCTGGAGCAGCGGAAGTCGTTCCACCATAAGGTTTGCTAGAGGAGATGCTAAGGAAACCTTGCCTCGATACTTGAACAAACAGATTGCGTCGCGGAGTGGCGTCGTGTAGGGGTAGAGAGTCCACGCTCTCGTGTACGAAGGTGGATGCTGCACACAGGTGTGGCAGACGTGGTTCGGGCTGTACGCAGTAGCAATGGCAGATAGAAAGGGACGGTCGCATCGTGAGCATCGAGCGGCTGGCATCAATGCGATTGTACTCCAGCAACCCACACAAAAATGAGGAGTGGGATCGTCGGTCAGCAGGAAACCGCAGATTGAGCAATGGGCCGGCAGTACAAACCGTATCGTGCGACGCATAAAACCTGGCATCCATTCTAAGAGACGGTTAGCCATGACCAGACCTTGCTGAGTTCTTTCTCGTTCTTTCTTTATGGCGAAGTGCCAGCGGCTGTCAAGGTTGTTGCTCTTTGATTCGTTATGCTATAGGAATGCGAACACTTAGACCACTGAAGGGGAGTCGCTTGCGGGTGGGCATCCTATGGTGACACTGAGGCATCTTTGTAAATCCTATGCCCGTGGGGAGACCATGGTCACGGCCTTACAGGACGTGAATTTGGAGATCAAACAAGGAGAATTTTGCTCATTTGTGGGACCCAGCGGATGTGGGAAAAGTACCCTCCTGAACCTCGTGGCCGGCTTGGATATGCCGACCTCAGGGGAAATTGTGCTCGATGGACGATCGACGACAAAACTCAGCAGTTTTGAATGGACCAAGATCAGGCGTGACACCATTGGCATAGTCTTTCAGGCCTTCCATCTCGTTTATGGCTTAACGGCTGAAGAAAATATCGCACTGCCATTGATGTTGCGTGGAGACCAGGGACGGGACATCAGTAAACGAGTGGACGAAATGTTGGAACGTGTGGGTATGACGCACAGGCGTCAACACCGGCCAGCGGAACTCTCCGGCGGGGAACAACAACGAGTCGCCATTGCGAGAGCGTTGGCCCATCGACCACGACTCCTCCTGGCCGATGAACCGACCGGGAATATCGACTCCCACCAGGGAGCGGACATCATGGCATTGATTCGGGATCTGGCAACCTCCGGCGGGCAAACCGTACTCTTGGTGACTCATAGCTCTCAGGCAGCCCAAATGGGCGACTACATGTGGACAATACGCGATGGACAGTTAATCTCACGCATCCCACGCGAGGCTGGCTTGGTGGCGTCATGGTGAACTTGTCCACAACGATTGCTGGAGTGACGTTTCCGAGTTGCTTCATGAACGCGGCTGGAGCTCTGTGTGTGACTCGGGAAGAACTCGAGGCCCTAGGTAAGTCCGGAGCCGGGGCGATTGTTACTAAGTCCATGACAATCGAAGCACGTCGAGGCAACCCTGAGCCTCGGTATCATGGGTTTGTTGGTGGATCAATCAATTCGATGGGGCTTCCCAATCTCGGTTACAAGGCCTATGCCGAATTGATTCCCCAACTGAAACGATTTGGAAAGCCCGTCATCGCAAGTGTGGCGGGACTTGGGGAGGACGATTTCCCCACGATCGCCGAACTCATCAACTCAGCCGATCCGGACCTCATTGAGGTGAATCTTTCTTGCCCAAACATTCCAGGTAAGCCCCAGATTGGTTACGATCCAGAAGCCTCCGAGCGGCTTCTTAAGAAAGTTCGGCCTAAAATTACGGTGCCGATGGGTGTCAAGCTGCCTCCCTACTTTGACCCGGCGCATCATGACGTGATGGGTGCGGTGCTCAGACGTTGCGGCGTCGACTTTCTGAGCTTGATCAATTCAGTGGGTAATGGACTGGTGGTCGACTCAGAGCGAGAAACCGTCGTCATTAAGCCGAAAGGTGGATTCGGTGGAGTAGGCGGGCGAATCATCAAACCGGTAGCGTTGGCAAACGTCCGTGCGTTCTATAAGTTCTTTGAAGGGACGATGCCGATCATCGGCACCGGTGGAATTGTTGAGGGTGTTGATGCATTTGAACACTTCTTGTGTGGCGCGTCGGCCGTCCAGATCGGTACTGCGCTTGTTGAAGAAGGGCTAGACGTTTTTGGTCGACTTGAAGCGGAACTGAGCGCTCTGTTGAGTCGGAAGGGATACCAGTCGATTCAGGAGTGTCGAGGACGGCTCAAAGAACTCTGACGTTACTTGGCGCTGAAGTTACGAGGCAACAGCTTCTGCTGAAGCGCTTGATGGAGAAGTTGGGCTACGTTCCGAACATTGAGCCGGTGCATCAAGTTGAAGCGATGGACTTCAACGGTCCTGACGCTGATGTTCAGGGACCCAGCAATCTCCCGATTGGTATAGCCAAGCGCAACCAAACGCAAGATTTCACGTTGCCGAGGTGTAATATGCGGCGTGGTCTTGAGGCGGCGATCTGCACGCTTGAGTCGAAGGGTTGCAACACGTTTAGGCTTTGTCATCGGTGCTCCTTTATCACTATTCGTTGGCAGTCTAGCAAATGATGGGAATTGTGTAAACGAAACTGAAAAAATGCGTCGAGCCATGTTCAATCCTTTTTCCCCTATTGAGCGTCAAATGCATCCATTGCGTTACGCGTCGGTTTCATTCAGGTAAATGCCCACATTTTTTAAGGTTATCGCCCTTATCCTCCTGTCTCATCTCCGACAGTGGCCGTTACGGACCTTGCTGACCATCATCGGAGTATCTTTGGGAGTCTCAGCCTCTGTCGCTGTACGAACGGCGAATGTCGATGTTCTGCGTTCATTCGAACAGGCTGTCCTCACGGTCGCAGGTCCCACCACCTTGGAAGTGTCAGGAGATGAGACGGGACTCGATGAGCAGATAGTACCGTCTCTACGGATGGTTTCAGGTGTGTCTTCAGCATCTCCGGTCATTGTACAAACAGCAGTGCGGATGAATGAGAATCAGCCGGGCCAGGCCATCCAAGTGATCGGGTTGGACCTTCTGGAAGAATTCCATACACGAGGCTTTCAGGTAAACCAAGCAGCGACGGAAAACCAGCTGTTGAGCATGATCGATCCGCAGGCCATATATTTAGGAGATGCATTGGCGACCGAGTGGCAGGTTTCAGTCGGCGACCACATCGATCTTCTCATCGGGACAGGGCATCTCAGCTGCCGAGTGGCCGGAATGCTTCGAGGACAATCAGCGCAGAGGTCCTCATGGGAACGCATGGCTATTATGGACATAGCAGCCGCACAGATTGCGTTTGATATGGTTGGGAAGGTCGATCGAGTCGATCTCATCACCGATGCGAACGTACCCGTTGAAGAAATCGGAGCAAGGATACGAGCGATCCTCCCTCCTCATGTGGCCAGCGAGCGGCCTGCCAATCGGACCAGCCAAGTTGAACAAATGCTGCGCGCATTCCGACTTAATTTAACGGTTCTTAGCTGGGTCGGGCTATTGGTCGGCATGTTTCTCATCTACAATACGATGGCATTTTCCGTCGCCCAACGAAGACGGGAAATTGGAATTTATCGGGCGATCGGGATGACCCAATCAAGGGTCGCATTCCTGTTCTTACTAGAAGCGGGACTGTATGGGTTCTTAGGAGGAATCCTCGGCAGTGCAGCAGGGATGGTGCTGGCTCAAGAGCTGATTACACTACTCGGCCGAACGATTTCTGATCTCTATGTTCCGGTTGGAACTGGTGAGAGTGGCCTGCTCTGGACAGACCAGTTTTGGAAGATTGTGGTCGAAGGAATCATGATTGGATGCGTGGTATCCATGATCGGTGCCATCGGTCCCAGCTTGGACGCGAGTCGCACGACAACGGTACGAGCCCTCGCTCCTGGTGACTATGAAGCAAGCCAGCAAGTACGTGTGGGAGCGCTTGCTGTCGTGGGTTTGGCATTACTCGTGGTCGCTGGATTGCTGAGTTGGCCAGGGCCCATTGATGGTGTTCCCGTCTTGGGATATGCGGCAACGCTATGCTTATTGGCAGGATTGGCCTGTTTGGCTCCGATAGGTGTCACCGGATGGCGTCGGCATCGATACGTGGGTCGAGAATTTGGTTCGCGCGGAGTCATGAGAGGTATCGCGGTGGAGCATGCCGCTCGCAATCCTGGCCGCAATGGGGTCACTGTTTCCGCCTTCATGGTCGGACTCGCAATCATGATCGGGGTGTTGGTTATGGTTCGGAGTTTTCGTCATACGGTGGAGATTTGGGTGACGGACACGGTGCTGGCTGATCTGGTCGTCGCTCCCTCGATGTGGTTGCGTGGAACGGAAATCGGAACCATGGGACGAAGCCTACCGTCCGGGTGGATGAGTATCCTTGCGTCCGTTCCCGATGTTGTTGCAGTCGATAGTTACCGTGATGTGCGTATGCAAGTGAAGGGACAGCGTGTAGCTGTCGTCTCCAGAGATTTGCGGTTGCATGCGCAATGGAGTCGTTATCTCGTACGGAGCGGTGACTCGTCTGAACAGCTGAATCGAGCCGCGGATATCGGTGGCCTCCTTGTGTCAGAAGTGTTGGCGAACCGGCTTGAGGTACATGAAGGTTCGACACTCGAAGTCATGACGCCCAGAGGCCCTCGGCGATTTCCGATTGTGGCCGTGTTTTATGATTATTCGACCGACGGAGGCAAGCTACTCATGGATCGGGCGCTCTATCAATCGCTCTGGCACGATGACCTTGTCACCGTGTTCCCGGTGTATTTGCAGGACGGAGCGAATCTGGATCGCGTGAGGGAGCGGATGACCGAACTGTTGAGTGCCTCTACCAATGGTGGTCTTCCGCCACTCATCATCAGCAATGTCGAATTGCGGAAGGAGATTCTTGAGATCTTCGATCGCACCTTTTTCCTGACCTATGTCTTGGAGGCCATTGCTGTTGTGATTGCCATGCTTGGGATCGTGAACACCTTGATCACGTCCGTCCTCGAACGGCGCCGGGAGTTTTCGACCTTACGCGCCATTGGCGGCAGCGCCACACAAATTCGCCAGCTCGTGCTTTGGGAGGCGGCCTATCTTGGTACGGTCGGAATAGTGTTAGGACTCATCGGAGGTGGCCTGCTCTCGCTATTATTGATCAAGGTCATCAATAGACAATCATTTGGCTGGACGATCCAAATGATTGTTCCCATTGGGTCACTGATCCAAGCGGTATCGTTGGCAGCAGTTGCAACGTTGGTGGCTGGGTATTTCCCAGCCAGGTGGGCCGCTCGACAACCTATTGTGGAGGGATTGAGGGAAGAGTAAGGATACGCCGCGCCGCATCAGTACAAGAAGGCTCATCAAGCTTTTGAGCCAGGTCCATATTTCTCCAGCAGGCTTCGAAGATCTTCTGAGATTGGCATCGATCGAAACGGCGGTACACGAGCACCGCCTGTATTACCCACTGGCACCAAAATTTTGGAGAACAGGAATGCTCCAATAATTCGCGGTATTTGACCAGCCACTTCAATCAAATCTCGACGTTTCAATCCGACTTTCAACATCCACCAATGGACTTGTGCATGAGCGATTGGAAACGATTGCCCTAGAATGTGTGCGCGTTCAAGATGGGGAAACGCCTGGTCTAAGTTGCCAACACTGTAGTGTGTGGCCGCCACCATCATTTCGGCGTCGTACGCTTGTTGGAGTTGGGGGTGCATGCTCATCCCTCATTGGACGTACCGTTCACTGTAGCAGGGTCTCACGAGCAAGCTTGGTTTGGTGGCGGTGGGCCGGATTGAACGGCCGACCCGCGGCTTATGAGTCCGCTGCTCTGCCAACTGAGCTACACCGCCACATAAGGTGAGAAGGATTTGATAATAGCCGAAGACGCAGATCGATGTCTACCGAAGGGGTATGGAAACCATGCGGGACGGATGGACGAAAGCCCTCAAGACCCGTTATGGTTCTCCCATTGATCTTTGAGAGGGACATATGACGAGTGAACGCAATCAAGCAGTGGTCATCACTGGAGCCTCTACAGGAATAGGAGCGGCTTGCGCGATTCATCTTGATCGATTGGGTTTCAGGGTTTTTGCAGGAGTACGGAAGCCAGAGGACGGGCTGGCCCTTCAAAAAAACAGCTCAGATCGTCTGGTGCCCATTGAGCTTGATGTCACGGAACTCGCGACCATTCAAAAATCTCGTGCGTTGGTTTCAGAATCAACCGGGAGAGATGGATTATATGGCTTGATCAATAACGCCGGGATTGCAGTGGTTGGCCCCCTGGAGGCTGTCCCTATTCCAGATCTCAGACAGCAGCTCGAAGTCAACGTGATCGGACAGGTCGCCGTCACGCAAATCTTTCTTCCCTTAATACGACAGGCGCGAGGCCGCATCATCAATATGGGTTCTATTGCCGGTCTTTCAACGATGCCGCTCATGGGGCCATATTCAGCATCAAAATTTGCGCTGGAAGCGATTACGGATGCTCTCCGCTTGGAAGTCCAGCAATGGGGCATTCACGTGTCGATCATCGAGCCGGGTGCCATTGCCACGCCTATCTGGAACAAGTCAGCTATCGATGCTGCAGAGAGGGAGGCAGCCATAGAGACAGAACTTCGAACTCTCTATAAGCCTGTTGTGGCCGCCGTGAGGAGGGTCGTCGGAGAAGCATCGAAACGAGCGATTTCCTCTGATGCCGTGGCGAAGGTGGTGGAAGCAGCGTTGACGGCACCATCACCCAAGACGAGATATCTGGTTGGAACTGATGCCAAACTCCGCGCGCTCATGGCAAAACTGCTTCCTGATCGCACATCTGACAGGCTTTTGAGATGGATTCTTAAGCTGCCTCACTGAGGGGAGTAGCAGCATGTAGCTAGTTCAAAGTAGACTTCCTCTCATTGACCCGCGCCGCAGCGTGTAAGACAGTAAGAACCTGTATGCGCAACTGTTAAATCTGATAGTTGTATGTGATCGGCAACTGGTGATGATGTCAATTGTCGTGGGCTTTGCCACATGAGGATCTATATGGCCACTCCCATCGTGTCGTCACCAAGGAGCCACGCATGAGACGGTTCCAACCAATCGCATTCGTCGTGCTGCTCGGCCTACTGATCGGGTGTCAGACGCCGGTGGGTGTGAAGCGGATTGACGCGCGGAGCGTTCATCTTCACTTGACCGGGAATGCGATTTCCGCTGATGTGGCCAGCCTGGGAACCCTCAACGTCCTCCGCAAGCATGGACTGCTCGAACAGTATGATGAGATGGCAGAGGAAACCCTTGCACGATTGCACGGTATTTTCTTGGCCGAAGGCGAATTGACTGAAGCCTTGGCATTGGCGGAACTGTCCTTTCTCCAAGGAGAAAAGAAACACAGCAGAGCCCATTACCTTGCGTCAGCGGTCTATGCCTACGCATTCTTGTTTTCGAAGCCCACAGATCTCCCGGTGAGTCCTTATGACCCGAAACTGAGACTGGCATGCGACCTCTATAATAGAGGAATCACTTCAGGGTTTGCTTCTCAGGATGGCGGGGAGGTTGAACTTCGTTCTGGAACCTATGAGTTGCCCTTCGGGCGATTAGAGGTGGTTTTCCCCGATCGATACCTCACCGTGGGGAATCGCAAACTCGTCCACTTCCTGCCCGTCGCGGAGCTCGATGTCCGCGGATTGCGCAATCGATATCGCCAACCGGGCATTGGAGCCCCGCTCGCTGCCGCACAACAAATTCTTAAGGAGGAAGTGGCCCTCCAAGTCGCCCCACGCATCAAAGTCCCGGTGACCGCAATCCTGCGAATCGAAAATCCTACACAACAACTTCGACAAGGCCATATCCATTCCATGCTGGAACTCTACTCTCCCGCGGATAGCGAGGTTGTTCACCTTCAAGGTAGAGACGTGCCGCTGGAGATGGAGTCCACGGCGGCGTTAGCGGCCGGACTGAGCGATCCTGGTGTGTGGGAATTCGAACTGAGCGCTTTCCTCGGAGGAGATGTCTTCAAAGACAAGCCGTCGCAGCTGGTTTCGTTGGAACCCTATCGTTCAGGACGTATTCCTGTCGTCTTTGTGCATGGCACGGCATCAAGTCCGGGGCGCTGGGCGGAGATGCTGAATGACTTGACGGGCGATCGTCGCATCAGGGAGCGGTATCAATTCTGGTTCTTTTTCTATGACTCGGGCAACCCCATCGCCTACTCGGCAATGCTCTTGCGTGACGCGTTGAGCGCGGCCGCCCAAAAGGTTGATCCGACGGGCCAGGAGAGGGCACTGCAGAACATGGTGGTGATCGGACACAGCCAAGGTGGCTTGCTGACCAAGTTCCTTGCCGTCGATCCGGGCGATCGGCTCTGGACCTCCATGAGCAACAAGCCGTTGGAGGAAGTCGATGTGCCCGAGGAGATGAGTGGCCTGCTCCGGCGCACGTTGTTCGTGACGCCATCGCCGACGGTGCGGCGTGTCGTCTTCATTGCGACGCCGCACCGCGGGTCCTTCTTCAGTGCCTCATGGCTGGCGAACAAAGTGGCGAGTTTCGTCAGGCTTCCGGCCACGCTCGGGAAAAATCTTGGCGACTTCCTGCTGCAAAATAAAACGATACTGACTGTCGATCCCGACAAATATTTCGGAACGAGCGTCTTCGCCATGAAGCCTGGGAGTCCCGTCATCACCGAACTCTCGAAGGTTCCGGTCGTGCCCGACGTGAAGGCGCATTCCATTATTGCCGTCAAGGGAGAGGGGCCTGTGGAGGAGGGTGACGATGGGATTGTGACGTACCGGAGCGCACATCTGGACGGCGTAGAGTCCGAATTCGTCATCCGCTCAGGCCATTCTTGTCAAGGCGAGCCAGGGACCATCGAGGAAGTCCGACGGATTCTCCTCCTCCACGCATCGGAGAGCTGTGGGCATGCGGTTGGCTGTGGGTAGATGAGCGCTCCTCTCCATACCGAAACCACTATGATGAAACGGGTACTGGCGGCTGTTCTCCTCGTGGGCCCCATCGTCTGGAGCGCCGGTGCCTTATGGTATGACGGGCCGACGTCCCGGGCGCTGGCCGGAGCACTGGCCCTCTTGTTCGCCGGTGGTTCCCTCGCGCTCTTGGCTCTGGCGAGATCCGCGTGGCACGGTGCTGCCGGGGTCGTCGTCGCATGGGCGATCGTGCTGGGCTGGTGGCTGGTGATCGAGCCGCGCAACGATCGTCCCTGGCAACCGGACGTGGCCGAACTCCCGACGGCAGAGATCAACGGCGACCTGGTCACGATCCGTAACGTGAGAAACTTCGAATACCGTTCAGAAACGGACGTTACGCCGCGGTGGGAATCCAGAACGTATGACCTCACCAAGATTCAAGGACTCGACTTGTTCCTGAGCTATTGGGGCCCTCGCGCGATCGCGCATACGGTGCTGAGCTGGCAGTTCGACGGGGCCGCGCCACTCGCCATTTCGATCGAAACACGCAAGGAAAAGGGAGAGGAATATTCCGCCGTCAAAGGCTTTTTCCGGCAGTTTGAACTCTACTACGTGCTGGCCGATGAACGCGATCTCATCCGGCTCAGAACGAATGTCCGGGGAGAAGATGTCCACCTGTACCGCCTGGCCGCGCCGCCTGCGCGGGCCCGTGCCCTGCTCCTGGACTATATGGACAAGGTGAACAGGCTGGCGAAAGAACCGGATTGGTACAACGCCCTCAGCCACAACTGCACGACGAGCATCTTTCTCCACATTCGCGATTTAGGAATACCCTTCCAGTGGAGCTGGAAGATGCTCTTGAACGGGTATCTCGACGAGGTGCTGTACAATGTAGGGGCTATCAATCACTCATTGCCGTTTGAGGAGGCCCGGACCAGGAGCGGGATCTCCTCAAAGGCCAAAGCAGTCCAGAACGAAGCGGACTTTTCCGCCGCGATTCGCGTCGGTTTGCCGGACCGCCCGCCGCCGCGCTTGTAAGGTATGCGAGTCAGAGAAAGCACGATGCGGGTTAGGAGATATGAGGTGAGAGATGCCCGGATGCGCAATTTCAAGATGCACAAGGAATGTCCCCTATCGCATTGCACATATCCCCCCTGGATCCCGAATTCCTTATCGTGTCGGGTCCTTCTCGCGCTTGCTCTCTTTTGCACAGCCGGGATCGGAGCGAGCCCCCTCTCGTTCGCAGCAGAAGAATCCGACCAACCGACCGGGAAGTCTGTGGCCACATCGCCGCAGAAGGAACCGGAGCCGACGCAGCGTCCACTCGAACGACTGATAATGGGCGCCACGCCTGAGGAGCATGCTCGTCTCGAAGCGGAACGCGAGCGCCTGTCGGCGGCCGCTGCAAAGTTCGGCACGGACCCGACGGCGGTCATCGGATTCAATCAACTCACCTACAACCACCTCTCGCTCACCAACGGCGTGCGCGTCGACAGTGCCGTTGCGACGGTTCGCGTGCCGCTCACTCCCAACTATTTTGTGCAGGTGGCCATGCCCTATGCATGGGCCGATTCGAATCAATCTAACGCATTTCCGTTGCGTGGTGCCGGCGACATGATAATGCGCATGGGGGGGCGGATCTACTCCAGCGAGAACATCGCCTTGTTTGTCGGGGCTGACGTGTCGTTTCCGACAGCCTCCGAAAGGCAACTGGGTACGGGAAAATACATGATTGGACCGGGCGGTGGGGTGGCCGTCCCATTGGCAAAGTTGAACTCCCTCTTCCTTCTTATCGCAACCGAGAATCACTCCATCGGAGGCGATCCGAGCCGCAATGATGTGCACTTTACGCGTATCCAGCCGGCCATCAATACCATCTGGTCTAAGCGAGTCTGGACTCTGGTGGCGATGGCCTGGGATATTAATTGGAACAATAGTGGAAAATGGAGCAATGGTGGAAAACAATCCCTGAACATGCTGGCTGAAGTCGGGTACCAGTTTGTGGATCAGTGGAGCGTGTTCGCGGGGCCCGGCGTGGGCCTAGCGGGACGCGACACACCCACGGGTGTTGATTGGGGGGTGCAGGCGGGCATCCGCTGGGTGTACGTGACTCCTCTCTTCTCAAGAACCATCTTTGATCTGCCTCTCGGGAAGTGATAACAGCGGCGCGAGCTGCAGTCCTCTCGCGCATGTTCGACGCCGGTCCACGCTCGCACCATGCCATTCCTCTTTACCGCCGCGCATCGGCGCGAAACCAAAGCAAGGACAGCGGCGATAATCTCCCCATTTTGCCGGTCCCTGCTTCCTGCCATCCAATGGCAAGACTGTAAGAATTAACAGTATCAGCGTCCCGAGAAACGGCTTAGATTTGCAAGCGAAATGCGCAGGAGCCGTCTTGAGATGAATGTTCTGAAATCCGATTACCATCAGCCAATTCGAGCGCCCAATCACATACGCGTTCGTGCAGTACGGTCATCTATGAAAATGGAGGAGTCGAACATGAACAGTCATGAAATCAGGCTAAGTCGCTCTGATTTCCACACACCCGCGTCAAGCGTCATGACGGAGAGGCGGGCTACCGGCCGCTGGATGTCCTGCGCGATGCTCGCGCTTGCCATGGCCATCAGCTCGCCCTCCATCGTGAGCGCCGGCGGGCTGTTCTTGTCGGAATTCGGAACGGAAGATGTCGCCCTGGCAGGAGCAGGTTGGGCCGCGCGCGCGCAGGATGCCTCCACGCTGTTTAAGAATCCGGCCGGGATGAGTCTTCTCGAGGGAAACCAATTCCAGGGGGGATTGCAGGCGCTGTATTTCCAAAGCGGCGGGTTTGACGGCACCAACACCCCATTCGGCGGTAACGGCGGCGGCAATCCGGTCGGCGTGATGCCCGGCGCGAGCGGCTTCTATGTGCACAGCTTCGGCAAAGATTTCAAAGTGGGGCTCGGGATCTTGTCGAACTTCGGCCTGGGTTTGCAGTATGACCAGGGCTTTGTCGGTCGCTACTATGTGAAACAGGCGATGTTGGTCGGTGTGACATTTGCACCGGTCGCGAGTTACCGCGTGAACGAACACTGGTCTGTCGGCGGCGGACCCAACATCATGGTAGGTCACTTGAAGAACACCTTCAATATCAACAATCTGCTTCCGCCTGGAGCCGGCGACGGGCATTCCTATCTCTCGGATACGACTGTAGGGGTCGGAGGCCAGGTTGGCGTTCTGTACGAACCAAAAAAAGGTACCCGTGTCGGCGTCACGTACTATTCACCGATCAAGTTGAATTTTTCGACCACCCCGACCTTCTCTGATCTTGGCACTATCGGTGCCGCGCTGCAAAATAATGGACAGCTGAATCGCGGACTCGACCTAGGAATGACCGTCCCGCAGCATATTATGCTCAGCGCCTATCACGAGCTCAGTGAGCGGTGGGCGGTGATGGGTGATTTCGGGTGGGAAAATTGGAGTCAATTCGGCAAGGTGGATGTCGGAGTGACGGGTGGCGTCAATAACCCTTCGCTGACGACCAACATCGATTACGATGACACGTATCATGTGGGTATCGGCACACAATACCGGCTGAATCCTGAATGGTTGCTGAACGGCGGATTCGCCTACGATTCTTCGATGGTCAGCGATGCGAATCGATCCATCGCCCTCCCTGTGGCGGCGACCTATAAGTTCGGGCTGGGCGCCAATTGGCTGATGAGCCCAAGGGTCAAATTGGGATTCAGCTATGAGCTGACCTATATCGGCGATATGGCGATATCGCAAAATCGAGGCCCCCTCGCCGGACAACTGAACGGGAGCTTTAACAACGCGATGATCCATTTCTTCGCGTTTACCCTGAACTGGGGATCGCAGGGTGTGACTTTCGGGCCCGGCGGCTCACCTTCGTAAATAGATCGAATTGCGCTGCGCATGGATTGATACCAAAGCATGACGATACGACCCCGCGGCATGACCATAGTGGCGGTACTGGCCGTGATTCAAGGAATGGCAGGGATTCTGGGAGGGTTCATCTTTCTACAGCTTGCCAGCACTTTTCACCAAAGTGGCGGGGGGCTCTCTCCGCTCATTGTGATGCTGGCAGAAGTAAAGGGATGGCTCTGGGTTGCACTCTCAGCGATGTATTTCATCTTTGCGGCGGCAGCTTGGCGGCGCAAAAGCTGGGCGTGGGGAATGGGGTTATCGGTTTCCGTCTTGACGGTACTCTATGCGGTCAGCGCCCTGGCCAAAGGAGGATCGGTGGTGGTGACGAGTGTCTGGCTGATCGTTCCGGCAACCATCATGGCGTACCTGCTCTCTTCGGCAGGGAGACAGGCCGTCGGCCCTGTCGCTGAAGGGTGTGGAGGTAAAGAAGCAGTGCAATGAGATGTCGGGCCGCTATGCAGTTATTCTCGATCAGCAGGGGCTGATGGCGGGCATAGGATTACAGGGGTCGAAAATTGCCAGGACTCACCCCTAGCCGCCGGTCGAGTTCATCGGTCAAGTCATAGGAATTGTGGGTAGTGGGTCAGTTTGAATTCAGTGACGCAACCGGACCTAAATTTCGCAACTGGTTGTAAGGCGCCGAGGCTTATTTGAGAGATGTTCACAATTGACCAGATTGTATTTGACGAAAATGCGACCATGCTATTTCAAAGTGACCCACTACCGAATTGTGAGCCGGATAAAAGAGGAGAGAGTGTCATGAAAACGTTACTAATCGGAGTACTGATATTGTCGTTCCTGTTCGTGGGGGAAGCCCCGGCGCAGGAGTCCGGGCAGATGACCATGGAAATTTTGAAGGACAAAGTGAAGGCGGACAAGAAACTCCTGGTCGCGACCAACATGAATCTCACCGATGCGGAAGCCAAGAGCTTCTGGCCACTCTACGACGGCTACCAGAGTGAATTGTCACAGATCAATCAGCGGCTCATGGGCACGATCAAGAGCTACGCCGACGCGTTCAACGCCGGGAAGGGAGAGATCTCCAATGGCCAGGCCGGGAAGCTGATGGACGAGGCACTGGCAGTCGAGGAAGCGGAGCTGAAACTTCGGCAATCGTATGCCGCAAAATTGGGCAAGGTGCTCCCCTCGACAAAAGTCGCCCGGTATCTGCAGATTGAAAACAAGATCCGGTCGATCGTGAAGTTCGAGCTGGCCGCGCAAATCCCGCTGGCGAGTTAACCGTTTCGAGTGTGCCCGAAGGCGCGCGTCCTAGAAGGGAAATCGCCATGAAGACGACAGCAAATACCCGGAGCGGCATCGTGCCGCTCCGAATGTCTGTGGTCGTGCTGGTGGCACTGGGGTGGCTGATCCCGCTGGCACTCACAGGTCCGGCCCAGGGTGAGGAATCTGAAACAGAGCTGGCCAAGAAAATTCAGAACCCCGTGGCCGACCTGATCAGCATTCCGTTCCAGAACAATATGAATTTTGGGATCGGCCCGAACAACCGCACGCAAAACGTGTTGAATGTCCAACCGGTGATTCCCATCAGCCTCAACAGTGAGTGGAATCTGATCACCAGGACAATCATGCCGATCATCGCACAACCTAAATTGAACACCACGAGCGATGACACCTGGGGGCTGGGCGACCTAAACGTTACGGCGTTCCTGTCGCCGGCCAAGTCCGGACCAATCATTTGGGGGGTTGGGCCGAGCCTGCAACTGGCGACCGGCACCGATGACGCGACGAGCACGCGAAAGTGGGCGGCCGGCCCTTCCGCCGTCGCGTTGACAGTACAAGGTCCGTGGGTCGTCGGCGGCCTCATCCAGCAGATCTGGTCCTTTGCAGGGAACAGCGATCGACAAAGCGTCAGCCAGGGCTTAGTGCAACCGTTTCTCAACTATAACCTGCCCAACGGCTGGTATCTGACCAGTTCTCCGGTCATCACGGCGAATTGGGAGGGAACGAGCGGGAATAAATGGACCGTTCCGATGGGCGGCGGATTCGGCAAGATCCAGCGCATCGGGAAGTTACCGTTCAATCTTCAACTGGCCGCCTACTCCAACGTAGTGCGACCGGACCCCGGCCCGGATTGGAGCTTGCGATTCACGGTCACGCTCCTGCTTCCGAAATCGATTTTCACCAATTGAAGGGAAGCTTGGCCGCCCCGATTCAGAAGAAGGCTCTAGTGACGAAACCATTACGCACGGCTGCAATTGCACTCGGATTGTCTCTGTGCGCAAGTATCATTCTGGCCGCCTGGTGGTATTTCTTGGGAAGCGCTCGTCTGACGGGCGCAACAGCGCCGGTGTCCGGCATGACGTGCGACATGGACATTTCTGCTGCCAAGACCGGCCGTAGTACTGAAGCCGTCTCGCCGCTGCCAAAGGCGACACACACTCCGGCAGCCAAGTCCCCCGGTGATGCTCCAGCTATGAGAGGTACCCTGCCTCCGTCGAGTCCCGCTCCGGAAAGCATGGTGTGGATCCCTGGTGGTGAGTTCTGGATGGGCGCGGAGGAGTTCCCCGACGCTCAACCGTGGCATCGTGTATCGGTGGATGGATTCTGGATGGACAAAACCGAGATCACGAACGAGCAGTTCAAGAAATTTGCGAAAGCGACTGGTTACGTTACCACCGCCGAGCGCACGCCGCGCGTGGAGGACTTCCCCGGCGCGCCGCCGGAAAATCTCGTGGCCGGTTCGGTCGTCTTTTCGCCGCCCGATCATCCTGTGAAGTTGAACGATCATTTCCAATGGTGGAGCTACGTAAAGGGCGCCAGCTGGCGGCATCCGGAAGGTCCGAAGAGCGATATCAAAGATCGCGGACACTTTCCCGTCGTCCATATCGCCTACGAAGATGCGCAGGCCTATGCGAAATGGGCCGGCAAGCGTCTGCCGACGGAAGCCGAGTTTGAATTTGCGCAGCGCGGCGGGCTTGAGCGAAAACCCTATGCCTGGGGTGACGAGTTGAAGCCGGGAGGAAAATTCATGGCCAACACGTTTCAGGGACATTTTCCAGAGAAGAACACGAAGGAAGACGGCCACGAGCGCGCAGCGCCGGTCGCCTCCTTCCCGCCCAATGCTTATGGTCTGTACGACATGGCCGGCAATGTCTGGGAATGGACCAGCGACTGGTACCGCCCTGACTATTATCAAACACTTGTCGGCCAGGGATCGCCTGCGCGCAATCCTCAAGGTCCCTCAGACAGCTTCGATCCGAGCGAGCCCGGCGTGAAAAAGAAAGTGCACAAAGGCGGTTCATTCCTCTGCACCGACCAATATTGCGCGCGGTACATCGCGGGCGGCCGGGGCAAGGGCGAACCGGAGACGGGCACGAACCATGTCGGATTCAGGCTGGTGAAGTCAGGCGGCGGGACGACGGGGAGCTCTTAAGCCTCACTCAAGAATGGGCAGGCACCTCTCTGCTGGAACAGACAGAAGAAGACGATTCATGAATCGAAAGGGGAAGTAATGAACTATTCGCGCATGACGATTTTCGTGCTCAGCGCTTGCTTGAGCGTGCTGGCAGCGACGCTGACCGCGCCGATCGCAGGAGCGGCCGAGAGGATTACCGAAGAGGAGGCCTACGAAATCGGGATGGAGGCCTACACGTATCTGTACCCGATGGCCCTGATGGATGCAACCAGGCGGGTCATGACGAACGTTCCCCCGGGCGTAAAGCCAGGCCTTGGCCCTGGGAATGCTTTCCATCATATGCGAGCCTTTCCTCCCGCTGAATTTCGTGAAGTCGTGCGGCCGAATTTCGACACCTTGTATTCCAGCGCCTGGCTGGACCTCCGGAAGGAGCCGATGATCGTGTCCGCGCCGGACACGCGGGGCCGGTATTATCTCTTGCCGATGATGGACATGTGGACGGATGTGTTTGCCTCGCCGGGGAAACGCACCACAGGCACCGGCGCCGGTCGCTTCGCGGTCGTCATGCAAGGCTGGAAGGGTAAACTGCCGGCCGGCATCGAGCGCATCGAGTCGCCCACTCCCTATGTGTGGATCATCGGCCGCACGCAGACCAACGGGCCTGCCGACTACGAAGCTGTCCACAAGGTGCAAGACGGCTATGCCATCACGCCGCTCTCGCAGTGGGGGAACAAGCCCGTTCCTGCAAAGTTTGTCGGTGACCCCACCGTCGATATGAAAACGCCGCCGATGACCCACATCGATACTATGGCGGCGGACAAGTACTTCGCATATGCCGCGGAGATCCTGAAGCTTCACCCGCCCCACATCACGGACCAGCCTATCGTGGCCAGAATGCGTCGAATCGGGATGGTACCAGGGAAGTCCTTCGATCTCGCCAAAGCTGATCCGACCGTTAAACGCGCCATGGAACGCGCCGCGCCGGACGCACTCAAAGCCATCCGCGCGAAAATTCCCACGCTCGCGCGTGTCGTCAACGGATGGCAGATGAATACGGACAGCATGGGCGTGTATGGGACGTACTATCTGAAGCGGGCCTGTGTCGCCCTCGCCGGTCTTGGGGCCAATCTTCCGGAAGATGCTATTTATCCGTTCAATCTTGGCGATGCGGAAGGGAAGGCACTGACCGGGACGCATCGCTACGCGCTCCATTTTGACAGGGACCAGCTTCCACCGGTGAATGCGTTCTGGTCGGTCACGTTGTACGACAACGATGGGTTCCCGACGGCCAACGACTTAAAACGGTATGCGATCGGCGACCGTGACAAATTGGCATATGGTGGCGATGGATCGCTGGAGATCTACATTCAGCATGAGTCGCCGGGCAAGGACAACGAATCGAACTGGTTGCCGGCACCGGCAGGAGATTTCACTCTGACCATGCGACTGTATGCGCCCAAGGGCCAAGTGCTTGACGGTCGATGGGCATCCCCGGCAGTGACGCGGGTGAGGTAGCCATCCGATCACACCGCGCATGAGAGCAGTCGGGGCAAGAGGGAATCGGATACCGGCACGAACCATGTGGAGTTTCGCATGGTCGAGGATCTCGGCGAACGGTTCAAACCAGAACGGTCCAATGAGGAGGAGGTGATTCATGAAGGACGGGCGACCCTTGTATGTTACCGCTGGCATTGTTGTGTTGGTGTCAATGTTCCTGGCTCCTGTGATATCCGATGCCCAGGAATCGCTGCCGTTTCCACCGAAAGAATCGGGCAGTATCGCGGGCCGGACCATGCAGGAATCGGTATACAGCCCGAAACCGGCGGTCGGCCATCTGCCCAAGGATGCGCCGAATATCCTGGTCGTCCTAATCGATGACGTGGGCCCCGGCACGCCGAGCACCTACGGGGGGGAGATCAACACGCCGACACTGAGCCGCGTGGCACAGCAGGGAATCTCGTACAATCGGTTCCATTCGACGGCCATGTGCTCGCCCACGCGCGCCGCGCTCCTCTCAGGGCGCAACCACCACCGTGTTGGCGCCGGCCAGATCAGCGAGCTTTCCAACGATTGGGACGGCTACTCCGGCACGCAACCTAAAACGAGTGCTTTTGCGGCTGAAGTGTTGAAGAATTACGGCTATGCGACCGCCGCCTGGGGCAAATGGCACAACACCCCGGCTTTGGAGACGACCTCGAAGGGGCCGTTTGAGTTTTGGCCGACGGGCTACGGATTTGAATATTTCTACGGTTTCCTCGCGGGGGAGGCGTCGCAGTACGAGCCCAACATGGTGCGGAACACCACTGTGGTGCATCCAAACCATCCCCAAGGCGGCAAACCCTATCACCTGACCGAGGACATCGCCGATGACGCCATCGGCTGGTTGCGTGAGCACAAGGCGTTCCAACCGGACAAGCCCTTCTATATGTATTGGGCCACGGGCGCCTCGCACGGCCCACACCACGTTCCCAAGGAATGGGCGGACAAGTACAAGGGGAAGTTCGACGACGGATGGGACAAGTATCGCGAACGCACGTTTGCCCGGCAGAAGGCGATGGGCTGGATCCCGCAGAACGCGAAGCTGACGCCTCGTCCTGATTCACTCATTTCCTGGGACAGCATCCCGGACGCGGAGAAGCCCTTCCAGCGCCGTTTGATGGAAATCTTCGCCGGTTTCACGGAGCACGCCGATCATCACGCCGGTCGCGTGATGGACGAAATCGATCGGCTCGGCTACGGCGACAACACGCTGGTTTTCTACATCTGGGGGGACAATGGGTCGTCGGCCGAAGGCCAGAGCGGCACCATCAGCGAACTGCTGGCCCAGAACGGTATTCCCTCGACCATCGGGCAGCACATCAATGCAGTGAACCAACTCGGCGGACTCGATGTGCTCGGATCGCCCAAGACCGACAACATGTATCACGCAGGATGGGCCTGGGCGGGAAGCACGCCGTATAGATCGACCAAACTGGTCGCCGCGCATTTCGGCGGCACGCGCCAGCCGATGGCGGTCCGTTGGCCGAAAAAGATCAAGCACGACGACCAGTCGCGGTCGCAATTTCTGCACGTGATCGACGTCACGCCCACCATCTATGATGTCGTCGGCATTACCCCGCCAAGAGTGGTCAACGGCTTCCCTCAAGATGCCCTGGACGGCGTGAGCTTCGCTGCAACGTTCGCCGATGCCAAGGCCAAGGAGGTCCGGCGCACGCAGTACTTTGAGGTTTTGGGGAGCCGCGGTATCTATCACGACGGGTGGTTTGCCGGCGTGTTCGGGCCACGCATACCCTGGGTGCCGGGAATGCCCAAGGGCCTGCTTGACGCGAAGGGCCATCTTGCCTGGACGCCGGACCATGATCAGTGGGAACTCTACAATTTGAACGAAGACTGGTCGCAAGCCGACGACCTTGCTGCGCGACATCCCGGGAAAGTGGCGCAGATGAAGGAGCTGTTTGCCATCGAGTATTCCAGAAACAAGGGCTATCCTGTGGGCGGCAGTCTGAGGGTAATGTTCAATCCTCAGGACAAACTCGTCACGCCCTATCATGAATGGACTTTCCCCGGCACGATTACCCGCATGCCGGAGTTTCTCGCCCCTGCCCTGGGAAATAAAGAAAATATCGTGACGATTGATGCCGACAGTCCGGCCGATGCCAACGGCGTCCTCTACTCACTCGGCGGGTTCTCGGGCGGTCTGGCCCTCTATGTCAAAGACGGCGTGCTCTCCTACGAGTACAACCTTTTTGAGATTCAAAGGACGAAGATAGCCGCGCAGAACAAGCTGCCGACCGGCAAGGTGAAGATTGAAGTTGAGACGAAGTATGCCGTCAAACGGGCTGCAGGTCCCCTCGACGTGACGGTGAGAGTGAATGGCAAGGAAGTGGCCAAAGGGCAGGTGCCGGTCAGCGCGCCGCTGCTCTTCACGGCCAATGATTGTCTCGACATCGGCAGCGATCTCGGCTCACCGGTAGCATTGGACTATTTCGATCAAGCGCCTTTTCCGTTCACTGGGAAGATCGAGCAGGTGCACGTGCAATATACCAGATGATCCTGGGGAGGATGCCGGCATTCGTCTCATCAACCATAGGAGGTTTGTCATGAGATCCATTTCGCGTTTTGCATTCTGTGTGCTGTCCATGATCGTGGCAGCCGGGTGTGCCTCAACCAAGGTGAGTGACCGTCAGGAATATAAGGGAGGGAAGCTTCCACGGCCTGCCCACATCTGGGTGTACAATTTCGCCGCCACACCGGCCGAGGTGCCGGTAGAGTCCGCCCTTGCCGGGGAGCAAACCGCGCACCCCACCGCCCAGACCCCTGAACAAATCGCGGCCGGCCGAGAAGTGGGCGAAAGCATTGCGTCCCATTTGGTCGAGGAGATCCGCAATATGGGGTTGCCGGCGATGCGGGCATCGAGTTTTTCAAAGCCCGAGATCGACGATTTGGTGTTCAAGGGCTATCTCCTGTCAGTCGACGAGGGCAGTGCCACTAAACGAGTTGCCATCGGGTTTGGCTCAGGAGGCTCTCACTTGGCAACAATGGTCGAAGGCTTTCAAATGACGAATCAGGGCCTCCGCAAACTGGGATCCGGCAAGCTTGAGTCCGGCGGAAACAAGACTCCCGGCGCTGCGCTTGGAGTTGTCGGACTCATTGCCACGGCCAACCCGGCGGGCCTCATCATCGGCGGAGGGATGAAGGCGTATGGAGAATATAGCGGCAGCGCCAAGATTGAGGGACGGGCCAAAGAGACGGCAAAGGAAATCGCGGCCACGATCAAGCCGAAATTCCAGGAGCAGGGGTGGATCAACTGATTGCAACCGAGCATGAGCGAACGCCTCTGCCGCGCAGCGGTAGTTTTACTTGGGGGAGAAGGAAAATGAGACGGCACAATACCCCTGTCTTGCTGACGGGTGTATTCATGGCCAAAAGAGGAGGGAAACGATGAGACAAGAGAGAAGGTGGGCTCTGCTTGCAACAATAGCGATGGGAGTATTTCTCACGACGGCGGGTGCGCCGATCACCGTTCAGGCGGCGGACATGCTCGATCGAACGGTGCTGCCGATTCCGGAACCGAAGACAGCGCCGGTCACCGAACTGGATGTCCGCAAAGCGGTGATGCCGCCGCGGTTTCAAGTGAAGGCGCCGGACGGCGCCCCGAATGTGCTGGTGGTCCTCGTGGACGACTTCGGATTCGGCCAATCCAGTGCATTCGGTGGAGCGATTCCCATGCCGACGGCGGATAGGTTGGCCGGCAGTGGGCTGCGATATAACCATTTTCACACCACCGCGCTTTGTTCGCCGACACGCGCCGCCTTGTTGAGCGGTCGCAACCATCACTCCGGGAACATGGGCTCGATAACCGAGACGGCCACGGGTTTCCCCGGTCAGACCGGGCAGCGCCCCAACAACGTCACGCCGCTTGCGGAAATGCTGCGGCTCAATGGATACAGCACCGCCGCCTTCGGGAAGTCGCACGAGACCGCTGCCTGGGAAGTCAGTCCATCCGGTCCGACCGACCGGTGGCCGTTCCGCTCCGGTTTCGATAAATTCTACGGGTTCATGGGCGGCGAGACCAACCAGTGGTCCCCGGCCGTCTATGACGGGATGATCAAGGTTGAGCTGCCCAAAGACCTGAATTACCACTTTCTCACCGACATGACGAATCAGTCGATCAAGTGGATGCACTATCAGAAGTCGCTGACGCCGGACAAGCCGTTCTTCATCTACTTCGCGCCGGGGGCGACGCATGCCCCGCATCATGTGCCGAAGGAGTGGATCGCCAAGAACAAAGGCAAGTTCGACCAGGGCTGGGACAAGTACCGTGAGGGCACGTTGGCGCGACAGATCAAGATGGGCATCGTGCCGCCCGATACCAAACTCGCGCCGAAACCTGCGGCGATTAAAGACTGGGACAAGCTCACGGCCGACGAGAAAAAGCTGTTTACCCGCCAGATGGAGGTCTTCGCCGGATTCGCCGAATACACGGATGCCGAGGTCGGTCGCTTGATCGATTCGATTGCGGACATGGGCCAACTCGACAATACGCTGGTCTTTTACATTCTCGGCGACAATGGCGCGAGCGCCGAAGGCGGCATGAGCGGCATGTTCAACGAGATGACCTATTTCAATGGCGTGCAGGAAAAAGTCGAAGACATGCTCAAGCATTACGACGACCTGGGCGGCCCGCTGACCTACGGGCACTATGCCGCCGGATGGGCTGTCGCGGGTGACACGCCATTCACCTGGACGAAGCAGGTGGCAGGGAGCTACGGGGGCACGCGTAACGGTATGATCGTCCATTGGCCGAAGGCCGTGAAGGCCAAAAACGAGATCCGCACGCAGTGGCACCATGTGATTGACATCGCGCCAACGGTGCTGGAGGCGGCGGGATTGCCCGAGCCGAAATGGGTCAACGGCACCGAGCAACGGCCGATCGAAGGCGTGAGCTTCGTCTACTCGTTCAACGAACCGCAGGCGAAAGACCGGCACCAGACCCAGTACTTCGAAATCTTCGGCAACCGGGCGATCTATCATGACGGTTGGCTGGCCGGCACTCTTCATCGGGCGCCGTGGGAACGTCAACCACGTATGACGCTCGAAACTGATACCTGGGAACTCTACGACACCCGTGCCGACTTCAGCCTGGCCCACGACCTGGCAGCACAGAATCCAGCCAAGCTTAAAGAACTGCAGGCGCTGTTCATGCAGGAAGCGGCGAAATACAATGTTCTCCCGATTGACGACCGCGTGTTCGAGCGATTTAACGCGTCCATGGTCGGACGGCCTGACCTCCTGGCCGGGCGCACCTCGCTGACAATGTATGAAGGAATGACTGGTCTCTCCGAGAACGTGTTCGTTTCGCTCAAGAATAAATCCCATACGATCACGGCTGATGTGGTGATTCCCAAGGGAGGCGCCAATGGGGTCATTCTGGCGCAGGCCGGACGGTTCGGCGGCTGGAGCTTGTACGTGAAAGATGGCAAGCCGACTTATACCTACAACTTCCTCGGTCTCCAACGCTTCACCGTGACTGCAAAAGATAAGCTCCGGCCCGGCAAGGCGACGATCAAGTTTGATTTCGCCTACGATGGCGGCGGGCTTGGCAAAGGCGGAACGGGTACGATCTTCGTCAACGATCAGAAAGTGGGGGTAGGGCATATCGCCCACACACAGGCCATGTTCTTTTCGGCCGACGAAGGGACCGACGTGGGGGAGGACGGAGAGACCCCGGTCGTTGAAGACTACGGAATCCCGGCGCCCTATCGATTCACCGGCACAATCCACAAAGTGACGGTTGATGTGAAAGAGATGCAGGCAGCTCATGCCGAGGCCGAGCACCAGGTCGTGCGCGACGCTCATGTGCGCAAGACGTTGTCTGACTAACAGTGAGCGGACAGGCTCTCAGAGAGATAAAGTAAATGGATCAACTGGTTTTGAACATCGCAACATGAGTCGAGGGAACGTAAGTTTCATATCGATAAGGAGGTCGGTATTCGTTAAGTCAATGCACTGGCGCTGGTCTGTATCCTCGTGGCAGCGAGCGGTTGTGCCGCCACCTCAGAGGGGCAGTCTGTGGAAAAGTCCGGGTTCCGTGGTGACTATTTCCTGCTGAAGGAAGGCCAGCGCAGTGTGGTCAAAGAGGGGGCTGAGGATCAAGCCTTGTGGATGGACAAAATCCCGGCGGCGGATTGAGGAAGGCGAGAGGTCGCGCTTCATGGGACGGCGCTTCGGCCTGGCGGGAGCGCCGTCTCTCTTGACATAGGCTCTGCCGTGTGACCGCACGCCATCATCGATTCCCCCTGGCAATTCTAACAGTTGCCAGATTTCTCTAAGCAGCCACAATACGGACACTGTGACAGACGAGGATGTGGAGGGAATGAACCGAATAAATAATTCAGGACATGATGACGTTATGGCTGTCAGTTTAGAAACCGGTCCAACAATGGAGGTGTCTTTATGGTGAGGCGATATCTATGGTTGATGAGCGCAGCGTGCCTGATGACGGTGGCGGCCTGCGCCCACTCACAACAAGCCGGAGGCTTTGGAAAGGCAGAGCCATCCGGGTTTCTCAAGGATTATTCGAAGCTACATGCAGCGGCTAACGATACCGAAGCGACGCTCGTCTATTTCACGCCGGATAAGGCGAAGTTCAGATCCTACACCAAGGTGTGGCTCTATCCGGTTGAGGTATGGCGGGGAGAGAAGTCGGACGCTAAGGGCCTCGATAAGGAAGATACCCAATACCTGTCACACTACCTCTATTCGCGTCTCGAGGAAGAATTGCGAAAAGACTACACAATGACCAGGGAGCCAGGGCCGGACGTGATGCGGATTCGCGTGGCGATCACAGAAGCAGGGAAAGGCGTTCCGCTTCTGGACAACCTGACAGCGGCGTACCCCACGACGCTTGTGGGGTCCAAGGGGAAGAAATTGATCACGGGCACGGAGGCTCTGGTCGGCAAGGCCTCGATTGAAATGGAGGCAACGGATAGTCAGACCGGTGAATTGCTCGCAGCTGGTGTGGACCGGCGCGGTGGAGGGAAGTATGCCTGGAAGGCGTTGAGCCGTTGGGAAGACTTTGAACAGGCCTCCGACTATTGGGCCAAGAAGTTTGCGTGGCGCGCCTGCACCATGCGAGGCGCCGCCAATTGCGAGATGCCGAAAGATTAGCGGATCGTTTGAACTTGGATATTCCCCGTCGCTTGCTACGGGGTTCTTCTCTGTCTCTGAGAAGTCTTAGAAACTAAGTTCTAGGCTACCCCGCAGCTTGCTGCGGGGTAGCGTCATTGCTGGGTACGCATGCATTCTGTCAAGGAATGCCCACCATAAAAATGGGCAAGAACACCGGCGGCGTTGCAGAAAGCACGCCCTACAAGCCCATGACGATCGCGCGGAAGAGCTCGTTGGGCTGGAACAAGGGCACCACGGTGCAGATCCTGGACGATGCGGAAGGCAACGCTTGGGTCATGAAGGGCTTCCAACTGGGCCTCAAACCGAAATACACCTACGAGGAATTCGTGGCCGCTGGGCAAGGCCGGTTCAAAAAACTGCCGCCGGTCTGGAAGTTCCGGTTCAAGACGCTGGAGAAGGATTTGATCGAAAGGCCGGAAGGCGGCGTGGCCGCAATCATGCCGGACGAGTTCTTCAACATCTATGACAAGGCCGGCCCGGGCATGACCAACTACAAGCCGTAGTCATTCGGCAACAAATCGGTAGCCCAACAACGGCCTGCTCTTGTATTGCCCAGCCGCGCGGAGAGGACTTCGGCGCCCTGGTGTTTCCCTGGATCTCGAATCCAGCGATGGATAGAGCCGCCGAACGTTCAAGGGAATGCTGTTCAAGGGTGGGTGGTATGATCGGCCGGACGATGAGCGGGAGGTTCAGGCACCGACGGCAGCAGCGTGCGACGGATGCGCTCTTATTCCGCCCGCTGCCCCTCAATCAACGTATAGGCAACGTCGCCATAATGGCACGACAAAAACGAGGCGAGACTTGTCTCTAAGATTCTTGCTAATCCTCTCCGGTGGTCTTGAAGCGCTGATGGGAGTGCTGATGATGCTGGTGCCGAAGGTGGCGATGACGGCGCTGCTCGGAGCGTCGTTGGATCCCGTCGGTACTGCTTTAGCACGGCTCTTCGGCGTCGGTATCTTTTCGCTCGGCCTGGCATCTCTCAAAGCCCGCGATGACCTTGGGACTGCCGCCGGGATGGCGGTGAGTTTGGGCATCACCAGTTATAACGTGCTGGCCGCCGTCGTCCTTGGATGGATAGCCATCGTCTTGAATCTTGGCGGGCCGCTGTTGTGGATGGCGGGCATTGGCCATGCGTTGCTCGGAGCGGTCTTCGTGTCGGCGCTCGCGACGTTGAAACGGTAAGCAATGGGGGAGAGATGAACTGTTGTATACAGCCTGCACTTCGTTCACACACGTGCAGGCAGGAAGGGCTTGGCCCGACATCAGTTGGAGTGGGCAATGAAGAGTGCATACTTCGGCGTTTTCTGGTGATTCCCACGCTAACCATCCAGTGCTCCTTGATTTTTCTGCTCAGGCGCCATGAGCTTCATCGCGCACCTCTGTTATTTTTAACAGGTCCACTGCACTGCGATTAGGCGTAGACTCTTCACTGGCATGTCTCGGGTTGGGCAGGTTACTGGCCCACTTAGAGGCCGAAACTGTATCTTCGCAATATGGTCTTTAACAGGGTTTGCGATGACGTCGGGTGCGCTCACGGCCTGTCATGAATGCGATCTCTTGCAAAGAGAACCGGTGCTTCCGCCGGGCGGCGTCGCCTGTTGCCCGCGCTGCCGCGCCGTGCTCTTCCGTCATACCCCCGACAGTCTGGACCGTGCGCTGGCCTACACGCTCGGGGCGGCGATTCTGTTCATCCTTGCCAACATATTTCCTATCGTCGGCTTAGAGGTGCAGGGCACTGTGAATGCCACCAGCCTGTATGGAGCGGTCGAAACCATCTGGAACAACCATATGGAAGGCGTGGCTTCCTTGGTATTCGCCACGACCATTCTGATCCCGACCGTGGAAATGTCTCTGATGTTATATGTCCTCCTGCCCCTAAAGTTCGGACGGTTACCAGGAGAATTGGCATCCATCCTTCGCGTCCTGCAATCTGTCCGGCCATGGAGTATGACGCAGGTGTTCATCCTCGGCGTCCTGGTGGCCTTGGTCAAGCTCACCCACCTAGCGCATGTGGTTCCGGGGATCGCGTTATGGGCATTCGGAGGCCTCATTGTCTTGCTGACTGCCGCGATGGCCAATTTCAACACGCATGAGTTGTGGAATCTGCTGGCGAGGGACGAGTGACCCACTCACACGTCACGGCCAGTCAGCGAGGATTGTGCGTCTGTCATAGCTGCGGCAACTTGTCCCATCTGATCCCAGGAGTCCAGGAGATGCGTTGTCGCCGCTGTGGCACGGCGCTCCATCTGCGCAAACCGCACAGCATCTCGCGGACCTGGGCGTTGCTCATCGCCGCTTATATTCTCTATGTCCCAGCGAACGTCCTGCCGATGATGAATACGGGCTCCATGTTCGGTTCTCAATCCGATACCATCATGAGCGGTGTCGTGTATCTCTGGCACTCGGGCTCGTGGCACCTTGCCTTGGTGGTCTTCATTGCGAGCGTGCTGGTGCCTCTGGCCAAGATGCTGTCCCTGACGTATCTGCTGATCTCGGTCCACCTCGGATGGAAACATCGGCCACTGGAACGGACGAAACTCTACCGAGTCCTTGAATTCGTCGGCCCCTGGTCCATGCTCGACGTCTATGTCGTGACGATCCTCGTCGCCCTCGTCCAACTGAAATCTCTTGCCACAATTCTTCCGGGTCCTGCGGCTGCCGCCTTCGGCGGGGTGGTGGTGCTGACGATGTTGGCCGCCATGGCGTTCGATCCGCGGCTACTGTGGGAACACAAAGAGGCACACCATGTATGAAGGATCGAAAGAGCCGGATCTTATGGACGTTCCGTCAGCCATGGCCGTTTCGAAGCGGCGCAGAGGGCCTCAGCTCGTCTGGCTGATCCCGATCGTGGCCGCCCTGATCGGAGGCTGGCTGATGGTCAAAACGATCCTTGAGAAGGGTCCCACGGTGACGATCACCTTCAAAACGGCGGAAGGGCTCGAGGCGGGGAAGACGAAAGTAAAATATAAAAACGTCGACATCGGTGAGGTGCGAGCGATTGTCTTGAGCGAGGACCACTCACAGATTCTCGTCACGGTGGAATTTGCGAAACAGGCTGAAAATTTCCTGGTCAACGATACCCGATTTTGGGTCGTGCGGCCGCGCGTGGGCGGGGGCCAGGTCTCAGGGCTCGGGACCCTTTTCTCAGGCGCCTACATCGGGGTGGATATCGGCCATTCGGCTACCGAGAAAAAAGAGTTCACGGGTCTGGAGATTCCGCCGATCGTGACCGGGGATGATCCGGGACGTCAATTCGTGCTGCGATCCGCCGACCTTGGATCGGTGGACATCGGCACCGCGCTGTTCTTCCGGCATATGCAGGTCGGCCATGTGGTGGCGCATCAGCTCGACCCGGATGGCAAAGGCGTGACGATCCAGGCCTTCGTAAACGCGCCATACGATCAGTACGTGAATGCCAATACGCGCTTCTGGGACGCCAGCGGGATTGACATGACCTTCGATGCTTCCGGTGTGAAGATGGACACGCAATCGGTCCTTTCCATTCTGGCCGGCGGCGTGGCTTTTGAATCGCCGACCGGCTCCGGATTGCCGGCGGCCGACCCGGATACGGTCTTCCATCTCTACCCGAATCGCGGGGCGGCTATGAAGCAGCCGGATCACGAGATGGTCGTCTTTACCATGTATTTCCAAGAGTCGCTTCGCGGATTGACGGTGGGGGCACCGGTCGAGGTCAACAGCGTCATCCTTGGCGAAGTCAAAACCATCAGCGTGGAATACAATGAGCAACGGGGTCAATTCCTGTTCCCGGTTGATGTGGCCTTGTTTCCGGGACGTCTGCGAGCGTTGATGCGCCAGACCATGGCAGATCCGACACCCGCCGAACAGAAGGTCCGAATCGACTCATTGATCGCCAGCGGTCTTCGCGCCCAACTGAAAACGGGGAGTCTCCTGACGGGCCAGATGTTTATTGCTATGGAGTTTTTCCCAAAGGCCGCTCCAGCAAAAATCGATTGGACAAAAACTCCTCCGGTGTTCCCCACTGAACCGGGTACCTTGATGGGATTGCAGGCGACGCTGACCAATCTTTCGAAGAAGTTGGAGAATATGCCGATTGATCGGATCGGCGAGGATCTCCGCACGGCCCTCCATTCATTGAACCGCACGTTGGTGAGCGCCGAGCAGATGGTCAAACGAATGGATAAGGACGTCGCGCCTTCGGCGAAAGCTGCCCTGGATGACGCCCGCCGCATGCTGACCACGGCCGACCGGACGCTGGCTTCCGATGCGCCGCTACAGCAGGATCTCCGGACGTCATTGCGCGACCTCTCGAGAGCCGCACAGTCGCTTCGCGAATTAACTGATCTCTTGGAGCGACAACCGGAATCATTACTCCGAGGGAAGAAGGAGAGCCAACGGTGAGATATCCACACGTCCGACTGGCGATAGTCCTAGGTGCGATCTCTGCCCTCACGGGCTGTGGCAGCTCGCCGAAAGAATCTTATTATACGCTCAGCCCTGGCGGGATGATGAGCGGTGCCGCATCTGCCGGCGGCGAAGCGGCCTACAGCGTGGCTGTGGCACCCATCACGCTGCCCGAAGTCGTCGACCGGCCTGAGTTTGTACTTCGGGCCGGGCAAAACGAAGTCACCATTGTGGAGTTACACCGCTGGGCCGGGCCGCTGAGAAGTGAAATCTCGCGTGTGCTAGCGGACAACCTGTCTGCCGACTTGAATGTGAAACGGGTGGCGGCCTATCCACAAAGCGCGGGGGACAATGCCGACTATCGTGTGATCGTCGATATCCAACGATTTGATTCGACATTGGGGGAGTCGGTGACAATTGACGCCCTCTGGACGGTCAAACGTATATCCGATGGAGCGCTAAGGACCGGTCGTTCGACGGCCCGGGAATCCGGGAGTGGCGGAAGCTATGAGGCCTTGGCCGCTGGGCACAGTCGTGCGCTGGCGACGATCAGCCGTGACATTGCCGAGGCCCTCCGCCAGGTCAGTTCCACAGATCAGCGCTGATCCATGGCCGCCGGGCTCTGAGTCGCTATCGCGAGCGCGTTCATCATCTTTGAGGGAGATTGTTATGGCAGAACGGCATGGTGATCTCATTCGCGATACGCTCGCGGTGGTATTTCTCTTTGCGCTGATCGCGGCCACGCTATGGATTTTGTGGCCATTTCTCCCGGCGGTCGTCTGGGCGACGATGATCGTGGTGGCGACCTGGCCGTTCATGCTCAGACTCCAACACTGGTTCTTTGGCCGGCGGTGGCTGGCGGTCACGGTTATGACGTTGCTCCTGTTGGCTGTGTTCCTCCTGCCCTTTTCGTATGCGATCGGCGCGTTCGTGGAGCACTTCGGTCAAATTCTGACATGGACGAAAACGCTGTCGACGTTCACGGTGCCTCCGCCGCCTGACTGGCTGGGAAAGATCCCTGTAGCCGGCGCCCGAGCGGCGGCGAACTGGCAGCAATTCTCCGCGCTGAGCCAGGAAGAGTTGGCCGCGCGGTTTTCCCCGTACCTCGGCGGAATTGTTCAATGGGTTGCCGTACAGGCGGGCAGTTTCGGGCTGCTGCTTACCCACGTGGTATTGACGATGCTCGTTTCGGTCGTGTTCTACGCCACCGGAGAATCGGCCGCCACGATGGTGTTGCGGTTTGGCGCTCGACTGGGAGGAGCGCAGGGCGAGCAGTCCGTGCGACTGGCCGGGCAGGCCATTCGCGGCGTGGCCCTGGGGGTGGTGGTCACGGCCTTGGTGCAAGCCGTGCTGGGCGGGATCGGCCTGGCGATCGTCGGCGTGCCGTTTGCCATGATGTTGACCGTCGTGATCTTTATCGCGGCGATCGTTCAACTCGGTGTGACTCCGGTGCTGCTTCCTGCCGTGGCGTGGCTCTACTGGACGGGGAATGTGACAGCGGGGATTGTGTTGCTTGTGTGGACGCTGTTCGTGGTTCCCGTCGACAACATTCTGCGGCCTATTTTGATTAAGAAAGGGGCGGATCTTCCTCTGCTCCTTATCCTTGCCGGTGTCCTCGGGGGCTTGTTCTCGTTCGGCATTGTCGGTCTCTTTGTCGGTCCGGTTGTGCTCGCCGTGGCCTATACCCTGTTCACGGCATGGACTAATGAGAATATCGCAAGCAGCCGGACTGAAACGGTCCCGGTTCCGGTTCCGGATACCGTGTCGGTGTAACCATTCGTCTCGATGGCAGGTTCCTGGTCGCGGCTCAGGGTGTTATCTGACCCACAGCGGCAGCGTGGTGACGTTGCAATCGTCGGAGGTCGCATAAATTTCAGAGGATCAGTTCGAGTCGGCAGTGAAGCCTGAAAAGAAGAGCAACAAATCAAAGGGGCAGGTAGGATGACGCATCAGGCTTCAATCGGTTCGCATCAGGTGGGTGGTTTCTCACAATGGTGGCATGCCTATCTTCGACACCGCTACGGCGTCCTGTTCTATTCGCTGCTCCTCACACTGGTCGGATTTCCGATTGTCACAGCGTTTGGATTCAGCGGCAATGTTTTACAGGTGTTCCTGGGTCTGAATTTGTTGGCCGCCGCTCTTCCGATCGACAATCGACGGGGGCGCTGGGCTCTGCCGGCGCTTCTGTTCGCCGCAGTGCTCCTCAGGGTCGGATCACTGCAGCTCGGCCATGAGAGACTGTCCGCCGTCAGCTTAGTGCTCTGGACGCTGATCGCCTTGTATGCGGTATTCGGCGGGCTGCGCTTTACTCTCCGGTCCTCCACGATCACCCCTGAGCATCTCTACGCCGCACTGAGCGCCTATCTGTTGGCGGGGGTCTTTCTGGGTGTCCTGTATTGGACTCTGGAGCAGGTGCATCCTGGTTCGATCATCGTCAACGGTCCGGGGGCGGCGCACCCCTTTGTCATGGCGGACGGCATCTATTTCAGTTTCATTACACTCGCCACAGTAGGGTACGGCGACTTTGTGCCGGGGAACGAGGTCGTGCGTGGACTTGCCATTGTGGAGGCGATTTCGGGGCAGTTTTATCTCGCCGTGATGATTGCGCGCCTCATGAGCCTCTACATACGCGAAGCATGAGGACATGTTCGCCCTGTGATCGACGGGCTGACACGCAGTTCGAAGAGGGGAGGGCATTCGTGGCAGGACGGACAAGGCTGACTGGTGGATCGCTCTTGATTACGATCCTGCTCCTCTGCTCATCGATGCTCGATGGCTGCGGAAGCATTGGCCCGACGACCGTGAATCGAGACCGGTTCGATTACATCACCGCAATCAGCGAATCATGGAAACAGCAAACGCTCTTGAATATTGTCAGGCTCCGGTATGCCGATGTTCCGATATTTATGGAGGTGGGGCAGGTAATCAGCGGCTACGAACTCGAAGGCACCCTCTCCGCAGGCGGCACCCTCACCGACAAAGATTGGCGCGTCGCGGGCGGAGCGCTCGGAACCTTTTTGAATCTCAGCGCCGGCGGGCGATATCTCGACCGGCCGACGGTCACCTATTCGCCGCTCACGGGCCCCGAGTTTGTCAAGACGATGATGAGGCCCTTTCCGCCCGGATCGATCATGTTTCTCGTTGAGGCCGGATGGCCCGTAGATGTGATTCTGCAACTGGGCGTGCAAGCTATCAACGGCCTCCGGAACCACCGTGGCGGACCGTACGGACATCCGGCGGATCCGGAGTTCACTGAGGTCATGCGTTTGCTTCAACGGATTCAAGTGTCCGGTGGGATCGGCTTCAGGCTGGCGCAGGACAAAGAAGGAGGCGAAGCGACGATCCTGATGTTTCATACGCGCCGGTTGACGCCAGAAACGGTTCGGGACGTCGCAGAGATCAGACGATTGTTGCGTTTGAATCCCGATGCGTCGGATATCCGGATCAGCTACGGAGCCGATATGCTGAACGACAAAGAAATCGCCCTGCATACCCGTTCCGGATATCAAGTAATGGTCGAACTGGCCTGGTTGGTGTCGGTGCCCGCTGAACACATTGCGGACCACCGCACGCTCGGAATCAAGGCCCCCGCGCCGGAAGAGACGACGGCGCTCCCACCGATCATGGCGATACAAAGCGGAACCGAGCGGTCGGACAAAGCCTTTACACAGATCCGGTATCGCGATCATTGGTATTGGGTCGACGATCGGGACGTGTCTTCCAAGCGGGTCTTCACGTTTCTCACTGTGCTGTTCACCTTGAGCGAAGGGGGCAAAAGTGTCCAGCCGCCCATTTTGACGATCCGGGCTAATTAGGTGGAACGGTAGGCAGTCCGACGATTCGAGCGAGAATACGCTGCCGTTACCGCTTTCCCGCTTTAGTCTGAAGCTGTCTGAACATATCCTTGAGGTACGGCGCCGTGATCGCTCGTGAGACCGGATGTTTCATGGAACTACCGAATCCCCCGACTTGATCGGTCGACACCCGGCCGATGTAAAAGAGGAAGGTCCCGTCGCTGGTCGGAAGCGCAGCAATGCCTTGCAGCATGCTGTTGTAGTCGTGACTCGCGTAGTATTGACGTTCGACGGCCAGTGCGGCCTCGCCCACGCGGTACAGCATACGGTGAACAAGGACGTAAGTCGGGCGTCCGAAGACGTCGATGTTGAGCCAGTAAAAGAATTCTTCCAGATTCTTGGCTGCATCCTTCTCAAGGCCGTTCGGATAGGTGAGCAAGAATGTATGGAAAGCCGGAAGATGCTTGGCAACGGCACTTAACCCCTTAGTAGACAGGAGCAACTCATCGCCCGCATTCCGCAGATGTCCGTGGCCTCGGTCATAGGGCGCAATTCCTGACAGTCCCTTGTTTCGATAGGCCTGGTATCGGGACAGCAATGTTTGGCGCACCAGTGCCTCGACCTCCTTCACCGGCGCCTCGCCTTCCTTGGCGGCCGATTTGAGCGCGTGAAACGCGGCCATCTCCTTCGCGTCCAGATTCAGATCGTCGCCCGGCTCCACGTTCAAATACCGCAGGGCTTCCTTGTCTCCGTTCGGTTGTAACTTCACCCCCGCCATATCCGCCATAGAGCCCTCGCCGGTGATCTTCCCATGGGCCGTGATGACCGACACTTCCTTGAGGACGAGGGCCTCTCGGTACATCTCCTCTATATTCTCCGGCTTGGTCTTGACCAGGAAGGCCATGCCCAGCGCGAGCTCCCGCTCCGATCCTTCGCCCGCCGACCAATCGACAATCCGGCCCTCACGGAGTTTTTCCTGGTCACCGGCAGAAATATGTAGTTCTTCAAGAATTTCGTCCACGGTCGGCAGCGCAGCAACCTCGCCGGGGGGAAGCCAGAACGCTATGGCCAACCCGATACCGGCGAAACAGGCGATGAAGTGACGGTGCTTTTGCTCGCCACCCTCGAATGAAACGGATCCGGTTTCTGTCATTCTTCGATGCATTGATCCCCCGCTGTCTGTGTGGTGCAAGACGTTCAGCATTATCTCGCTGTCCGGTGTCGGATGCCACTGTCAGATTTGACAGTTACAGCGTACACGCAGCCATGTTAGGGTGTTTCTCGGTATTTTAACGGACGACAATCTATGCCCATGAAGGCGAGATTGCAGTAGAAGTCCGGCAGGTCGCGGCTGGAGAAATAGTGAAGGGCGTTCAGAATCTTGGCTTGCCGGCGGAACGGGTCTGTCCGGAGAAGGTCGGGTTTGCAGATCGTCGGTGAGTCCGACCGGCACGGGCATGGAACAGAACAGCATGGAACAGAACAGAAGGGGCGCTGAAACGGATGGGGCTGGATACGGTGGTGGTGTGAATACAGAGCGTGCACGCGGGTACTTCCAAATGAAGCGATCACTTTTGTATCGGAGGAGGCGGAAAATGAAGCGATTGTTAAACAGACTGTTTACCATGGTCATCCTGATCGGCGGGACTGTGTTGTTGAGCGTCTCAAGTTATGCGGAAGAGGGCAGCGTCAAAGCCATGTCTCCATGGAAGGGTCAAGGGTTTGCGTTTCCCGTTGGCCCGGATGAAGTGTATATGGTCGCCGTCTACAGCGGTGTGATGCTGGTCGACGACGGTCAAGGCCCGCTGCATGCGGCCACGATCGTGTGTCCAGGCACGGTGGATGCCGATCTAAAAACGGGCACCAAGACGGGACATGGCAAGTGCGTTATCACGGGTGAACTGGGAGACCGCGTCTTTGCCGACATGCATTGCACCGGCGATTTGCAAGGATGCCGGGGCACGTTCAAGATCACCGGCGGCACGGGAAAGTTTGCCGGCATTACGGGCGAGGGCGAAATGATTTCACAGATCCAGGCGCGTGAAATTACGATGGTCAGTGGTGTGGAAACAGCCCATCAACAGGGAGAAGGCATCGCGGTCTGGCCAAAATTGACCTACCGGATTCCGGACCATAAATAATCGCTGGAGGAATGACCCTCTAGTTGGGGAGGCATCGATGCGCACATACTTTCTTGGGGGATTCACACTCGTTGCAGGGTTGTTGTGGCTGGCGCCTCATGTGTCGGCACAGACCTTTGTATTTCCGGAAAAAGGACAGACGCCGGAGCAACAGGAACAAGACGATTATGTCTGTTACAACTGGGCGAAGCAGCAGACGGGTTACGATCCGATTCATGCGGAGGTGGCCGTCGCGCCGCCTCCTCCATCGCGCGGCGGCGCGGTGCGTGGGGCGGCTGGTGGCGCGGCGCTAGGAGCCATCGGGGGGGCCATCGGGGGTGATGCAGGGAAAGGCGCAGCGGTCGGCGCCGGCGTCGGGACTGCAATGGGCATGAGGCGCCAACGACAGGCTCAGCAGCAGTATCAGCAACAGGTTCAGCAAACGTCGGCCCACAACCAGCAGACACGTGCCACTTTTGAACGCGCACATAAAGTCTGTATGGAAGGCAAAGGGTATAAGGTCGGGTAAGGGATAACATAATGAAGAGACTGCGGTTGTCCGTCATCCTGTTCTGCGCCGCGATGGGGGGAGGGTGTGTGAGCACCCATCAGACTGAGATGCGATCGTCAACGACACCGGTCGACTATGCGCAGTCGGCGCCGGTACAGACATTTATATTTCCCGCAAATGGACAGAGTCCGGAACAGCAGGAGCAAGACGACTTCACCTGCTACAAATGGGCCACACAGCAGACGGGGTACGATCCACAAACCTCACAGGTCGCCTCAGCGCCGCCTCCTCCATCAGGCGGCCGTGCCCTATACGGTGCGATGGGTGGAGCTGCGCTTGGTGCTATCGGTGGAGCCATTGCAGGCGACCCCGCCATGGGGGCAGCGATTGGCGCTGCTGCAGGCGGTGGATTGGGCATGATGGGTCAGCGGCAAGCTGAGGTGCGATATCAGCAGGACGTGCAAAGAGCCGAAACCCAAAATCAGCAGAGTCGGGAAACGTTTGATCGCGCCTATCGTACTTGCATGGAGTCGAAGGGCTACAAAGTGGGGTAGCCAAAAAATGACGACATGAAGAGATGCGAGGGGAATATTCTTCAGGTAGACCTGAAGCAGGTCAGCTGATACGGAACATCCCCTCCCCATGTTTTCCGGTCCTTCAATTTGGAAGTGGAAGGCATGGCCTATTCGGTCGGATCCGTTTTCTGTGGCAAAATTCCACAGCGACGTCCTTAAACGCGGCCGTACTGATTGGCTAATTTCAACCAACCCCGCTCAGTGTCAAACATTCCCATAGGTTGACCATTGTTTTTGTATCCCTACCTGGGCATACTTGCTGCGGATCGCGCAATAGCATGCCTCCCTAGTTCACCAGTTGCATGGATGGGGCTGTTGAAAAAAGCGGTGTGCGGCCTCCGGTGAGAGGAGGATGGTCCAAACGATCTCGCCACCGGTCTTCGAAGAACACCGACGCATGCGGCACTCCCCGTCGGATGCTCCTGAGGTGGTATCTGAAGGAGGAG
>JBGSIO010000078.1:0-4984 GCA_041742455.1 Nitrospira sp. | reverse complement strand
CCGTTGTTCCGGCGAGATATACGAAAATAACCGTCCCTGATCGTCAAATGCTCCGCGCATGCTTGCCCCTCCGTGTTTCCTGAAAACAGAGAATCATATTCCGCACCGCTTGGCGAGGGGTTTTTCAGCAGACTGCTAGGGCTAGGGAAGAGGGTTCCCCAGGCTGGGGAAGTGGATTCACTAGGGCTAGGGAAATCAGTTCATCCTATCTTTCCGGAAGATCTTTCCAGTGATCTTTCCAAAGACCGTAGCGTCGGGCGGCTGCCCGACAGGGTCAGGGCGGATCAGGTTATCGAACAGCCGAAAAGTACGGAAACGTGGGAGGCATACGCGGATGCGTTTCGTAGGCGGTATCGGACGGACCCTGTTAGGAATCGTCGTACCAATGCCCAGCTGTGTCAATTGGTCGATCGGTTGGGAAAAGCGGAAGCCCCTGCCGTGGCGGCGTTCTATGTGTCTATGTCCTTGCCGTTCTATGTCTCGCGCTACCATTCGGTCACCCTGCTTCTACGTGATGCTGAGACAATTCGGACCCAATGGGCGACGGGGAGCGTACTGGCTTTGCCTGCCAGAACGGTGGCGGATCTCTTATGAGTCAGCAACGAGCGATGACGCGAGATGAATTTAAATGTGGATGGCTCTTGCTGATTATCCAGGATTGGGGCTGGCGGTACAACCAGACAGATGCGCAGGGGCGTCCGACTGCGACAGCGGTCGCTCAGATGAATTTCTATTTCGACAAATTACGGGGCTTTCTTCCAGAGGCATGGTTGGCTGTCGCGGGGCGGTTCGCAGAAGGTAACAAGTGGCCCAACGTGGAGGATCTTCGTGTAGCGCTGCAGCATGAGCAGATGCGGAGAGTAAAGGCCTTGCCGAATCACTCCCGACAGCAGGGCGAGCCGATGCCCCGCGAGGTGCGCGAGATGCTAGATAGAATTGGCGCGAAGAAGGCGATCAACGAATGACAAAGTGCGGCCCCGACAGCCAAGGGAGATCCTCCTTGCTTGGCGGCGGGTCCGTGCTTGACGGAGTGGCGACGGTGGTTGAGCGTCGCCGCTCCGTCTCAACTGCCTCAACCATGAAAGGATTCCATATGAAAGTCGATGTCGCGAAATTGAATTGGAAAACTGACCCTGATTTCCAAGCGGCTGAGCGCAAGTTGTTGCGGCTGGAAGAGCGAGAGACGCAGCATCGAAACCGCCTCGCAGAGTTGGAGGCACTCGTGCGTGACGCCGAGGCTTCGTTAGTTCAGTCGCGCGTGGCGGTTCTGATGGAAGAGTCGCCTAGTCAAGCCGCCAGAGCAATTCAGAAACAGTTGGCGCAGCATCAGCGAGAAATTGTCGAGATTCGTGAAGAGCTCGATGCTGTCGAGCTTGCGAAGCGGAAGCTTCTGCGAGCTATTGAGGCTGCTGCAGCGGAAGCCAAACTGCGTCTGGCCGAGCAACTGCTTCATCCGTATTGCGAAATGGCAAAATCGCTACGTGCCCGATTGGACGAGGCTGTAGAAATCAACCAACAGCTGGGTTCCATACACGCGCTCGTCGTGAAACAGGGTCTAACTAGCGAGATCTTTGGCAATACAGCGTTGAAGGCGCTCAGCATGCCGGCAGCATGGACAATGCTGGCTATCGAAAATGGAGCACGAAACCCTGCGTTTCAGTACTGGGTGAATCAGTTTGACAGCACGTTCGCCGACCGATAAGGGCAGGTCGAACCGGTGACGAATTGGAAACCATTTACAGGAGGATGACGCCATGTCGACATTAACAATGGGCAGGCCGCGTTTGCAGGAGTTGGGCCAACAGAATGAGATTCCCGTCGTGGCCGCCGACATCATTTATCAAGGCGCGGCGGTGGGCGTGGTGAAGGAATCCGCCCATGCCAGGCCGTTGACCGCCGGCGATAAATTCGGAGGCTTCGCGATCAGGCAGTGTGACAATTCGCTCGGGGCCGCAGAGGCCAAGAGTGTGAAGGTCCTCTCGAAGGGCAAGATCAAACTGGCCGTTACCGGCGCCGTGATCACCGATCTCGGGATGCCGGTCTATGCCAGCGACGATGACACCTTTTCCTTCGTGCCGACGGGCGTGTTCGTGGGATTTGTCTCCCGCTTTGTCTCGGCTGGTGTGGTCATCGTGGATGTGGATGCGATCGGGCATCAAGATCCCTTCGCAGCCTACAGCGTGCGGGAAGTCAAGAGCGCCAACTACACGCTCGATGCGCAGGACACCGGCAAGTTGATCTGCGTCGACACCGACGCCATTACCCTCACCCTGCCGGCCATTGCTGATGGGTTTGGCGGGGCGACGATTGTCAATATCGGCGCCTATGGCACGATCGCGGTGACGATCTCACCGGACGCGAACGACATGATCCTCGGCCCGGATATCACCGGAGCCAACGATAAGGACCTGATCAACACCAAGGCGACGGCGCAGCGGTTCGACCGGGTCAAGCTGGATCTGGGCGATGCCGACGGCTACGTCGTGCATGGCCTGGTGGGGGTGTGGGCCAGACAGGCGTAACGGCCAGGATCATCAACCAAACACCATTCCGGAGGTCAGCATGTCAGCGACCATCATTCGAACGGGAGTAGGTTCCGAGCGAGATTCCCAACTTCAGAATGGAGCGCGGTTCACTAGGCGCAGCTTTCTGATGGGCTCTCAAGAGCAGCGGGAATGGCCTCTGGGCCTCAGCGAGTCGATGAGCCATCACGATTTCCAACAAGGCGATCTGATGAGCGAGGCAGGGGGAAAGATTGTTCCGTTGAATCCTGCTCTTCCTTTTGCCGGAATTTTACATGGAGTGCGGCTGGATCCGCGGGGGCGATATGTGGGCATCGTCATCAGGCGAGGGATTGTGCTCCTTCACGTGGAGGGGGTCTCTCAGCCGATCACGCGAGAAACGCTGATCTATGCCATTCCTAACCCAAATCGTCACTGTCGGTTCACGGTCGACGCTTCAGTCGGCGTGCTGGTTGGTGAGTCGGTGAACTTCGAAGTCGCCGGCAGTGGCAATGTGCGGGTGCATGTTGGACTCCGAACGTCCGGAGACAGCCGCCCCTATCATTCGGGAAGCCTGATCGATCCCTTCACCACGAGAATGTAGTTTGGGTGACAGTCCTAACCGTCCGTAGGAGGAAAGAACGATGAAGACCATGACGAATAAAGAGGTGCAGATCGTGACCGTGAGCGACGTTGAGCTACTGAAAGATCGGCATTGGACTGATGACATGATTCGAAAGGTTGCCACAGAGGACGTTGCACGAGTGGCGTATGACCGGAGCCCGATGCTGCAACAGGAATTCACAAGCCCTGGTGCGTTCGTGGGGTATTGGCGTGCCCTGCAAGATGGCCGAGTCGGAATCATTCGAAGCAGATCGTGAACGGTGGCGGAGCGCCATTGAGACTGACACAAATGGGCGAGCGCAAGCCGGTCGTCGCATTGGATAGAAAAGGTACTTGGAAACATGCAGGTAATGCGGGTAAGCGAAGCCGCAGAAACGCGCTAGCTCCAGGCGTGAAAACGAGGTTGTCATAGGTCTTGGTCACAACGTCAACAGCCATGGAAGTATTTAGGACGTGGTCCAAATTGCAGATTGCGAAAATCTTTGCCGTGAACCGATCGACCGTGTACGGCTGGGAAATTCACGGTCTTCCCGTGCGGCAACCTGCCCGATATGGCCGTCCTGCAAAGTTGGATTTTGAAGAGGTGCTCTCTTGGTACTTGACTCATCAGGAAATAAAAGGCGTGTCCGATGAGGGGCTGGAGATTTTGGAAAAGGCCATCCGTGAACGGAAACGCCAGCATTTTGGTTGAGCCTCGATCTGGCTGGACACGCGTGAGCGATGGCATGGACAGAGAAGCGAAAAAGCAAATGGATCCAGCAAAACAAACAGAGGCCCCTCGCTTCAGCACCCGCGCCGGCGGCGGTTCCCGCTGCCACGCCCGATCGGCCGACTCAGGTTGCGCCGATCATGCTACCGACCTATCCCGTATTCAGCCCGGCAGCCATCGCCAAGGTGCTCGGCGTGCATCGATCGACCGTTGGGTATTGGCTGGCGAACGGCAAGCTGGATCACTATCGCGACTGTTTGAACGAGCCGTACGTGTTGCGCTCAGAGTTGAGCAGATTCATCCGCGAATACTTACAGCGCGGCTACGTGGAGTCGCATCCCTGATGAACGGACGAATGTGATGGATAACGCGTTGAAAAGAATTTCCTACTTTCTGGAGGTACAGCATGGCTGAGCAACGTGAACTCGCGCTGGTCCTGAAGCTCGTGGCGGATGAGTTTCAGAAGGAGCTCAAGAACTCTCAGGGCGCCCTCTCCTCGTTCAATAACTTCATCAAGGATTGGCGGACGCAGGTCGTGGCAGCCGGCGCAGCGCTGTTTGCCATTGCGAAGAGCACGGCGAACTATGGTGATGAGCTCTTTAAGACGTCACAGAAAGTTGGCATTCAGGTCGAGGCCTTGGCGGGTCTCCAGTATGCCGCCAAGCTGGCGGATGTCGATAATCGACAGTTGCAGCTAGGCCTACAAGCGCTGTCTCGGGCGATGGTCGACAGTGCGCAGGGCACGGGCGAAGGGCATGAGGCCTTCAAGCGGATCGGACTGTCAGCGGTGGACACCAGCGGCAAACTCAAGCCGATGCAGACGGTATTGCTGGAGATGGCCGACGTGTTCAGCCAATCCGCCGACGGTGCCGGTAAAACGGAAATTGCGATGAAGCTGCTCGGGAAATCCGGCGTGGATCTTATTCCGCTGTTGAACTCAGGAAAGTCCAGCATTCAGGAACTCATGGCCGAAGCGGAGCGGCTCGGGATTGTCATGAGTGAAGAAGATGCTAGTGTAGTGATTCATGCTGTTCTTGTCTTATCTAGGGCGATCCTGGCCCGATTCACTTTCGCCAAGATCTCCTGTGCCGTCTTGGTCCACACAAACGGTTTAGGCTTGGCATTGCGCTGGGTCATGTACGCGTCAATT
>JBGSIO010000077.1:0-6885 GCA_041742455.1 Nitrospira sp. | reverse complement strand
AATGCGAAGTGAATGATCAGGAAGATCACGCCGACGGTGATCGCGGAGTCCGCCACGTTGAATGCGGGCCAATGGTAGCTTTCGACATACACGTCGAGAAAGTCGATCACTTCCCCGAACCGCAATCGATCAATCAGGTTGCCGATCGCGCCGCCCAGAATTCCCGCCACGCTTACGCGACCGACCCAGTCCCGCTCTGGCATCCGCACCAAGATCGTACCGAGCAACCCAAGGGCGAAGATCGAGGTCAGCCCGAAAAAAACCATCCGAAACGCGTTGCTGCTCCCAGCCAATAAGCCGAACGCCGCTCCAGGGTTCCGAATATACGTCAGACTGAAGAGATTGGGGATGACAGGAATCGACTCGTGCAAGCGCATCGTTTGCATGATCTGCTGTTTCGTCAGCTGATCAAGAAGAATGATGCTACCGGTCACCGACGCCAACGCCATATTGCGAAGCCACGATGCACTCAATGGACTGCCTCCACACACCGCTCGCATAGCGTCGGATGAATATGATCCTTTCCGACAGCTTCTCGATAGTTCCAACAGCGTTCGCACTTTGCGCCCTTAGCCTTAAACACGAGCACTCTAAAATCTGGCTTATGAGGCAGGTTATGAACTTCTTTTAACTCAACCTGCGAGACGATGAGAATACTCGGCAGAACTTGCTCATATTGTTTGAGAAGTCCAAACTTTTCTGGATTCGCTTGGATCTGAACACCAGCTTCAAGTGAAGAACCGATAACTTTATCCCGGCGTTGATCTTCAAGAGCTGCCTGTGCAGCCACTCGAACCTCTAGTAGTCGATCCCATCGACTGCCTAACTCCGTATTGATCCACCTTGCATCTGCTTCAGGGAACGAGGACAGATGAACACTGGCACCGTTGGTGCTCAGCCGCACAGCCTCTGGCAACATCCGCCAAATCTCTTCAGACGTAAAGCTGAGAATCGGCGCCATCAACTTGGCAAGCGCCACCAGAACATCAAACAACACCGTCTGAGAACTTTGCCGAGCGTGAGAGTCCTTTCGAAAGGTATACAGCCGATCTTTCAGGATGTCCAAATAGATAGCACTCATATCGACCGAACAGAAATTATTGAGTGCATGAAAGATGGCATGGAACTCGAAGTCCTCATAGGCCTTGATAACCTTTGGAATCAGTTCGCCCAGCCGCATCAACGCCCATCGATCCAGCTCCGGCAATTGGTCATAGGGAACTCGATGAGCTGACGGATCAAAATCATATAAGTTACTAAGCAAGAATCGGGACGTGTTTCGGATCTTCCGATAGGCCTCGATCAGATGAGTCAGAATTTCCGGTGAGATTCGCAAATCTTCACGATAGTCTTGAGCCGCCACCCAAAGACGGAGGATTTCTGCGCCCGACTGTTTAATGACGTCCTGCGGCGCAACCACATTCCCGGCCGACTTGGACATCTTCTTCCCCTGCCCGTCTACGACGAACCCATGGGTCAACACCGCTTGATAGGGCGCGCGATGATCCGTCGTAACACCGGCCAACAAGGCACTATGGAACCAGCCTCGATGTTGATCGGACCCTTCAAGATACAAATCCGCCGGCCACCACTTTCTCGATTTGAGAACAGCCGCATAACTCACGCCGGATTCAAACCACACATCGAGAATGTCTCGTTCTTTCTCAAAGCTTGTCCCGCCACATTTTGGACAGGTTGTTCCAGCAGGCAACAGGTCGGCGGCGGATTGCTCGAACCACACATCCGCACCGTTTGATTCCATCAAGACCGCCACATGCTCAATGATGGAAGGCTCGGCCAACACGTGATGACATGCGCTACACGTAAACCCTGGAATCGGGACGCCCCACACCCGCTGACGTGAGAGGCACCAGTCCGGCCGGTTTTCGATCATGCCGAAGATCCGATCACGCCCATAGCTCGGAATCCAGCGGACTCGCTCGATTTCCGCCAGAGTTTCTCTTCTCAAGTCATTCGTCTCCATCGAGACGAACCATTGCTCGGTCGCGCGGAAGATCACGGGATTCTTACACCGCCAACAGTGCGGATACGAATGGTTCAGCGAACCGTGCCCCAGCAAACGCCCATTCCCCTGCAGATACTCGACAATCTTCGGATTTGCCTTCAAGACCTGCTGGCCGGCGAATTCCTTCACAACGGCCGTAAACCGACCACGGTTATCCACCGGCGCGAGAATTTCAAGCCGCTCCCCGGGCGAAGCCTTCGCATTGTGCTCCAGCACAAGGAGATAGTCTTCCATGCCATGGCCAGGCGCGATATGGACACAACCAGTACCCTGATCGAGCGTCACAAAATCCCCGAGCAAGATGGGTGACAGACCGGTGGACAACGGCCGTTGCGTTTCCAACCCCTCAAAACCTTCTCCACCTTTCTTCACTCCCACGATACGATAATCACTGATCCCGCAAGCCTTCGCGACGTTGTCCACGAGTTTCTCCGCCACGATCAGCATTTCATCGCCGACCTTCACAAACGCGTAGTCGAAATCATGGTGGATGCAGACAGCCTGATTGGCAGGCAGGGTCCATGGCGTCGTCGTCCAAATGACGACGGACACAAGCTTCATTCCGTCTGGAAAAGAAATGCCAGGAAAGGTCTTCGTGAGGACCGATGGCGCAGTGACGACTGGGAACTTCACATAGATTGATGGCGACGTATGATCGTCATATTCGACCTCCGCCTCCGCCAGCGCCGTTTGATCCTGGGTGCACCAGAGAACCGGCTTGAGGCCCTTATAAACCCCCCCGCGTTCAACAAATTTTGCAAACTCGCGAATGATGGTGGCTTCATACGTCGGAGACATTGTCAGGTAAGGATGGTCCCATTCTCCCAGTACCCCCAGCCGCTTAAATTCTTCTCGCTGAATGTTGACGTAGCGCTCGGCATAGTCCCGGCAAAGTTTCCGAATGGCCGACACATCTAAGTCTTTTTTCCTTTCGCCCAATTCCTTCATGACTTGATGCTCGATCGGCAACCCATGGCAGTCCCACCCTGGTATGTAGGGCGAGTGGAAGCCGGCCATCGTCTTCGATTTGACGATGATGTCCTTGAGCACCTTGTTCAAGGCATGTCCGATGTGGATGCGACCGTTGGCATAAGGAGGGCCATCATGCAGCACATACCGAGGCCGCCCCTTCCCCAAATCCTGAATCTGGTCATAGAGCTTCTGTTCTTCCCACCAGGCCAGCATCGCAGGTTCCCGCTGAGGCAAATTGGCCTTCATCGGGAAATCGGTTTTCGGAAGATTGAGCGTTGATTTGTAATCAGTCGACATAGGAAATTCGAACACTCACAACAGAATCATACAGAATCGAGGGAATATACCGGAAGGAAGGGGGGAGGTACCAGTCCTAACTGATAGCCATCATTCGGTCAAGCGCAACCTTTGCCCAGTGCTTGTCGTCCTCTGACACGCTGATGCGATTCACGACGTGCCCTTCAACTAGATTCTCCATCGCCCAGCAGAGGTGCGCGGCATCGATCCGGAACATGGTGGCACACTGACAGACAGTGGAGGATAGGAAAAACACTTTTTTGTCGGCGAGTTCGTGTTTCAAGCGATTGACGAGATTCAGTTCCGTCCCAACCGCCCACGTCGTACCGGCCGGAGCAGCAGTAACTGTGCGGATAATGAATTCTGTCGATCCGATGAGATCGGCCTTGTTCACCACATCCTCATGACACTCCGGATGGACGATAACTTTGCCGTCTGGATACTGCTTGCGAAAGTGATCCACATGGACCGGCTGGAACATTTGATGAACGCTGCAATGCCCCTTCCACAAGATCAGTTTAGCGCGCTTGATGGCATCTCTGGTGTTCCCACCGTTGGGTTGATAGGGATCCCACACGATCATCTGTTCGCGGGGGATACCCATTTTGTTCGCTGTATTCCGTCCCAAGTGTTCGTCTGGGAAGAAGAGGATCTTTTCTCGTCTCGCCCAACACCATTCGATCACCGCTTTTGCATTGGAGGAGGTGCACGTAATTCCTCCATGTTCGCCACAAAACGACTTAAGGACCGCCGCCGAGTTTACATACACCGCCGGCATCACGGTCTCTTCCACCGGCACCACACGTCCTAAGGCTTCCCAGCATTGATCGACTTGCTCGATCGCAGCCATATCGGCCATCGAGCAGCCAGCCGCCATGTCTGGCAGAATGACCGTTTGCTGAGAACGGCTGAGGATATCCGCCGTCTCAGCCATGAAGTGCACGCCGCAAAAAACAATGTGGGGCCGTTCGGACCGCTCGGCGGCTAGTTTGGCCAACAAGAGCGAGTCGCCACGAAAGTCGGCGTGCTGAATGACCTCATCTCGCTGATAATTGTGGCCCAGGATCATGGCTCGCTCGCCCAGCACTTGCTTGGCCGCAACGATTCGGCGATACAATGCTTCCGGCGCCAACGCCTGGTACTCGTCAATTGGCTTCAATACTGTCACAGTAGCTGACACAGATCCTCCCCAGAATAAGAAAAGTCATTCTACGATAGCCTCCCCTCACAATCAATGAATTGGCTCGTGCGGAAAAGTCCTAGTTAGAGTCCCGAAAGGATAGTAGGCATGCTGGGTCTAATAGCCGATTGACTTCGACGCCTTGGAGTACTACGATCATCAACAATCGCTAGGGGAGCCTTGGGCTGAGAGTCCGAATGATCGGACGACCCTCACAACCTGACCTGGGTAATACCAGCGTAGGGAAGTTGGACGACAGCGGACCCTATGAAGAGTCAGCCGCGTTCCTGGCTTCTGGGAAGGCGGCTTTTTTATTGGCAAGAGCCGGCGGTTGCAGGCTTTTCTGCCAACTACGAAAGGATCTCACTATGAGTATCCAGACACATACACACGGATCCGGCAACGGAAACGGAGTGGTCACCTCGTCTGTTCCGCTGACCACCACGCCGTTTCCCGCATCGCGTAAGATTTATGTAGATGGCGTACATCCTGGCGTTCGTGTCCCGATGCGGGAAATCAGTCTGAATTCGACAAAAGAAACGAATGGCACGCAATCGAGTAACGACCCCGTGATTGTCTACGACACGTCGGGTCCTTACACAGACTCCTCTATCCCGATCGAAATCCGCCAGGGACTCGAACCACTGCGACGCACCTGGGTCACCAGCCGACAAGATGTCGAGGAACTTCCGGAAGTCAGCTCTGCCTACGGTCGAATGCGCGCAGCAGACCCGAAGCTGACTGAACTGCGGTTTCAGCACATCCGCAAGCCCTTGCGTGCAAAAGCAGGGAGAAACGTCACCCAACTTCATTACGCCCGCAAAGGGATCATCACTCCGGAAATGGAATTCATCGCGATTCGTGAAAACCAGTCCCGTGAGACTGCAGGTCAAATAAGCAACCAGAATACCCGGGGTGGCGGTGTAAAACAGCATCCGGGATTTGCCTGGGGTGCCTCCATTCCTCAAGCGATCACGCCAGAGTTCGTCCGAGACGAGGTAGCTCGCGGCCGCGCAATCATCCCCTCGAACATCAACCATCCGGAAAGCGAGCCAATGATCATCGGCCGGAACTTTCTCGTGAAGATCAACTCCAACATCGGCAATTCCGCCGTCGCTTCATCCATCGAAGAAGAAGTTGAGAAGATGATCTGGTCAACGCGCTGGGGTGCCGATACCGTCATGGACTTATCGACCGGCAAAAACATTCACGAAACCCGTGAATGGATCATCCGCAATTCACCGGTGCCGATCGGAACCGTACCGATTTATCAAGCACTCGAAAAAGTGAACGGTAAAGCGGAAGATCTCACGTGGGAAATTTTCCGTGACACGCTGATCGAGCAGGCGGAACAGGGCGTCGACTATTTCACGATTCACGCCGGCGTGCGCTTGGCCTACGTGCCGATGACGGCCAAACGCATGACCGGAATTGTTTCGCGCGGTGGTTCGATCCACGCAAAATGGTGCCTTGCCCACCATCAGGAAAACTTCGCGTACACGCACTTTGAAGAAATCTGTGAGATCATGAAGGCCTACGACGTCGCCTTCAGCCTGGGGGACGGGCTCCGGCCAGGATCAATCGCTGATGCTAACGACGACGCGCAGTTTGCCGAGCTCGACACTTTAGGCGAGCTGACGAAGATTGCCTGGCGGCATGATGTACAGGTGATGATTGAAGGTCCCGGCCATGTCCCGATGCATATGATTCAGGCCAACATGGAAAAGCAGCTCCAGACCTGTCACGAAGCCCCATTTTACACACTTGGCCCGCTGACGACCGACATTGCTCCCGGCTACGACCACATTACGTCCGGCATCGGTGCTGCGATGATCGGCTGGTACGGCTGCGCCATGCTCTGTTACGTCACCCCCAAGGAGCATTTGGGATTGCCGACTCGCGATGACGTCAAGACCGGCGTCATTACCTATAAAATCGCGGCCCACGCAGCTGACCTCGCCAAAGGTCATCCTGGCGCCCAAGCCCGAGATAATGCGCTGTCGAAAGCGCGATTCGAATTCCGATGGGAAGACCAGTTCAATCTCTCGCTCGATCCGGAAACCGCACAGCAGTTCCATGACGAAACACTGCCGGATAACGCGGCTAAAGTCTCACATTTCTGTTCTATGTGCGGTCCTCATTTTTGTTCCATGAAAATCACGCAGGACGTTCGAGAGTACGCCGCGCAACTCCAAGTAGACGAACAGCAGGCAATTCAAATCGGCATGAAAGAGAAATCCGAAGAGTTTAAGAAGACCGGCTCCGAGATTTACCGGTAGGAGTCCCTTATGTCCAAACCACGACCAGCACCGTTACGGGAAAGAGATATCACCCGGCAGATCGCCCGGGAATACTATAAAGAGTTTGATCAGCTCATTGAGAGCGATGTGATCATCGTCGGCGCGGGGCC
>JBGSIO010000076.1:0-22976 GCA_041742455.1 Nitrospira sp. | reverse complement strand
TGTCGATGAGCTGTTCTCGGCGCCGTTGCACTGGGGCTTTGTGACGTTGGGCTGGTGCGGGTTGTTCGGGGCGGCCGGCGGCGTGGCGGCGCAGATCGTGAGCCGCATGTCGAACCTGGCGGACGTAATCTGGAACAATGCACCCAAGAGCATCCTGGATCCGTTCCCCAGCCAGGTGGGCTCAGACGCCAAGTCCGGCTACTAGAAGTCAGGGTGAGTCGTCCAACTAACTAATAGGTCGGCATTCAAAGGTGGCGTTGGCGCAACGAGTGCAGCGCGCCGGGCCACCTTCGGACCGGCTGCAATGACGGAGGATGTCAGTTATGTTTAGAACCGATGAGATTATTAAGGCCGCGAAATTGCCGCCTGAAGGCGTCGCAATGTCCAGGCACATCGACTACATTTACTTTATTCCGATCTTGTTTGTCACAATCGTCGGAACGTTTCACATGCACTTCGATCTCCTCGCAGGAGACTGGGACTTCTGGATTGACTGGAAGGACCGTCAGTGGTGGCCGATTGTAACCCCAATCACCGCTATTACGTTCTGCGCTGCGCTCCAGTACTACAACTGGGTGAACTACAGGCAGCCATTCGGAGCAACCATCTGTATTCTGGCACTTCTTGCCGGGAAGTGGGTGACCATCTGGGCTGCTTGGTGGTGGTGGTCCAACTACCCAGTCAACTTTGTCATGCCATCTACGCTACTTCCCAGTGCGATCGTACTGGACTGCGTACTGTTGCTGACCAGAAACTGGACGCTAACAGCAGTCATCGGAGCCTGGATGTTTGCTATTCTGTTTTATCCGACCAACTGGGCCATCTTTGCCTATAGCCATACCCCACTCGTCGTGGATGGCACGCTGCTCTCATGGGCAGACTATATGGGCTTCGCGTATATTCGTACCGGTACCCCAGAATACATCCGAATGATCGAGGTTGGCTCGCTGCGCACCTTCGGTGGTCACAGCACCATGATTTCCTCCTTCTTTGCCGCATTCGCATCATCGTTGATGTACATCCTCTGGTGGCAGTTCGGAAAGTTCTTCTGCACTTCCTACTTCTACCTGACGGATGACAGGGATAGAACGACAAAAGTGTACGACGTGTTCGCCTACGCGACGCTCGCACATAGTGATAAGGCAAAACTCTCTGGGGGGAAAGCATGAACGCTAAACACCTCTTCAAACACCTCGTATTGGGATTCTGCGGGGTGGCGACACTGGCCCTGACGCCAGGGTTTGACACCACACCTGCTTTCGCTCACGGAGAGCGTTCGCAGGAACCATTCCTCCGGATGCGTACGGTAAATTGGTACGATACGCAATGGGTTGGGAAGTCGACCGCGATCAATGAGGTAACTGAGCTGAAAGGCAAGTTTCATTTGTCAGAGGACTGGCCTCGGGCGGTTGTAAAACCGAACCGGACCTTCATCAACGTCGGCAGCCCAAGCTCAGTTTTCCTGCGACTCAGCTCGAAAGTGAACGGAACACCGATGTTCGTCTCGGGACCAATGGAAATTGGTCGTGACTATGAATACGTCGTCACACTAAAGGCCAGACTCCCCGGCCATCATCACCTCCACCCCATGTTCGCGGTTAAGGACGCCGGTCCAATTGCCGGGCCCGGTGGATGGATGGACATCACCGGTAATTACTCCGACTTTACTAATCCGATTAAGACGCTGACCGGTGAAACATTTGACTCAGAAACAATGGGCACGGCCACGGGCATCATGTGGCACCTGTTCTGGGCAGCCGTGGCTATTCTTTGGGTGGGATGGTACATGATTCGTCCCATGTACCTGGTCAGAGCTCGTGTCCTTGCAGCCTATGGAGACGAGATTCTGCTTGACCCGATCGATCGGAAGTTCGGAGCAGCCATGTTGGTCTTCGTGCTGGTTGTGGTCACTGTCGGGTATTTGGCCGCAGATGCGCGGCACCCTGTCTCAGTACCTCTCCAGGCCGGTGAGGCCAAGATCAAGCCACTACCGATCAAGCCGAATCCGTTCGTGGTAGAGGTGACCCATGCCGAGTACGATGTACCTGGCCGTGCGCTTCGTATGGTTCTCCATGCAACCAATAACGGCACAGAGCCGGTAACGATTGGGGAGTTTACAACGGCTGGTATTCGCTTTACCAACGCAGCCGGGGCAGCTAAACTTGACCCTAATTATCCAGCCGAGCTCGTGGCTGCTGCTGGTTTGACGATGGACAAGGAAGGGGCGATTCTGCCAGGACAGACGGTTGATATCAACATTGAATCGAAGGATGTCCTGTGGGAGGTGCAGCGGTTGGTGGATATTCTCCACGATCCGGATCAGCGCTTCGCAGGATTGGTGATGTCCTGGACTGATTCAGGTGAACGACTCATCAATCCGGTCTGGGCACCTGTTCTGCCAGTCTTTACACGCTTGGGAACCTAAGTAGTCCAGTTCTAGCTCAAAGCGCCGATCTGTCCCCATCGCAAGATGGCAAGACAGATCGGCGCTTTTCTTTCTTCCCCTTCCCCAATCATTTTCTCTGACACCCAATCGTCAGTATAAAGGCCTTAGCCCATCTATATTGCCGATTTGGCGACAGTTCTGTATGATACCCCTATCGCTATGGTTTTTCCTGCTCTCGATACTCACTCCCCTGTTCCCAGTATTCCAGCAGGAGAAGTTTTGAAGTATTCGTGATGGACCTGATGAGTGCCCCCTCTCCCACATCTTCTTCTGCATCTTGGCTTAGTGCTTTTGAGCGAACTGCTCTCCGCCATTTTCCGGATGCTGAGGACGGCGGCGGACACAGGACACGCGATTACCTCATAGCTGCATTGACCTTCTTGTGTGTTGGTATTAGTTCACTTTTTGAAATTAGCGCCTCAACTGACCGGCAACAACTTTTAGGAGGACTTGCTTGGCTTTTTCTCGGTTGTCTTTTGTTCGGAGAGACCAAAGAAACCAAAGTTCAAGTAGCCATCGCAGTCATATTTGCGACCGTCGGTGAACATTTTGCCTCTATTTATATGGGAGGGTACACCTATCGTTTTGAAAATGTTCCTGCCTATGTCCCTCCAGGACATGGAATGGTGTACCTCACCGCCGTTGCTCTCGCACGCTCAGGCCTATTTGTGCGTCATCCAAAGAAGATCGCACTGTTCGTCATTGGAGTTTGGGGCACATGGTCTCTTTGGGGAATCAGTGGGTACCCGGATCGTGGAGATGCGGTGGGGGCATTACTCTTTGGTATATTTTTAGTCTGGCTGATCATTGGCCGTTCACCGATGGTCTACGTGGCTGCCTTTTTTATTACAACTTGGCTTGAGTTACTCGGAACCGCTGTGGGTGCTTGGAACTGGGCAGCCACCGACCCCCTTCTCGGCTGGCCACAGGGTAACCCGCCGAGTGGTGTCGGAGCCTGGTATTGTCTAGTTGATGCTGTTGCTATCGGTGGCGCTGGTCCTGCCTTGCGAGCAGGACAACGTTTGTATGTCAGATTTCTGTACGGCTCTGTTTAGTCTTCGGACAGATAATTTACCAATTTCATGTTACATACGGGACTGAAGAGCATCGTTTCATCATCGCCATCACTAGGTATTGATTGCTTTAGATGAGATCTTTCTCCACGATGGTCTGGAGTCAGTCGTCATTCGAGCACCTACTAAGCCACTCAGGACAATTTCTTGAATACTAAATCTTTAGGCCGCATTGTATCTCTCCAAGTTGGCCTCCCACGCGTCATCGAACCCAATCATACAAGGACTTTATCCGGTCAGCCCTGGACCACTGGCTTCTTCAAACTACCGGTTACCAACCCAGTTTGGCTTGGCAAGCTCAACCTAGATGGAGACGCACAGGCAGACCTTCAGAATCATGGTGGGCTGGACAAAGCCGTCAATGTCTACCCCATCGAGCACTATGCCTATTGGGCGCAAACCCTACCTTTGAAGAACCTTCCATCAGGAGCATTCGGTGAAAACTTTACGACTAATGGTCTATTAGAAAATGACGTATGTATCGGGGATACATTTGAGGTCGGTGATTCGCTCCTTCAAGTCTCACAACCTCGGCAGCCCTGCTGGAAGCTCTCTCGTCGATGGGATGTAAAGGACCTGGCTATGCAGTTCCAGGAAACTGGCCGTACTGGCTGGTACTTGCGCGTTCTACGTGAGGGTTTCGTCAAACCCGAGGACCAGTTTGTACTTGTCGACCGTGCGTATCCACAATGGACAATCGCAGCAGCCAATCTCATTATGCACCATCAGAAGAAGGATATAGATGCCGCATGTGAGCTTGCGAACTGTCCTAGTCTTTCATATCGATGGCGGGCAAAACTTAACAGGCGCAGCACAGAAATTGGAATGGAAGAGAACAACTCAGCTCGTCTGTATGGGCCCAATGCAGAACCGAATTAGTAACAGACCCCTTCCTAGAGGAATCTGATTGTCTTATCCGCTCACTTCCTTTCCTGCAGACGTACACAGGGCTGAGCCCATGTGATACAGGCCCAGCCCTGTTCCTCGCGCCGTCTAGGCAGTACGATTGGATGTTCTTTAATTTTTAATCGTTATCATCCTCATCGTCGTCCGACTTCTTTTTGACTTCTTTCAATACCGAACGTCCTTGAGCGAGGCTCGCGTTGAGGTCATTTTCTGGAACCTTCTTATGGACCAGATTTTGATGGCAATCGATACACGTTGCCCCTTCGCTCTGCATCTTTGCATGGGCGGCTTTCGCTGAAGCCCCCGGCGGCTTGGTATTCTTGTGACATTCCCGACAGGTAAGGCTGTCCCATTCTTTAAGTTTCATCCTAGCTCTATAGGCTGCCTCTGGTCGATGCTCATTGAACTTTTCAACGGTTGAATAGTCGGTGGTAAATTCTTTAATGAGAAAAGGCACTCCGTCTACCACATGCGTATAAACAGCTTTGTGGAAGTTTGATAATCCTTGTGGAACATGGCAATCCTTACAACCAGGATCCATACCCAGCGCACCCCAATGCGAAGACTTTTTTAACTCTTCATAAGGGTAGATTTCAGAATGGCAACTTATGCAGAATTCAGTTCGAGAAATCGCTGCCTCACCACCAAAGACAACGGTGATCAAGCCGATCCCGATGGCAGCACCCGCGGCTAACGTCCCTATCTTCTTGTTCATTTCTAGTCTTCCCCATCCTTGTCAGCCTTCACTGCGGGCTTGGCTGTCTTTTGGAACTCCTCATGGAACTTCGGTATGGGTGGGCCCGTGAATGTTCCTTCAAGCTTGAAATGCTCGTGCATCGCCTTATCGTTGCGCACGGACTTTTCAAAATCAAATGCGTACTTCTTGTCGACTTTAGGCGTGAAGGGAGTATAGGGTTTTTTCACACCCTTCCATCCTGACCCTTCATAGTTCAAATGGCATACATTGCACTTCTCTTGAAATTCAAATTCTTGTCCAGCTTCAACAAGCTTTTCTCGTTCCATCGTCTTCTTTGATTTCTCAAAAGCCTCACCGGCCTTTCGATGGATCTTTCGATAGGCGCTACCAGCGCCGTGGCAGGACTCGCAACCCACACCCGTCAGAAATTTTTCAGGCTCCTCAATCACGTAGCCACCCTCTTCACCAAATCCATCGACGTGGCATCCAACGCAATCCTTATCTTTGGTGTAATCCTTTTTAGGGTCAAGCTTGGCTTTCAGCTTGGCTTCTTTCCTCGTGTTCGGTTTCAGCGATTCCATCGCCTTCCCATGGCCAGTCTTGTCCCAGGACTCACCTTCTCCTTTATGGCAGTTGTAGCATTTCTTCCGGCCTTCGAACGTTCCTTCAGCTGAAGCTGTTCCAGCGACTGCTAGAAAGACCGCCGCAGCGGCGAAAGCGAACAGAATTCGTTGAGTCACGGCATCTCCTTTCCGATAAGTGTATAAAGAATGTCTACTGATTTTCTTGCATGTCTACTATAAAATGGGTGAGTTGCTTATCTTGCACGTTCTCACCACCCGAAGTGGAGATAGTTTACCATGGAAAAACTCACTACTGCTACCCTCATAATTGTGAATCCAAGGGTATAGCTTGGAAGGACTACGCGGATGGGATTTTAAAAACCCAATATCCACCTTGCTTGTGGACAACCTGCAAAGCTTGGAAATCCACCGGTGTAGAGTTCATGAGGGGAAGCATGTGAGCCAGCAAAACTTTACCAGTCTTACTTTCATTGAGGAAGTAGGCGCGCACCGTCGTCTCAGAGAGTGATTGAAGTGTATAGGTATTATAACCATTCTCTTTCATCCACGCTTTCACCTGCCCAGCAAGGCCATGAACATTACCGGTTAAGGGGAAATCCTTAAAAGCTATATCGATTTTGTCTGGTCGCATAAGAGCAGCCTTATAAAGATCCGCTGGATGAACAATAACATAAGCCTCACGTGAGCCTACAAGCTCCCTAAGCATCTTGACACCTTTAGGTGCTTCCGAGGAGAGTGCATCCGCAAAGATTTCAAATTTCCGATGTTCCTCTGAGGATTCACTCGCACCCCAAAATTGATGTTCGTATTCATCAATTAGCTCGGAACGATCTTTCCAGTACGAAGGCACAATAAGTGGTTTCCCAAGGTAGGACGTGAAGAGTGTATCGCAACCGGACAACAGTCTCAGCTGCCTTGAGGTGTCCCACCACGCCAGTATCACAGCTTCTTTAGGCACATGCTTCGAAATATCAGTCGCGAGGGGTAGCAGTTCAGAGAGATTGACAGACATCGCCCCAATCGGCTCCGAAACAAGATTCTCCAAGCTGAGGAGAATCGGAGGACCGTTTTGATCGTTCGCTCGATAGGCGACAGCGACTGGCTTATCAAGGGAGGGAACACGAAGCTCGTACTTACTTATCTTTAAATCGGGCCAAGCCTCCAATTGAAGATTGGAGAACTTTGCAACCCCACCTTCTTCAATAAGTTGATACGTATACGGGGGAGGAAGCGGTTTAAACCACAGATAGAGAAACCAACCAATCAGAAAAAGACCTCCCGCCACCAGGATAATACCTAGTGACGGGAGGATCTTAGCCCCTGATTGATTCGACACTGGTGCGCTCAGGGACGGAGCAGAGATCAACGATCCTTCCTTCCGCTCCTCCGCCAACCAGCAATCGCGAGAGTCCCGGCAAGCATCATCCCACCCCCGATAGAACCAAGTGAGATCTTGCCCGTGTCACTGTCTAAATCAAGCAGACTATGCTTCATCTGACCTTCAAGCTTTGCGACTCGCGCCTGTAATTCAAGCTTCTCCTTCAGACGCGTATCGTCATCCATGATCTCCACGTAGGCGCGATTCATGGCCGCCCAACCCACTGTGTACGTATAGCCCCAGTACTGGTGCGCCAAGCTCACGTGCAGCTGAACCAGGTGGTCTTCGGCCATTTCAAAGAGCTTCAACTCATTGGCGGCGGGATTGTTCCCCTTCGACCAATAAATCTGGAAGAATTGCTCAAATCCTTCCTGAACCGGCGCCGGGGGCGTCGGACGATTTGTTTTCTGCCCGGTCAAAAGGCCTGACTTGTACTGCTCTTCTACAACATGATGCGCTTCATCATATTTGTCGAGGCCTGAAAACGTTCCATTGTCCATGAATTCCATCCAAGCCCGGGCATAGGTTTCAGAGTGGCAATTCGTACACGTCTTCACCCATGCGTCATTGCGCTTGTCTGCCCACTCGGTCTTGATGTTTTCACGGATACCCGGCACAAATGGGTAGTTGGCCCAACGAACTTTGCGTACGACGTTATGGGTAATTTTCCCTTGATACTCCATGTGGCAGTATTGACACGTGGGTGCCGTTTCTGCCCCATTTTTCATCGCCTCTTTAATTGGAACGTTGAAGTTCCAATGTTCTTTATCTCGCTGGTACTTCAAGCCATGCTTCGAGAGATTATAGGCCTCCCAGTTGTTATGGTCTGCACCGCTATGGCACTGCGCACAGACTTCCGGCTTTCGTGATTCTGCAACTGAAAAATCATGCCTCGCATGACAAGTATCACACTTGTTCTGGTTGACGTGGCAGCCCGTGCACCCATCGGCAATTTCTCGCTGCGACATCCCCGCATACACTTCAACTTCCACGTTGGCCTTGTAGTCCAACGCGTGTGACGGTCGGCCCTTTGGCCACTGATCTTTAGGCCAGGTAATGGTATCACGCTCGGATTCTCTCTCTGCAAACTCCTGCAAGTGGCAGGTGCCGCAGGTATCCGCCGTTGCGAGCCTAATATCTTTACGGTGATCAGCCTTTTGTTTGGTATTGATGTCGAAGTGGCAGTCGATACAGCCCACTTCTTTCAGCTTCTCGCCCTTACCTAATTTCCCTATCGATCGAAGATTGTCTTCGACCGCCTCAAGCTTGGCCTTCTTGTAATAGGTTGGATCCTTCGGGCTCAGCTTGCGAATCTTATCAAGATTGGCATGGGTGCTTTTCTTCCATGCCACCACCCACCCTGGAGATTCATCGGTGTGGCACTTCACGCACTCCTGCCGGCTGGCGACTTCCTTCACGGCTTGCGGTGGCTTGTAGAACGTATGAGGATCAAAATATTTGCTAAACGACACTGGCTGCCAGTATTCCCCATATTTCCCCTTCCCCACACCCTGCTCCGGATCGAGATACCGCTTGAGCAATGCTTCATAGAGTTCCTTGGGGGAGGCCGAGCGATCAATCTTTAGCGCCTCGTACGTCTCCTTTGGAACGGAGGGGAAATCCGCCTGCACTGGCGCGGCCAGCAACATGCCGCAGACTACCATCGCATACTTCACCAAATGCTTAACGGTCACAGTAATGCTCCTTCCGTTTGATGGGCAGTGCGCACTGTCCTTCAAATAAAACCCACGATCTACCACTTGATCCTTACTCACGTTCATAGACAAAAATTTTCACCTTGGCGGCGCGAAAATATAGCTTAGGGTTCTAAGAGTGTCAAGAGAATTTGTACGGATGTTGCTGAGAACGACATCCTAAAACCGCTTCTTAACTTTAATCGATTCCGCACGCGCAAACTCGTTACGGTCGCTGCCGATCGATGACGATAGTAATGTTTTCTGTCCCCGGCTTGATCGGTTGACTCATGCCTTCGAGATCGCCACTTTCTGCCATGGCTTTTCCAGACTTCGAAAGTCGCGCAACAATGACAACCGTGTCGATGTCGGATAGCTTGCGTGACGGCATGGGACTGGTGGAATCATCCAGCCGGAAAGTAAATGGCAAGTCATTTTTTGACGCCCGCACGATCGACACCGGCATTGGCGGGCCAGCGACATCCTTCGCAAATACGAATAAGGTGTCCGGGAGTGTTCCTTTACCGGCAAAATTCGGCCCCAACACCACTTTCCCAGTGATTGCACGAGACTGTCCTAGTTGGGCCGCCGGCTTGGCAGGCTTGGCCGCCTCCATCGGCGGATTCGCAACCAACATGTTCATGCTAGGACCACCACCCAGGCGCCGTTTGGCTTCGGCAATACTCGCCTTCAGCTGATCGGACGACTCCTGGTCGTCGGAAGGAAGATAGGCGTGCGCGTCTTCCCACTCCTTAGCAGCACGGGCAAAATCTTTTCGGTTGTACGCGATCGTCCCCGACAGCATGAGTGCCTTCACATTGTGCGGATCGAGCTTCAACGCCTTTTGAATCAACGTTTCTGGTCTTCCATCCAACTTACGCCCTTGGTGAACTCCGAGGGCATCCGCATAGTCTGCAAACAGACTCGCATTGTCAGGGTCGAGTTTCGTCGCCTTCTCAAAAATTGGAACCGCATCAGCATACCGCTCCATCGCCATATACGATCGTGCTAAAAGCCCCCACCCTACTGCATCATTGGGATTCTGCTCGAGCTTCTTCCTCAACTGATCGATTAACACGTTGAGGCTGTCGGCCATCTGCGAATCCTCTCCTCCTCCGCCTTGAGAGGCTACGGAAGATACCACCGGATGTGTCATCGCAGCAGGATTGCCCAATGTCCAATAGAGCACTCCACTGACGGCTGGAATGATCATCCCCAAAGAAAGCGCAACGAACCTGAGATTCGCGAGTACTCCTGTAGCTGGAGTTGGAGCTTCTTCTGCATCTGTCTCTTCTAATACACGCCGCTCCAGCTCGCTCCGCGCCACCAAATACTGCTCTTCCGTCAATAACCCGTTGACCCGATCTTGTTCGAGTTCAGAAAACTGTTGTCGATACACCGGCAACGTTTTCTCCTGCTCAACCATGACAGTCGATTCGCGTTTCAATAACGGCCTCAACAAAAGCCCGAGGATGAACACGGTCATGGCCGATACGATCGACCAAAATGTTACGGTCATGAGCGTTTGCCTCCTTGTGCCAAAAGTTGTTCGACCCGTCGATGCTCTTCGTCCGTGACTGGCGCATCGACGACTTTGCGCGCTCGACGCCGTAGCGTAATGACCAGCACCGTTGCACCCACTATCAACAGGACAAACGGCCCCACCCAAAGCAATGTCGTCGACGCCTTCAGCGGCGGCCGATATAGGACGAAATCGCCGTAGCGCTCCACAAGAAAATCGATGATCTCCTTATCACTCATATTCTTGACGATCATTTCCCGGACTTCGCGACGGAGGTCTTCGGCCAGCGGGGCATTGGAATCCGCTAAGGTTTGATTCTGACAGACTAAACATCGAAGTTCGATGGCGAGATGCTTCAGTCGAGCTTCAACGGCAGGGTCCTCACCTAACGGCCTGGCCTCTCCGGCCCAAGCTGGCCCAGATACAAGCACTATGAGGAGCGCTAACCAGGTCATTGTGATTCAAGTTGCTTCACAAGAGGAAGAATCTTTTTCTCGACTGTGTCAGGATCCAACGGCCCGATCTGTTTATAACGAATCACACCTTGCTTGTCGATGACATAGGTCTCCGGGACTCCGTAGACCCCATAGTTGATCCCAACTCGTCCCGCCTCATCCACGCCGACCACCGGATACGGGTTACCCCATCGCTGCAACCAGGTTAATGCTTCCTCCCGCTGATCCTTGTAGTCCATCCCAAAGATCGGGACCTCTCCCGACTTAGCCAGGTCCATCAACACCGGGTGTTCTGTCTTACAACCGCTACACCACGAAGCCCAGAAATTGAGCAGCCAGACCTTTCCCTTCAGATCGGCCGGCGAGAATATTTTTTCTTGATCGTATAGTTGAGGTTGAGAGAATTCTGGCGCAGCTTTTCCAACCAACGGAGATGGAATTTCACGCGGGTTGAGTGTGAGCCCAACGCCCAGAAAGACGACCACCACTACAAAAATAGACAGCGGCAGGAGAAACCGATTCATGCCACTTTTCGCCTAACCGTTCGAGCAGACGGAACCACAGCGGGTTCTTGCTTGCGCCATGCAAGTCGATACCGGCGATCACTGACGGCCAACACGCCGCCCAGCGCCATAATGAAACACCCGCCCCAAATCCAATCCACAAACGGTTTGTGATAGAGCCGCACACTCCACGCCCCATCTTCGAGAGGCTCACCAAGAGACACGTACAAGTCGCGCAATAATCCGGGATCGATTGCGGCCTCGGTCATGATTTGATTCTGAACCGGGTACCGCCGTTTCTCCGGATACAGAATGGTCGTTTCACGACCGTCCCAACTCACATGAAAGGTCCCGCGAGCGGCCGTATAATTTGGCCCAACGACGTCTTGGGTTCCGTCAAATCGGAATGTATAGCCGCCAATCGTGGCGGTCTCTCCGACATTCATCCGAACATCTTGTTCCGATTCAAACCCCTTCACCATCGTGACCCCGACAATAAACACGGCAATGCCGCAGTGCGCTACAAGCATGCCCCAGTACGATCGAGGCACGGCAGCGAAGCGACCCGAGAGACTCGGACCGTCAGTATGAGCGAGTCGTTCGCGCAAACCGACAAAAGCCGTGGTCACAATCCAGATCGCCAGCAACAGTCCAAGGCTCAGTAATGGAGTCCACTTGCCCATGACTAACGGAAGTACCAGCGCCGTCACCACGCTCACCCCAAAGGCCCACTTTAGCCGCTTTGCCAATTCTGGCAATTCGGCCTTCTTCCATTGAGCGAACGGGCCAATCCCCATAAGAAAAATGGCCGGTGCCATCAACGGGGCAAAGACGGAGTCGAAATACGGAGGTCCGACGGAAATCTTACCCAGATCCAGCGCGTCCAGAAATAAAGGATACAGCGTACCCAACAATACCGATCCCATCGCAGCAACCAACAGCACGTTGTTGGCCAAGAGCATCCCTTCTCTCGACACCATCGCAAAACTACCCCCCAATCCTACCCGTGGAGCTCGCCAGGCATACAAGGCCAACGATCCTCCAATGACCACGGCCAAGAACACGAGGATAAAGAGACCTCGTTTGGGATCAGTGGCGAAGGCATGCACCGACGTCAAGACACCGGAGCGGACGAGAAATGTCCCAAGCAGACTTAAGGAAAACGCCATGATCGCAAGCAACACCGTCCAGACCTTGAATCCGCCTCGCTTGTCGGTCACGGCTAGTGAATGCACCAACGCCGTTCCCGCTAACCACGGCATAAACGATGCGTTCTCTACCGGATCCCAGAACCACCATCCACCCCATCCCAATTCGTAATAGGCCCACCCGCTTCCCATGGCAATGCCGACGGTCAAGAAACACCAGGCGACGGTCGTCCACGGGCGAGACCAGCGGGCCCATGCTGCGTCGAGATTGCCACCCAACAGCGCAGCAATCGCAAACGCAAACGCGACCGAGAAGCCCACATACCCCATGTACAGCATCGGTGGATGGATCACCATACCTGGATCTTGCAAGAGAGGATTCAGGTCGCGCCCATCGGGAGCTGCCGGAATCAGACGTTCAAACGGGTTCGACACCGTCAACATGAACAGGAGAAAGCCCACGCTCACAAGACCCATCACACCAAGAATACGTGAGCGCATTGTTTCGGGAAGATGCTTCGAGAACAGCGTGACCGCAAACATCCACAAGGTCAGGATAAAGGTCCACAGGAGGAGTGACCCTTCATGAGCACCCCAAATCGCCGCCAACCGATAATGCAGCGGTAGCTGCGAATTCGACGTAGCCGCGACATACAAGACGGAAAAATCTTTGTCGGCAAATGCGTAACCGAGGCTGCAAAAGGCGATGAGGACCAACAAAAATTGAGCGCGTGCCGCCGGCTTGGCAATCGCCATCAGTGCTGAATTTCCGACCGCGGCACCGTAGATGGGCAGACTTCCCTGCACCACAGCGACGCAGAGTGCCAGGATCAAGGCGAAATGACCGATTTCAGGGATCATAATGACTCTTTCTTACCTTGAGGAACAACGAGCGACTTGCTTTGTTGGGCCCCGGAGGCCTTGGCTTTGGCTAGTGCCTCTGCCGCTTCCGGCGGCATGTAGTTTTCATCGTGCTTCGCCAACACTTCACTGGCGATAAATGTGCCATCGGCGCCCAACTGGCCCTGCGCCACGGCTCCCTTCCCTTCTTTGAAGAGGTCCGGGAGAATTCCCTTGTACGTCACCGGTACGCTCTTCGCCGTGTCCGTGACGGAGAACCGAACCGTGAGCCCGTCGTTCTCACGGACGAGGCTCCCGTCTTCGACCATTCCGCCGATCCGGAAGCTCTTCCCCTGAGGGACTTCTCCGCTCGCGACCTGAGTGGGAGTGAAAAAGAACACGAGATTGCTCTGAAACGCATTCAAGACCAGCACCGTCGCAACCCCCAAGGTGAGCAGTCCCATCCCGATAAAGACAAAGCGTTTATGCCGCGGTTTCATTACTGCCTCCTAGCAACATCGCGCGGTGTTCAGCACGCGCCGCAGCCCGTCGACGCCACAGAGCCAGCACCTCCCACACCATGCACAGCGCCGTGACCACAAACGAGGTCCAGACATAGAGCCCATAGCCACCCATCGCGAAAAATTCAGATGCGCTTTCCCACTGCATCAGCGAACCTCCGCCACCTTCTGAATCACGGTCGGTTCTTCTTCCCAGACCGGTAACGATTCCCGTTCGACCATGATACATCGCACCCGAGACAGAATGACCGCCACGCTATACAGCCAGAAGGCCAAGGTCATGAGCAACATGGCGATAAGCATTGTCGCCGCCATTTTCGACCCCGTTGACATGCTGACTGAGGCGCCTTGATGCAACGTATTCCACCATTGGACGGAAAAATAGATAATCGGAACATTGACGACGCCAACCAACGCAAACACTGCGCTGGAACGATCCGCCCGACGCATGTCATCGATCGATGTCCGTAAGAGCATGACGCCCGCGTACTGGAACAATAAGATGAGTTCCGATGTCAACCTGGCATCCCATACCCACCAGGCACCCCATGTCGGCTTCCCCCACATGGCTCCCGTCAATAACGCCAGAAACGTAAACATCGCACCAGTAGGGGCGATCGCTTGAGCCATCATAAAGGACAGTCGAGCATTGAGCCCTAACCCAATTCCAGCCCAGACCGCCATGACCACATACAAGAACATCGACATCCAAGCGGCTGGAACATGGACGAAGATAATCCGATACGCCTCACCCTGCTGAAAATCTGTCGGCGCAACGAAAAATCCCATGTACAGCCCGACACCTATCAGGGCCACCGCCACACACGCGAACCACGGGATGAGTCGTCCCGCCAAGGGATAAAAAGCTTGCGGAGAGGAATATTTGGTCCAGTTGATGCCGGTGCTCATAGAAACTGCTTTACTCCAACGCGATACGCAACGCGGCCGCCGTGGCCCATGGTGCTAGAAAGAGCGACAGCACCAGGCAAGCCCCGAGTAGTGACAGATTCGCTTCTCCGCCGATCCCGACCATGCTGCTGGTTACGGCGCCGGCCCCAAAAATCAATACTGGAACGTAGAGTGGAAGCACCAGGAGGGCAACCAGTAGACCACTCCCCCGAACGCCAAGAACTAACGCGGCGCCGATCGTACCAATCATACTCAACGTGGGCGTCCCAAGCAAGAGCGACATCACGAGCACCCCCAGCGATTCCCCGCTCAAACCAAACTGGAGGCCGAGTAACGGTGACAGCAATACGATGGGGAGTCCGGAGATTACCCAATGCGCGAACACCTTTCCAACCACCAGGACCGCCAAGGGCTGCGGTACTAGCACCATCTGCTCCAGGGTCCCATCGACATAGTCCGCCGTAAACACACGGGCTAAGGACAACAGACAGGCCAACAAGGCCGCGACCCACAAGACCCCCGGGCCAATCGTCCGCAGCACCGCCGGCTCCGGTCCAACACCTAAAGGAAAGAGGCTGACCACAATGACTAAAAAGAAGACCGACATCGCCGCGTCCGACCGGCGGCGCATGGCCAGAAGAAGATCACGACGGACGATTCCGCCTACGGCCTCCCACATACTGGAGCGACTCATCCAGTCAGCCTCAAACGGTGTACCCGTTCGGCAGGAAGCTCGACTTCTTGATGGGTCACAATCACCGCAAGCCCACCACGCTGCAAGTGCGCATGGAGTCGTTGGGTCACGGCACTCGTCGAGGCCGCGTCGAGCGAAGTGAAGGGTTCGTCCAAAAGCCATAAGGGACGAGTCGATAGCCAAAGGCGCGCCAGAGCAACTCGGCGTTTCTGCCCTTGCGAGAGTACCTTCGACGGCAACCGATGGATGAGACGCTTGAGTCCGATCCCTGCCAAAGCCTCTTGCGCTCCAATGTGTGAACAGACTTCACCGGCTAACGTCATCGCGCTCATCACATTTTCAACCGGTGTCAGATCGTCTTTAATCCCATTGAGGTGCCCGATATAGGTCAGTTGCCCCGAATACAGTTCCTTGAGTTGATGAATGTCTTCACCGTTCCAGAGGATCGAACCTTCCTCAGGTGGCAACAGGCTGGAAAAGATGCGAAGTAGGCTAGTTTTACCGCTGCCGTTTTCTCCCACGACAGCCAAGAGGGTTCCAGGCTCGACGTTAACAGTGAGATCGGAAAATAGGCGGCGCTCTCCACGCCGGCAACTGAGTGTAACGGCTTGCAACATGACGGGCTACTCCAACAGAGCGGGTCGAGAGTAAGGGAACAGGGTGTGGAAAAACAAGGGGCGAAAAGTATGCCTATCGATGAGGCCTATCCACCCAGGAGGCTTCGAACGGCCATCTTGCTCTGAGGAGAATCCTCCTGTTATTTAGTGTGTCCCAGGATTGACAATCAGTAGCAGGAAAGAGCGTTTACCTCCATAGCCTTGAAGGAGACGAATTATGAGTGAACTTGTTTGCATCGCTTTTAAAGACTCCAGCACCGCGGATCGAGAACTCAACGAACTCCGGGCAATGGAAAAAGAATACGTGCTGGACCTCGAAGATGCAGTCATCGTCGTGCGCGATAAAGATGGCAAAGTTCACCTGAAACAGTGCGTCGATGTCTTCGGCGGTGCGACGCCCCATGGCGTTGCACTAGGCATGTTGTGGGGAGGCTTGATCGGTCTGCTCTTCATGAATCCCCTGGCTGGCCTGCTGGGAAGCATTGCCGGGGGCGCAGGGGGTGGAGCCATGACCGTCGCCGCAACCGAGCATGGACTTTTGAACGATTATGGGATCCCTGACAATTTCATCAGGGCCCTCGGAAACACGATCGCACCGGGCACTTCAGCGATCTTCCTGCTGATCCGGAACTTCGACCAGGATAAGTTGTCGGCGAGAATTTCCAAATACGAGGGAACGATCCTCAAGACCTCACTCAGCACTGAACAAGAGGAGAAGCTCCGAATTGCTCTCACGCACCAACGAGAGCAGACGATGAGTAAGAAATAGCCTGACTATCGCCATAGCTGATGAGCCGTAGCCAGTTGGTATTCGGGAGACCGACCATAGGAAACTCCCGAAGGTCTGGAGAGTTTCTCAGTATCCATCCTGAGTCAGGCCGCTTTCGACGCCTTTCTCTTCCACTCCATCATCTTCGCCGTCAGTCGGGAAGAGGCGGCGGTGTACTCCCCTTGCAATCCAACCGAGGCTTCAGCACCAGCCTTGTCCCCTGCCTGCACCTTCGAAACCACCTCGGCAGCAGCTTTATGGAAAGCTTTGTGCAAGTCTAGGACTTCTTTGTAATGTGGATCCGAAGTCATTGAGCTTCCAGCCATACCGTAGAGCCACTTGCCGAATTCACAACGATTGTCGACAACGACCTCTGCCGGACTCAGCGACAATGTCCCCGCGAAGCTCTGCCTGAGCTTCGCCTTCCAAATCCCATGCGCTCCGACAGCCTTATCAATCTGCTCGAGAATATTCGACATGGTCCCTCCCCTAAGCTGAATTGAGGCCCAATTCCTCTTTCGGCCGGAAGGAGAGAAATCTTAATTGGGTAAGTCGCGGAAGGACTCCCGTGAACTCAAGACAGTATAGGTCTCAATTTAGCAGTTGCGTATCGGGTTCCGGCGAGAATGCCCGAGCCTGTCGATGTCGCTCTTGTCTGCTGGTAGTGGAATTGCCAGAGTGGGCCGTAAAGTGGGCCTAGCAGAATGCTGAAAAAGTCCCCCAGCGGCGTTCTCGCGTCACGCAGAGGCTCAACGTACCGAAGCGTACGCCTCGCCTCCTCGCTCGCTGCGGCCTTGCTGGACGGCCTTTTGAGCATTTTGAATGTAAAGTGCCCCAGTTGTTTTCTGTCATCTTGTAACGGTGCCCGAATCAGAAACCGAGTTTTTCAGCAGACTGCTAGACCGTATTAGTGAGGTTTCTTGGTAAGGTCTCTGTACAATTCCCAGGCTTGGGCCAAGGAAAAGGTGCGAGAAGGGTTTTCGGGATTGGTTTCCTCAACTCTCGCCGTCGTGGTACACGCCATGAGTCCGAAGAACCAGGCTATGATGCCGCATATGGGAATGCCCAGCATGATCAACAACATCCCCGGTCCGCCGCTGGTCCAGTGCGCCTTCTGACCGACAGCGATGAGCCCAAGGGCTGCCGCAGCAGCGGCCAGGGCAATGGTCACGGCGAGGCCTCGCGCAATATACCGAACCATCGTACTTCGGGAGGTGAGTGCCCAGATGAAGACGATAAGGAGGACAGACCAAAAAACAATGCTCATGCCGGGTTACTCCTCTCCTAAGCTCACACCAGTGATACTCTATCTTGGAGAGCCCGGTTCCTGAAGGAAAATGCCAAATCGACGCAGCTCAGTTCCGTGCCGTCCGGTTCAGCGATTAAACACCTAACGAAGAGCGACCCACTTTCCGGAAGGCGGTCTTGACCTGTTCTAACCGGCTGGCGTGCGCTGATTCGGACATTGTGCTAGAGTGGGAGCCAGTTGTACGTCATGTGCTGGTCGTCAGGCATGGACGAACGTGGGGGGTGGAGGGATGAAAGGTTTCGCCTTCTGGTTGGCGCTATTTGGGCTCTCATTGGGCGCATCATTGGCACAGGCCGAGGGCCTATTCGACAAGATGCTGGATCGAGCAATCGACAGCGCCGAGAGAAAAACACAGAATCGGATCAACCAGCGGATCGATCAAACGATCGATAAAGGCATCAACAAGACGGAACAAACCATGCAGTGCGTGGCGACAGACCAGGAGTGCTTCAAGAGAGCCAAAGAAGAAGGGAAACAAATATCCATCGTCACCACTCCGTCGGCCTCCGACTCCATGAAATGTGTTGTGACGGACAGTGGCTGTCTCAAACAGGCCAAAGCACAGGGCAAGAAGGTCGAGATCGTGGACGAAGCAGAACTGGACACTCTCCGCTGCTCTATGTCCGATGGAGACTGTCTGAAGCGCGCAAAGTCATCAGGGAAAAAGGTAGAAATTGTTGACTGATCAAAATAGCCGACACTCTTAAGAGGCTGCTTGAACAGATCTTGGCCCTCCTTCAGATCCTTGAACGATTTTTAGCGGCAAGCACCTCTTCGGCATGAGCGATCGCATCTTGCAATACCTTAAAGCTCTTACCTGGCCGCCCAACTTTCGGTAGGTCTCTTAGAAACCGAGAGGCCGCATCCACCAATACCTGCAGCGTCTCCTTCATATCTGCTACCTCACTTGGGTTTTCTACTCCGGCTGCGCGAGCCATCGCCAATCGTCGACGTGGCCCCACATAGGGTTCGGGAGCGATGGGATTATCCTTTTCAAGCTCAGGCCGTCTAAATATCATGCTAGTTCCTCCAGAGACGCCAGCAAGGTACCACAGGTCGTATTGGTTTGCAGCGCATCCCGCATTATTCCGAGGAGCGATTACTCACAACAACCTTCGCCGGACATCGGCAAATCAAGGACGTGAACTGAGTTCACTTGCTCACCATTTCGCGGGAGCGTATAGTGAATTCCATGAGTCAGTTCAGCCCCAGAACATTGGCCTCTTCATTCTGCGGGACAGGCGTGGTCATACTCATCCTATTCGTGTGTATCTGCGTGGTATCGCAGATGCTCGGAACACCAGTCACGCTCATTGAGGTCCTCACGTCGGAGCTGCCTGGAGAATCTGTCTCAGAGGACTTCTCAGTTCCTCCCGTAACACCCGAACCAGACCTCACCAGCCAGGCTCGTCTTTACGAGAACGTCGATTCCTTGCAACATCTTCCGATCCTTGCGATCTCTGTTTTCCATCCTCCTGACGTATCGCTGCCGTTCTGATTACGTCATCGGATCTCAGGGTACTGCTTGCCCATGATGGTGAGTAAAATGTTCTTTCCCCTCATGGGAAGGCGAGTTCGAATGAATGCGAAGAGCAACTCTCAAGAGCGAGAGTGCCCTCGCCGACGCTTAAGAGTGAATGTATTTTGGCCAAGGAGGTGAATCAAATGCCTGGTATGAACGATGCGCTCTCTTACATCATTTTTGGGGGGTTTGCCTTCGCGATCATTATATGGGCCCTGTTTTTCGCTGGCTAGGAGACAGCCCCTGACTCACCCCCGTTTTCATGGCCACTGGGAAGGGAGACCCGGGATAGAAATCGGGAGATGCGTCAGGAGTTAATGACGGTGCGTGGAACCGTGAGCGGGAAGGTGACGTGTGTGTTCTCACCCTTCAGCGTTCAATGAGGCTGATCAACGCGTGACGCCTGCTCGATCTCTCGCGATGTCCGGCCCGATCTGACGAGGGCTCGGGGCTCGCAAGGACCGCACACCGACAGCAATGGCCTCAAGTTCAGTGCGCGCGCCGATTGTACGCATCGCGTCGTCGAGCAGCGAGCGCAATACGACCTGCACGTTGCGAAGACGCGTGATGCGGTACGCAAAGCTGTAATCCGGGCCATAGGTCACGTCGCCCACACTCTCACCGGGGCCTCTGCATGATGGCTCGTGGGCCCATCCGGAGAGCAGGTATCTGCACCGAGGAATCCGTACATCTCTGCAAACAAGGCTACGATAAACGCGCTAAAACCGCCTAGCGATCGACAATCGCGCGCCGTCCGCAGGCGCCGAAGCTAAATGCCAAGACATCAAGTAGGCGGAATGACCGAGGACGAGCCCCTACACTCCCATAGGCTTCGTCGTTATCCATTTCAATGCTCTGCTATAGATTGCAGGCATCTTCTTTGATTTCTGGACCTGGGATCGGATGTTGGCGAACCTGCTTCACATAGTTCCGACAGTCCATCTCGGCCCCTTCCTTGTTCGCTTGGCCTTCTTTCACCAAACGTCGCCATTGGGCGAGGCGGTCCATAAACGGATCGTACCGGCACTCATTTTTCCCTGAGGGTGCCCCAGTCAGTTGTTGGCACTTGGTCACCCAGAGCTCCTGCGTCAGCGCGCCACTCTCCACAGACTTGGTCAGCTCGTAGAGAGTATCGGCCAACGATCCAAAGTCACAAATTGCAGGATCGACAGGTGGTGGAGCCGAGTGATTCCGATCGACGGTGTGCAGCATCTGGCGACAGTTGGTTTCACCGGCCTCTTTCGAGATCAGTCCCTTTTCGATCTGCTGCTTGGTTTCCGTCCGTCGCTCATCGAACTCGGATTTGGACAGGAGCGCTGGGGCTCCGACCATCATTGCCGTCGTTGTTGGACAACCCGCCAGCACCAGGGGTAAGAGGCCAAGGAGAAATCGTTGCATCAGCACCCCCGTATCCAATAATCAATAATAGGCCAGGCCCACAGCAACCGAGCTGCGCGCGATCTTACGGACCGCGTCCATTGAGATCAAGAGCCCGATCGAGATTCCTAACTTGTGAGACAAATGACGATGTCTAGCATGGTGCGGAAGCAGGGTCCCCCCCGAAATGAGTCCGACTTCTACCGAGCAACGGAGGTGCTGCTTGGCATGTTCGACGGGCGCCAGGGCATTTCGACAAGTTGCTGCTCTCTCCGCCCCCCCGCATATAGATAGGCAAAAGGCTCGTGGCTTGGGACCGAAAGGGAGGGAGCCTTGCCGAAAGCGTTGTTGAGCGTTTGAACGAAGAGGTCGTCGATCGCATGCAGTGAAAAATCATAACTGCCTGATGTCTCAGGTATTCTAACGGCAAACAGCGTAGAAAACCCATCTGCATAGTCGGCCACCGTCAGCTGGTCTTGCTCTTTCAATATCGGATGTCGGAGACCTAAGCGTGCTCCATGGTCTCCATGAACGATGACTATAGAATCGCTGAACGTTCCTGCCAATTGCATCCTCTGGAATAATTTATCCAACTCGACGTAGAGGCATTCCATTTGCTTTAAATACTGATCAAAACGAAGCTCTCTACTTTCTGGCGTACGCAACTCGAGAGGGACCGCCTCCATGTTATCCAAAGATTCTGGAATCGCCCGAGGCGAGCAATCCGTATGAAACACGTAGGGGAAATGTGGCAGCAAGAGATGTGCGAAGAGCATGTGGCCTGGGGGAAGCTGTGCAATGTTCTCTGATATCGCATCCATCGCCGCCATTGCGTTGACTGAAAATGGATGGAGAGGGCGTTTCGTCCAGAGTGATTCGCGGTAAAGGACTGGAAGGACTACCCCGCGCGAGATCAAGAACGGACGCACCTGCAGTTCGTAGCGCTTCAGGATTTCCTGATATCGAGTATAACTAGCCATAAATGCAGCCAGCAGCGTGGTCGTCTTCGTGAGTACCGGAAGGTCCAGTCTCGCTACCTTATCCAGGGTATACCACGGATACTTAGTACAAGACTCCGGCGACGCCTCCAGGCTCGAGCAAAAATCCACGTAGTCCACATCTACGACCTCGATCTGATATCCCTTACTTTTCATAAATTGAAAATAGCGGTTGTGTTTCAAGGCGTACGGAGGGCGCTCACCCGTTATAAGTATTTTTGAAACCGCCTCCGCTGAGAAATTCACCAGATTCGGGATCGAGTCAACAGTCTGGAAGTAATGGCTGTATGCTCCCCCATACAGCTTAAATCCGTAGCGTTGATAGAATTCCTTGATCTTGTTCTTCAGAGCCCTGCCATAGGCCGTATCTGTGGGGAGCCCTTCGATACCCTGATGCTCGTCCAGAATGAGGTGAATAAACCGCGGCAGACCCTCTGTCACGGAAATCTCGCCTCGTTCAGCTGAGATCGAGCTGGGATCGCTATCAAATCCACTACGAAGGGGCATCGAAAGCATAAACACGCAGAGAAATGTAGTCACAACTAAGGTCGTGGTCTTTTCCCAGCGCAGTACCAAAACCACAAGGACTCCGAAAATAATAAGGACTGTAAGGGTGCGAGCATGTGCAACCCACTCAAATAGCCGGTCGGCCGCAAATGTGAGAAATCCGCCTATGATGATGGCGTACATCCTTGTTCCGCCGGCACAGCGAAGCCAACCAATTACTGCTGAAACCCCCAATACCCCTGCGAGGATCAACCATACTTGGAAACTTATCAGCGGATATTTTCGGTCAGTCAGGTAGACTAGGAAGGGGACGACCACGGCGAGGAAGGGCAGGCTGATCGCAAGGTGAACTCGCAGGTCTAACCAGCTAGTGTAGTGATACATAAATAGCTTTACATATTATACAGTACGTGTATACTCCTCTCCAGAGGAGGACCGGACCATGCGTATCGCCCCTTCCATTCAGCTGACTGAACCCGAACGCCAGCAACTGGAGCAGTGGGCCCG
>JBGSIO010000075.1:0-4257 GCA_041742455.1 Nitrospira sp. | reverse complement strand
TGCTGACGAAAGCCGACTTTGACTTCCTGCTCTCACCGGGTGCGTGATCGAGGGGCGTTGCCTTTCCGTTGTGCGGCTGCAGATGACCGCTGTCTTTCCTTCGGTTCCATCCGTCCGATTCACGCTTCACATATTTTTAAGCGACGTGAGCACGCCGAAGGCGGACTTTTTCAGCACCCTGTTCGGCTAGATACGACAAAAAGTTCTGCGAAAGAAGCAGCTAGGAAGCTGGTCAACCTGGTTACGACGAAGAAGATCTTCTCCTGTGAGTAGAGGGACCGCTACTTTTTCTTTTTCCATCACGGGGTGGTGATGGATTGTGTATCAGAGAGTGGTACCCAGGCGTGGACTTCCGTTCCGCATCCAGGCCCTGTCCGGATACGAAATCTTCCGTTCAAAAGGCGAACTCGCTCCTCCAAGCTGGGAAGCCCAAGTCCCCGGCCAGGCACCCCAGCTGATTCTTGAACAAACCCCTTCCCATCGTCCTGGATGCAGATGCCGATTCCGGAGAAGGTGCCGAGCAGTCGCACCACAATCTTGGATGCTTCTGCGTGCTTGAGGACGTTTTGCAAGGACTCCTGCATCACGCGGTACAGGCAGGTGGCGATGTCGATCGGGATGACCTGCGGAACAGCTCGCAGCTCAAACTGCGTAGGCAGCCCTGAGCGTCGACGGAACTCATCGGTGTGGTCATGGATTGCGGCTTCTAAGCCCAAGTGCTCGAGCTGTGGGGGATGAAGTCGGTAAGCAAAGTTGTGAATGTCGTCGGCGAGTTGTCCGGCTGCTTCCTGCACGGCACGCAGGCGCGGCAGCAACGCCATTTTGGGACGGCACAAGTGTTCCAGCGAACCTACATCGACCGCCAGGGCGGCCAGTCGTTGGGTCATATCGTCGTGGAGTTCGCGCGCAATCCGTTGCCGCTCTTGATCCTGTGCTTTCAGCAGTTTGGTTGAGAGATCCTGCAAGCGAGCATGGTACCGTTCCAACTCACGTTGCTTCTGTCGGAGCGCTTCCTCGGCCTTTTCCCGTTCCGTGATGTCCCGGACAATGGCCGAACATCCGATGATCTGACCGTCGAGCGTCTTGACGGGAAATATCGTCAGCGATACAGGAACAAGGCTCCCATCTTTTCTCTTGCATTCGGTGACAATGTCCTGAACCAGTTCTCCCCGCAACGCCTGAGCGACGGTCGTTTCGACTTCGCCGGTACGGTGAGCCGGGACGAGTAGATTGATCGATTGCCCGAGAATGTCTTCCGCCGAGTACCCGAACACGTGCTCGGCTGCGGGATTCCAAGCGACCAACACGCCGTCCTTGATATTCATGATCGGATCCGTCGACGACTCGACGATCGCTGCCAGGCCACGTATCTTTGATTCCGCACGCGTCCGCTGCTCAGCCTCTTGCCGCAAAATCCTCTGGGTCCGTTCAAGCTCGAAGGTGCGCTGGGCGAACAGTTTCCCGCCCCAGAGACTTGCCCAGAGGGCGAGCATAGCCATAGTCCGGTCTGCGAAGGAGAATGCAAAGAGACTTCCAGACGGCGAAACAAAGAAGCCGACGAAGACGAGCACCGAGCACACCCCACCCAGGACGAACGCAAACCGCCACCCTCTCAGCCAGAGATAGGCTAAACAGACCGGCACATAGAACATGTAGACGGCGAATCCAAGCGGAGTGACCCAGTCGAGCCCGAAAATTACAGTAATGGCGAGGAACAGCTGTAGCGGGATCCGAGGAGACGGTAGGGTGGTCGTCTGGGATGCGTCGCGTTCAGGTGATGCTGAGAACCATTCCCTGAATTCGTTCCAGCGAAGTGTGGTAGGGAGACTCATTTTCCTAACTGAAAGTCGAACAGGAGTTGCCCAGAGCATCCAATCGTGATCGTCCTTGTCTGAGGGCGATCACGATCGGGGATAATAATGTTTCCAAACCAATTTGGCAACGGCAGGTTCTCGTGAGTGAACATCAGCTTGGCGATCAGTCCGACTTGATGGCAAGGAGGATTCTCAGCGGGGCCAGCGCAGCGAGTCGTCAAGGACTCTAGATCTTCGAAGCATTGGTAACCTGGCAGTGAGAGTCGATACGACGAGGCCAGAAACCTGCATAGTGGGGGGAGACAATCAGAAATATTGTGACAAATGAATAGATCGGATGAAGCGGGAGCTTCGGCCAAGAATCCTCAAGTCAGATACCGCACAAACCATCTGCTCGCCTGTTCCGCCACCTGTTCCAAGGTGCCAGGTTCTTCGAAGAGGTGCGTGGCGCCGGGGATGATCACTAACTTCTTCTCGCAGATCAACTGATCATATGCAGCCTGGTTCATCTCAATGACCGGTTCATCGTGGCCGCCGACAATTAACAGAGTGGGAGCGGTGACCGACGGCAGGTAGAATTCGGCCAAGTCCGGTCGGCCTCCTCGTGACACCACGGCCTTGATACTTGAGGGATCTCGCGCGGCAGCTTGCAGAGCTGCGCCGGCGCCGGTGCTCGCGCCGAAATAGCCGATGCTCAAATCGTTCGTTCTTGGCTCCGCTTCCAACCAACCCTTCGCCAGTAACAATCGGTCTGCCAAGAGATCGATATCGAATACGTTGCGTCGATCATCGGCCTCCGCTTCGGTCAATAAATCCAGCAGCAATGTGGCTAATCCGTCTTGCTGTAGATGTCGGGCGACGAAATTGTTCCGCGGGCTCAATCGGCCGCTTCCGCTTCCATGTGCAAAGACAACCGCGCCGCGCGGACCGGAGGGGAGTCCAAGGATGCCATCCAGACTAAGTTCCCCTATCGTGATCCTGACGCTGTACTCATGTTGTGATGTCATCGCGCCTCTTTCTTAAGGGAACTGCAGGGAGTGGGGCGGCTAAGCTCGGGCGGCAATTTTGTCTCGTCATCGACACAGGCGGCATTGAGCTGTGCCTGCGAGAGACCGATGACGGTCGAGAGTATGGCGCCCTTGAAGTTCGCGCGACGCAAGTCCGCTGAGTCCAGCCGAGCGCCGCTCAGATCGGCCCCGATGAAGGTGGCATTCTGCAGATTAGCTTCTTGAAGATTGGTCTGGGTTAAGTTGCAATAGCTGAAATTCGATCCGCGGAGATCCGCACCGACGAAATTGGCTTCTTCCAGATTGGCCTTGCTGAATTGAGTGTGCCGGAGAGATGACTTCGGAGCGTAGATTTCGCTCAAATCGCCGTTTGTGAAATTGGTGCGCGAACCCTTGGCTCCGATAAGAACAGCGCGGTTCAGATGGGAGTCCCGTAAGTCGGCTTCATCGAGGACGGCGTGGTAGAGAATGGCCATACGGAGCTTCGCCGAATTAGCATTCGCCTTAACCAGGACGGCCTCTTCTAGGTTGGCTCCTTCTAGATCGGCGTCGAGTAGGCCGGCGCCATGTAAGTTAGCGTACCGCAAGTCCGCGCCGCGTAGGATGGCGCCCTTGAGGTTGGCGTTGTGCAAATTCGTTTCGTCCAGATAGGCGCTTTCCATATCGGCTTCAACCATATGGGCCCCTTCGAGTTGCGCATGGTCCAGCAGAGCGCCCTGAAGGTTAGCGCGAAAGAGATTCGCGTTAGTCAGGATCGTACGGCGCAGGTCGACGCCTGTCAGGTCGGCATTCACCAGGATGGCACCTTTCAGGGTCGCTCCATAAAAGTACGCCTCGACGAAGTTGCCGTCAGTCAAATCGGCAGAGGTAAGATCAGCGCCTTGCAATTGGGCACGCTCGAACGCGGCCTCTTTCAACTTGGCGCCACTAAGGGCGGCATCAAAAAGAGCCGCTTCGTCACCGATGGCACGGGAGAGATTCGCACCTGCGAGCCGGGCACGTCGGAGATCGGCGCCCGAAAGGTTACTGTCTTCGAGTCTGGCTTGGGAAAGGTCAGTCCCAGCAAGGCTCGCTTGAACGAGGGTGGCCTGAGACAGATTTGCCTGCCGAAGCACGGCGCCTTCGAGGTCAGCCCGTTCAAGATTCGCTTCGGAGAGTGCTGCCCGGCTCAGGTCAGCTTGGCAGAGTTCTAGGCGCTTCGCCGCCGGATTGCCTCGATACTCAACCCATCGTTCGTGAGACCGGATGAGGGCTTGCAACGTTTTAGCTGGTACGGGCTTCTTCTTGTAGATGCTTTTGCAAAGAGGAACGGCTGGTGAGGTTGGTTGGGAAGCTGAGGGATTGGCGGACTCAGTCTCTGTGACGGCGAGTGCAATGAAAATGACGATGCTCACACAAACAGTCGGTAGGAAAGAACGCGTCATATTGTGTCTCCT
>JBGSIO010000074.1:0-19546 GCA_041742455.1 Nitrospira sp. | reverse complement strand
TGAGATCGAACGGCTGTTCCGCCGGCTCAAGGGATTTCGACGCATTTGCTCGCGGTTTGAGAAACTCGATATCATGTTCGTTGCGTTCATCACCTTCGCGTTGATCGTTGATGGCTTACGTTAGTGTTAACAGGCCCTAGTAAAGGTGGAAATCTCCAACTGATTCAGGCGCGGCTGCGCTCTGAAACTAAGGGAACGAGAAGTGTACAGGGACTTGGAACAAAGTAACTGTCCAGACAGTCAGTCTAGGAAATGGACTTTTTCGCAGACCGATTCGCTTGCAGATACTGATTGATCCCCGCCGCCATCTTGCGGCCTTCGGCGATGGCCCAGACGATCAGCGAGGCGCCCCGTTTGGTGTCGCCGCCGGCAAAGACGCCGTCGAGGTTGGTCATGAAGCCTTCGTCCACGGACACCACCCCACGCTGATCGTACTTTACGCCGAGGTCATCGAGCAGACCGCTTTTGACCGGACCGGTAAACCCCATGGCAAGTAACACCAGATCGGCATTCATTTCGAACTCGGTGTTCGGAACAGGTGTGAATTTGCCGTTTTCAAACTTTACCTGATGAGCATGCAGTTTCGTAACGTGCCCATTGTGGCCGGAAAACTTGGTCGTCGACACACTCCATTGCCGATCACAGCCTTCCTCATGAGCGTGGGAAGTACGCAGCTGCATCGGCCAGAGCGGCCAGGGGGTGGAGCCGGCTCGCTGCGGGGGCGGTTCCGGCAATAATTCGAATTGATGCGCTTCGACACAGCCTTGACGGTGCGCGGTGCCGAGGCAGTCGGACCCGGTATCGCCACCTCCGATGATGACCACCCGCTTCCCCTTTGCGGTGATCGGCTCGTCGGTCACTGGAATGCCGGCGGTGCGCTTGTTTTGTTGAGTCAGATATTCCATGGCGAGATGCACACCCTTGAGCCCACGCCCAGGGATCGGTAGCTCACGCGCCTGTTCGGCACCAAGCGTCAACCCCACCGCATCGAACTGTTTCCTCAGTTGCTCGCCGGTCACATCTTTCCCGACCGTCACCCCGGGTTGGAACTTTATCCCTTCGACCTTCATTTGTTCCAAACGGCGGTCGATGACCCATTTCTCCATTTTGAAGTCGGGAATGCCGTAGCGCAGTAGGCCGCCGATCCGATCGGATTTTTCGAACAGCGTCACGTCATGCCCGGCGCGAGCCAACTGTTGCGCAGCGGCAAGCCCGGCCGGACCGGAGCCGACGATCGCGACTGTCTTCCCGGTCTTGATGACCGGCAAGATTGGGGTCACGAGTCCATCGTTGAACCCGCGATCGACGATGTTCCATTCGAGGATCCGGATGGAGACCGGATCTTCATTGATGCCAAGCACACAGGCCCCTTCGCAGGGTGCCGGACAGAGCCGCCCTGTGAACTCGGGAAAGTTATTCGTCGTATGCAGCGCTTTGAGGGCATCTTTCCAGCGACCGCGGTACACAAGATCGTTCCACTCTGGGATGAGATTGACCACGGGACAACCTGTGCTGCCTTGACAAAACGGTACGCCACAATCCATACAACGCGCGCCCTGGATCTTGAGCTTCTCCTCCGAGATGGGCTCATACATTTCCTTCCAATCGAGTACACGCAACTCGATCGGCTTACGCTTCGGCCCCTCGCGGGCGTATTTCAGAAAACCTTTCGGGTCACCCATTAGTGCACCGCACTCGCTTTGCGTTTCCGTTCTTCCAAAACTCGCTTGTAATCGACCGGCATCACCTTCACAAATTTTGGCACGATGGCTTCAAAGGTGTCGAGCACCTGCTTTGCCTTTCGGCTCCCGGTATACAAGAAGTATTTCGTGATCAGATCATGGAGAAGTTGTTTATCGTCCTTGGTGACGACCGTTTCCAATTCCACCATACCGGTATTGCAGCGGCTTTCGAACTTGCCCAGATCGTCGAGCACGAATGCCACGCCGCCGGACATGCCTGCCGCAAAGTTACGACCTGTTCGACCGAGTACCACGACCACGCCACCCGTCATGTATTCACACCCGTGGTCGCCTGTCCCTTCCACCACGGTCTGGGCCCCGCTGTTCCGAACCGCAAAGCGCTCCCCAGCTCGACCGTAGAAGTACGCTTCGCCCTGCGTCGCGCCGTAGAGTGAGGTATTACCGATCAAAATGGTTTCCGCCGGATCATAGAGGGCATCCTTCGGCGGATACACAATGATCTTGCCGCCGGAGAGCCCTTTGCCGATGTAGTCGTTCGACTCCCCTTCCAATGTCAACGTGATGCCACGCGCGAGGAACGCGCCAAAGGATTGCCCAGCCGATCCGTTGAACTTGATTGAGATCGTATCTTCCGGAAGCCCTTCGAGACCATACTTTTTGGCAATCTTGCTCGACAAAACCGTGCCCGTCGTCCGATTCACATTACGGATCGGTAACTCAATGCTCACCTTCTCGCCCTTCTCGATCGCCGGGCGACATCGTTCCACCAGTTCATTATCCAAGATGTGGGCAAGGCCATGGTCCTGCTTCTGCACGCAATACCGTGGCACGTTCGGCTCGACGTCGGGCATGACCAGAAGCGGCGAAAGATCCAACCCCTTGGCCTTCCAGTGATCCACCGCCTTGGTGATTTTGAGCATATCGACGCGACCGACCATTTCGTTGATCGTCTTGAACCCGAGCTTCGCCATGAGTTGCCGGACTTCTTCGGCGACGAAGAACAGGTAGTTGACGATGTGTTCCGGCTTGCCGTTGAATTTCTTTCGGAGCTCGGGATCTTGCGTCGCGATACCGACCGGACAAGTGTTGAGGTGGCACTTCCGCATCATGATGCAACCCTCGACGATGAGTGGCGCCGTCGCAAATCCGTACTCCTCTGCGCCAAGCAATGTGGCGATCACCACGTCACGGCCCGTCTTCATCTGCCCATCCGTTTCAACACGAATACGCCCGCGCAGATCATTCAGCACCAAGGTTTGGTGCGTTTCCGCCAACCCCAACTCCCAGGGGATACCGGCGTACTTGATGGATGACAAGGGAGATGCTCCGGTGCCGCCTGAGTCCCCACTGATCAGCACCTTGTCCGCATGTGCTTTAGCAACACCGGCCGCGACCGTCCCGACACCGACTTCCGCCACAAGCTTAACCGAGATACCGGCTTCCGGATTCGAGTTCTTCAGGTCGAAGATCAACTGGGCCAGGTCTTCGATAGAATAGATGTCATGATGCGGCGGAGGCGAAATCAGCTGTACGCCCGGTGTCGCGTAACGGAACCTCGCAATGTTCTCGTCGACTTTATGCCCCGGCAACTGCCCTCCCTCGCCCGGTTTCGCGCCCTGCGCCATCTTGATCTGCAATTCGCGGGCATTGACGAGATAGTGCGCGGTCACACCAAATCGGGCCGACGCGACTTGCTTGATATAGCTGTTCTTCGAGTCGCCATTCGGCATCAGCTTGAAGCGCTCAGGATCTTCCCCGCCCTCACCGGTGTTGCTCTTGCCGCCGAGTCGATTCATGGCGATCGCAAGCGTCTCATGCGCTTCTTTGCTGATTGATCCGAACGACATCGCGCCCGTATTGAAACGCTTGACGATTTCTTTAGCCGACTCCACCTCCTCGATCGGAACCGGCTGAGACCCGAACTTGAAATCGAGCAAGCCGCGCAGGTTCGATCGTCGTTGACTCTCATCGTTGACGAGTTGGGCAAATTCCGCGTAGGTCTTCGCGTCGTTCGTACGGCTGGCATGTTGCAGCTTATAGATCGTGTCCGGGTTCCAATTGTGATGTTCACCCTGAATACGGTAATGAACCTCACCACCGAAGTCCAGTTGGCGAATCGCAGCCGGTTCGTAGGCCATGCGATGCCGGCGCAAGGTTTCCTCGCCGATCTCGCGAATTCCAACCCCTTCGACCCGCGACGCCGTCCCGGTAAAATATCGATCGATGAGCTCATGATTCAATCCGATGGCTTCGAAAATTTGCGCCCCACAATAGGATTGCACGGTCGAGATACCCATCTTTGAAAAGATCTTGAGCAGGCCCTTGTTGATGGACTTAATAAACTTGCTTTCTGCTGTCTGCGCGTCGAGTCCTTCAGGAAGATACTCATCCCGCTCCATATCGACAAGCGTTTCGAAGACAAGGTAGGGATTGATCGTCCCGGCACCGTAGCCGATCAAGCAGGCAAACTGGTGGACATCACGCGGTTCCCCTGTTTCGAGGATCAATCCAACTTCCGTCCTCGTGCATTCCCGCACCAGATGATGATGCACGGCCGAGATGCCGAGAAGGCTCGGAATCGGCGCCCAATCCTCCCCTACTCCGCGATCACTGAGAATTAAAAACTTGTACCCTTCCTTAATCGCAAGCGACGCCTCTTGGCACAGCCCATCGACTGCAGCCCCGAGGCCGTCGGCGCCTTCAGCCACACGGAACAGCATACGCAAGGTCTTGCTCTTGAAGTGCGGATCGGAAATCCCACGAATTTTTTGAAGATCCGCGTTGGTCAAAATCGGTTGTTGTACCTTGATTCGGCGGCACGATTCCGGCGACTCGTCCATCAGATTGGGTTTCGGCCCAATGTTCGTAACAAGCGACATCACGAGCTGCTCGCGAATCGGATCGATCGGCGGATTCGTGACCTGGGCAAACAACTGTTTAAAGTACTTAAACAGAAGTTGGGGTCGATCGGACAACACCGCCAACGGTGTATCCGTACCCATCGAGGAAGTAGGCTCCTCACCATTGACGATCATCGGCGTGACCACCATCTTGAGCTCTTCCACCGTGTAGCCGAAAGCCTGTTGGCGCTGCCTGATGGTCGGATGATCCGGTTGCGGCACGTTCAAGGGTTCCGGCAGTTCATCGAGCGAGACTCCGTATTGCGTCACCCAGCTGCGATACGGTTTCCGCTTGGTAATACCAGCCTTGATCTCTTCATCGTCAATGATCCGGCCTTGGACAGTGTCCACCAGAAACATCCGTCCCGGCATGAGCCGGCCCTTCATCCTGATCTCCTTGGCTGGAACCGGTAGCACCCCAGCTTCAGACGCCAGCACGACCGTCTCATCTGTCATCACCTGATAGCGGCAAGGACGGAGTCCGTTACGATCCAAGGTCGCCCCAATCATCTTGCCGTCGGTAAAACAGACGGCGGCTGGGCCATCCCACGGCTCCATCATCGCCGCGTGATACTGGTAAAAGCCTCGACGATCCAAATCCATCTGCGAATTCGCCACCCAGGGTTCAGGAATCAACATCATCATGGCGTGCGGCAGTGACCGGCCACCAAGAAGAAGAAACTCGAGGGTATTGTCCAAGCAGGCCGAGTCGCTTTGATCCTCGGTCACGATCGGGAACAATTTCTCCATATCCGTGCCGAACAGATCGGAATGCAGGCGGCCCTGACGAGCCTTCATCCAATTGACGTTCCCCTTCAGGGTATTGATCTCTCCGTTGTGACAGACATACCGATAGGGATGGGCCAACGGCCAGGTCGGAAAGGTATTCGTACTGAAGCGGGAATGCACCAGCGCCAGCGCGCTCATCATTCGTTCATCGGTAAGATCCTGGTAGTAGGCCGCCATTTGATGCGGTAAGAGCAGGCCTTTATAGACGATCGTGTGGGCCGATAAACTGGATACATAAAAATGTTCGCGTCCCTGAATCGCCGACTCGATAACGGCTTTTTCTACCCGCTTTCGGATCACATACAGTTTTCGTTCAAACTGAGCCTCGTTGAGCGCGTCCCGCGCGATGAAAATTTGCCGCATGAACGGCTCGGTCTTTCGCGCTTGCACGCCGATGCTGTCGCTCTTGACCGGCACATCGCGCCACCCCAACAGCCGTAGCGCCTCCTCGCTGATGGTGTCGGCAAACAACTTTTCGCACAGGCGTCGCGACTCCGCATTCGGCGGCAGGAACAACTGCCCGACTCCATACTCGCCGACCTCCGGCAATGACACACCGACATCCCCCGCAACCCGCTTCAAAAAAGTGTGCGGCACCTGTAAAAGAATCCCGGCTCCATCTCCCGTACAGGGATCGGAGCCCTGCGCCCCGCGATGAGTCAGGTTCTCCAATACTTGAAGTCCTTGACGGACAATATCATGGGACTTCTTTCCTTTAATATTGACGACAAAACCGACCCCGCACGAATCTTTCTCGTGTCGTGGATCATAGAGACCTTGCTGACTGGGGAAACCGGGAGTATTCATCTGCCTATCTCATTCAAATACTGAGATTTTCCCTATCGGATGGAGTTAAGCGCGAGCAGGAAGCCTGGGGGGGATTAACCCCATAGTCTGCAGGCTGGTCCTCAGCCGATTACCACGTTCGGAACTTACTGGAAGGGTTATTCCTCTGTCAAGGTGACAATGGGCCTATACCCCTTTCATTTGCTTGACTTTATTTCCCCGGCTGCCATACCATCCGCCGCATGACGCAAGGTCCAGTCATCGCAACCCCGCAGAGCATGTCCGATGTGTGGGACGCCTATCGTGGTGAGCTGGACGGGCTGGAGGACCGAGTCCGAAAGAACCTTGACTCCAGTGTCACCCTGGTCAATACCGTTGCCGCCCACATTCTAAGCGGTGGCGGCAAGCGCGTCAGGCCGTTGCTGTTGCTCTTGTCTGCCCGCCTCTGCGGATATCCTGGCATCGAACACTATCAACTCGGCAGCATCGTGGAGTACATCCACACAGCTACCCTATTACACGATGATGTTGTGGACGAGGCTGATTTGCGGAGAGGGAGAAGAACCGCTCGAAAGGTGTGGGGGAACCAGATCAGCATTTTGGTCGGCGATTTTCTCTACACCAAGGCCATGTGTAATGTCGTCGAGTTTCAAAGTCAGGGAATCAACGAGGTCATCGCGGGGGCCTGTAAAAAAATGGCCGAAGGTGAAGTCCTTCAGCTGCACTACAACGGCAATCCCGCGATGCCGGAAATCGATTACATCAAAATCGTTGAACACAAAACCGCCGGATTGATCGCCGCGGCCTGCCAGATGGGCGCCATTCTAGCCGAGGCGACTGAGACTCAACAGCAGGCGTTGTTCCGCTTTGGGCAATATCTCGGCATCGCCTTCCAGGTGGCCGACGATACCTTGGATTACATCGCGAACGGCGAGTCGCTTGGCAAAACAATCGGACAAGACCTCCGGCAAGGCAAGGCGACGCTGCCGCTTCTCCATCTGCTCCAGCATTGCTCAGAGCAGGACCGTCAGATGATCAAAGATCGGATGGAAACTCGGACACTCAGCACCACCGATTTGGAACGCATTCTGTTCCTCATGAGCGAGTTCGGTTCGATCACCTATGCCATGGATCGGGCTCGGGCCTATGTCGCAGCCGCCAAGCATGAACTCGATCGCTTCGACGATAGCACTCCGCGGCGTGCATTAACGGTCGCCGCTGATTACATGATTACCCGCGACCGGTAAGCGTTTTCCAGCCAATCGGTAAGATGCTGAGCCGTGGAAGCGGTGCGGCGCAGAGTGAAAGGACCCCGCCCTTTTCCGTAACCATCAACCCGTCGTCGATATTGCGACATTGAAGAGGTAGTTCATGTCACAGATTTTTCCGTTTCACGGTATGTTGTACGACCAAGCCATCGTGGGCTCTATCAAGGACGTCGTGGCTCCGCCGTACGACATTATTGATGCGGTAGGACAACAACGGCTGCATGATCGACATCCTCACAACATCATCCGTATGGAGTTAGGCCTGGAACAGACGGGTGATAGCCCTGCTCATAACCGATACACCCGCGCCGGGGCGACACTCCAAGCTTGGATTAAAGATGGGGTTCTCAAGCGTGACAGGCAACCTGCCGTCTACTATCACACGATTGAGTACAGCCCTCCGTATTCAACACCCAATGCCCCGAAAAAAGTGTTACGAGGATTTCTGGCCCTGGCAAAGCTGGAAGCGTTGGACTCCGGACATATCTATCCACACGAGAATACGCGCGCGGCGGCAAAGACCGATCGGCTGAACCTCATCGAGGCCTGTCGCGCGAACTTCAGCCCGATCTGGTCTCTCTACTCCGATCCGGCCGGCGCCATGATCCGACTGCTCGAAACCGAGACCAAAGACAAACCTGCACATTACGACTTTCAAGACGATGCGGGCTGCCGTGAATGCCTGTGGGCCGTGACTGACGAAGCCGTCTTGAAACACATGCGCGATCTCATGCAAAGCAAGCCGCTGTTCATTGCGGACGGTCATCATCGCTATGAAACGGCGTTGAACTATCAAAAGCTCCGTCGACAACAGACCGACTCTTCAACCGGGCTGCAGCCATATGACTCGGTCTTGATGCTGCTGACTCCGCTCGAAGATCCGGGATTGACGGTATTGCCGACGCATCGGGTAGCGACCACGGCCTTGCCACCTTCTGATCAGATCAAACAGACGCTTGGCGACTTGTTCGATTTCCGAGAATTTCCCTTTACCCCATCCACACAGGATCAGACCCGCCAGCAGTTCCTGACCGCGCTGAGGACAGAAGGAAAAAACATTCCAGTATTCGGACTGACTCGACGGGGCGACGACAAGTACATCACGCTCACACTGAAGCCGGCCTATCGCCCCTCCAGCCAAGCATCACCTCGAGCCAAACTCGACGTGTCGCTACTGCAACAACTCATTGTGACGAAGCTCTGTCCGACGCAACAGGAGCAGGAAGCCATCCTGTACACCAAAGACGATCACGAAGCTCTCGACTGGGTGGCCAAGGGAACAGGAACCGGAGCCTTTCTGCTGAACGCCACAAAGGTCAGCGAAGTCCAAGCGGTTGCAGCTGCAGGAGAACGGATGCCGCACAAATCAACCTACTTTTACCCGAAGCCGCTAACAGGGCTGGTGCTCAACGTCATGAACGGGTAAACATCGACGGCTTGCGACACGTTATTGCGGGTGTGGAAAGCCTCGAGTTTGATGGACTCTTCAGTGCACGCTGCGCATCCACGGCCATTGTCCGAGGGTTATCCTAATGCATGCAAAGATTCTTATCGTGGACGACGATGCCGACATCGTCATGATGCTCGAGGACCGGCTTCACGCTTCCGGGTATGACACCGTCACGGCATCGGAAGGGCAGCAGGCACTAGAGCAAATCACTCACGAATCCCCTCAGCTGGTCTTACTGGATCTGACCCTGCCCAAGTTGTCGGGCCTCGATGTGCTGAAGCGCCTTTCCCAGATGAAACCGACGGAGCCTCTTCCAGTCATCGTGATGACCGCACATGGGTCCATTGAAGCTGCGGTGGACGCGATGAAAGAAGGGGCATACGACTTTCTGACTAAACCACTTGATAATGAGCACCTCCTGATCGTCATCCGTAAAGCCTTGGAGCGTGACTCGCTTCGACGGCAAGTCGCCTATCTGCGCTCCGAGGTCGATAGCCGTTATGCATCCATCGTCGGAAACAGCGTATCCGTGAGCTCGGTCGTGGAGGCGGCACAACGAGCCGCCAAGTCTGATGCCAGCGTATTGCTCCTCGGAGAAAGCGGAACCGGGAAAGAACTCTTCGCACGATCGATCCATCAATGGAGTCATCGTTCTTCCATGCCGCTCATCGTGATTAATTGTGTGGCTTTGACGGAGACGTTGCTCGAAAACGAACTGTTTGGACACGAACGCGGCGCCTTTACGGGAGCCGATCGTCAGCAGAAGGGAAAATTGGAGATGGCCGACGGCGGCACCGTCTTCCTCGACGAAATCGGCGATATGTCTCTGCCGCTGCAAGCCAAGCTGCTCAGAGTTCTGCAAGACCGTGAATTCCAGCGTGTTGGAGGAACCAAGACAGTTTCAGTCAACATTCGCATCATCGCCGCCACCAACAAAGACCTCAGGCAAGCCGTGAAGGCAGGGCAGTTCCGAGAAGATCTCTACTTTCGGCTGAATGTCGTGACCCTGACCTTGCCACCGCTTCGTGAGCGACAGGGAGACATCCCGGCCCTTGCACAGTTCTTCCTCAATCGCCACACCAGAGACGCAAAGCGCCCCGGCATGACCCTCAGTTCGTCCGCGCTCGATGCCTTGGCCCGTTATCCGTGGCCGGGGAATATTCGAGAGTTGGACAATGTCATCGCGCGCGCGGTTGTCTTGAATCCAAAAGATACCATTGAGCCGGATATGTTGGCGTTGATGGCGGATGACGCCGGCCTCCGCCAACGAGATGACACCCCACTGCCCTATCTGGACTTGCCCTATCACGAATCAATGGAGCACCATAGCCGCTACATTATCCATCGTGCGATGGAACGGGCCGATGGTAACCAAACGAAGGCCGCGGACTCGCTCAAGCTCCAGCGCACCTATCTTGCCCGACTGCTCAAACAACAGAAAGACTAGCAGGAACGCGCACGCCGGCCGATGTCCCGTCTTCAGTCATGTGGTGCATGTGGCTCTACGGGCTGGCGATCAGCCAGCCGAATCAGCCCAGCTCGCATGTCCTTCTCAGCTTGCGTATACCGCTCGGCTGTTCCTATGTCGGACCAGTAGCCTTGTAGATCGTAACCTAGTACCCGTTCTCCTCGCTCAATGGCGGCCACGTAAGGGGCGATGATTGAAGAGGGGACTCCCTTCGGCACCTGCCGGAGTAGTCGCGGATGTAAAATATGAATTCCGGCGAACATCCTGGGAAGTGCTGGAGACGGACTCGAGAGACCGTTTCCCGTAATGCGTAGAATCTGATCGTTCGCTCCCACCTCAACAAGCCCCCACTGCGCAGCGTCCGCATCTTCTCGCAGCACTAAAGTTGCCGCCGCTTGACGGGTGTGATGGAAATCCCAGAGCGCCCCAAGATCTAATTCAACCAGCGTATCTCCGTTCAGGATCAGCACCGGGTCACCTAAAAAGTGGGGCTCAGCTTGTTTGATTCCCCCGCCCGTGCCCAAGATGACCGGCTCATGTGAGTAAATTATCCGAACCCCAAATTTCGAGCCGTCACCCAGGGCTTGTTCGATCATCGGGCCTAGATGATGAAGATTGACGACAATCTGATGAAACCCATGCCTCCTCAAGAGCAGGACATTCCAGACAATGAGCGGAGTTCCTCCAACCGGCAAGAGCGGCTTAGGAATGGTGTTTGTTAAGGGACGGAGGCGGGTCCCAAGACCTGCCGCAAGAATCATGGCCTTCATGCGATCAGTTCTACGCGCTGAGTGCTGGGCACTGAGTCGATGATCCGACGCTCAGTCCTCATCCCTCAGTCCTCTATTGCAATTCCCGCACATAGGGAGTGAGGTACTTTCGGAGTGTATCCAGTTCCGGATATTTTTCTACATTGCGTTTGACATAGCCCAAGACGCGAGGGATGTCCTCCAGGAATTTTGAGTTGCCCTTGACTCGATCGATATAGACAAACCGGCCGGCTGCCTTCAAATTTCGCTGGATACTCGTCAGGTCGAACAGGCGGCGAAACGCGCCACGATTGGCCCAGACAAAACGACGTTCAGCCAGTTGATCGAGATAGTAGTCCACCAAATCGTCGATGAGAGTTTCGTCCAGTCGAATGTATGCGTCCCGCAAAAGCGAGGCCAGGTCATAGGTCGCCGGCCCCATCAAGGCATCCTGAAAATCAATGACGCCAAGCCGCAGTCCGTCAACCATCAAGTTGCGCGAGTGATAGTCGCGATGGACGAAGACACGCGGCTGGTCGGCCAACAGGTCGGCGACGCGTTCGAACTCGCGCCGAATTGTCGTCTTATCCTCGTCAGGTAACGGTTGACCATTGCGCGCCTCGATCCCGTACTCCAAGAAATGATCGAACTCCCACATCAGTAATGGCGCGTCGAAACTGCGGTGAAACGCCAAACAGCTAGGATCAGCCGGAGTTGTCGCGTTGAATTGCATGTGCACCAACACATTGATGGCCTGTTTGTAACGTGACTCTAGGCTCGGGGCATCCGCGCAGATGACGGCTTCCGCCAACGTGACATCACCGAAATCTTCGAGATAGAGCAATCCGGCTGGTCGATCGTAGTGATACAGCGCCGGGACTGATACATTTGCCTTGGCGAGGTGGGCCATGATGTTGATGAAGGGCAGCTCTGAAATTTGATACACCGCGCCGCTGACCGCCTCTTCAGACTGCTTGAACGCCTCCGGTTCGGCTAATTGCATCACGATCACAGAATGCGGTGGTCCACCCGTGATCACGGCGCGGTAGTACCGACGGTTTGACGCGTCTCCTGCCAATGGAATCAATTCCCTGAAAACCAAGCCGGAAGGAAGGTACGTCTTGATAGTCTGTGCGACTAGCGCGTGATCGGGAGGAGGCAATGAAGATGTAGGACCTGCTGGATTCGCTGTCGCCATAGGTGAGGAATTATACCGAGGCCCCCCTGACTTGTCACGAACACACCGTATTCATTCGTGGCTACTGTCCCACTTCGGGAATCGAGTTCGCTGGGCTGAAATTGACTGCTCGATGCATGGCGAGAACACCGAGAATGGCACCGATCGTATCAGCCACCCAATCGAGCACATGCGAATATCGAAATGGGACAAAAGACTGATGAAATTCGTCGGTCACCCCATACAACGACGCCAGCACAATAGCCAGTGGAATCGCCCACCGCCTCCATGAGACGTTCAGGGTCCCTTGAAGGGCCCAAAAACACAAGGCGCCGAATACCGCATACTCGACCGCATGCAAGACCTTATCGCTGACACGGCTGACAATCGGAAGATGCTCTTCCGGATGGGACAACGAGGACAAGTAAAAAATGACGCCGGCATATGCGCACACCGGCCCCCAGTATCGCAAAAACGTCAGCATCTCAATCCCTCATAGATAATCAGTATGACGGGGGGCTACCGATCCTACCGCAGATTGCAGGCATACCACCCCTATGACATACTTCCGAAACGAAGGGAAATTACCGTCGATGAAGCATGTCCACGTATGCTTTCTCTGGCACATGCACCAGCCGTACTACACTGATCCGTTGGCGGGCTCAGCCAGTATGCCATGGGTGCGTCTGCATGCCACCAAAGCCTACTACGATATGGCCTATCTCCTGGAACAATTCCCAGAAGTTCATGCATCGTTCAATTTTACCCCGTCCCTCCTCCTGCAGCTAAACGAAATCGCAACCGGCAAGGTCCTCGATCTTTTTTTTGAACACGCCCAGCGGCCGGCAGCCAGCCTGACTCTTGAGGAAAAGGCCTTTCTGGTCAGTCACTTTTTTTCCGCCAATTGGGCAACGATGGTTCGGCCCTTCCCACGATACCATGAGTTGCTGGTGAAACGAGGGCTGGACATACATGGGCACGATCTGCGTCACATCGCCCGTCAGTTTTCCACTCAGGAGTTGTTGGACCTACAAGTCTGGCACAATCTGGCCTGGTTCGGATATGGCACCCTCCGACAATATCCCCGACTGGCCATGATGCGCCAGAAAAATCGTGGCTTCACTGAAGAGGACAAATCTGACATTTTGTCGATTCAACGCCTCGCCGTGCAAGAAATTATTCCCAGGTATCGGCGTCTCATGGATCGCGGACAGATCGAGCTGACTACGACCCCTTTTTTTCATCCTATCCTGCCGTTGGTGATCGATACGGATATCAACCGGCGCGCGAGACCGGACCTCCCATTGCCGACTCGCTTTCGAGCGCGAGAAGATGCGGAATCGCAACTTCAGCAGGCGGTGGAGTTTCATCACGCGACATTCGGTCGTCCCCCGATAGGTCTCTGGCCTGCTGAAGGATCGGTTTGTCCGGAAATGCTTCCGCTCGTCTACCAAACCGGCCTTCGCTGGCTGGCGACCGATGAAGGCATCCTTGCCCGGTCTCTGACGATGTCTAACCAACCATGGCATCGGCAGTCCACCCTGTATCAACCCTACCACATCGGTGATGCCGAACACCCCCTGACGATACTCTTTCGTGATCGCGAGATCTCCGATGCCTTTGGATTCGTTTATCACAAGACCACACCCGAATCCGCTGCCGAAGATGTCATGCGTCGGTTACGGAACATCCCGCATGAAACGCCACGAGATCAAATCGTCGTGACCATTATTTTGGATGGAGAGAACCCATGGGAACACTACCATGACGGAGGTGAACGATTTCTCTCACTCCTCTACCAAGGATTCACCAACCATGATCTCGATCAGCCCGGCCTGACGACAGTTCAAGCTTCCACAATCTCCGATGCCATCGCCTCCGTTTCACCCACCCAACATCTCTCCTGTCTGCATTCAGGCTCGTGGATTAATTCCGACTACAAAATCTGGATCGGACACCATGAAGATAATCAAGGTTGGGATCTCCTGAGTCACACGCGTTCAAGACTCATGGAGCTTGCGCCGAATCTTCCGCCCGACCGTGCTCAGGCAGCGTGGCAAGAGCTGTATGCCGCCGAAGGCAGTGACTGGTTCTGGTGGTACGGCGACGATTTCGACACCGACTTCAAGCCGGAATTCGACCGACTCTTCAGAATGCACCTCCGTAACGTATGGACACAGATGGGTCAACCGACTCCTGGGCAGCTGAACCAGCCGATCTGCAAGCTGAGAATCGGATCGGAATCCGACTTAGTTCACCAACCGGTCGGATTTCTTACCCCCACCATCGACGGACTAGTCACCGATTTTTTTGAATGGCATGGCGCCGGCACCATCAACACTCAGCCTCCCCTCGGGGCCATGTGGAAAGCCAATCAATTTTTCACCGCAATCCGATTCGGCTGGAGCCTAGATCAATTTGTAATCAGATTCGACCCAGGTGAGACGACCTCCAAGAAACAGGGCATCGTGGTAGACATCACTCTGCAAATTCCAGAGTCGACATTTCGTCTCACCTTTCCCCTTGCCTTTCAAGGGCCAGGAGAGTTTCTTCTTTCTCGCCAATCTTCACCAGAGACATGGCAAGAGATCGGCTTCCATCGGACGATAAGTTCCCGCTCGATTACCGAGCTGAGCCTTCCCTGGAAAGAGATTCGTGTTGAGCCGGGGCAGACCTTACAGATGTCGATCGTCGTGCGAGAGCATGGTTTGGAAGTGGCCCGCTATCCCAGTCCCCTGCCGGCCGTCCTGACAGTACCCGGACCGGAATTCGAGGCAGAGTGTTGGAGAGTGTGATGGGCGATTACCGCTGAATGCTTAGCGAGTAATGTTCACTATTCAGGTGCCGATACATTTCGAAGTCAACATCGAACATTCCGAGGGAGCCTATGCCAGATTTAAGACGTGATCCTATAGTCGGTCGTTGGGTGATCATTTCCACCGAACGGAACGGTCGTCCGCATGACTTTATCAAGCCGGAACCAGCTCGACCGATTTCCAGAACCCTCTGTCCATTTTGCCCTGGGCAGGAACGACTCACACCGAAGGAAATCATGGCGTACAGGCCTCAACCAGCCGAGCCCAACTCTCCAAACTGGAGCATCCGCGTCGTCCCGAATAAGTTTCCCGCGTTACAAGTTGAAGGAGACATGGGCCGCGAGGGAATCGGCCTCTATGATCGCATGAACGGCGTGGGAGCGCACGAGGTCATCATTGAAACCCCCAACCACGTCGACAATCTCACCGACCTACCATCCAAGAAAATTGAAGATCTCTTATGGGCCTACCGCGACCGCATGCTCGACCTCAGAAAGGACGTACGACTTCGCTATATCCTCATTTTTAAGAATAACGGCGCCTCAGCGGGAGCCACATTGGAGCATAGCCACTCGCAACTTATTGCCTTACCGATCATCCCGACTAGCGTGCAAGAGGAACTCAAGGGATGCCGCAATCACTACCTGCAGAAGGAGCGCTGCATCTACTGCGACATCCTCCGACAGGATCTCGCAGCCGGTGACCGGGTCGTCGCGGACAATCCTGAGTTCTTGTGTGTGACACCGTTTGCGCCGCGCTTCCCGTTTGAAATGTGGATTCTCCCCAAGCGCCATGCCGCCTACTTCGAGGACAGCCAAAAGTCGCAATTTGAATTCCTCGCTCCCATCCTTTCGGAATCACTCCGTCGCATGGACAAGGTGTTGGCCCACCCTCCCTATAACTTCATCCTCCATAGCTCGCCGCTTCATGAAAAGACCGGCGAGTACTATCACTGGCACCTCGAGATCATCCCCAAGCTCACCCAAGTAGCGGGCTTCGAGTGGGGAACGGGCTTCTACATCAATCCGGTATCACCCGAAGAAGCCGCGAAGTTCCTTCGCGAGGTGGAACTCTAGATGCCGGTCCGCTTTCGCATCGAAGACGCGTTGCTCGCAGGCACACTTCGCAAGATTGAGCAACTCGTTCGCCGCAATGGCGGAAGAACCTGGCTGGTCGGCGGCTGTATCCGCGACTTGGTGCTCGGTCGACAGCCGCGCGATCTGGACATCGAAGTCGCTGGTCTTCCACCAGGACAACTCTACGCTCAACTGTCTGAACAGTTCTCCGTCCAATTCGTTGGGAAGGCCTTCGCGGTATTCAAGCTGCAAGGTCTGCCCATCGACATTTCCATCCCCTCCTGCCTCCGCAGCGATCATGCCACCTCGATCCCTAGTCTGATCCGACAGGCGGACCCGAGCATGGCGATCGACGAAGCCCTCGCCCGACGGGACTTCACCATCAATGCCATGGCCTGGGATCCGGACACGAGAGAGCTTCGCGACCCCTTCAATGGGCGTGATGACCTCACCGCACGCATCTTGCGGCATGTGTCGCCACAGTTTGCCGAAGATCCGCTGCGTGTCCTGCGCGGGATGCAGTTGTCCGCCCGCTTTGAATTAACCGCCGCGCCGGAAACCGTGGCGCTGTGCCAAACCCTCTCACAGGAAAGTCGGCCTCGTGAACGTCTTTGGGAGGAATGGAAAAAACTTCTTCTCCAAGGCTGCAAGCCGTCTATGGGGTTACACTTCTTGCGCGACTGCGGCTGGCTTCGCTTCTATCCGGAGCTCGCAGCCCTTCAGGGTTGTCCACAAGATCCCGTTTGGCACCCCGAAGGCGATGTCTGGATCCACACACTGCACTGTTTGGACTGGTTCGCTACTGAGCGAACCAGTCATGATCAAGACGATTTGATCGTCGGATTGGGTGTGCTCTGTCATGACTTCGGCAAACCAGCCACCACGAAAGAGGATGATGGGCGCATCATCTCCCGTGGGCATGAATCCGCAGGCGAGGACCCGACGAGATGCTTTCTTGAGCGACTGACCAACCAGCAAGATATCATGGACGAGGTGATGCCCTTAGTCCTGTGCCATCTTCGCCCCCGCGCACTCTATGATGCAAAAGCGACGGACAGCGCCGTCCGTCGGCTCGCAAGACAGGTCCAACGGCTCGATCGTTTGGTACGCGTGGCGAGGGCCGACCATGCAGGCCGTCCACCAAAGCCCTTTGATGGATTCCCAGCCGGCGAGTGGTTACTGAACCGCGCGAGGCGGCTGGAGGTTGAGCATCGGGCACCCGTTCCAATTCTCATGGGACGGCACTTGTTGGAATTGGGGGTTCAGCCTGGTCCTGAGATGGGTCGACTGCTTGATGAGTGCTATGAGGCCCAACTTGATGGAGAGTTTACGACGGTGCAGGAAGGCCTTCTTTACGCAAAAAGCAAGCTTTCCGCGCTCTGCTAACCGGCTCGCTACTCTCGAAGTGTGAATTTCTCCCTCTCTCCAATCACTACTTGCCCTTAGATCTGCATGTCGCTTATTATCCTCCCATGCATGTGCAACTCAATCATCCTGTGCGCTCGATCGAAGTCAAAGGGCCGAAACGCGTCAAAGATCTACTCCGGGAATTAAATCTCGTCGTCGAAGCGCACTTGGTCATTCGTGGGGACGACTTGGTGACGGAAGATGAGATGCTGTCCGACCAGGATCAAGTCGAAATCAGGCCGGTCATTTCCGGCGGATAATCCGGGATTACCGAATCGACATCACCAGCGTACTATTCTCAACGCGAATGGCCTCAACCTGGGGAGGCAGCTGAAACTTGTCGCGATTCTGCGGGGACTGGAATAATCGCTGTACGACAAGCTCCATTGTCGAGGGCGGAATTGGAAGTGAGCCCAGCCTCCCGGCAGTAGGAATCAATCGGACAAAGCCCTCTCGGGTTTCAATCGTTCCATCAAGCTGCAACGAAATTTCCTTCCCGTACAACACAAAGAGCGCATAGGCTCTGAGTTGATTTCCCATGAGGTTCATACGCACGTCCTTCAGTGCAGACTGCACCTCTTGCACCGTCGGCTCATGCCCGGCCGGGAATGGGATGCCGGCCTGCTGGGCTTGACGCGCAGAAGCGACGGCCAAATTCTCTCGCATCCACTGATTGAGCTCTGATTCGTCGAGCGACAAGGTGTGGGGCATGCCGCCCTGCATCGCCATGCGCAAGTGATCCATTTTGTCAGTCAGTCGTTGTGTAGCTTGGGGGTCGGTCTGTATCGGCACTGGTGGGGTTTGGTGAAGGATCAATAGCAGTACAGCCACGGTGGTCGCGAGCGAGAGCCACGGCTGAACCCGGAGCGACCTGGCCAGCAATCCAGATGTTTTGGGATGAGACTCGTCAAGCACGAAGGCGCTCTCTGTCTCTGGAGCAGATTTCGTGGACGGTCTGAACTTCGCAAAGATAATCCCGCAACGATGGCACTCCGGTCCATCTTCTTGCTCAAATCCGCACTTCGGGCACGCCACAATTGGTTCGCGACGGGCGAACGAATCCTGGATTCGCATAGCGATCACTTTAGGCTAGAATGGTTTGCCGCGCAAAGAGTTCCAAGAAAAGGCCCGGCCAACCCGCAAGAAGAGTGATCGAACAAGCAGCACCCAGTAGAACCGTTCCGCCCGCGTAATCGGAGTATTACGTGGGAAAAATCATTCGCGCTTTCATGAGACAAACTTCGTCACCTGCTGATTACCAAGACTCTGTTTTCCATCTTGCAATTGGAACAGCCATGGCACTACTCTTGCCGCATGTACTAACCAAGTGCCAAATGGATGGCACATATTTTTATAAATTTCTTACAGGGAGTTTTCATAATGAAGCGTTTGTTGATGGCAGTGATGGCAGTGGCAATCGCAATAACTTTTAACGCCCCAGCCTTCGCCGGTGAAGAGAAAAAGGAAGACAAGAAGGGCGGACATGTCCTGTACAGCGATGACAAGAAGGAAGAGAAGAAGGGCGGTCACGCAACCTATAGCGACGACAAGAAAGAGGAGAAGAAGGGTGGCCATGCCGATACCTTCGGCGATGACAAGAAAGACGACCATAAGAGCCGCCACTAATCCTAATCGTAGCTCTCGAATCTGATAGTCGTGGGGGCTTTCTACCTTTATAGAAAGCCCCCACTTCATTTTCACTTCATTCTCAAGTCTACGAACTACCGACAAACAGGGGTTCCTCACTTGACCCCCTCTCTCCGAGAACTGTATAACAACGGCTTCCGGTCAGTGCTGAGAGGCAGTGCGGGCCTGAGCCGATCATCAGGTTCATCCTCCGGCTCGGAACCCGGCACTCAAGTCTCAGTCCTTCTTCAGTATGCGCCCGTAGCTCAATGGATAGAGCATCTGACTACGGATCAGAAGGTTACAGGTTCAAGTCCTGTCGGGCGCACCA
>JBGSIO010000073.1:0-46495 GCA_041742455.1 Nitrospira sp. | reverse complement strand
GCAGAGCCTGATCCGTTGTATCGTCGTTTGAAAGAACTCCGAGAGAAGCTGGTCAAACTTAGAGCGGAATTCTGGGATGGATATCCCGAGATCGTTCTGACAAAAGAAGAAATTCGACAGGTTGAAGAGGAATTGACGAATTTGTATGGACGAGATGCAATCAGACCAGATAAGGCGCTGCTTGATCCCTACGTTCAGGACCTGATGAAGCAGCAAAGTGAAGGGCGGGCTGAAGTAGCGCTTCTCCAACGCCGTCTTGAGCAATTGCAGGCCAGCAAGCGCGATCTTGAAAGGCGGCTAGAGAGGTCGCCTCAGGTGGAGCAAGAACTATTGGTTCTGGAGCGCGACTACAACAACATGAAGTCCAATTATGCAATGATCCTCGATAAGCGGTTACACGCGAGAATCGCAGAAAATATCGAAAAGCGACAGGTGCAAGGAAAGTTCAAAATCCTAGACCGCGCCAGTTTTCCACGGGATCCAGTTGTTCCAAATAAGCTGAAAGTGATGGCATTAGGTCTCCTTTTCGGGTGTGTGTCTGGCGCTGGATTGGCTATACTGCGTGAGCGACTCACTCCCCAATTCCGAAGTCCTGAAGACGTGGAGCTACTTCTGGCAGGTCCTCGATTGTTGGCAGCCATTCCCGATTTCTCATCACTGTGGCGTTCAGGACCCGACTCTCAGAATTTGCAAGGCTCTTATCTTCTGAGACGGCCGTTGGGCCTGACTGTAAGGTCCCAGTCTGAGGCTATACTCAACAATCCACCGTTGGACAATCGTCCAAACTTCCGGGAAGTCGACAGAAGGTTCGTGACGAAAATGTTTCCGCGGTCTATGGCAGCCGAACAATTTCGCGTTGCTGCCGCAAGGTTGCAACTCCTCAATTCAACTGGTGCTCCAATGGTAGCGGCCGTGACGAGTGCCATCAAGGGAGAAGGAAAAACAACGACCGTGGTTAACTTGGGTTATACCCTATCCCGTGATTTTGGAAGACGAGTTCTTCTCGTGGATTGTGACTTTGTCTTCCCCGAACTAAAAGCGTTCATAGAAACACCCATAAGATATGGACTAATTGATTGCCTAAGAAGTGATACTCCGCCACAGCAGGCCATGAGCCCATTAGCAGATGTTCCATGCTGGATTATGCCAGCCGGAGAGGCTGTGGGTGATTCCAACGAGCTATTAAGAGCAGGTCAACTTAACCGTGTTCTTTCACAGCTGCGAGAAGAGTTTGATTATATTCTTCTGAATGCCCCACCAATCCTTCCAGTTGCCACGATGAATGTCTTGGAAAGCCACTGTGATTTCCTTCTACTTGTGGTTCGGGCGAACTTGACGGCGAAGCAAGCCGTCACCCAGGCACTGGGTTCGCTACGTGCGGCCAGGCCCATTCACGTGGTTCTTAATGGTATCGCGGCAAACTCACTCCCGAGTTACATGTTGGACTATGGTGTCAGCGAAAGTCGAGTGGCTGTCTGAGTTGGGGAAGTCCTGATTAATTCATTTGCCTAACGAGGCTGTAGAAAGCCCACTTCTGGTTATCCATGCGTGCCTCTGAGCCGATTTATTTGAATAGCCATCAGACCATCCCAAATCTTCCCGCGTAACCAAGCCAGTTCAGGTTGATGAAGCCCGTCGAACCTCTAGCTATTACCAAGGACACGAGAAGGAAGATGTTTACCCGTGTTTTGCCTGCACCCTTCTATAACCTAGTTGCCAGTTTTTCAATGTTGTGCATCAGATAATACAGCTTCCGTTGCCCGTCCACTTTCTGTGGCCACGCAGGCTGAAGCCGTAGAGATGCTTGTTCTCGCACAGGTTGCCAAATATAGGTTCCATCTCCTCTGCTCCACGATTTCCTTGGATACGCCATTGGGGTCTACTTCCCCCATCATTGATGGAGGTGTTCATGGTGAGCTCGAAAACCGAGCGAGGCCGATTTCCCTCACACCAGAAGATGGACGTGGTGCTGCGCGTGTTGCATGGCGACGATCTCGATGTGGTCTCAGGGGAAGTGGCGGGACCAGTTTGTGGCCAGTGGACAGGCCGGGTTGAAGAGCCTCGCTGTTGATGGCCACGACGACGAGCTCGTGCGGCTGAAGGTCTTTAGTCGGGGAGTTGACCATGCGGCTGGAACTGTCGCGGGAGACGGTCTAGCATCTACGAGGTGGGGGCCCCTTTGGCTACCGGGAAGCCGACGCGATGAGCACACCACGTTGCCTTCCTCGAATCGCCAGTATGGTGTGGTCTGGGTGTGAGAAGAGTGGGGCTTTGCCCTGTCTTGGTGAAGAGCACCGTAAAGTGTGGGCGCAGGGGATTCCCACATCTAACCATTGAGTTTGCCCTGGGGTTGCATGATCCTCGTCTCGTCAAGCTCTATCGCACCACTCCTTCGGTGAAGGGGGGGGGATTATTGCATGACCGCTCACACGAAGGGGTGGTCGTCCTGCGTCAGGCGCGCAAGACACGCCAGCCACGAGCACGAGGGGTGTTCCGCTGAGGTGACCCCCCGCACGGTGCCGGGCCACTGGGAAGGCGATCTGGTCAGGGGGAACGGAAAATGGCCCGTGTCTGGCGTCAACTAGATTTGAGGGCTGGCGACAATTATCCCGGATTCCGCAGTTGATGTGAATTGAGGTAGAATCGGCAGCCATATTCTCTTGGTCACACAGGAGGTTGGCATGCGCGTTCGTCCAGCTCCGGCCTCAGCGCTCTACCCGAAGCTCCGCTTTGCGTTTACGGATCATCCGATCACCGTATGGGCGGGGGTGATTCTCCTCCGGCTGTACGTCGAACTCCTGGATCTTCGCACCGCCCTCACCAGGGTGCTGACGCCGGTGGCCAAGACCTCCAACCATCAGATTCCCGTTGGCGACGTCCTGCTGGCCTGGTGGTACGGACTGGCGCTGGGCGCCGAACGGTTTGAACATCTGACCCGCTATCGGCGCGATCTGCTGCTGCCCCGGCTGCTGAGGCTGCCGAGGTTTCCCTCGCCCGATACGGTGCGGCGATTCTTCGGGCGATTCACCTATCGCCACACGACCGACGTGTCGGAGGCTCTGATGCGGCTGTCGTTGGGGAGCCTGCGGCCTACGCTGATGGGCCATACCCTCGATCTGGATTCTACCGTGTGCTGTCGCTATGGCGAACACGAGGGGAGTCTCCTCGGGCATAATCCGATCAAACACGGCCGGGCCTTCCCACCATCCGCTGGTTGCGTGGCCCAGCGAACGCCGGCGACTCTTATGGGCCACCTTGCGGGCAGGCCATGCGGGGACGGCCAACGGCGTGCGGGAGTTTCTCGCGCAAGCGCTGACGATGCTGCCGGCGGGGCATCGGATCGGACTGGTACGTGCCGATGCCGGCTTCTGTGTGACGGCGTTTTTCACCGCCTTGGAAGCGCGCGAACTCCCCTACATCATTGTGGCTCGGCTCACCCCGCTGGTCCGGAAGCTGATCATCCACCGCATTCCCGAAGGGGAGTGGCAGCCCGTCACGCGAGGCATCGCCGTCGCGGATGTGATGGCGACGCTCCCGGCCTGGCGGGGCCAGGCGTGCTGGTTTGTCTGTCTGCGTCAGACCCTGACGGAGCGGCCCGCCGCCAGTGGGCGGCGGTTGATCGAGTGTCCCGGCTACACCTATCGGGTGTTCGTCACCACCGTGCCCGTTGCCGCCGAATTGGTCACCCGGATGTATGCCGGCCGGGCCGACTGTGAGAACCGCATCAAGGAACTCAAGGAGGACTTGAGTCTCGATACGTTCTGCCTCCAGTCCTTCGACGCCACCGATGCGGCCTTCCGGACCGGCTGCGTCCTCTACAATCTGCTGATGGGATTTCGGGAGACCGTGCTCCCCTCGTGCTGGTTTGAACGGCGGCTACGAGCGGTGCGGGATCTGGTCTTTCTGGTCGGGGCCGATCTGATCCCTGATGCGCGCCGGCTGCGCGTTCGATTCGCGGTGCCTCCGGAGGAACGGCCCGAGTTCCTCCAGCGCCTTCGCACGCTCTCCGAGGGGCTCCCGATTGCGGCGCAGTTGGAGTGGGATCTCAACGACGCGAATGAGACGACTCAGCCCTCGGTTCACGTCACGAATGTCCCGGTGCCGACCGTCCAACCGTCACCCCACACGCCAAGGGCCTCCCCCCTAAGCCCATCGCTACTGCGGAATCCGGGATTAGAAGTGCAGGGGCCGTCCTCCGGTTTAGGGAGCCGTCCGGGCTCCGTCAGTACGGTCGTCGTTCATGGGCGTGCCTCCCACGCTCGTCCTATCTGGCGTGGCGGTGCCGGATGGCGCCTGACTTCTCGCGTTCGCGGCTTGAGCTCGGTAGCTGGGAATCGGGAGTTCCAGAATCACGGCATGATGGACCACCCGATCCACGGCCGCCGCCGTGGTCATGGGATCCTTGAAGATCTGGTCCCACTTGCTGAAGACGAGATTACTGGTGATCAACACCGACCGGCGCTCATAGCGTTCGGCTAGCAGGGTGAACAGTACGGGGTCGCTACGAGTATTTCGTGCTCGTCACCAGCCTGCCGCCCACAATCCGCACCGTGGCACAGCTCTACCGTGATCGCGCCGACAGCGAGAATACCTTTGATGATTTGAAGAACCAATGGGGCTGGGGTGGCTTCACCACGCAAGACCTCAAACGCTGCTGCTTCAATGCCAGCGCGGTCGCCTTGGTGTATAATTGGTGGTCCCTGTTCGTGCGTCTGGCGAATCCCACAGCTCGGATGGAAGCGATTACCAGCCGACCGTTTCTGTTATCCGGCGTCGCACGCAAGATCCGCCACGCTGGACAACAGCGGCTTGTGATCAGCCATTCCCATCGCGATGCCCACCTCGCGCAAACAATGCTGATGCACGTCAGTCGGATGCTGCAGCAATGGGCCACGGCCACTGCGGAGCAATTCACTCCGACCGCCGTCTGGCAGCGCGCGTGTGAGTGCTTGATGACCACGCTGACCGGCGTAAATTGGCTCAAACCGGGTAATGTACGTTTTAGGATAATGAAGCGCAGTCTCATGACGCCTTAGACAGCTTACCGCCAGCTACGTATCGGGCCCAGCTGAATTCCGGAAGCGCTCCATCGCCATCGCCAGTGTCTTGTTGACAGAGAAGGTTACATTAAAAAATACTCTTGCTCACCTCGTTCGAATATCCACTTTCATTTCCGGCAATATCATAGGCTGTCACGACAAAGAAATACGTTTTCCCAAATTCAAGACCCTTCGCCTGATAGGTGGTCACACTTGCTGGAAGTGTGGCAATCGGAGCTCCATAGGTTCCCGATGTCGTTGCTCGATATACTTTGTACCCAGCCAGATCTTTCTCTTTATTTGCGCCCCAAGTTAATGTTGCCGACGAACTCGCTGGCGCGTTTAGTGTCAAGCTGATGGTTGCTGTTTTAGTCACGCCTCCGCTGGTCACGGTAATGGTAGCGAGGTTATTTCCCGGCTTGGCGTTAGCGGTGTTTACGCTCGCTGTGATCACCCCATTCTTGGTGCCTGACGTAGGGTTAAGTGATAGCCAAGAGGCGTCATCACTTGCGGCCCACGAACCGGTTGAACTGAGTGTGATGGTTTGTGCGGATGGGTTTGCTGCGCCCTGAGTGGCCGTAAAGGCGAGGCTACCCGGCGATATGGTCAATGAAGCAGCCGAGACCATCAGGGTCACGTTAACATTTCTTACGGTGCCTCCTCCTGTTACTATGATGGCGGCAGTATGCGTTCCGACTGGGACCTCTCCTAGATTGATGCTCGCAGAAATGGTGCCATTTCCAGACCCAGAGGTCGGGCTCAGCGTGAGCCAGCTTGCGTTGTCGCTTGCAGTCCAGCTTCCGGTTGAGTTGACAGTCATAGACTTACTGGCCGGATTAGAGCTGCCTGATATGGCCGTATAGGTCAATGATGATGGGCTGAGTGTGATCGTGGTCGGTGCGGAAGTAACAGTAAATGTCACAGGGATGTGAATCGTGGTGGTTCCTGTCGAACCCAGCGCGATCACTGCATTGAAGGTTCCGGCAGCAAGTGAACCGGTGGCAGCAGTGACTGTGATGGTGCCGTTTCCACTGCCCGAGGTCTGTGAGAGTGTTAACCAGGGAGCGTTATCACTGGCGGTCCAGGTCAGCGTGCCCCCACCGGTATTGCTGATGTTCAGCGTTTGGGCAGCTGGGTTGCCGCCTCCTTGCTGTGCGGTAAAAGACAGGGTTGTGGGGATCGCGGCAATGCGGGGAGGGACAGGTGCTTCGGCTACGATGAACGTCACAGGGACGGAAGTGTTTCTCGCTCCGGGAGCACTAATGGTGATCGCGCCGCTATATGTACCAACAGCCAATGAGCCCGTTGCTGCGCTTACACTCATCGCACCGTTGTTGGTACCGGAGGCCGGCGAGAGCGTCAACCAGGCGGCGTTATCACTGGCGGTCCAGGTCAGCGTGCCCCCACCGGTGTTGCTGATGTTCAGCGTTTGGGTAGCTGGGTTGCCGCTTCCTCGCTGGACTGTGAAGGAGAAGCTGGTTGGACTGGTACCAATGGCAGGGGGCACGGGTGCAGGTGCTACCGTCAAGTTGACCGGAATGGTGATAGCTGGAGTCCCTACGGCACTCACCGTGATTGTCGTATTATAGGTTCCGGGGGTGAGAGAACTGGAGGTGACCGTCAATGCAATTGTACCATTACCGCTGCCGGAGGCTGGACTCAGCGTCAACCATGCTGCACTTGTCGTGGCATTCCAGATCAACGTGCCTCCGCCTCTGTTGGTAACAGCCAGGGTTTGTGCTGGTGGATTGCCGGCGTTCTGCTGAGCGCTGAACGTAAAGTTTGAGGAGCTTACTCCTATGGCGGGACTTGGTGTCGGAGGAGTGACGACGGGCGGGGACACGAGTTGCCGCAATGCGGGTATTTCAGACATCAGCCGAAGCATGGGTGCTGGAAGCCGACTGGTCTGGTTGGGGCTAGGCGTTGGTGCAGCTACCGCTGTGACACTATTCGCATCTGTTGCCGCTAAGGCTAGCCGTGGGCAAGGGGTCACTGGCTCGAGAACTAACATAAGGGTGGTAATGCTACCCGAGAGGAGCAACAATCGCTGATTATGCTGGTGCATTATCAGAATCCTCCACAACGTCCATCACAAATATCGTCGCGTGCGGAATACGGGACCAGGGTGGGCTCAGAGCAAGTTGAGTGCCTCTTGTTAGGAAGCAAATGATGTCGACCGAATGGAATCTCCGATGCAGAGGCTTTTTCTACGTTTTTGCGTTTTGATGCAAGCTGCTATCAGTCAGAAGAGTGCTGCTCGGGAGCATGTTCAATTAGAGAGGGGTCTCGCCGCACTATCATGGACGTACAGGTGAAGTAATAGATTATGTTGTGATATGCAATTGATTGATATGGTGGAAGTGTAGTGCGATCTTCTTCATGCTTGCTATCGGATCACATTGATATTATTGAAGCTCATTTTTCAGTATGATTGCTCCATACGGAATGGCCTGCTTCTCGATGAAGTCAACGTGTGAGTAGAACTAAGGCAAAAGCCAAGCTGGTAAGGGCCATCCATTTCTTGACGATCATGGTCTCTTCTGCCATTGTTAACCGGGTCTTTGTTGAAGCTAAAGTGGGGGATGTATGACTAGACAACAATCGCGCTCCATCGCTGTTGTGGGGTTAGGCTACGTAGGGCTTCCCATCGCTGTGGCATTTGGTAAGAGAGGCTCCGTAATTGGATTTGATGTCAACAAAAAGAAAATTGACGAACTGCTCAACGGCATCGATCGGACAGGGGAAGTGTCAAAAAGCGATTTAGCATCTTCACAAGTACGGTATACGTCGGAACCAACTGACCTTAAAGGAGCAGATTTCATTATCGTTGCAGTTCCAACGCCTATCAATGAGGCGTTACAACCCGATCTGACCGCATTGCAGAAGGCATCAGAGCTGATCGGACGGAATCTTTCGAAGGGTTCAATTGTTGTATATGAATCTACTGTCTATCCCGGCGCAACTGAGGAAGTATGCCTGCCAATCTTAGAAAGAACTTCTGGAATGCAAGCTGGAGTTGATTTCAAACTGGGGTATTCGCCTGAGCGGATAAATCCAGGAGACAAAGAGCATACGCTTGAAAAGATTATCAAGGTTGTATCAGCACAAGACCTGGAATCGCTCAATATCGTAGCGGATACCTACTCGTTGGTTGTGAAAGCTGGTATTCATCGAGCCTCCAGTATCAAAGTGGCTGAAGCAGCCAAGGTCATTGAAAACACTCAGCGCGACTTGAACATTGCTCTCATGAATGAATTATCACTTATTTTCCATCGATTGGGAGTAGATACCAAGTCCGTTCTTGAGGCAGCTGGGACGAAATGGAATTTTCTTAAGTTCTCTCCTGGCCTGGTTGGTGGCCATTGTATAGGGGTGGATCCTTATTACTTGACATCCAAAGCGGAATCCGTGGGCTATCATCCAGAGGTTATACTTGCCGGCCGTCGCATTAACAACGGCATGGGGAAGTTTGTGGCGGAACACACCGTGAAGCTACTAAGTCAGTTGTCCCGCCCCATCAATGGGTTAAAAGTTGGTGTGCTTGGTCTCACGTTCAAAGAAAATGTGCCCGATCTCCGCAATAGCAAGGTGCCTGATATTATTCGTGAACTTCGTGAATATGGAATCGAAGTCCTGGTACATGACCCGATTGCTGAAGCTGAAGAAGCTTTAGCAGAGTATGGCATTCATCTCGTCGAATGGGCCACGATGAAGGATCTCGACGGACTCATCGTTGCGGTTGCCCATAAGAACTTCTCCCAACTAAAATTAATGGACCTTCTAAATCCTGTCCGAAGCCAGAAACAGGCTGTTGTGATCGATGTCAAAGGCATCCTGAATCCTGCTGACATTCCTGCCCAGATAAAATACTGGCGGCTCTAGGGTCCATCTGATTTCAATTGCAAAAAGGTAACCCGGATCTGGGGATGCTTGGACGACGCCTTCTTCCACCACATCTAACCGGCAGCCTCACATGCCCTCCCTCATCTTCTAGCCTTTTTCTTTGAGCCTGTCTTAATCCGTAGTATAAGAAAATTGGTAGTTGGACATGGCAATCTGTCCATGCCGTCTAGTGCGCATAAAGGAGTCAGGTATTGTGACTTGCTCGCGAATGGTGTGTCTATATCCGCTAAGCATCCTTTTGCTGACTGGCTGTTCCTTGTTTATATCTCCTGAAGTGAAGCGAGGAGATCAACATCTGGCTGGGGAGCGGTGGGAAGCGGCTAGTCTCGCGTACAAGGAGGCATTAAAAGATGATCCATTTAATTCCTCTCTCCAGGGCAAATATGCGTTGTCCCGAGAACGTACAGCTGCGATGTATGCGGAACAAGGCCGTACCTTTATCCGAGAACAACACGCTGATCTCGCGCTTGAAGAATTCAAGCGCGCCCTCACCATTCAACCTTCCAGCGCCGAATACCAAGCCGGCTTTCAGGAAGCCACGCGTTTAAAGGAATCACGATCCCAATATCGTGAAGCCGAACGTCTGGCGCAACTCGGGCGAGTCGAGGAGGCGTTAGGTAGTTACGCACGGGCCGTAGAGCTCGACCCAAAATACCAAGACCCACTCGAGGGTATCACGCGACTTACCGAAGACCAACAAGCACTCAGAAGAGCAGAGGGATCGAGGCAGCCTGTAACCCTGAAATTTAAGAATGCCGGCATCAAGGAAATATTGGAAGGCGTGGCAAAGGCTGGTGGGCTGACCCTCGTGTTCGATAAGGATGTCCGCAATGATCCTATTTCAATTGCGATTCAGGACACACCATTTGAAGAAGCACTACGACTGATTCTCAATAGTAATAGTTTATTTTCTCGCCAGATCTCTCCGACCGTTACAGTGATCAGTCCTGATACGAAGCAGAAGCAGGAACAGTATCAGGATCTGATGATCCGGACATTTTACCTATCGACGGCGAAAGCCAAAGACATGGTGCTTTTACTCAAGAGCATGTTGGATTCCAAGCGTATGCATGCAAACGAGCAGCTAAATGCCATTGTCATTCGTGACCAGCCGGAGAAACTTGAGCTTGCCGAAAAGATCATCCTTGCGAATGACCGACAGGAGCCTGAAGTTCTGTTTGATCTCGAAGTGCTGGAAGTCAACCGCACGAAGAATCAGACCTATGGGCTCAACTATCCGAAACAAGCGGGTGCGGGATTGATTGCCTCTGGATTCACCGGAACACTGGCCGCTGAGGCGGTCCAGATGACCTACCGGCAACTCACCAATCTTGGGCCGGATAGTTATCTCTTCAAGCTACCGACCACCGTGTTGCTGGATTTCTTTAAGCAGCAATCCGATGCCAAGACGCTTGCTTCGCCGAAGATCCGTGTCATCAACAACAAAAAAGCAGAGATTAACATCGGAGACAAGCAGCCCATTCTTCTCTCCACGACCAATGTGTTACCGGGGCAAGCCACCACCGGAGCCGTGCCGACTACCTCAACCGTCACGTCAATTGAGTTTCGAGATACGGGTGTCAAACTGACCGTAGAACCTTCCATTCGACTGGGCAATGAGTTGTCACTGAAGATGAAGGTGGAGGTCATTCGGGTTGGTGATCAAATCACGCTGCAGTCTTCTCCCCTCATTCAGCAATTCAAATTTGGCAATCGTTCCGCTGAGACAACCCTGAACATGAGGGATGGTGAAACAATCGTCCTCGGTGGTCTTCTTCAAGAAGAGGATCGCCGAACACGCGTCACTATGCCATGGATTGGGGATTTGCCACTTATCGGGAATTTGCTGAGCTCTTTCAAAACTGAACGGGTCACGACAGAGGTCATTTTGACCATTACTCCTCGTATTGCACAGCCGGCGCTTCCTCCGGGATCCACCAATCAGGCGTTTTGGTCGGGGACCGAATTTAACTATTCAACCAGTCCAGTGTTTTCCGGTTCTGCGGGTACGATATCAACGTCTTTGAAAGGTGAGTACGGGACATCTTCCACTCGGTTTGGCGTACCACTCAGAGGTGCAGTGCTGATGAAGCCGGCTCAGGCATTGACCAAATTGGCGACGCCAGGCCCAGCACTGCAAGTCAAGCCTAATGAATCGGTTGTCCAATCCGGCAAGGAAGTCACGATTGCCATTGTGGATGGTCGGATCCGGACTTCTGGTGAGAATACATTCAGGTTCGAATACGACCCTGACATTCTGGAGTTTAAACGTCTTGATGATGGGCAGCTGATCACCGTGGGCGCAACTAAATCGGAAGGAGAGGGAAACCGGGGCGGTACTGTCATGTTTCAATCGGCTCATCCGGATCAACGAGCGCCCCGGACCGTGAATCTCACCTTTGTGGCAAAGGCGCTTGGTGTATCGCCTGTTCGAGTTGAGCTGAGTAATTCCAGCACAGCTGATGAGGCATCGTCCGAAGCTATTGGGTCTGGGGTAGTGAGAGTGCGGTGAGAGACGATGGGCTTACATTGATCGAGATCCTCGTCACCATGACAATTATTGTGATCTTGGCCTCAGTTGCCATGCCCCTGAGTAAAATATCGACGAAACGAACCCATGAAATTGAGTTGCGCCAACAGCTTCGAATCATTCGCAGCGCGATCGATCTGTTCAAGCTTGAGTGGAACCGTGATGGAAATGTCCTGCTTGGCCCTGTCTGCCTGAAAAATAAGTTGGTCTGTAAGGAAGTCTCGGGTCCTTATGGATATCCGAAGTCCCTGGATGTGCTGTTGGGGGTGAAGCTCACCGGAGAAGAGGCGACCGTTCGAGGGACGACGGTCAGGCGTTATTTGCGGGTCATGCCGGTGGATCCTATGACAGGAAAACCAGATTGGCTCTTGCGTTGTTACAAGGACCGTCCAAAGCCGTCTAGCTGGTGTGGTGAGGATGTCTATGATGTGATGACACAAAGCGAGGGTTTGGCGTTGGATGGGACCCCGTATCAGGATTGGTAGAGTGACCACATGGAGTACGAAAAAGGGTTCACGCTTGTTGAGCTGATGATTGTGGTCTCCATTGTGGGCATTTTGGCCACGATAGCCGTTCCATCCTATCACTCATCACTGGTCAAAGCGAAAGAGACGGTCTTGCGGCAGGATCTTTTTACGCTGCGAGAGTTGCTCGATCATCACCGTGCGGATCAAGGGAAGTATCCTCCGTCTTTAGATGGGTTGGTGACGGCAGGATATCTGCGCGCTATTCCCACAGACCCCTTCACGAATTCGTCGAGGTCTTGGCAAGAAATTAGCGAGCCGACGGAGGGTGGTATCTTTGATGTGTATTCTGGATCTGATTTGGTGGGAACAAACGGTACTCCCTATAACAAATGGTGACAGGATCGTGAGCGCACGTTGGTGGGAACCGTGTTCTATGAGCAACGCGTCCCAAAGGAAGGGAGTGGGATGGAGTATGGTGAACGGGGCGCTCCTATTTGGGATGGTGGCATGTAGTCCGCTAGAACCTATCCTGGAACCTGAGATTTCGGATTTCCAACTGACTGTGGATACTCTTCGCACTTCCTTAAGGGATGCACAACGAACGATTACCGAACTCCAGGCAGAAATTGACCAACAGCGCCAAGACTATGCTGATGTGCAGATTGCCCGAGCTCAACTTGAGGGGACTAGTCGAGAGGCGGAACGCCGACTCAACGAAGCCCGTCATGTGATCGATCTCCAACGAGAGGAGTTGGCCGCAGCACGATCTGACCGAGAACAGATGAGGAGAACCGGAGCCGCTCTGCAGAGTCAGCTGCGACAGCTCCGAAAACAGTTGTCCAAAATTGGGAGACAAGCAAAAGGAGAGACATCTCCGACCGCCATTATTTCTCAACATGCCGAACGACCGGAGATGACGAGTATGGCTTTGGAACAGGAGGCTCAGTCAGACGGCGGAGATGAATCAGCGCGCAAGATGTCCTCTGCCGGAGATGTACCAGTTGTAAGGCGGCCGTCACTTGTGACCACTCCTGTGAATATCGCGATTAAGCCTGGAGATACGCTTTGGAGTCTCGCGAGGCGATATCATACGTCTGTGATACACCTCATGGCCCTCAATGAACTTCTCAATGATCGTATTCAGGTGGGCCAAACCCTCCGACTTCCTAAACTATTTATGGACGCGCTCGAGTATGAAGGAATGCAGTCCAGTACGCTGAACTAAGTCGCAAGGTTTAAAGGTCTAGGGTATGGCAGTCTTTGCTTACAGAGTCGCACGGCCCGATGGTTCCACAATCTATGGTCATGTAGAAGGCGAGGAAGAGTCACTTGTTCGTGCCAAACTAGAGTCTCAAGGATTATTGGTGTTCCATCTCCACAAACGTGGAAGAGCCACGGTGGAGCTGGGGAAGCCATGGCTTCTGGGAAAACTTCCTCTAGGGCAGTTCTTGATCTTCAATCAAGAGCTGTTGGCTCTTGTCAAATCGGGACTGCCGATCTTACGAGTCTGGGATCTTCTCATCGAACGAGCTGGGCATGCTGGATTTCAGCAGGTGTTACGCGAGGTGAAGGGTGATATTCGAGGTGGGGCATCCACCTCGAATGCGTTAGCGAAGCACTCGCTATATTTCTCTGAGCTCTATATTGCCACGGTGAAGGCGGGAGAGCAATCCGGCAATCTTCCGGATGTGCTCCAACGATACGTGACGTACCTGAAGCTGATGATCGCACTTCGTCAAAAAGTGACGAAGGCCATCTCCTATCCACTCGTTCTTGTGCTTATCGGCGTGGCGGTGATCGGCTTTCTGTTGACCTATGTCATGCCGACCTTCGTTTCAGTGTATGGAGAATCGGCGAAGACCTTGCCATGGGTAACCCAACTATTGCTCGATGTGGTCACTCAATCTGAGTCTTTGGCATTACCAGCAATTGTCGTTGTCGTCGGCATACTACTGGGGACCCGGGCCTACTACACGACATCGGCCGGGCGCCTATCAATCGATCGCCTATTTCTTACACTTCCAGTCGCGGGACAGATTGTGGTCCAACACAATACGGTGCAACTCACGAGAACACTGGGAACAATTCTTGGAGGCGGAACTCCGCTTGTGGATGCCTTACAGAGTGCGTGTGCAGCTGTTTCTAACCGTTTCGTTTCGCAGCAACTGGTTCGAGCGATCGATGAGATTCGTGAAGGGGCAACGCTTGCGAAGGCGTTGGATCGCCCGAAGGTCCTTCCGAGACTTGCGATTGAGATGCTATCAGTCGGCGAGGAAACGGGTTCTCTCGAGACGATGCTACGGGATATCGCAGAGTTTTATGAGGCCGACCTCGATACGAGGCTTGCCCAACTCACCACGTGGATTGAGCCGGCCTTACTCCTGGTCATGGGAGTGATGGTTGGCGGGATCGTCATCGTGATGTATCTGCCTGTCTTTCAGATGGCAGGAGCAGTTGGTGGTTAAGTATGGATGAGTCAGGCTGTAAGCCAAGAGGATAGGATGGTCTGGGAGGTTCCCGATGCCACGTAGCCTCGTTCGTCCTTCTCTTTCAGAAATCTTGATAGGCGAGAGCGTACTCGACAAACAAACGATTGACGAGGTGTTACATCGATTGAACGGAGTTCCAGCGGCGTTGGGACAAACGCTAGTCACCGAAGGGTTACTCTCGGAGGTTCAGCTGGCTCAGGCGCTTGCTACTCAATACGACCTTCCGTATGACCCGCTCACCGAGTTTCGGGTAGATCCGCGGTACTACGAGACCACATCCGTCAAGCTCATGCAGCGATTTCCCTTCGTGCCGATCGCTGAACGTTCCGGGGTACTCACGGTTGCCATTGCAGATCCGCATAACCTGTTAGGCCTTGATGAATTGGAGCTCTTGATTGGAAAGCCTCTGGATCGGGTTGTGAGCCCCAGAAGTGCAATCCTGGCGGCATTGGAGCGGAGCGAAGGATCAAGCCAAGCCCTGCGTGAGCTCGAATCAGAATATCGATCAATTTTGGTGAAAGAAGATGATCGAGGAGAAGAAATCCTTTCCCTCGACCAGGCTGGGGCAGATCAAAGCCCCGCTGTGAAGTTGCTGGACTCAATTTTACTGAGTGCGATGCAGCGTCGCGCCAGCGACATTCACATTGAAGCTGCAGATCGCTCGACCAAAGTGAAGCTTCGAGTCGACGGCATCCTTATCCCGGCCATGGAACCTCTCGATATCCGATTGCATGCTCCCCTGGTTTCACGCCTGAAGGTCATGTCAGAACTCGATATTGCAGAGCGGCGAGTGCCTCAAGACGGAAGCTTTCGCATGAGGCTGGATCGGAAGACCGTGGATTTTCGTGTGTCCATCCTGCCGAGCGTGTTTGGTGAGTCGGTCGTTATCAGAATACTCGATCGAGACTCCATTGCCACAGGGGTGTCGGCATTGAAGCTTGAGCGACTTGGCTTTAATCCGGAAGATCTGCAGCGGTTTCGTAGAGCGATCACTCGACCGTACGGTATGGTGTTGTTGACAGGACCCACAGGAAGCGGAAAAACAACGACCTTGTATGCCGCCATATCCGAGATGAATACACTCGAAGACAAACTAATCACGATCGAAGATCCGGTTGAATATCAGCTGCCAGGGGTGGTGCAGATTTCTGTTAATGAGAAGAAAGGGTTGACGTTCGCACGAGGCCTTCGGTCTATCCTTCGTCATGATCCGGACAAGATCATGGTCGGGGAAATTCGAGATCCTGAGACTGCACAGATCGCTATCCAGTCGGCTCTGACAGGCCACCTCGTCCTGACGACGGTTCATGCGAATAACGTGTTCGATGTGATCGGACGGTTCGCGTCCATGGGGATTGATACCTATAATTTTCTCGCTGCGCTCAATTGCGTGTTAGCGCAGCGGCTGGTTCGAATCCTCTGCCCATCTTGCCGGATAGTCATGCAGGCCGAGCAGAAACTCATTGAAGAGTCTGGGTTGGACTATGAACAGTACAAGGATACACCGTTTTACGAAGGGAAGGGTTGTCCCCAATGCCATGGCACTGGATATCGTGGAAGAAAGTGCATCACGGAATTTCTCAATTTAACGGATGAGATCAAAGAGATGATCCATGCAGAGCGGCCGCTTTCAGAGATTCGGTATCGAGCGGTGACGGATGGAATGATCACGCTTCGGCAATCCGCACTCAAAAAGATGTTGAATGGAGAGACGTCACTCCGCGAGGTCAATCGCGTCACGTTCAGTGAAGAAGGATGACATGATGTTGGAATGGTGGAGCAGTCGCCCCCAGCACTGCTTGAAGTTCGGGACCGACTCACTTGCGTGGGCCGAAAGTGACCGAGGCTGGCGTGGACAGCGTCGGCGAAAATGTTTTATGTCGCCGCTCCCCAACGGCATGATCAATCCTTCACCAATGGCCTCGAATTTATCTGACCTCACAACTCTTGCTGAACGTGTCCAGGCTCTCACGAGATCGGGAAGGGCTCACCACATGGTAGAAAGGGTAGTCCGTTCGGCTCTGCCTCGACGAATCACCGTACTGCTTCCGGACACTGCAGTGAGAACTACGGTGCTTCACTTCGAGCAGCTCCCAACTGGGCGCGTGGAGCGCGAAAATCTCATTCGGTGGCGGTTAGGGCAAGAGCAGATTCTCCCGCTCAATGAAGCCAAGATCGTGTCCCAGGCGTTTCAAGATCAAGGTGCAGGTGGATCCCTGGCCTACACAGTGTTGACGGTATCGGTCCAAGAAGCGGTGCTTAAACAATATGAATCGCTCTGCGAATCTGTTGGGCTGATTCCATATGATGTCGGTATCACAAGCCTTAGGCTGCTTGAGTTCTGGAAGCGAGTGTCGAGTGGATCGGAGTGGTTGGGTCGTAATGTTCTGTGGGTCAATTTGTTTGATCGATCTCTGACCACCATCGTATGCCGACGAGGGCACCCGATATTCTATCGATGCAAGCTCTTAGGGGAGGACGTGTCCAACATTTTGCGCACTCCCGATACGCTGCATAAGATTCTCGAAGAGTGCAGTACCTCACTGGAGGTTTGTCATCAGCGCCACCCGTCCGTGACCATCAAAGACGCCGTGATCTGCGCAGAAGGTGAGGCGGTAGCCTTGCAGGAACGGATTGAGGGCGAACTTCAACTCGCCGCTGAACAGTTCGACTGGAAAAGGATCGAGACTGTTGGCTGGGGCGCGAAAGGTAATCATCGAGAGATGACATCCTTGGCGGCACTGGCAGGGTTGCTGTAGCTGGGTAGGACGAATGAGCAAATGAGAAGATTCCTTACACTGCTGATGGCCATCAGATTGACATCCAGTGCCGATGAGCAAGGTCCGATAAATCTGTGCCACAGGCATCGCCCTGTGGTGGCCCCTCTGCGTCTTTTGCTGATAGGGAGCTGTGTTCTGTTTGTGTCCGGCATATTTTGGAATGGGATGCAAGTGATGGCCACGTATCATGAGTGTCGCACGATTGAGGCTGAGTTGGAGCGCGTTCGACAGCAGGATCGTAACCTGATTGCAGAGGCGAGTCGTGACGGGATGGATTTGTCGGACGACGCGCTCAATCGGTTGTCCTTCGAGGTTGAATTGGCGAATCAGCTTCTTGAAAAGAGAATATTTTCGTGGACGAAGTTTCTGACTGAATTGGAGCAGGCTGTCCCTTCTCGTTTGGCGCTCAGCAGTGTGCGTCTTGATCAAGAAGGGACGATGGTTCGACTGACCGGAACAGCGATGAGCTTGGAGGCTGTCACGGCATTCACCGTGGGACTTCAGGATCATGCGACGTTTAGGGATCCAGTGTTAACTCAACATCGTGCTGGCGTAAACGGCTTGGTGGAGTTTGATGTTACAGTGCGATACCGTCGGGATGGAGTGTGACGGATGAAGGAGCGCCTGATCGTCATGCTTCAGCATCCCTTTGCGCCGTTGCTTCCATGGGCGAGCGTTGCCCTCTGTCTTCTCGCAGTGCTGTTTTTTGTGCAGGGTGTCGGGTTGGCTGGAGTTCAATTGACACGTGAGCGATTGGAGGAAGAAAGGGCCGCAATGCGGCAGTCGTTGATGCAGCACAAAGAGGCGAGAAAAGCCCAGAAAGATCTGAGCCAGGTATGGGCTTTACTACCAGCCGAGAGGGATTTTGCTCCCTTGGCCCTTGGTATTACAGAAGAAGCAAAGCGTGATCGAATTACTCTGCCGGCCTTGTCGTACAAGACTGAGCCGACGGTAGTAGCCAATAGGAGCAAAGGGTTACTCCAGGGGCCGTTGACCGGGCGGTATGAGGATCTTCGCCGCTTCATTCACAATCTGGAGACGGCGGACGAGTTGTTATTTATAGAAGACCTGCAACTAATCCGGTCTGGGGACGTACGAGATGACGTGTTGACATTCAACATCAAGATTGCGACGTACCTTCGCACCGATTCGGAAAAGCCCATCCTGCCGGAAACAGGTCAGTAACTATGGAAGCAAAAGACAAGATGGTTCTGGCACTATCGCTGATTCTTCTCTGGGTAGGATTGGCGGCATGGCAATGGCGTTTCACACAGGAGCCGGCGCGTCTACCGCTCACGAATATGACGGGACCCGCCTCATCAGGTCACCAGGCAGAAGGAATGAGAAACAGTCGGCGTGTATATCTCGGACTCCTCGCATCAGCAGGCATTCAGCGTGAGGCGAGTTTCACCACACCACGAAACATTTTTGCGGTGCCTCGTCCCGATGGCTCGCTTCCCCTCAGTCAGGGGCTGGCAGTGGAGAACCAACAAGAGTCCGTTTCAAATGAGGTTGTTGCGGAACAAGCGGAGGAGGAGTCGGCACAGTACCGGTATCTTGGATTTTTGCGCATGGGGGAGAATCGACAAAAAAATGATGCGATGGCAGTACTGAAGAAAGATGACGAGGTGATGGTGCTCAAAATCGGGGACCATGTTGACAGCCATTTGATTCTCCGAGCCATTACCGACGAGAGCGTGACTCTTCGAGATACCGATACCCGGACGGAGAAGACCGTGTTGTTGTCGGAAGAAACAGTGGAGCAGGAGTGAGTGGTGATACGGAGGGCTTCATCATCACTGAGACGACCGGAAGCGGGATTCTCCTACCTCATGGTCATGATGGCCATCACTGTGATGGGGCTGAGCATGACCATGGCGGCCCGGCAGTGGAAGACGATGGTCCAACGGGAGTTGGAAGCGGATTTGCTCGCCAAGGGGATCGAAATTCAAACGGCATTGGCCCTCTATTCAGCTCACGTAAAAGCCGGAAGAGTCATGCCTGGAGAAGTGTATCCGCAAACGCTAGCCGAACTCACGAGGTCGCCCAAACCGTTCTTGAGGAAGGTCTATCTCGATCCAGTGGGACGTGGTGAATGGCAACTCCTTCGTGCTCCTACCGGCGGCATTATGGGGGTTCGAAGCGCAAGCAGGGACCGGCCGATCAAACAGGGGGACTTCCCCCTTGCGGTTCGCCACTTTCAAGGGAAACCTACCCACTTTGATTGGGTATTCCAATATCCCAATCCATCCATGGCAGCTGTACCTGGATCCATCCTACCGTCGGGGCTAGGACAACCAGCTCTATTGAATCAGCCGGTGCGCCCAGTAGAAAATGGTCCTTCTGACGATTCACCAGTAGAGGAATCGATGGATGCTCCAGCTGACAACGTGGATTCAGCCGACTTTCCCTCAGCGCCCAGTACGGATACACTGTCGGAACCTCCTGAGCCACCCGTCCTGCCCTCGGAACCGGCTTCCTAGAGCAGAAGTTTTCCGCATATAGGACATCACCCGAACCGGCAATGTTGGTAGACTCTTGACCCGTCTCTTACCTGCACGGTATTGTCTACCGGACTAATCATTGGGAGAGGTATGGAAACGCTGAGTAGCGCCGTCACGGACCAGAAAAAGGAAGAATCCAAGCCGCTCCCCATTTCCGAGTACGTTCTGGAGCTAGTTTCTAAGGCCCAACGGGCCACGAGAAGATTGGCCTCGTTGTCGACATCGACTAAAAATCAAGCGTTGCTCGCCATGGCGGAAGCGCTTCAAGCAAAGTCCGACGAATTACTCGCAGCAAATGAACGAGATCTCAAGGCATTCGGCACGGCTCCGGAAAAAAAAGCGATGGCAGACCGGTTGAGACTGACCGAGAAGCGAATCGGAGAGATGGCCGCTGGCATTCGTGAAGTGGAAAAATTGCCTGATCCCGTAGGGATGATGCCAGCCATGTGGACGAGGCCCAATGGGATGCAGGTTGGGCGGGTACGCGTCCCGATCGGCGTGATCGGGATCATCTATGAGTCACGGCCGAATGTGACGGCGGATTCGGCGGCCCTCTGTCTGAAATCGGGCAACGTGTGTGTATTACGAGGCGGGAGCGAGGCGATTCACTCCAATACGGTGATTGCCGGTATTTTATCTGAGGCGTCGGAGCAGGCCGGCATTCCATCCGGTGCCATCACTTTTGTCGATCGTGCGGATCGCGAGGTGGTTCCTGTGCTTCTGACGCAGGATCGATTCATCGATGTGATCATTCCGCGAGGCGGGGAATCGTTGATGAAACTCATCGCGGAGCATTCGACGATTCCAGTGGTCAAACATGATGCAGGCGTATGCCATGTGTATGTCGATGCCGCAGTGGACCCGGCAATGGCCGAAGCAATCTGCGTCAATGCCAAAGCGCAGCGGCCTTCCACCTGCAACGCGATGGAAACCTTGTTGGTTCACCAATCGATCGCGAGGACTCTGTTGCCCAAACTTGCGATAAGTCTCAACGCTGCCAACGTCGAGATTCGAGGTTGTCCAAAGACCTGCCAGTTGATATCCGAAGCCAAACCGGCCAGTGAACAGGATTATGGGAAAGAGTTTCTTGATCTCATCCTTGCTGTGAAAATCGTGAAGAACATGGATGAAGCGATGGAACACATCGCACAGTATGGATCGAGGCATACGGAAGCGATTGTGACGACGGATTACGGACGCGCAATGCGGTTTCTCAAAGAAGTCGATGCCGGTGCCGTTCTGGTGAATGCCTCCACTCGACTCAACGATGGGTATCAATTTGGGCTTGGAGCCGAGATCGGCATCAGTACCTCGCGGATTCATGCGCGAGGCCCCATGGGATTGGAAGAGCTGACTTGCTCAAAATTCATTGTCTTGGGAAGCGGCCAACTCCGCGAATAAATGCCCTCGGACGCTCTCGCAGGTGCCCTGAACACTCCTGGTTATCTTCAGTTTGCCTCTACCCGCGCACTCGCTGAAGGTTTCGATAAGATCGGCGGCCGTATCAAAGCTCTTCCGACCGGGCATCTCGTCTTTTATCGACCTGATGGACGACGGTTCCTTGCGACCGATCCGGCCGGGCACCCTTTACATGAGTGCGAATGGGAGTCGACGATGGCAGGGACCACCTCGCTGACGCGCGCGAGGGTTCGATTGGATTGGGGCCGGTGGGTCGGAATTAAGCCATCTGGATTGGTACATGAGATGCAGTTGAATCTTGCCTCAAGGCCCAATTGGCAGCGAATTACTCCCGATAATCTTCGCGCCATGGCGTCAGGGGCGCTACGGGTCCCCATGGACGAAGTGCGGTGGTTCTATCGGGATGAAGACTTCAGCATCGATCCTCAAGGGACGGCGACCATTCGACAGCGAAAGGACGCACTGTATATTCTGGGTGATGGAGGATTCGAACAAGCGCGTTTCATGTCTTGTATGGGAGCCATGCATTGGGATCAGATCGATTTTCTACCGGTTGTCGAGCTATTTAAGTCGCTGTTGCCGGGGACGGGCTCTGCGGTGTTCGAACTGATTCGGGGGCTCTATGACGACCAGAACAACGATCAGGCTGCCCCAAGGCCATTGCGATATCGTGGGATTCCCACGTATCCCTCCGAAGCAGCATTTCGCCTGTTCAGCTACTTTTTTACTCCCCAGGGATTGGCTGGCAGGGATCCGCTCGCAGATTTCATGAATCCTTCCATATCCCATGTGATGACATGGCTGCCTGCTCTCGATCCTCCGGTGCGGTATGTTGATGAGGGCCAAGGGATCTGTGTGACTGTACAGGGCGGAGTCGTTCAAAAGGTCACACTGGAGAATGATGCAGCAGGTTTTTCGTACATGAACCTGGGCGGTCGCCGTGTCCTCCCGTTGGACCGCAGTCTCAGTGTAGAAGGGAACCAATTAATCCTAAGGGATCGTGAAAAGCGGATTGCCGTCTCGTTACCTGTCGGTATTGAACTGCCGTCCTCTTCAGCTCCCGAGTCTCCACTAAGTCCTGCCGATTGGCGAACAGTATTCCCGCAAGGGGTTCCTGAGATTCATCCTACCGAGGCGTTTGAGGCGGTCCCTTTGTATCCGGAGAACGACGAAGAGATCGGTGAACTTGGCGCACAATCCTTTGTTGCAGACTATCTGGATGATCTGGGAGAGCAAGACCGTGAAATCGGAAGGTTGCGATCACAAGCCGAACATGTGCTCATCGACAATGGCGATGCCGTGATCGCGACCTGCATTCTCTTCGATCGGCCACGCGACTACACAGTCCATGTCCGAGACGTTGCCTATGCACAACGGCAGGCTCAACAACTTTGGACGCAGTGTGCTGCGGTGAAAAGGTGGGATTGGTTGCACCGAATTCGAATGATAGCGGCTGTTGAGGAACCGAGAACAGGTGAGCACCAGTATGATCTGGGGTATTGCTGGCTACCGTATGATTCGTTTGGCTCTCCGGCAAACTTGATGTCGATGATGGCAAGATTGAGGGATAGGGTACGACCTAGTGGTCATGTCTTTGTCGTTGGACCTGCCGACTTGGGCGAGTCTTTGGTAGCGGCACGATGGGAACTCTGCTGGGATCAATCCGTCGCATCACTTCCGACCTTCCTCATGCATAAGACGATTCTTCCCAAGGCCAGGGTGAAATCAGGGCTTACATTGTTTTATGCCAGGCGAGCCTTGCTGTGAACATGTTTCTCTGATGAGTTGGGTGATCGAATTTAGACACTGTCTTTCTTCGGTAATTTCTGTAAAATCGGCACCCTAGGGCTCGTATCAAAAATCATGTATTCACCGTATTATTCATCGATGGAGGAGGAAGATCATGCCAAGTGTGTTGGATAAGGTGATCGAGAGAGAAATAAGAAGAGAATTGAAGGATGCATTGGTCAGGTTTGAACAGCAACTGCGAGAGTCCGGAGTGACCGACGAAAACGTCAAAAACCGTGTGCGTGGAGCCAAACAGTTTGTGGCGTTTCTGTATGGCCGCTATCTTAGGTAGTCATGTTTCCGTTCTCCTGATCATTGATCAGGCTCAGGCTAGGCAGGAGTGCCCTGCATCACCAGTCAATCCAAAGTGGTCGTGAGTACATAACCAAGGAGCGACCGATGACCACCGCATGTTCGATATCTATGATTGCAATTCCCGCATTACTCATCGGATTCGGATTGGGAGGATGATCGTTGCATATCGCTTCGGCCAAAGGTCTGTTTGGGCTCAAGGACTCGGTCACCCCGATCGGGAGTTCACTGGTTGAGATGCAGAAAAACGTCGACGAGTTGCAGAAGAATATGAATGTGCTCGAACAGACCAAGGACAAACTGTCTTCTCCGTCGCTTCTTTTATGGAGGCTTTCCTCTTCGCATTTACAGCGAGAGAACTTGATTTGAGGCAAGCGACCTTGCGCGCCCAACACAAATCTCCCAGATGATTTTCAGGATTTCTTATTCACAAGAGGCGAGCAATGTTCCGGCTGATAGCTAACCGGTAGGGGCTACTGCGTATAATTATCAATTCATTTGGCCATCCGTCATTCATATCCTAAGATGACGGCATGTCAGCTCAGGCCGCTCGGGTTCCTCCTCAACCCGATATTGTTACGGAAGAGAGTTCAATAGACCTCACAGATACCGGGCTCATGTGCCTCCTGATTCTTGCTCGGTTTCATGATCTTCCTGCCAACGGCACTCAACTGCAGCATCAGTTTTCTCAATCTGGACAAGCCCTCTCCGAGATCGATCTTCTCCGTGCCGCCAAGCATGTTGGGTTAAAAGCCGGCGTGGTGAAGACCACATGGAACAAATTACAGGGCATGCCGCTGCCGGGGATGGCAAAGTTAGTGGATGGGCGCTATCTCGTGGTCGCTAAGGTTCAGGCGGAAAAGGTATTGGTCCAGCATCCCGACGAAGCACGTCCTCTCGTGCTCTCGCGTGACCGATTTGAAATGATCTGGACTGGGGATCTGCTGCTCTTCACCAAGCGGGCAAATCTCGGGCTGCAAGATCTCACATTCGACTTCACTTGGTTCATCCCGGCGATCGTCAAGTACCGAAAGTTTTTTGGGGAAATATTGATTGCCTCGTTCTTCCTCCAGCTCTTTGCCCTGTTGACCCCGCTATTTACGCAAGTGGTGATCGATAAGGTACTTGTGCACAAGGGGTTTACGACGCTCCATGTGTTGGCCGTCGGCATGATCACGCTGGCCCTGTTCGAGGCTATTCTTGGAGGGCTTCGCACCTATCTGTTTTCGCATACGACGAATCGGATCGATGTCAGTCTCGGCGCCAAACTCTTTCATCACATTTTGACGCTTCCTCTATCCTATTTTGAGGCACGGCGAGTTGGCGATACGGTCGCGCGCGTACGCGAGTTGGAGCAGATTCGCCAGTTCTTGACCAGCCACTCGGTCACGGTGGTATTGGATGTTACCTTTACCGTCGTATTCATGATCGTGATGTGGTTCTACAGTTCGACTCTCACACTCATCGTGATGGCGTCATTGCCGATTTATGGGTTGTTATCCGCGGCCATTACCCCAGCGATCCGGACTCGGTTACATGAAAAATTCAATCGAGGAGCCGAGAATCAAGCGTTCCTAGTGGAGGCCGTCAGTGGAGTCCAGACCGTCAAGGCCATGGCGGTTGAGCCACCGTTATTGCGCAAATGGGAAGAGCAGCTGGCGGGGTACGTGCGGGCTAGTTTCCGAGCCACCAGCCTGATGACTATTGCCGGTCATTCAGCCACGTGTGTTCAAAAGGTCACCACCGTGGCTGTGTTGTGGGTAGGCGCCTATCGGGTGATCGATGGCGATCTCAGCATTGGGCAGCTCATCGCCTTCAATATGTTGTCCGGACAAGTGACTGGGCCGATCCTGCGTTTGGTGAACCTCTGGCAGGAATTTCAACAGGTCGGAATTTCGGTCCAACGCCTCGGCGACGTGCTCAATACGAAACCAGAGCCTTCGTACAATCCGAATCGAACCACGCTTCCTCAAGTGAAGGGGCATGTGCGTTTTGAGGACGTCGTCTTTCGCTACCGGCCTGATGGTAAAGAAATCATCCGGAAGGTGTCGTTTGCGGTGGAACCAGGCAAGATCATTGGCATCGTCGGACGGTCGGGTTCCGGGAAGAGCACGATTGCCAAATTGATGCAGCGCCTCTATGTGCCCGAACGAGGGCGGATTGTGGTCGATGGAGTGGATCTGATGCAGGTCGATCCGGCCTGGCTTCGCAGACAAGTGGGAGTCGTGCTTCAAGAAAACTTTCTGTTCAATGCGTCGGTGCGTGACAATATCGCCTTGACAGATCCTGGATTGGCGATGGAGCAGGTGATGCACGCGGCAAAACTAGCCGGAGCCCACGAATTCATCCTGGAACTGGCGGAGGGGTACGACACGATGATCGGAGAACATGGATGCACGTTGTCGGGCGGGCAGCGCCAACGGATTGCTATTGCTCGGGCGTTGGTAGCAAACCCCCGTATTCTGATTTTCGATGAGGCCACCAGTGCGCTGGACTATGAATCCGAAGCGGTGATTCAAGACCACATGGCGGAGATCTGCAATGGACGGACGGTCTTCATCATCGCGCATCGGTTGAGTACGGTACGGCCTGCCCATCGCATCTATGTCATTGATAAGGGAGAGATCGTGGAACAGGGGGCACATGACGATCTACTGCGAAACAGCGGGTTTTATGCAAGATTGCACGCGCACCAAGCTGCCTAGAGAGAGGGTGTAGGTTCGTAGAGGGAGAGACGAATGGCATTCGGGGCCATTTCTCGGCATTGGACGGTATGGAAAGCGGCCTGGCAGGCCGAATCATACCGGCCTCCAGGGAGTACCGCATTTGGCACGCGCGCCACCGAATTTCTTCCCGCCGTGCTGGAGATCCAACAGGCGCCTCCTTCACCGATCGGTCGCGCGCTCCTCTGGACCATCTTGGCGGCCTTCACGGCCGGGGTGCTCTGGACCATGTTCGGAAGGATCGACATTGTCGCGACGGCTCAAGGCAAGATCATTCCAAGCGGATATTCGAAGATCATCCAACCGTACGAAGCCGGGGTGATCGCGTCTATTCATGTGCAGGATGGACAAACGGTAAGACAGGGCGATGTCTTGATCGAGCTTGATTCGACGCTGAATGCGGCAGACCGGGCTCGCGCGATCAATGAGTATCGCGCGGCAAAAGTGGAAGCCGCTCGCTTGCGAGCTCTCATTCAGGGCCAAGCCACGTTTGAGCCGCCGCCAGACGTGGAAGAGGCGTATGTCCTGCTGCAGCAGCAGCTGCTGCGTGACCAATTGGCCGCGTATCACGCCAAAGTCTCGGCGGCTCAACACCTCATGGTGCAACGCCAGGCCGTCGTTGAGCAAACGAAGGAGAACCTTCGCCGTTTGGAAGCCACGGTGCCAATGGAGGTTGAACGAGCTGAGGCCTATAAAAAACTGCTTGAACATGGGGCCGTGACCAAAATGGACTTCCTCCAGGCCGAAGGGCAACGAATCGACAAGGCGCAGGAATTGGCTGGCCAGAAGAAGAAACTACAACAAGATCGAGCGGCGCTTGCCGAGGCTGAAACACACTACCGGGCGATGCTGTCTGAATTCCAGCAGACGAAACAGGCTGAGCTCTCGACGCTTGAAACCAAAGCCGCCTCACTCGCGCAGGAGGTGACGAAGGCCGATCAAAAAGCCGGATTACAGCGGCTTATTGCACCGATCGATGGGGTGGTGCAGCAATTGGCCGTGCATACGGTTAGTGGCGTCGTCACGCCGGCCCAGCAATTGTTGATTGTCGTGCCGAAGGATCATCCGGTCGAGGTGGAGGCTCAGGTCGAAAACAAAGATGTGGGGTTTGTGCGCGAAGGACAGTCGGTGGAAATTAAGGTCGAGACCTTTCAATTCACCCTGTACGGTACTATTCCTGGGCATGTGGTGACAGTCTCGGATGATGCAGCTCCGATCGAAAAAATGGGTCTGGTGTATCCCACGAGAGTCAGTATGGATCGAGGGACCATTCAGGTCGATGGCAAGCAGGTCAACCTTTCGCCTGGGATGGCAGTGACCGTCGAGATCAAGACGGGTCAGCGCCGCATCCTCGAGTATTTGTTGAGCCCACTGCTGAAGTCTATGAAAGAAAGCCTGAGAGAGCGATAAACAGATGACCACATGGCGGATCTCTCTTAGTGCGTGTGTGTTGGCGATGGGGATATGTGTTGCTGATTCAGTGGCTGCTGATGTTTCAAGCGGAGAGCCGATTCATTCCCCACGTGCATCTGAATCCAACCCTCTGCAACTCACCCTAAAAGGGGCTTTGACCGCAGCGGTCCACAACAACCCCGACGTGCGCCTCTACAAGGAACGTATTCAGGAGGCACAGGGCCATGTGCAGACACAGCTGGGTGCGATGTTGCCGAATCTGTCCGCCAATGTTCGGCAAACCAGACAAACACAATTCCTTGGAACGATCGGACTGTCACCGGTACGGACCGATCCATTCAGTATTTTTGATGCGAGAATCAGTGGGACGCAAAATCTGTTCAGCCTCAGCTTGATTCAACGCTGGCGCGCTTCCCGGGAATCACTACGCGTTACCGAACACGAAGCCGAAGCACAGACGTTGGATACGATGGCCAGCGTGGGCCTTGCCTACATGGAAGGATTGAAGGCGATGGCCATGGTGAAGACACATGAGGCGAATCAGCAGGTGATGAACGAGTTACTCATAGTCGTCCAGCAGCGGCAACGTGGAGGTGTCGCGACGAGACTCGATATCGCAAGACTTGAGGCTCAATTGGCGGTGGAACGACAACAGGGGGCGTCGGCGCGGTATGAGCTCGAACATGCCAAGCTGACCCTTATCAATCTCCTGGCTCTTCCCATAGACAGCTCGTTGACGTTGATCGATGAGTGGGTGATCAGTATGCCGGATATACCGACGCCTGAAAGGGCAGTCGATATGGCAGTGAGCCGGAGGTCTGAAGTTCAGGCCCAGGGCATCCGAGTGAAAGCTTCGGAGCTGACCTATTCGTCCACCATCGGAGAGCGGATCCCATCGTTGGTGGCTCAAGGGGAGTATGGGCTTATTGGCAATCGCTGGAATAACACGCTCGATAGTTACAATATGGCGTTGGCTCTCCAGATTCCCATATTTGATGGTGCGCAGCGGGAAGGCCGCATCGCGCAAGCACGAAGCCAGTTGCAGCAAGAGACGCTCCGCCTGAAATCGGTGCTCAACCAAGTCCAGATGGAAGTGTATGACGCGCTGGCCTCCATAACTGCGGCGAAGGAACAGGTGGGCATCGCTCAGACAGGCTTGCAAATGGCCACCAAAGAGCTTGATCTTGCGCGGGAACGTTACGCCGTCATGACCTCGGCCAGTCATTTTGAGCTGACGAATGGACTTTCAGCCGTGGCTCGGGCAAGGGAAAATCTGGTCAACGCACTCTTTCAACTCAACGCCGCACGAATTAATCTCGCCCGCTCAACCGGTAGTTTACATACATTGCACTAAGACGGTCAGGCGGGGCAACAAGAATCACATTGCCTTGACTTGACCTAGCCCTTCGCTCACACTCGCGGCATGTACAACCAGTCTGAAAGCGATCTTCTGCGCATGTTGGCCGATCGAGCGGGGATTGTCGCCGACTACTATGACATTTCCGGAGCACGCCATGCCACGACGGATGAGACGCGTCGGGCCATCCTTTCCGCGATGGGTCTTCGAGTTGCGAACCGCGAGGAGCTGATCGGGGAACTCACGTCGTGGGATAACCGTCCATGGCTGCGAGGGTGCGAACCGGTCCATGTGATTCGTTTGGGGCGTGAGGTTGGGACATGGTCATTCTATGTGCCATGTGAAACACCGGATGATGCTCTTCTGCACGTGCACTGGTCTCTCCAGCTAGAGTCCGGAGAACAGCGGTGTGAGCGAACAGAGGGGCCGGGGCTTAGAATTGAAGAGACGCGCACCATTGGCGGACATCGGTTTGTTCGGGTGGCGCTAAACGTGCCGCCGGATCTGCCCATCGGGTATCATTCCGTGAAGGCATGCGCAAAAATCGGGAGCGCTCAAGTTAGTACGAGCAGCCGTTTCATCGTGGCGCCGGAGCGCTGTTACATCCCTGCTCAGTTCCAGCAAGACGCTCGATGGTGGGGCGTGGCCTTACAGCTCTATTCGCTACGAAGCGATCGCAATTGGGGGGTCGGCGATTTTGGAGACCTAGCCTCGGTTGTGGAATGGACCGGGCGGAAGCTAGGCGCGGCAGTGATCGGGCTCAACCCGCTCCACGCACTCAAGAATACCAAACCCTATCACATCAGTCCCTATTCGCCTTCAAGCCGTCTGTTTTTGAATGATCTGTATATTGATGTCGAGCAAGTCGTGGAGTATCAGATAGCGCCGGAGGTGAAAGCTCGTCTCGCTGAGCCATCGTTCCGTGGACGAATCGAGACAGCGAGACGGGGAGAACTGGTGGAGTACGACGCGGTGAGATCGATCAAACGCGAGGTGCTTGAGCTCTGCTATCGTGCGTTTCTCCGAGAACATGTGGAAGGCGAAGAGCCGGAGTTACAGCCGACGACGGAGCGTGGAAGGGCTTTCCATCAATTTGTTGTGCGCGAAGGGGAATCGCTCACCTCCTATGCAGTGTTTCAGGCATTGGAAGAGGAGCAACAAGCCGAGCATGGAATATCGGCCACGTGGGCGGACTGGCCGGAGCATTATCGAATCCCGACATCGGAAGCCGTGGGGGAGTTCCGGCATCAGCACATGCAGCGAGTGGGATTTTTTCAGTATCTTCAATGGCTAGCCGCCGACCAGATGCTCGCGTTGGTGAAGAAGACGCGTGAAGTAGGGATGCCGATCGGCTTCTATCACGACCTCGCATTAGGGAGCGATCGCTACGGTGCCGACGGATGGCGGTCTCAGGAGGTGCTGGCCTTGAATGCCGATTGCGGTGCACCTCCTGACGCCTTCGCCCCGGAAGGGCAGAATTGGGGGTTTCCTCCGCTCGACCCGCTTCGGCTTCGTATGAGCGGCTATCAGTATGTCATCGAATTGCTCCGCAAGAACCTCCGTTACGGTGGTGCGATTCGGCTCGATCATGTCATGGCGCTCTTCCGGTTGTTCTGGATCCCGCGTGGACTTCCTGCCTCGATGGGTACCTATGTGCATTACCGGGACGAGGAGCTGCTGGCGATCTTGGCTTTGGAAAGTGTGCGGGCTAAGGCGCTGGTGATCGGCGAAGACCTTGGGACGGTTCCTGATTGGGTTCGTGACCGTCTGGAGGGGACAGGGGTCTTGTCGTATCGCGTCTTGTATTTTGAACGGACTCCTTCGGGGGCATGGAAGCCGCCGGCTCACTATCCAGCTCAAGCTCTCGCCGTCGTCACGACCCACGATCTTGCGACCCTCAGAGGATATTGGGAAGGGGCCGATATTGAGGTGCGATCCGCCCTCGGCCTCTTTCCTTCCGAGCAAGCGCGGGCCACGATGGTGTTCGAGCGTCAATGCGAGAAAGCCGGTATTCTCGCCGCGTTGAAGTCCGAAGGACTCCTGCCTCCTGGTGTCCCGGATGATCCAGCCCAGGTGCCGACGATGACGACCGAGATGACCGAGGCCATTCATCACTACTTGGCCAGGAGTCCGGCCTGGATGGTCTTAGCGAATATTGAGGACATTATTGGTACCCGTGCCCAAGCCAATCTGCCCGGGACATTGGACCAGCATCCGAATTGGTGTCGGAAGTTGGGCCCAACCGTCGAAGAGCTGGCTCAGGACTCACGATTCGACAGACTCGCAGCTCAGTTACGTGTGATCCGCCCTTCCGTGTGAGAGTGTCCGTGGACGAACCAGCATGTGATTCCTTTCTTGGTTGCGTAGGCGTGAATGCCGTTGGAGTGGCCTGAGTCTATGATCGCTCTAACGCATCGCGACCGTTTGGCGCTTGGGATTGCCGGAGCCTGTTTTTTCATTATTCTGGTCATCGAACAGTTTTCTCCTGTTAACGTCGTTGGAGCCTATGGGTATGTGCTACCGATCTTGTTGGTCACGACGCTTCGAAATCGGACCGTCATGTTGGTGACCGTCTTGTCCTGTGTGGTCGCCACCTATTCAGGGCTGCTCCAGCCGACTAAGCCGGGACGATTTCAAGCCGCAGTCATCAATCGGAGCGTCGTCGTTGGGGTCTTGTTGTTGGTTGCGTATCTGGCCGTGAGTTGGGAAGAGCGGAAGGCGCGGGAAGAAGCAGCCCGGGCGGCACTGGCCCAGGAAACGGAGAATCTGCTCAAGGCTAATACGCAACTGGTTCAGGCAAAAGATCAATTGAATAAGTCGGAACGGTTAGCTGCCGTCGGGCAGCTTGTCGCGTCTGTTGCCCATGAGGTGGGTACACCACTTCACTCGATCGCATGGCATGTCCATGCACTGGAAGAAGAATCTGGGGTTACCCCCGAGATGAAGAAGCGGATCGCTATTATCGATGAACAACTGACTCGGGTCGTGAATATCATCCAGGACTTGCTGTCCTCCACTCGGCAACGCCAACCGATTCCTCAGTGGATGGTGGTACCGGAAGTCGTCAGTCCAGCAGCCGCCTTGATGGAGCCGGCTTTTCACGCAAAAGGGATTGCGTTGACGGTGCAGATTCCTTCAGACTTGCCGCTGGTCTGGGCTGATAAAGAAAAGATGCATCAGGTCTTGGTAAATATACTTGCAAATTCACTGGCTGCGACTCCTCCAGGGGGAGCGGTAACTATTTCAGCTATAGCTCGCGATGCCACGACGGCAGAACAAGAGCGTGGCGCAATGGCTACCGATCAGATGCCTCCACTGGCGCTCACCCTTGCGGTTCAGGATACCGGATGCGGTATGCCGGAGGCGGATACACAAAAAGCCTTCGAACCATTTTTTACGACCAAAGCGATTGGAAAGGGGACTGGCTTGGGGCTATTCTTGAGTCGCGAGACCGTACTGGCTCATGGTGGGAGCTTGGCACTGACGAGCGAGGTTGGTCGCGGGACGTGTGTGATCATTACGTTACCCTCGATACGAACCGGCCTTGCTCATCCGATGGAGGACGCGTGATGCAACCAGCGACAATTCTAGTAGCGGACGACGATGCGGTCGCGCGTGAGCTTCTGGCAGAGGCATTACGAAAAGAAGGCTATCATGTGGAAGCCTTTTCCAGTGGAGAAGCCGTTATCGCGCGTGGGCGGCAAGGCCGAGTCGATTTGGTGTTGACGGATATCCGCATGGGGGCCGTGGATGGGCTCACTGTCTTACGGGAATTCAAACGCACAAACGTACATACCGTGGTCGTGGTATTGACGGCGTTCGGCTCTCTGGAAGGAGCGATTGAAGCGATCAAGCAAGGTGCATACGATTATTTGGCGAAACCATTTAAGAAAGAGGACATCAAGCTGGTCGTTAAACGAGGTCTGGATCACTGTCGACTGCTCCAAGAGAATGCACGGTTCAGGCAAGAGTTGAAAAGCAAAGACGAATGGTCTCCATTGGTTGGAAGTAGTACGGCCATGCTGGAGGTCTACAAGCTGGTTGCGCGGGTGGCTGACAGCAAGAGCACAGTCTTGCTGCAGGGAGAGAGCGGAACCGGAAAAGAACTCATTGCTCGTGCCATTCATACGAACGGCCCACGTCGGGATAAGCCGTTTATCCCGGTCAATTGCGGGGCGTTGCCCGATACGCTGTTGGAGTCGGAGATGTTCGGGTACGAAAAAGGTGCCTTCACTGGTGCGGTGGGAACTAAGATGGGGCTCTTTGAATCGGCCAACGGAGGAACGCTGTTTCTCGACGAGATCGGTGAACTTGGGCAGTCGTTGCAAGTGAAGTTGCTGCGGGTGATGCAGGACCAGGAAGTTCGCCGAGTTGGGGGCACGACTTCCACCAGGGTGGATGTTCGGATCATCGCCGCGACCAACCGTGATCTTGAACAGCTCGTGAAAGAAGGAAAATTTCGGGATGACCTCTTCTATCGTCTAAAAGTCGTCCCAATTACCTTGCCATCCTTGGCCGAACGGCGGGAGGATATTCCGATGTTGGTCCATCATTTCTTGCAGAAGTGCGCGGCAGGGGCCGAGCATGCGGTGCGTGCTGTGTTGCCGGAAACGATGGCGCTCTTGACCGACTATCGATGGCCGGGCAATGTGCGAGAGCTTGAAAACGCGATTGAACGGGCCGTGTCTTTGAGTCACGGACCTCTGCTGACGCCGGAAGATTTGCCCGAAGCGATTCGCCAAGGGGGAACAGCAGAGGTCAGTTCTCAACATCAGTCCACGAATCATCACGATGAGGCCTACCTCACGTTAGAGGAGGTAGAAAAACGTCATCTGATTCGAGTACTGAAGGAAATGAAAGGAAATAAAGTGAAAGCCGCAAAAACACTTGGAATTGACAGACGCACACTCTATCGAATGGCCGAACGTTTCGGCCTCGATCTTGGGGAGGACGCAGAGGGACTGTCCGAGAAAGAGTCTGCCTAGTAGTTCTTTGCCCCGTAAAACGTTTCTGTCGTATAGGTGCTGGGGACGATTTTCAGCTCGTTCTTGATCAAGCGAAGTTTATTTTCAGCACTTTGAGGAACCTGAGGCTCGGTGGGACCCCAGCTATCAAACATGGAACGTTTACCTTCCGACGATACCTGCAGACGTAGTCTTGTGGTCTGGTCCGTTTCAGGAGTGACAGAAGCTTCCGCTCGGCTTCGGACGACGCCAAGCCGCCCTTTCACGAGCCAGTCCCAGATACTGGGCTGCTCATCCCTATAGCCCGTATTGAGCTGGGCTCCATCTTTCCAGTCCACATCATAATTGTCGTCTTTCAAGACTTTTGACACCGCAGCTTTCACCTGATCAGCAGGGGCCGGCAATGTCACGTCGACGACATCCGGCTGGGCCGGCTGCTGAACGCTGCTACATCCAAAGGTAAAGGCGATAACGGCAACAATGGCGAGATAGTCCTTTCGGATCATTTTGTTCTGGCCTCCTTCAGACGATAAACAAGGTGGGTATCAGTGTGCGTCACTCCTTCGATACGATGAATACGGCTCAAAACCAGTTGAGTTAAGGCGTCCTGATCGGGAATATCTGCGATGGCAATGATATCAGGATTGCCCCAACAAGGATCGATCGTTTTGATCTCTTTAATTTCAGCGAGCGCCTTAGCAACCGCTGAGGTTTGCCCAGGGAGCACGTTAATCAGCACATATGCCCGATCCGACATGCCACGATCTCCGGGAGCTGGGCCGTGAATCGTATGCGGGATCGTCCCGGAAGTGGGCTGCTTTATAGCAAAGTCAGTCTGCCCTGTCAACACAGGTTTCAGCTTTATGGGCTTCGGTGTGGCGGGGCCAGAGGGAAGCGATTTTAAATGTGGTTTTGCCATGGTCTCACTTTGGCGCAACAAGCACTTCGACCCGACAGTGCTCACTGACGCTGGTTAAGGTTGTCTCCAGTCGCTTTGGGCTTCCAATGCGACCCTCTGGGTCGTACATGAAACAGAATAAGGTCGAGCCTCGTCCCTGCGCTCTGTAATACGCAGAGTCTGCCGTCACCTGATCGGCGAGTTCCTTTGCAGTCAATCCAGATCTGGTCTTCTTTGCGACGATGGCGATCTGATCTCTGTTTACGAGGAGCATGGTGCGTGGTGTGCCCTCCGTGTAGGGCGGGGTCCATTCCTCGGTTGCGACTTCGTCAAACTCCACTTTCAGCAATGCGCACAGCAGATCCTGTAAGTCATAGTCATCGTCGATCTCGAGTGTCGGACGATAGTCTCGTCGAAGTCGGAGTTGGCGGGCGACGGAATGGAGACGCAGGCAGACTTTTCGAATGAGCTGGAGCGGATCCTGATCCGGCATAGTCTCACTCGCTCGAGTAGGGCTTGGACTGGTCGAAGGCTTGACCGATGACGAATCTTGCCGAGTGAACGCGATAGAATCAGAGGCTTCTGAAGGCGTCGATAGGTTTGTTGCTACAGGGGCTGAGGAATTGATGTTTGGTTGAGTTGGCATAGCAGGGACAGCTGGAGTCGGCATTGGTGCGAGTTGTGCTTGTGCGCTCTCCACTGGCTTATCAAGCGCTGAGGGTATTGGTTGGACAGCCGGAGTTGATATTGGTCTGAGCAGAGGGGGGGGCGGGGTGGCGGTGATTGGCGGAGTAGCAGGCTCGGCTGGCTGAGATACAGATGTTGGAGTGGGCGCAGGTGCGGGTGTCAGAGGTGGTGCTTGAATTGGAACTGCACTCGGTGTGGGAGTCACTATCTGAGTTGGAACTGATGGGGCTGAGTCAGCCGGTTGTGCTTGAGACATGGGCGTGACTGGGGCGCTCGGTGGCTCCACATTGGTCGTCATGGCCATAGCGATTGTCATCGGTGAGGTCGCTTGTGTGGTCATTGTGGTCGGTGCTGTGGATGAAACCAGCACCATGCGCGCGGTGCTACTGGGGCTTGCCTCGAGCGAAGGCTCGGCTTTTGGCGGTGGTTTCAACCCTTGGAGTTCAAGCTTCCGGTCCTCTAGGGTATGTATGAGGCCTTTTATGACAGTGAGGGTCTGCGTGATTTCGGCTTTGTCCGCTGTCCGAATTTTGAAGTTCCGGTACGTTTGGTATTCCTGAGAACGCTCGCCGAACGTGTGTCGCAGACATTCACGAAACTGCAGCTCAGCTTTGCTTTGCGCCGCATCGCGATAGGGGAATCCCTCTTGGCCGATGTCACTGATCGCAGCCACCACCTCTTGAAATTTTGTAATGCCAAGCGTGATCTCTTCGATGAGAGCAGTTTTCGATCGGGACCGCTGTTGTTCCGCTGCGCGTGCTCGTGCCATGGCTGTGTGAAAAAAGTCTAACTGAGGGGCCGACACCTGGCAAGAAAACAGCGGGTTTTCACGGGTGAGGGCCGTCAGTAAGGTTCGCCTAATCACGTTAAGCCAAAGACGAACACACGGGTCAACTGAGGAAAACAGCGAGTGGAGCTGGAGGTGTGGATTCGTTGCCCAGTGACGAGACGACGATGAAGAGCGCGCGCGGGTCAGCCAAAGGGGAACGCAGTTTTTCGTCGGGTGGTCGAACAGCATTGGCTTCATCGCGGTTACCATGATCCTCGGTCGGCTTTGCTGTGTGTTCGCCGAACTTAAACCACCAGCCCGGTCTTCCGATCCGAACCATGTTCACCGTATGTCTCAGCCACGATGGAACCCGTAGGCACAGCACCTGCGTGTTGCACAAGAGGCCATCGGTTAAGGCTTCTTCTCTCGGCCTGTCGTGTCTTGCTCATTGCCTGCATCACCAGTGAGACTGTTCCCAGGTCCCCCCGGCAGCTCCCGCGGGATCTTCACAGCTGGCCAGATACGCCTCACGAATCGTTCATTGAACCGAGCCGGCGGTGGGCGGGTGCCGTGTCGGAATCGTCTATTGCGTGGCTATCCCCCTTTGGACGTATTTCATTCAGATCGAGCAACGATCACACTCTCTCAGACGGTTTGCATAGGTACGATGGATCATCGAATGGGGGTAGACCTACGTTCGACCGGAGTCAGAGAGCGACCGCCGGAGTGAGAAAGGGGTACGATGAAGCCCGCCACAATTCTAATCATTGAGGACCACGCTGCTGTGCGCACGCTGCTTGTCCGGGTTCTTGAGGATGCTGGGTATCAGGTCTGGGAAGCTGCTAATGGCCGAGACGGTCTTGAACGGTTCCGTACGCACCCCGTGGATCTGGTCATCACAGATCTGGAGATGCCGGAGATGAACGGCTTCGAGGTCATCGTGCAGTTGACCCGTTTGTGCGTAGACGTGAGGGTCATCGCCATGAGCGGGCTCTCCGGCGATGAGCTCCAGCTGGCCACGCTCATCGGGGCTCGGCGGACCCTTCCCAAACCGCTGGACCTCCACGCCCTGCTCCAGGTGGTTCAGTCTGAGCTCCAGCAAGTGCCCCGAGAGTGGGGAGCACACGCACCGACAATGATGGCTCAGGACGCTACGGTTCCGCCGAGGAGCTCGGGAACCAACGAGGGGGCGTCGCCATCTCTCGGCTAACAACGAGCCAACCTTCGCGGTTCGAGGGGAAGTCGGTGCATGCTCCCAACGCCTCCGTCCGGCCTCCTCCAACGTGTCGTAGTGTCTTGAAAGGATTCAGACAAAATCAAGGTCCGGCTTGAAATCATCCTCACCACTGAGTTTACAATCTCCCATACCGTCTGCGCTCCATTCTGCTCAACAATGGGAAAGTAGATTCGTGACGCACATCACACCCTATGACGATGCTCAGCGTGAGGCGATTGTCCGAATCGCGCTCCGGGCCTGGACTCCAGTCTTTGCCTCGATTGAACGTGCGATGGACCCTGAGGTGTATCGGGAGCACCATCCCGATTGGCGGGTGACGCAACAACAGGCGGTTGAAGCCGCCTGTGCAGATCCGGACGTGCACGTCTGGGTCGCGTCAGAAGGGGCGTATCCCTTGGGCTTCATCGCACTGAAGCTGCATCCCGCCGAGCGTCTGGGAGAGATTTACATGCTTGCCGTGGATCCCGAGTCTCAGCGGCACGGAATTGCGACGACCCTCACGGCTCATGCTCTTGCCTGGTTCAAAGCAGTCAGGATGACGACGGTGATGGCGGATACAGGCGGGGATTGCGGCCACGAGCCGGCGCGGCGCACGTATGAGTCGGCAGGGTTTCGGCCGTTCCCGATCGCACGATACTTTAAAAAATTGTAATCCGGTCAGTTCCCATACCATTACCATCGAGCAACGCGCAGGAACTTGAGACCAGACTGCTTTGCCTGATCGAATTGTACAGCGTGAGGAGAGGGCAGCCGACGCGCCGTCTGATCATGGAAGTTTGAGCGCGGCACATGTGAGCAGTGATGAGGCGCAATCCGATCATGCACGATTCAAGATCCGACTCCCAACATTCCTGCCGAAACTGTTTGGTCGGGGATCCGTTTCTGTTCGTTGTCCCTAAATCCGTTAAACCTGCACCCTGAGATCTTGCTGATTCCGGAGCCTTGCTGCAGTAGAATTCTGCTCTCATGTCGCTTTCGCCCCTGATTCGCTTCGGCACGTCCACCTGGACCTACGAAGGCTGGCAAGGACAGGTGTACCTCAAGCCGTACGCCAAGAGCGCATTTGCACGCGAATGCTTAGGCGAGTATTGCCAATATCTCTACGACGGTGAGCCTCTCTTTCGCACCGTGGGCAATGATTCGACTTTCTACCGCCCACCAGGCGCGAATCAGCTTCGTCGCTACCTCCAGCAAATCCCGGAAGATTTTGAAATGTGCTTCAAGGTGTGGGAGTCCATTACGATTCCAACCTTTGCCAAGCAAGCCCGCTATGGCGTGAAGGCCGGACAACCGAATCCTCGGTTTCTCGATGCGAAGCTCTTCAATGATCTCGTGCTGACTCCTTACCGAGACGCGAAATTTGAGCATCACACCGGCCCATTCCTCTTTGAGTTTCAACGGCATGGTCAGTCGATCGACGAGTTCTGCTCACGCCTCAATACGTTCTTCTGCCAGTTGCCGAAGGATTTTCGCTACGCGGTGGAGATCCGGAATGCTGGATTGCTTGGGCCTGAGTATCGAAAGGTCTTAGCAAGTCATGGAGTAGCCCACGTCTATAATCACTGGTCCTATATGCCTTCATTGCTTGAACAGCATCGGCGGATGGGCGAAAGATTTACCGCTCCATTTACAGTCCTTCGATTACTCACTCCACTGAAGATGTCGTATGAAGCCGCCAAGAAGCGAGCCGAGCCCTATAACAAGATCGTAGGAACATTGCCTGACATGCGACGAGAGGCAGTGGAGCTTGTGCGGAAGGTGGTAGCTGAGAATCGGCGAGCCTATGTGCTCGTCAATAATCGCTCAGAGGGCAATGCGCCGTTGACGATTCAAGCCCTGATGAAGGCGCTCCAGGGGTAATGAGCAGTCAACCATACGGGAACCCTGAGCGAACCTCTGTTCCTCTGTGGAAAGCTAAGAAGGGTTTTTCTCCTCGACGGTGATATCTCCCCATTTCGAAATCTGAATGCGTTTCCCGGGATTCTTGAGGATCTTCGGGATCACCTTATGTTCGACGAAATGCTGCAACGCTTCGGGAGACGGGTGGTCCGATAAAAACTGTTCATTAAAGACCACGTGCCACGAATGTTTCTCGACGCCGTGGTGAACACTGAACGTCGGTCTGATCGTCTGACTGAATTTCACATCTACAAATTGCGTTTTCAGACAGTCCCGTATGGTCTGAATTTTGAGGGGATCAATTCCAGATTTTCCACTGTCCATGGATTCCTCCTTCAGTAAGTGTAGCAGGAAAGTTTAGATACATATCTTTCACACTTCTGGTGGCTTTGGAGGATTCGGCCACGGTGAGTGAGGACCGCCAGTAGTTGCGCAGGTGCACCGTAGGCTAATAGCAATTCGTAAAGACAGAATTTCTCCAGGGGGAAGACAGACAATCCATGTGAGGTTGCCTGATGGGCCCATCCGGTTGGCGTCCGGCTTCTGGGCGTAAGCCGTTCTCCAGCGCATGATTGACCAGGACTTCAATGTCTGCATCGGGCATCGTGGGATATTGCTGTCGAAACTGCCGCTCAAGGGCGGGACGCGTGGTCGCGATGTATCGTTCACGGGCCTGTCTCGCGCCCTCTCGGGCCTGCTGATACAATGCCTCACGTTCCACGGCCGGTCGATTGCCGGCTGGGTCAGCAGTCTTGCCGAACTTGAGGTCGGCACACGCGCTCAACAGGGTGAAGAGCAGAGCCAGAGCCAGTCGCATGACGTCTCTCCGTGCAGGGGCTGATTGTGCGGATGGTTATGGTTAGTGGGGTGAACCAACCGATGCACCAGGAATGTGGCCATCCACGATCTGCCGACCATAAGCGATGCACTGGGCCGTGGCTTCCTCGGCGGTCGCATACCGACCGGTCTTCACGAAATGACGGCTGTCCTCCTCGTCCTCCGTGGGCCAGGAAATGAAGACGTTCAATTCCCACTGGCCGGTGTCCACGAGCTGCCGAGGGGCAGGTTGCAGGGTAAAGCCTTTGTAGGTGACGGCGTCGGTCATCGCTGTGGTGCTCCCTTCCATCATAGTTGATTCCGTAGTTTTTGATCATCTGCAAAGGCCAGCAGGCCCATGGCGCCATGCACTGGATTGGTTTTGAACGGGTGTGAAAAGGTTGTGGCCAAGAAGGGGCCCTTTCTCGCTGACATTCTGCCAGGTCGTAGCCTTGATGTTGCCACCTCGCAGCTTGGTGGCTGGTCGTTTGAATGGTTGGTTGGTCGCCATGGTGTTTGATCCTTCGGTGACTTCAAAATAAGTCTCTCATGGGAAGAGGAGAGGTATCGCGCAGTTCACAGAGGATACGCGAGCCAGGGGCCGGAACTGGTGGACCCACCACAATCCGGCAGGCCCAGCATTTCGTGTTTACTGTGATCCGAGGATCTCCTGCTCCGCTTGAAGCCAGTCATCAAGTGGACCTTGACGGATGCGTCGTTCGTAGTTCTCGAAGGCACGTGTGGCGATCCGTTCATGGAGTGTTGCTGACACAGAAGGGGAGAGAGACTCTGGTGTCGTTCGACGAGTAGGTCTCTGGCGCGTCGTCTTCGATTTGGTCGGAGTCTTTGGTTTGGTCGGAGTCTTCAGGCTGATTGGCTTCTTCGATTTCACGAGTCGTTTCCCATGTCATCCATCATGAATCAGAATGGTGATGGCAAAACTAGGCGATCCATGGGGGGATGTCAAGGCGAGACCATAGCAGCCTGCGATGGCTACACCTCGTGTAACGGATGAAGCGGCGTGTCAGGATTGTAGTGATTAATGAGTGAGTGGATTGTTGGGACCTATCAGCGTCGCCAGGTAAAGTTTAACAAGTCATTGATTGCATTGCTGTATTTGTTCTGTTTTCGAGAGAAGATTCGTGCTAAGATCCACCTGCTGCTTTCTTTACGCTATGGAGTCTCTCCTAGTGCTAAGGAAGTGGGGAGGTGATGCGGACATCACCTCCCCTTTTTTTTGCCGCGCCGCTCCTTCGTTGTCGTGATCTCAGCCTGCCGGTCGTTCCGTCCTCTTTTGCCGGATTTCTCATTTCATGGGGTGCGCTTTGTTGGCGTAACCGGTTGCATCCTGACACCGCCGGCGATTCTATACCAATGGAGAGCTTGTGAGTGAAGGGGAGCTCTCGTCATTGGCGTACGTTCTCTCTTGTGGTCGAGCCTCTTGGAAGCGTGGCCGAGGGAGTGTTTGTTCGGACGGAAGCTCTTGCGATGCGGGGCTGTGGAAGATCGAGGACACTTGATGGTGAGGAGGCGACGTGGTCGACGCCTCCTCACGGTTAGATTACTACTTCTTCTTCTTGACCGCTTTCTTGGCAGGCTTCTTCGCTGCTTTCTTCGTTGCCATGAGCACTCCACCCCCCTTCGATTTCAAAATTGTGATTGCCTATGTGTGATATAGCAGAGTTTGTGCTCTGAGTAAAATTCTCTCTATACAATTTGGTCCAGTAGACGGAGGTAGGGATGGATCCTTGTTCTGTGGGTCCCTTCTTTCTGTGGATGCTTTAAGATTTTCATGAATGCTGGGCGAGGTCTTCCCTCTCTCTCCCTCTCAGTTTCGCTTCCGCACCAAAAGTCCAGGCGTCATGTCACAAGAAAGTGGGAGTGCGGTTACTCAGGTTTCCCAGGCGCTGAACTGCCCCAAAGAAATAACGCTGCCGCAACAACCACGTAGGCTCCTGCGATATACCAGAGGAAGTTGAACTTGACCGACGCGGCGAAAAAGACCGCTTCCGAAATAGCAGCACCGACGATCAACATCAGTAAGCCAAGCCAATTGAACCAACGCATCCTCATGCATCGCCTCCTTTGGTAGATAGCGCCACGTGCGAGAACAGGAATTGTAGACAGCCATCACAGAAAATGGCTAGACGCGCATCGATGCCTAAGCACGACTACTCCATTTTAAAATGGTCTTCATACATGGGCCCGCTGTTTAGAGGGGGCTCCGGAAATTCGGACAGTGTGGTAAGTGGTAGCCTGGCTTCACAACAGCCACCGAGTGGTGGTGAACCAAAGGAGCGAGGCGATGAAACGAACGAGACGGAATCACGGAGCGACGTTCAAGGCGCAGGTGGCCCTGGCCGCCGTCAAAGGCGACAAGACGCTCGCCGAATTGGCCGAGCAATTCAGCGTCCACCCCACTCAGATCACCGAATGGAAGCAGCAACTGCTGGCGCGAGCCGCAGACGTGTTTGGTGGGACGAAGGCCCCGTCAGAGACGCCGGATCTCAAGACGCTGCATGCGAAGATCGGGCAACTGGCGCTCGAGAACGATTTTTTAGAAGGGGCGCTCACCAAGGCCGGCTTGCTGAGCGCAAAGCGATGATCGACCGTACGCATCCCCTGTCGGTTGTGCGGCAATGCCAACTCCTGAAGCTGGCCCGCTCGACCGCCTATTACCAGCCGACGCCGGTCTCCGAGCCAACGCTGGCGTTGATGCGGCGGATCGACGAGCTGCATTTGCAGTATCCATTTGCGGGAGCTCGAATGCTGCGCGATCTCTTGCGGCAGGAGGGCTGCGTCATTGGTCGGCGCCAGGTGGCTACCCTGATGCGCCGCATGGGGATTGAGGCCCTGTATCGCAAGCCGTTTCTGAGCCGCCGCCAATCCGGCCATCAGATCTTCCCCTATCTCTTGCGCGACCTGACAATCTCACGGCCCAATCAGGTCTGGGCAGCTGATATCACCTATATCCCGCTGCGTCGGGGCTTTGTGTATCTCTTCGCCGTCTTGGACTGGGCGAGTCGCCGGGTCCTGGCCTGGCGGCTCTCCAATACACTCACCACAGACTTCTGCCTCGATGCGGTGCAAGAAGCGATCACGCAGTATGGCTGCCCCGAGATCTTCAACACCGATCAAGGGTGTCAGTTCACCAGCCAGGAGTTCACGGGGCTGTTGAAAGACCAGGGGATTCAGATCAGCATGGACGGAAAAGGCTGCTGGCGGGATAACGTGTTCGTCGAACGACTCTGGAAGAGCATTAAATATGAAGAGGTGTATTTGCACGCATATGACACCGTCAGCGCGGCACACCACGGTCTGGAACGCTATCTGATGTTCTACAACCAGACCAGACCGCATCAGGCGTTTGCCGGCCAGACACCCGATGGAATGTATTTTGACAATCTGACGACGCGGCGGACCACTACGTTGTCAGCAATCCGCCAGGCGCCACTTAAGGAATGGATAACAGTGTCCAACTAACCGGAGCCACCTCAGTTTTCCATCATGGCCTGCTATGATCGTGGAGGCAATGTGGTCACGACTGAAGAGAAGCGGCAGCCCTCGCGCGGTCGATTCACTGCATTATCACGCAGGGACTGCTCCTCGTGGGTGTGAAGAAGCCCGGGCTCGTCGTGCATAGCCTCCGCACTTGACCCCGACCTTTGCCTTGCTCATTGACGCCAATCCCCCACGGGTGCAGATCATGATGGTACATCACCATTATGCGACCACGGAGATTTTTGTGGAGGAAGTCCAGAGCGTGCCGGAGGGGATCCCAGAGCTGGTCATCCAGATCTAGGAGAATAGGTCGTGGAGATCCTTCATAGATCTACGCCACAGAGCCCTGGAGGTTCTTAGGACAGCACCTCGGTCATTTTCTCCTTGATCCTAGTGGATTACCTAGTTTCTCTACGCACGTTATTCTTCGATACTTTCACACAAGGTATTGGGATTTGCTGTGGATCTCACGACGCACGCGTCGGCGGCACAGCTTCTTGAAGGAGATGAAGATATGAAAATAATGACTCGACTATTCAGTATCGCGACCGGGCTCTTAACGTTCTGGCCCACGCTCGCCTTGGCGGAAGAGGTTGAGGGAACCTATCGAGGGATTGGGTCCATCTACTTCACGCTCATCGGGGCGATCCTGATCTATGGTGTGTATGACAGTTTTGGAAAGCGAGCCGCATATATCGTGGGGCCCCTCATTGTGATCGGGTTATACGTGATGCTTCCCGAGAGATGACAGCGGCAGACCTGGCGACAGGCTGGGGAAGTTATGCGTCGCGCCAGTGCGATCCTCCAATTCGAGTGATTGGTTAGCGATGGGCCAGCCCCACATCAGATTACTGATTATGGTGCGATAATATTCATCTCTTTCCCCCGTTTCGTGGGACCCACCTCATCTTCGCCCTTCGCCGTTACAGGGGTGGCGCTAATGAAGCTCTCTTACTAATTGATCGCGCCTTCTTCCCGCAGGAATTGGCCAACTGGGTGAGCACCGCCCGAAGGAATTCCCGTTGACGTCACCGTTGGAACTGACAGTGGACGCTTTGTAGTAAGGTAGGCTCTTCCGGAAAGGGTTCCTGAATCCATCTCCATTCGTCGTCACGCGACCGCAGCATGACTGGACTGATAGGGATGACTTCCACGCCGTTAATTATTTCGGATCGGTTCTAGAGTGAAGGAAATGCCCCAGCGGGCACTCGCAGACGAGGTAGGAGTGGACCACCGATGATTGAGTCGACCTTTTGTTTACTTCCCGGTGTGGGACGCACCACCGAACGGCGACTGTGGCGAGACGGCATCACGACCTGGGCAGAATTCCTCGCCGCATCATCTATCCGAGGCATCAGCGCGGGTCGGAAAGCCTTGTATGATGGCGCGATTTCACAAGCTCACGTTCATTATACGCAAGACGACGCCCGGTACTTCGGGGTGATGCTGCCACAGCGGGAGCAGTGGCGGCTCTACGAATGGCTTCGGAACAGAGCGGTATATTTGGACATCGAAACGGATTCGTTCGGACAGATCACGGTCGTGGGCTGCTATGGGCATGGGCGCGTGACTTCCTTCGTTCGAGGAGAGACATTGGCTCAGCAACACCTGATGGACGAATTGTCGCAGTATGATCTGCTGGTGACGTTTTGCGGGACGACATTTGATGTCCCGATGTTGCTCGCCCACTATCCCAGTCTTTTCTTAGATCAACCCCATATCGACTTGTGCTGTGTCGGCCGTCAGCTCGGATATGGTGGTGGGCTCAAAGCGATTGAGACGCAATTGGGGATTGTTCGCGAGCCAGATGTCCATGGTCTCAATGGCCATGATGCGGTGCTGCTATGGAATCGGTGGCGACATCGTCGAGATGCTCAGGCCCGAGAGCGGTTGCTGGGGTACAATGAAGCCGATTGTGTGAATCTGGAACGCATAGCCGATGTCTTCTACTGCGAGATGGTTCGCCAGCTGCCAGTAAATGCGTCAGCCAATCCTGGGAAAGTCGATTCTCTTTGGCCGGCTCCTGACATCAGAAGTGGAATCTCCCAATTGTAGGGAAAAAGTAAAGTTCACAAGCATACGATGTAGAAGCTGGATCCACAAATTTGGTACGCAATTGCGGCGTTATTCCTGGGCAGGTGGCTGGTGGCATTATTACAGACTGGGTATAAGTTTCCGTTTTTCCGCCTCCTAGTTCTTCGAACAGCTACGGCGGGTGGATTAAAAATATCAGTTTAAGGGAGGGGCCCAAGCCTCCGAGGGAAGAGAGCGAACAGAGTCAGAGGTAGTCTTCTCGCGTGACATGCTGGTCAAGAGGGTGAGGCCAATTAGATTCGTACAATTGCAGGACGAACGGTCTTGTCTTGTCCGGCACAGGCGATGTATTTCGGCCACATTCTTGATGAATTCTCAGCTTAGGACGCCGTGGCGTTGACAGGTTTTCTCGAGTCTTGGCGACATGCGTTGATATCGCTTTTCACCGTAAGCTTCTGAGATCGGTTTTGGTGGCGCTTCGCAACCGGTTTAGACGATGGCGAAATCGTGTAGAAACCGCCATGGCGGGGAAGCCTAACAACTCCCACTCGAATGAGCACATCAAGCGCTAAAAATACTTGATTCCACGTGTGAGGCCTGCACGAAAGAATCAGGTCATCCATGCTCAATCCAGGCCGAGCTTCGATGGCACAAGTGACTGCGCGTATGACATCTTCATTAACATCTGTCGCCATTGTGTAACCTCCTTCTGGTAGAAATCGCATAGACTCAGCTACCTGGTTGAAAGATAACCAATCTGGAAATGGAAAGTACTGGACCAACTCCTAGGGACAGTCGGGCCCCTAGGCTACGTCCAATCAGCCCTGCGTATTCCGCTGAATCCGGCCGCCGATTCCGAGCGAATCCGGCCACTCGTCGGAGCCCCGCGACGCAGGCCTCAGTGCTCGGTCTTCAGTGGCCGACTTCCGTCTGCTTTGGCTAACCGTTTGCGCATCGATTCTCCTT
>JBGSIO010000072.1:0-36981 GCA_041742455.1 Nitrospira sp. | reverse complement strand
TGAGATCGAACGGCTGTTCCGCCGGCTCAAGGGATTTCGACGCATTTGCTCGCGGTTTGAGAAACTCGATATCATGTTCGTTGCGTTCATCACCTTCGCGTTGATCGTTGATGGCTTACGTTAGTGTTAACAGGCCCTAGTTGAATCTTGACCACATCTTCCCGTGAGGGATCCGTATTGTCGTTGACAGATACCCATGCATTTGCTGTTGGCAAGTCAGATCGAACTTGCTAATGTCTCACTTCCATCCGCGCTACAGAAGGAGACCCTCCATGCTCCCGACCAAAGGCTATGCGGCGATGGCCGCGAAGGAACAGTTACAGCCGTTTTTGTTTGAACGACGCGATGTCGGTCCGCACGATGTCTTGATCACGATTTCTCATTGCGGCATCTGCCACTCAGATATCCACCAAGCCCGTGATGAATGGGGCATTTCCCTGTTTCCAATGGTACCTGGGCATGAGATCGTCGGAACCGTCGCGCAAGTCGGCACAGCAGTCACGGCCTTCAAAGTCGGGGATCGTGCCGGCGTCGGCTGCTTTGTGGATTCTTGTCGAACGTGCACAGCCTGCCGTGAGGGCCTGGAACAGTATTGCGACGGTGGCACACTCTGGACCTACAGCGGCCAGGATAAAGCAGGCCAGATCACTCAAGGCGGCTACTCAACCCACATCGTCGTGGATGACCACTATGTCCTTCGGATTCCCGACGCGCTCTCATTAGCTGGTGCCGCGCCGTTGCTCTGTGCTGGTATCACCACCTACTCGCCCCTGCGCCAATGGGGCATTGGTCGCTACCACAAGCTGGCGGTCGTCGGCCTCGGTGGGCTCGGCCATATGGCGGTGAAGATCGCCAAAGCGATGGGAACGGAGGTGACGGTCTTGAGTACGTCGGAGAGTAAACGAGAAGACGCGAAGCGGTTAGGGGCTGCGCACTTTGCCCTGACGTCGGATACTCAGACCTTCACGAAGCTCCAAGGATACTTTCACTATATCCTCGACACGGTCTCAGCTCCACACGACTACAATGCCTATTTGAACCTGCTCAAGACCGACGGCACCATGATCTTGGTCGGTGCACCAGAAGCGCCGACCCCGGTCCAGGCATTTTCGCTCATTTTCAAGCGACGGCGTCTTGCCGGCTCTCTCATCGGCGGAATCAAAGAAACCCAGAAAATGCTCGACTTCTGCGCCCAGCACCAGATCGAGTCGGATGTCGAGGTGATTCCAATCCAACAAGTCAACGAGGCTTATGAACGGGTCCTCCGAGGAGACGTACGGTATCGATTCGTGATCGATATGCCGTCGTTGAAATAGTACGGACAAGCGACACAGTTCTCGATGTCACAATGAGAGAGCTGATTTCTTGAACATTTTCCAAGGAACCACGCGATGATGCTCCGCTCCTGCATAGTACTGATGGAATGGCCTGTCATCCGTCACGAAAAAGAGATTGCTATCCCGAAGCAGTAGTAGCTGGAGCATGTCATAGAAATCGTTGCTATCCTCGTGCCGTTGATCTCTGATCGTCTTAACAAGCAAATGCTTAAAGTGGGTAAGAAACATCATTCCTCCCGGCCCTTCGAAAAACTTGATTATCCGCTTCTGTTCACCTTCTGTTCACCTCTCCCAAGGCTTGAAAGAGTCTTTTTTGCACTACTTGCTCGAAAAACCAAATAGCTATAAAAGTGCCCAAGCCACTTTGCCCAATTGGTTGAACCATCCGGCAGACCCCCAATCTCCTTGGCCTTCGCCACAAAATCCAAAAACCACTCTCCATCAAGCTCGCGAAGCTTCTTATAATGCTCTGGACTGAACCCAACCGTTCTCAGCGCAGCTAGATCATTCGCGTGCACCAAACTTCTGAGAGTCCCGGCAATCTCGCTCTCCTTGGCAATCCATTTGGGACCCAAGAAATGGTAAAGACCAACAGCTTTCATAAAAACCATTTCCGCTGAAGGGAGAGGTCGAGGATCGCAGAGAGAGGCTAGCTTTTTGAACGCTGACTGATATTTTTTGAACGGGTTTGGTGTATCACTATCTGGCTCGTCCCCCATGTGAGAGGCCAGCTCGACAAAATTCAGCATTGAATAGCGATAAATAAACCCTTGCTGACTCTTGAGCCTCTTGAGGGCGTCCATTGCCTCTGCATTCAGTCCAATCACTACATTGGTATCAAAGAAGACGTCAGGAGGAAGTTTTGGATCATAGTCGATGTTTATGTCACTAGAAAGTCTAGTGACTGTGAGGATCCTCCGATTTATTCCGACGTTTTTCCTTATCCTTCTCATGCAGTCGAATGATGACCTGAGAATCTCTCAGCGAAGAGAAGAGTTCTCAATAAAGCAATACAAATCTGCCACCCTTAGGGCAGACCCATAATTCTTCGAGCTGGCTTCAGGAGAAATGGCTGGGGGACTAGGAATCGAACCTAGGTAGCCGGCTCCAAAGGCCGGCGTCCTACCGCTAGACGATCCCCCAGCGCGGTACAGAAGAAGCGAATCTTGGAAGTGACACAAGAGAGTTTTTGGCTGGGGGACTAGGAATCGAACCTAGGTAGTCAGATCCAGAGACTGACGTCCTACCGCTAGACGATCCCCCAACCGGAGTTCACAGTAATATATCACTCGTAATTCCGTCAAGATCGACGCAGGTTTGACAAGAGGAACTCTTCACCCGGTGGAGGCGCGCTCGATCCCTTTGCGGAGCCGAAATAAGGTCCGCTCTCGACCAAGGACCTCCATGACTTCAAAGAGTCCTGGGCTAGCCGTCCGTCCGGTCAAGGCAACGCGAACCGGCTGGGCTAACGCCCCCATCTTCACACCCTCGTCCTCGACAAGCTTCTTGAAGCTCTCTTCCCAGGCTGGTTTGGAAAAGCTTTGAAATGCCTCGAAGCGAGCGAGCAGCTTCTGCAGCAATGGAGCAGTTGCCGGCGTCAGAAATTTCTTGGCTGCCTCCGCCTCGAATGGGACCTCTTGCCCGAAATAGGGTTTGACCCAATCCACCATGTCGACCAGCGTCTTCGCCCGCTCTTTCACCAACACCACCAGCTGTGCAATCCACTCGTCCGAGACAAGCTCGACTTCCTTCTGTAACCTCGCTTGCTCCAACAACGGCACGAGCGCTCGGGCCACCTGGTGTGGAGGGCTGGTTTTGATGTATTCCGCGTTCATCCACAAGAGTTTGTCCGGATTGAAGACGGCCGCCGACTTTTGCACATGATCCCAAGAAAACTTTTCAATCAGCTCCTGCCGGGTAAAAATTTCTTGATCCCCGTGCGACCAGCCAAGTCGGACCAGATAGTTGACCATCGCATCAGGAAGATACCCCATGTCTTTGTAGGCCATAATAGAGGTGGCACCGTGGCGTTTGGAAAGCCGTGTTTTATCTGATCCCAAAATCATCGGTAAATGACCGAAGCGTGGAACGGCAAATCCCAGCGCCTCGAAGATCGGAATCTGCCGTGGCGTGTTCGTCAGATGGTCGTCTCCTCGCACGACGTGGGTAATGCGCATCAAGGCGTCGTCAACCACGACGGAAAAATTGTAGGTCGGATAGCCGTTTGATCGAAGAATAATCACGTCATCCAAGATGGCATTGTCGAACTCGATCTTTCCTTTGATCAAGTCATCGACAACCGTCTGCCCCTCTTGCGGGGCCTTGAACCGAAGCGCGGCATCTCCAGGCGGAGTGGTTATTCCCAAATTGCGACAACGCCCGTCATAGCGAGGTGATCCTCCTTTGGCTTCTGCTTCCTTTCGCCGAGCCTCCAGCTCCTCAGCTTTACACACACACCAGTAGGCATGCCCCGTCTCAAACAACTGCATGGCATGGTTTCGATAGAGGTCCATCCGTTCGGTCTGGCGAAACGGACCCTCATCCCAATCGAGGCCGACCCATTTCATTCCATCAAGGATGGCCTGAATCGACTCATCCGTTGAGCGACTCTGGTCGGTATCCTCAATGCGAAGGATGAAGACGCCCTGTTGCTGGCGCGCAAAAAGCCAGTTAAAGAGAGCCGTACGCACTCCTCCGATGTGAAGAAATCCTGTCGGGCTGGGAGCGAATCGGACACGGACCTGGTTCATAGCGGCGTTGTTCCTTTACGCGAGATATTCGATTCCGACATCTATACCATGCTGCGAAAATCCTTGTACATCGCGCCAGTCCTTCCATCTCTCAACGGCTTCTGCTATGACGATGATCAGAGGTCTTTATGGCAGAACTGACGCAACCTGCTACAGTGCTTTCGGTGACCGACCTCACGCCTCACGTCCGCCAACTCGTGGTCAAACCCAAGACCACAAAAATTTCCTTTCAGCCTGGGCAGTGGGTCTCCCTCAAGCTTCCGGTAGGACCTAAGCCGCCACTCAATCGTGCGTACTCCATGGCCGACCCCTCATCGCCGTATGGTGAGCTGACCCTGGTCTTCGACCGTGTTCCCAGCGGGCTTGGCTCCAATTATCTCTACCAATTGAAGTCGGGAGATGAAATCTCCCTCTCGGGCCCATATGGAAACTTCGTCCTTCCTCAAGCCCTCGATCGGGAATTAGTGCTCATTGGGCGCTATACCGGCCTTGTGCCGATCCGATGCTTCCTCAAGCAGGTACTGGTTTCAAAAATTCACACTCCGGTCCTGTTGATTGCGGTGGCCCCAAGCGAAGAAGAGAGCTTATTTCATCAGGAATGGCTCACCATGGCCATGCAGCAGCCCTCGTTCCGCTACCTTCCCCTGGTCGCTCAGAACGGCGAGGTGGAAGCCGTGGAGAAAACGCTGACGACGCTTACCCCAATGATCATGGGGCAGCCCAAAGCGGTGCCCTTGCTTTGCGGAACGAAAGCCTTTGTCCGTCCGCTCCGTGCATATCTTATGGAGCAGGGTTACGACCGGAAGGAAGTGAAAGTCGAGACGTACGACTGAGTCGCGATTCAGGAACCCTTCGTGGTCAGGCTCTTCTCACACATAATCAATCTACCGTATCAATCTACCGTTCATACGTGACGAACGTTGCTGAACTTAGTGCGTTTCTCTCACAAGATTCTTGTTGACGGCGGGAATCTCTACGACGACATCCTTCGTCCCGTTGGGGACACATTGACATCCTAAGCGCGATTGGAGCGTCGTCATGGGCGCCTCATCCAACTGATCATACTCATCGTCCGTGCCTTCATTACAAGATTCCAGCCCCTGCTTCACGACGACATGGCAGGTTGAACAAGCGCAGACTCCACCACACACATGCTCCAGGTCCACTCCATGCCCCATCGCTATGTCCAGAATGCTGCCGGGAAGGCCGGTCTCTCCATAGGGAAGCTTTTCTGGGTCGACGGTGACGGTAGTCGAGCCTCCGTTCGGCTGAATAATTGTGAGCGTATACGAAACTTTTGGGAGCTCATAGTCCGTCTTTTCAATGTAAGGGTTAGTCCCGCCCATGTACCAATTCCTTTCTACGCTATCGCCTAACGCTCGTCCTGCCTTGACATCAGAGAAATATGCGTGCTACTCTTTATCCGACCATATAGATCGGAGATCATTATAGTCTCCGATCAGAACGATCGGCAATAGTAATGTTGAAGATTTCTAAAAAAGCTGATTATGCCCTCATGGCCTTACAGCATATCGCGTCGGTCCAGTTTGGCGATATCACTCCAGGCCGTGTGGTGAATACCAAAGAGATCGCTGAGGAATACAACATTCCCCTGGAGTTGTTGGCCAAGGTCCTCCAGGTTCTCTCAAAAAATGGCTTGATCGAAAGCCACAACGGCCCGAAGGGAGGCTATCTCCTGGCCCGAAGCGCCAGACAGATTACCATCGCGCAGATCCTGGAAAGTATCGAAGGTCCCCTCGGAATCACAGACTGCTCCCATGAAAAAGAGGGAGAATTCTGTATGCAGCGCGAGCATTGCAATATTCGCACACCGCTGTTGAAAGTCCAAGACAGCATCTACCAGTTACTGAACAACATGACGTTGGGAGATATGCTGGGTGGCACACCCTTGATTACGATTCAGTCTCCCGCGACACAAGGAGTCGAATGATGAAGCTTCCCATTTTCCTCGACAACCATTCCACCACTCCTATGGATCCGCGAGTTCTGGAGACGATGTTGCCGTATTTCGTCGAGAAATTCGGCAACGCCGCCAGCCGTAACCACGCGTTCGGGTGGGCCGCGGAAGAAGCCGTGGAGCATGCTCGAAAACAGATTGCGAAACTGATCAACGCCGACGGCAAAGAAATCGTCTTCACCAGCGGCGCCACTGAATCCGACAACCTGGCGCTAAAGGGTGTCTTAGAGATGTACAAGGAAAAAGGCACCCATATCATCACCTCTTCTACGGAGCATCGGGCCGTGCTCGATACAGCCAAGTCCCTTGAAGCCAAAGGACTGGCGACCGTGACTTATTTGCCGGTTGATAAATACGGCATGGTCAATCCACAGGATGTGCAGAATGCAATCACCGACAAGACGATCTTGATCTCGATCATGCTGGCCAACAACGAAATCGGCACGATCAATCCCATCCAGGAGATCGGCAAGATCGCCAAAGCGAAAGGTATTCTCTTTCATTGTGATGCCACACAGGGTGTCGGCAAGATTCCCGTCGATGTACAAGCCATGGGCATTGATCTCATGTCTTTTACATCCCATAAGATCTACGGTCCCAAGGGAGTCGGTGCGCTCTATGTCAGAAAGCGAAACCCTCGCGTTCGGATCGCGGCCCAGATGGACGGGGGAGGACATGAGCGTGGGATGCGTTCCGGCACCCTGCCGGTCCCATTGATCGTCGGATTCGGAAAGGCTTGTGAGCTCTGTGAGCAGGAGATGGCCACGGATGCGGCCAGACTGAGCAAGATGCGCGACCGCCTCCAGGCCGACATTATGGCCGCACTTGAAGAAAGCTACCTCAACGGCCATCCGACGAACCGTCTCCCGGGGAACCTCAACATTTCATTTGCCTATGTCGAAGGCGAGTCGTTACTCATGGGAATGAAGGACATCGCTCTTTCATCCGGTTCGGCCTGTACGTCGGCTACGCTGGAGCCCTCATATGTACTGCGGGCGCTCGGCGTCGGAACGGAGCTCGCCCACTCGTCAATTCGCTTCGGTTTGGGCCGCTTCAACACCGACGAAGAGATTGACTACACGATTAAAAAGGTTATTGAGATCGTCACCAAATTGCGGGAAATGTCCCCGCTCTATGAAATGGCAAAAGAAGGCGTGGACTTAAAATCCATGCAATGGGCAGCACACTAACTGAGATACTTATATTTCGGAGGACACCATGGCATATAGCGATAAAGTCGTCGATCATTTCAACAACCCCCGCAACATGGGGAGCTTCAAGAAGGACGAGGAAGGTGTGGGCACCGGGATGGTGGGAGCCCCAGAGTGCGGCGACGTCATGAAGCTGCAGATCAAGGTGCAAAACGATACGATCGTCGATGCCAAATTCAAGACGTTCGGCTGTGGTTCGGCCATCGCCAGCTCCAGTTTGGCCACCGAATGGCTGAAGGGAAAGACAATCGAGGAAGCCCAGAAGATCAAGAATACGGACATCGTTCAAGAGTTGAATCTTCCTCCGGTGAAAATTCACTGTTCCGTCCTCGCAGAAGATGCCATCAAAGCGGCCTTGACCGACTATCAGAAGAAAAGTAACGCCCAGTCGACCGACACCAAGTAACGTTTACGAAGGGAGTTTCCCATGGACACAACCAACGTAGAGACTCAGACTCCGATCATCTCGCTGACCGACTCGGCATTGAAGGAAGTCAAGCGGTTGATCAATGTACAAGGGATCGAAGAAGGTGGACTGCGTCTTGGGGTGAAGGGAGGAGGCTGTTCGGGCTTGAGCTATACGATTAATTTCGATGACAAGATCGGGCAGTACGATCAAATCTATGCGATCGACGGTGTGAAAGTGATCATCGACGCCAAGAGCGCGATCTATCTCCAAGGCACGCAATTGGATTATCAAAAGGACCTAATGGGCGGAAACTTCAAGTTCATCAACCCAAACGCCAACAAGACCTGCGGCTGCGGAGAATCGTTCTCCGCCTGATTACAGACACAGGAGACCCCGACGAAGTAGGGCGCGTGGTATGCCGGGTATTTCTTTATGGCTAACGATCAATCCTCTACTCATTCGGAGACTCGCCGCCAGCTGCAGATGGCCAGAAGCATGTGCTGGCATTGTCAATCTGAGATGTCGGGGGAATATTTCTGCGAACGGTGCGTAAAAGTCCAGCCGGTTTCGAAGGACACTGATTACTTCACTTGCCTCGGAGTCCCACGGCGACTCACGTTGGACCTCAAAAAGCTGGAAGCGAAGTTCTACGAATTGAGCCGAGCCTTTCACCCTGATTTTTATCAAACCAAGAGCCCGACGGAACAAACGATCAGCCTGGGCAACGCCGCCGTGCTCAATACGGCTTATCGGACGCTTCGTGATCCCATACAACGAGCGGAGTACCTCCTGGCCCTAGAAGCCGGCTCGGTCAAGGATATCCGAACGTCTCCTCCAGCCGACCTCTTCGAGGAAATCCTGGAGCTACAAGATACCTTGGATCAATACAGGGCCTCGGCTCGCGATTCCGACGAGGGCCATCGGCTCCGTACCATGCTCCAAGGAGAGCAACAGACACTGGAGCGGCGCCGTGAAGAAATGGAGTCGCAACTTCAGCAGCTCTCTACGGACTGGGATCAGCTACAGGACAGAGGAGAAGCCACGAGCCAGGCAAGGGCAGAGCGGGATCGAATCTTGAAACACATGCGCGATTTACTGTCAAACCGAACCTACATCAACAACATCGTCAGCGATCTGGCAGCAACGATTGCCTGATGACACACGGTTCAACATCTTCGATATGTCACGTATAGTCGGCATCGACCTCGGCACTACTAATTCGCTGATCGCATACATGAAGGACGGTCAACCCTGCGTTGTTCCAGACCGCCACGGTCGGACGATGGTGCCATCGGTCGTCGCCTTGACGGATAATGGTTTGATCGTCGGAGATTCCGCCAAGGAGCATTTAACCCGGAATCCAGAACGCACCGTCTATTCTGTCAAACGGTTCATGGGAAAAGGGCTGGCGGATGTCCAAAGCGAGTTGGCCTATTTCCCATACCATCTCAGTGAAACCGGAGGCGTGATCCGAATCCGTTTGGGCCCAAAGAATTACTCGCCTCCGCAGATCTCCGCCATGATCCTCAAAGAATTGAAGCGGCGCGCGGAAGCCCACCTCGGCGAAAGCCTTACGAAAGCAGTCATCACCGTTCCAGCTTATTTCAATGACAGCCAGCGACAGGCCACAAAGGATGCGGGCCTGATCGCGGGGTTGGAAGTGCTCCGGATCATCAATGAACCGACCTCCGCCTCGCTCGCGTATGGGCTTCAGGAAAAAACGCAAGGGACGATCGCCGTCTATGACTTCGGTGGCGGGACCTTCGATATCTCGATCCTGAAGTTGAAAGACGGCATCTTTGAAGTGCTGGCGACTAACGGCGACACCCACCTTGGCGGAGACGATCTCGATCGGGTGCTGGTCGATCATCTTGTCGCAGACATACGAGACCAGCGTGGGATTGATATCGGCAGTTACCCCGATCATATGCAGGCTGTCCGGTTAGAAGCCGAGCGGGCCAAGATACGCCTTTCTGATGAGCTCAAAACTGGGATCACCATCGAGCTCCCGGAAGACAAAGGACGCTTTACCAGAGAGCTGACACGTGATCAGCTCGAGTCTCTCGTGGTGAGGATCATCGAACGTACCTTAGCGCCCTGTCGCATCGCGTTAAAAGACGCCGGGCTCACCCCAAATGATATCGACGAAGTCGTGTTAGTGGGTGGCTCCACCCGTATGCCTTTGGTTCGGCAACGCGTCGAAGCGCTGTTCGGGAAGGTTCCGCATTGCCATCTGAACCCGGATGAAGTCGTCGCGCTCGGAGCGGCTGTACAAGCCGATATCCTGAGCGGCGGGACGACGGACATGTTGTTGCTGGACGTGACGCCCCTATCTCTCGGCATTGAAACGATGGGCGGAGTCATGAGCAGCTTGATTCGCCGGAATACGACCATTCCAGCGAGCGCGAAGGAGATGTTCACCACCTATGTCGACGGCCAGACCGGGGTAGACATCCACATCCTGCAGGGCGAGCGCGAGCTCGTCAAAGACAACCGGAGCCTGGCGCGATTCCGCCTCAAAGTGCCGCCGCTTCCGGCAGGGGTACCCCGTATCGAGGTGACCTTCTTGATCGACGCGAATGGAATCTTGAACGTGACCGCAAAGGATATGCGGACTGGGCAAAGCCAATCGATCGAGGTCAAACCCTCTTATGGATTGTCCGACACGGAAGTGGAGCGGATGATCGAAGACTCGTTCAAATTCGCATCTGAGGACGTCAGCGCTCGGAAGTTGATCGAAGCTCGGTTGGACGCCGACGCGTTGATAAAGACCACTGAGAAATCTCTGGCCGAAGCAGGACACCTCGTCCCGACCGCGGAGGTCGATGGCATTCGTACGTCGCTCGCTCAACTGTCCGCCTCGAAAGACGGTGCCGATGCTCGCGTCATCCGTGCGCGCATGGCAGAGCTTGAACAGGCTGCACAGCACTTGAACGTAGCAATGCTGGACGATTCGCTCAAAAAAAGTCTGCACGGAAAGAAAGTAACCGACATGTAATTGATGAGCCTTTCCGGCATCACCCCACACATCACCAAAAGAGACGACTATGAGGACACCATGGAGCTGAAGTGGCAAGACACCGAAGATATTGCGATACGCTTGGTCGAAGAACACCCTGAGACGGATCCCTTGACCGTACGCTTCACCGACATGCATGCCTGGGTCGTGGCACTGTCTGACTTTAAGGACGATCCAAAGAAGTCGAACGAGAAAATCTTAGAAACAATTCAAATGGCGTGGCACGAAGAGTATCAGGATTCGAAATCGTAGCTGAGACTATTCCACATCTCGCTCTTCCGCCGGTTGCCTCTCTGGAATTTGATCCATCTTGTAGAAATCGGTGGGGTCCACTCGCCGTTGGACGGCTTGGGTGGGCTCACTGCCTTTAGAGAAAAGCTCTACCGTTCCGTTATCACCTTCTCCATCTGCGCCCTGTTCCGACTCCAGAAGTCCCGTCGAGGAATCCACCTTCACAAACATGACACCGTCCGGAATTTCGAACGGTACGACGGGAAGCTGCTTGAGCGCTTCTTTCACAAAGGCCATCCAGATCGGCAAGGCCGCGCGAGCCCCGGTTTCATTCACACCGAGGGAACGGCGGTCATCAAACCCGACATACACACCGGTGACCAAGTTCGGCGTGCCCCCGATAAACCAGGCGTTGATGTAGTCGTTGGTCGTGCCGGTCTTCCCCGCGATCGGGCGCTCCAAAACCTTCGCAGCCTGTCCGGTTCCCTTCTGCACGACATCTTCCATCATGTTGGTGATGAGATACGCGGTTTCTTTCGTGATAACCTCACGAGATTCAGGCTCGGCCGCTTCGAGCGTCTTCCCGGAACTATCCCTTACCGATTTGATAGCAAACGGCTCCGCTCGGCTCCCCTGATTGAGAAACACGCCGTATACCGAGGTCAATTCCATCAAACCAATCGAAGAGGAGCCAAGCCCCAGGGAGAGATCGGCCGGGAGCGCGCTCGTGACTCCGACCGATCGTGAGAACTCGATCACATTCTTCACACCGACCTTGTCCAACAACCGAACCGTCGCCAGATTGTGCGACTGTGCCAGCGCATCGCGGAGGCTCACCATGCCATGAAATCTCCGTCCGTAGTTTTCAGGTTTCCAAATCTTGTCTTCCTCTTCTTGCTCATACACCACTGGAGCGTCGAGGATCTGCGTGGCCGGACTTAACCCCTGGCTCATCGCGGTAGCATAGATAAGAGGTTTAAACGCGGATCCGGGCTGCCGATGGGCTTGGACGGCGCGATTATACTCGCTGCGAGAAAAATCATACCCACCCACCATGGCACGTATCGCACCGACCTTCGGGTCGATCGCAATCAGACCTCCCTCGACAATGGGTGTCTGCTCCAGAATGAGTTGGATCCCATCTTTCGTCATCTTCTTGATCCCAATTTCGATGACATCTCCTGGCTTCAGAATCTGTTTCAGATTCGGGTTAACCACGAAGTCCACCCCGGGGTCGAACCCTTTCAGAATCCGTTTGGCCCATGCCATATCGTCAAATGCCAGCTTTGCAGTAAATGATCCGACTTGTACGACATAGTGATCTTTGGCAACCTTGAGAACGACCCCCTCTCCCAAACTTCCCGGCTTCAACACCTGATCTGTCGATGCCAGCTCTGAAAGTTGGAACGTCGCTAAGTCGACGGTGCGGCGTGGCCCTCGCCACCCTTCTCGTTTGTCCAGCTCACGGATTCCATTTAAGAACGCGGCTTCCGCTGCCTTCTGCATCTCGATGTTCAAGGTCGTGTGGATCTGGAGACCGCCCTTGTAGACCATCGACTCTCCATATTTCGCCACGAGCAATTGACGGACATACTCAACGAAGTATGGGGCGAGATGCTCGCTGCCAGGCCGGTTGAAATTCAGGTTCTCCCGAGCGGCTGCGTCCCGTTCCGCCGCGGTGATAAATCCAACTTCCTCCATTCGGCTGAGCACATGCTCTTGCCGCTTCTTTGCCAGCTCGTAGGCCGTGAACGGAGAAAACCGGCTGGGGGATTTAGGAAGCCCCGCTAAGAATGCCGATTCAGCAAGGGTCAGCTCTCTGATGTCTTTCCCGAAATAAGAGCGTGCTGCTGAGCCGACTCCATAAGCCCCCTGGCCAAAATAGATCTGGTTCAGATAGGTTTCGAGAATCTGCTCTTTCCCCGAGACGGCTTCCATCTTGTAGGCCAAGACGAGCTCGCGAATTTTTCGCTCATAGGAACGCTCCGAGGACAGAAACAACGACCGCGCCAACTGTTGCGTGATCGTGCTGGCGCCCTCCACCTTTCTTCCACCGTGCCGAATATTGGTCCACGCAGCTCGCAACATCCCGATGTAGTCCAATCCTGGATGCTCAAAAAACCGCGCGTCCTCCGTGGCAATCACCGCCTGCGTGAGCGTCTTGGGAATTTCGGCCAGTGGTGTCAGGATACGCCGTTCGATGAAGAACTGCCCGATGGATTGACCATCATCCGAGTAGACAGTGGTGACCAAGCTGGGTTGGTAGTTCTGAAGCAGGTCGAGTGATGGGAGATCATTCGCAAAATGCCACACGACCCCCGTGACGGTCGTCGCGCTAACGATGGTGACGGCTACCAGACCGATCAACACAACCTGCCACCGACGCAGATGGCGGCGTGGCGGTTTTTGAATCATCTCGATAAATCGATCGTCTCTTGGCATCGTGTCTGGAGTCCTGTGGACGTGAGTTTGAGGTACGCAAGACCTTACAATGCGTCTTCTGAAAACTCAAGCAAGACACTGATCACATACATCACAGCGTGAAAAGGCATTATCTTCTTAGCAGTTTATTGACAACCTGCTAGGCATCCCTGTCAAGAATCATGGAGAAACAACCGATACCAGGCTGATCGGGAACGCACTCATGGAACACGCGCAGCTTAAATGGATAGTTACTCAAGGCAAAGAACTCGTGCACATCGATGCCTCCTTCGAACTGCTTGTGCTGAAATTCCTGACAAACCGCAAGAATGAAGTCGTGACGATGCAGGAAGCCCTGACCGCCCAGGACTTTGAAACGGTGCGCGCCGTGGCGCAGAGAATGAACGGCGCCGGCGGAAGTTACGGATTCGATCGGATCACCGAAATTTCCGCCGTCGTCGAACAAGCAGCAAAGACATGCGACTCATCGACGATTGAGTGCCATCTTCCAGTACTGGCTCCTATCTCGACCGGGTCAAGGTGGTCTACGACTGATGTCTTTGAAACGAGAGGAACAACCCATGAAACACACCATCCTGGTCGTAGAAGATGAACAGGATACCGCGGAGCTGTTGAAGCGCATCTTGGAGCGGGAAGGCTTCTTGGTCCTCCAAGCAAAAGATGGTCGGCAGGCCTCCGCCTTGATCGGGACCGTACGCCCACCCTCGCTGGTTCTTTTGAATCTCGTGGTCCCCTATGTCAGGGGACCAGAAGTGCTGAAGCGCTTACGCCATCATCCTGATTGGAAAAACATCCCTGTGATCGTCGTCAGCGCTGACAACTATGAGCCGGATATTCAACAGGCACTGAGCGAAGGAGCTACGGCTTATGTGACGAAGCAGAAGGGATCGGTTGGGTTGCTACAGGCGATGAAGCGAATCCTATCTTCCACACCGGCACAGGGGCGGATAGCCGCCAACGTAGCCAGCGCGGTTCCTGGAAAGGAACCTGTATCGATGCGCCGTCGCCTTCAGAGTAACCAGCGAAAGAAACGGGCTGCATGACTCAGTCGTATACGTTCCTCGCCAATCATGCAGACCGACTCCTACCATTAACGAAGATCGTGTAAGGAGACTTAATGGGTAAGGCATCGAGCGCTTCTGTGCCGACGATACTCATGATCGAAGATCACGACGACACGGCCTGCTTGGTACGGTTCATCCTTGAGCGTCACGGCTATACAGTCCGGCATGCCCCTGATGGACGGAACGCCAAACGCCTGACAGAAACGAGTGAGCCTCCCGAGTTAGTATTGCTCGATATCTCACTGCCCTCCCTGTCGAGTTTAGAGGTCCTGCGCGCCATTCGATCGACACCGGAATGGCAGTGGGTTCCGATCATCATGCTGACCGCCAACGGACGCCCAGAATCGATTGCCGAGGCAACCAGCCTTGGCGCGACGGAATATTTAAAGAAACCCTTCTCACCGGAACATCTTCTCCGGACCATCGCATCGTTCGTGCTGAAACCTAGCGCTCAACCAACGCCTGAAGTCGCCCATCCTTGATCGGGTCCTGTCTCAGATTGTAAAACTGCACACACAACGAGGATACTGCCCTTTTCATCCGTCGATTGACAGAACGCAGAGACTGAGCCGTTTGCTACGCAGGGTCTCATCCTTCGCTTGTTTGAGCTGATAGAATTCGAGTATACTGCTCAGGACGCCTCACTGAGGAGGCGTCTTTTTTTTGCCGATGGGAGAAGCACCCTAACGATGTCCACGATTCGCGCCCCACATGATCGCCGGAACGATATCCGGAATATCGCCATCATCGCTCACGTTGACCACGGCAAGACGACTTTGGTCGATGCTGTGCTCCGTCAAACCCATGTCCATCGCAAGATCGACGACATGGGTGAACGCATCATGGACTCAATGGACCAAGAACGGGAGCGCGGGATCACGATCCGCGCTAAGAACGCCAGCGTCATCTACAACGGTGTGAAGATCAATATTGTCGATACGCCGGGCCATGCCGATTTCGGCGGTGAAGTGGAACGTACGCTCCGCATGGTAGATGGCGTGTTGATATTGGTCGATGCAAAAGAAGGCCCCATGCCGCAAACGACGTTCGTGTTGCGGAAAGCCTTGGCGCTCGGACACAAAGCTATTGTCGTCATCAACAAGATCGATCGGCCCGATGCAGTCATTGATGATGTGGTCAACCGCACCTTCGACCTCTTCGTCCACCTAGGGGCCACGGACGAACAACTCGATTTTCCGATCGTCTACACATCGGCAATCAAAGGGATCGCGACGCTCGATGTCAATAAGCCGGGGACCGACATCGTCCCGCTGCTCGATACCGTCCTGGAGCAGATTCCTGCGCCAGCCATTCATGCCGATGCCCCGCTCCAAATCCTCGTCCTGGCTCTCGTGCAAGATCCCTATAAAGGCAAAATGGGAATCGGCAAGATTCAGTCCGGTTCCATTGCTCGGCGACAGAATGTCATGGTGCTCGGCAAAAACGGCGCACAGATCCCCGGCAAGGTATCCGACCTCGCGGTGTATTCGGGCCTCGAGCGGGCCGACACCGACCAAGCGGCGGCAGGCGAAATCGTCGCGGTGGCGGGACTGGATGAAGTGAGCATCGGCGATACCATCGCCGATGCCGACAAGCCGGTTGCCCTCCCGCGCGTGACTATCGATGAACCGACGGTTCAGATGACGTTTTCCGTGAATAACAGCCCTTTCGCCGGACGGGAGGGGAAGTTCCTGACATCACGCCATTTGCGTGAGCGCCTCTTCAAGGAGCTCGAGACCAACGTGTCGCTCCGCGTGAATGAGACTGACAGCGCGGATCGCTTCCTCGTGGCAGGCCGGGGCGAACTCCATCTTTCGGTATTGATCGAACAAATGCGACGGGAAGGATACGAGCTGCAAGTCTCGCAACCGGAAGTCATCCTCCATCGTGAAGGCGGCGCCGTCATGGAGCCGTACGAGGAGTTGACCATCCAGGTGCCGGAGACCTATCAAGGCACGGTGATCGAGGAAATTGGAAAGCGCCGAGGTGAAATGCGCCACATGCGGCTCATTCATTCCGATGTCGGCACCAGTGAAATGCACCTCGAATACCATATCCCAACCCGTGGCATCATGGGGCTGAAGAACGTGCTGTTGGCAAAGACCCGAGGAACCGTCATCATGCACCATGTCTTCACGGCGTACGAACCGGCCGAGGAACGGGACTTGATCGTGGCCCCGCACGGCTCATTGGTCGCCTACGAAGATGGTCTGAGCACAGGGTATGCCATCTTCATGACTCAGGACCGTGGTGCCATGTTCATTGGTCCAGGCGTCGAGGTTTACCGGGGAATGGTCGTGGGTCAAAACAGCCGGGATGAAGACCTCGATGTGAATGTGTGCAAGGAGAAGCACCTCTCCAATATGCGGGCATCGGGTTCCGACGAAGCCTTGGTTCTCACCCCTCCACGCGAAATGACGCTGGAGTTCGCGTTGGAATACATCGGAGCCGATGAGCTGGTCGAGGTCACGCCACAAAACCTCCGTCTCCGAAAGCGCCTATTGAACCCGGACGACCGCCGAAAAGCACGAAAAGCCGGGAAATAATCACTCCCGATGTTCGTGAAGCGTGAAGCGTCGTTCGCTTGCAAGATAGGCTTCACGAGAAACGAGATACGGACTCTGATTATGAGAATTCGCAAGAAGACTCCCAAGCCGTCCGCCAAACGCCCACCTGTCTACTTTCTCGGCTATCGGGGTACGGCTCCTGCGACCGATGAGGTCAAAGCAATCTATGACCGCGAGTACGGCGGTCCTCTGGTCATCCGTCATGAAGAGGGGTCGCCTGAATCCTGGCAGGCCACGCATGGGCCCTGGTCGGCCCATGTGGTGATGCCATTGCCGATGAGCCATGTCGCTGAGGTCATGAAACAGCTGGCCTGGGAACACGAGATCATGGGTGCGGTAGCCCCATCTCTTGCCTCTCCCCGGGACATGCCGGATGTCGTCCTTCTTGCGGCACGCCTTGCTCGTTGTTTGACGCTGTTGTCACAGGGTACGGCGTATGATGTCATCATGCAGGCGTACATCAATCCGTCGGACTGGCAGCAGCGCGCACTCGCGAGTCTTGTCTTGGACGACCATCTTTCTATCGTGCATGACGACGCTTCACACGACGATCGGGTGTGGTCGTACTCGTTGGGATTGAGCAAGTTCGGACTGGATGAGGTCGAACTATTCACAAGTAAGGGACTCTCCGACAGCACTGCCAAGGAAGTCCTCATAGCATCAGCCGGCGAGTTACTACGGGTGGGGCATTCTCCGAAAGTTGGAACATCGCTCGATCTTCCTCAGCTTGGTCGTTCGGTTCAAATCACGAACTATAGGACTGCGGCACCTGCTGGACGGATGTTGGGATTCCGAGAGCTGAGAAATTCCTGATTTCCTCGTCTACTCAACGTGTTATCATCCCGCAACCTGCGTCGCACCTTCATAGGCTGTTGACAAGCTTTAAAAACACAGGTTACAAAGTTTAAGCGCATTAGGCAGTGGGGTCCTTCCGACTCGAGACCTCAGTACAGCAATTACCCATACAGTTCCATAAGGAGGTTTGTGATGAGCGACGTAGCACCAGAAATCAAGGCGGGCGATACGGCACCGGACTTCAACCTGAAAGATCAGGACCAGAAGGACGTGAAGTTGAGCGACTACAAAGGCAAGAAGAACGTCGTGCTCTGCTTCTATCCGCTGGATTGGAGCCCTGTCTGCCAGGGTGAAAACAAGTGTTTGACTGACGACTTCCCCAAGTTTCAGTCTGCAAACGCCGAGCTGTTCGGCGTCAGCTGCGACAGCTTCTTTTCCCACAAAGCGTGGGCGGACTCCCTGGACCTAAAACATCGCCTGCTGTCGGACGTGCACCGGACGACCGCGAAGTCCTATGGTCTCTATTTCGAGCCGCTCAACTGCTCCAAGCGCGCGACTGTCATCGTCGATAAGAACGGCAAGGTCGCCTATGTGAAGGTGCAGGAGATCAAGACTGCGCGAGAGGATAAAGAGATTCTCGATGCGCTCTCGAAGCTGAACTAATTAGTGCTGAGCGTTGAGTGCTGAGCCGAGAGGATTGAACCTTTCCACCTCAGCACTCAGCACTCGGACCCCAGCACACTCATGAGCACAGTCCTCGACGTCAGCGACGCCAATTACAAAGAATTCACCGACAGCGCCGGTGCAGTCGTCGTGTACGGCTTGGCCACCTGCGAACCATGCAAAGCCTATGACCCGATACTCGAAGAAGTGGCTGCGAAGTTCCCCGAGCTGAAGGTCGGGAAGGCCAAGATGCATGTACCTGGACGCTGTCGAGAAATTAAAAAGACCCATACGTTTGAAACGTACCCCACCACTCATTTCTTCGCACATGGTAAGTTAGTACTGACGCGCGAAGGAGTCGTCGAGCCGGCCGAACTCGTCGCACTCATTTCAGACCACTTGCTTAGGTAGCGCGATGCCCCACTGAGTAAGTGGCCTGAGCAAGCCTTTCCACCACCGAGAACAGCCGCGCTGAGTGACGCGCAAGTGAGGAGGCAGATCGAAAATGAACAAGCTGGCTCGTTGCCTGGTATTCACTGCACTCCTGGCTCCGACGGTGCCTACGTGGGCGCATACCGATGAGTATTTCGAATCCGTCGAGGCGCCCCATGGGGGGCAGTTGCGCATGACCGGGCCATTCCATATGGAATTGGTCGCCAAGAATGGAACCCTGACGGTCTACGTCACGGACCACGCAGACAATCCCATTAGCGTCGACGGCGGCTTGGCAAAGGCCAACATCGAGAACGGATCAACGAAGACACAGGTAAACTTGCATCCGGTCGGAAGCAATATTCTCGGAGGATCTGGCAATTTTTCGCTGACACCGAGTACCGTCGTGATTGTGTTTATGAAGTTGCCGAATCAAGAAGGCTACGCTGCCCGTTTCATGCCCCTCAAGCCAAAGCCAGACCCGAGCGAGAAACCTCAGGAGGATCCATCGAAAACAGAAGGTGGTGAGCATCACCATCACCACCATTCACCGAAGCACTGACATGCAACATCAGTCTCTGTAATATTGAGATGAAGCTGACTTTCTGGGAGACGGGATCATGAAACATCTGCTGGGCTCTATCGCGCTGTGCACAATACTCCTCGGGGCAGTGCCAGTTACCGCCCACAAGGCAAAAGATTCCGGCCCTGTCACAGCCTTCCACGGCGGACAAGCACTCACCGCGGGCCCCTATCACCTTGAACTGGTCGCCACTGACGGAGAACTGACCCTGTACGTGATGGATCATTCGGACAAGGGCATCCCAACTGAGGGCGCGAGAGCGAAGGCCACCATCCAACATGGAACTGAAAAAGCCCGAACTCAGGTTGAATTGAAACCGTCCGGAGAGAACATGCTGAAGGGAACCGGAACGTTTACGATCAACCCAGATACCGGGATCATTGTCTTCATCAAGCTGGCGGAACAGGATGCCCACGCCGCTCGCTTCACACCACGCCAGACCAAAGGCCAATCCGCACCTACAGAAGGAAAGCCACACCGGCACAAGCAACCGGCGCATTGATCGAATATCGACTCGAGGCCGGTTAGGGCCACAAATTTGAAGATGGCTTGTCCATGTAGGTTAAGAACGCGATGAGCCCTACGCCGGATAGCAACCAATATAAGCCGCCTTTCCAATTGCGTTGACTGAACGCGAACAGGCTGATCAGAAACATCAGCGCCCCGACAATCCCGATGATCAACGAACCCGTCGCACTCATGGCTCCTGTTTAGCATGTGGAGATGGACGAACTCTAGGGAAGAGAAACAAAGGCAGGCCAATCCTCGCTCGCCCTATTGAGTCACCAATAGGCTTTCATTTCCTGTTCAGCACTGAGGAACGAACGACAGATCGCGGAGGTGATAGTATGCCACTCTCCGACCACAATGGGCGGGGCAAGACGCGAACCCAGAACCATTGCTGAACGCTGATCGATCAATAACCCGCTGTCATCAGGGCAAACACCACTACAGCTACAACGACAATCGCAATAGCGATCAACATGAGTGGTGGATTGCTGCCAAACATCCCAGGCATTGGTTTCCCCCCCTCGTTTGAAATTGTTGCTCAGTGGTTATCTATACTCACCCTAAGCCTTTTTGCTGTCGGGTGTCCAGTGGACAGACATGAAGGTCGAGCGGTCGACCTTAGCTGAATGCCAGAAACCTTTAGACAAAGATCGGCAAGTTGTACGTGACAAGGATTTTCACGGGATGGTCAGACGGCTTGTCGATGCCTCTCGGTCAGCCTGCGTAGTCGAAGGAGAGGTCTCGATTGAAGACGAGGCGGACATTGTGAAGGGTTCCACCTACGAGTTGCCCAATGAGACGGTCCCAGATGGTCTTGGTGAGCGCTTCTCCTCTCACCGTATCGGAGCCGAGCACCTTGCAGAGATCTTGCCGATTGAATGGCTTGATGATCCTATCCTGAACCAAGCGATCCAACGCAGCAATGTCGATCACCATACCCGTTGTCGGATCGATTCTTCCACGAATCGTCACAAAACAATCCCAATCCCGCCCTTGATGACCCTCTTGGATAGCGTTGAAGGTGTACCGTTTCGTAACGGTGGCGATCTCTCTACCGTCCGCAGCAGTGACCTCGGCATACAGATCTTCATCTTCGCACAACCGAATGGCATGCAGGGCCCCGATATCCTGTTGCGTGGCCAACTTCCCCCACAGCACATGCGCAAAATTCTCTGATGTGGGGATTCTGTCCTTGAAGTATGACATATCGAGGTTCAGGTTCTTGTGGTCGAATTCCTCGATCATATCGAGAAGGACGCGCTTGAGATCGAACAGGTTAACGACCATTCCCGTCTTGGGGTCAATCTCACCCGCGACCGTCACTTCCAGCAAATAGTTATGTCCGTGCGCGGGAGGATTGTAGCAGTGGCCGAACACGGCGCGATTCTTGGCTTCATCCCACTCCGTCCGCATATAGCGATGCGCAGCGGCAAACTCGATACGCTTGGTCAGTAAAACTAATGACATAGTTCGTCTGTTGTTGAGTCCTGAGTGTTCAGTTATGAAACAGATGGATCAAACGCAAAAACTCAGCGCCCAGTACTAAGACTCAGCACTGCCTTTCAAATCGGCGAGCCATTCTTCCCTCATCGTACCTGGGACAGAAACCTCCTGCTGGTACCCACCGTGGTCCACTCGAATCTTCACCGGACGAGTGAGGTCCGAAAAGGTTCGCTGCATCGAGGCAGTCGGTCGAAACCTCACGAAATGGACGGCGCTGATTTTCGATTCATGACTTCGTCCACCCTCGAATTCGCCGAAAGCCGCTTTACCATCGGCAATAATCGAGAGTTTGTTGCCATGATCTAACCCCATGAACTGATCGAGTTTATCTTGTATCATCGCCTCTTCTGTGATCTCAATCAAGAGAGTTGCACTCAATTCGTCGGGATCCGGCAGCAATGCATTATACACATCCAGTTCCTCCTGAACCTTGACCGGGTCGACGATGTGCTCGGCTCGAATCATTTCCTGAACTTGAAACCTGAGCGTATCCCGGTTTTCGAATAGGAGGGTGATCAACGGACCAACCGAAATCCGGCGCCGCTGTTTCAGCGCGATGATGCTCGCCCGAAACGACTGGCGCTGCCGATCATACTCTTCGATCGAGATGAGATCGTTTGGCCTAAGTGCCTTCATCAAATGTTCTCACATTGCGACCCACACGGATGAGGTGTAACGCCTTACTATCCCCGCTATACAGACAACCCATACGCGTTGCGGACAACCTGTATCGGATGCAGGACGGTCTTGCCAGCCGCATGCACCGATCCTCGAGCTTGATCCAACTGTAATCCAGCCAGTGGACAATCGGAGGCGATAAGGTCAGGTTGGGTTTGCTCAATTGCACGGACGGCCTTCCCGGCGATCTTCATCGACAGCGAAAAAAACTCCGTCTTAGCCGACCACGCACCATCATGTCCCGAACAGTGTTCGATGACCTCGACCTGCGCGCCGGCGCACTCCATGAGTTCCTTCGATTTAAACCCAATATTCTGATCTCTGAGATGACAAGGAATCTGATACGCGACTCGTCCAGGCTTCATCGTGAAATCAGTCGCCAGATGACCCGCCTTCTTCATCTCCATGAGATATTCGCAGATATCGAAGGTCCGCTCGGCGACCTGCTTAGTCTGCTCATCACGCTGAAGCTCCGGATATTCACGTTTTAACATCAAACTACAACTGGCGGTCGGGACCACGACATCGTAACCATCGAGTACCCACGGAAGCAATGACGCGACATTGCCTCGCGCGGCTTGTTGAATCGCTTGGGTATCGCCGATATCAAAGCTTGGCATTCCGCAACAGCTCTGCTGCGGCACCACGACATGAACGCCATTCTTCTCCAGCACTTGCACGGCCGCCTTGCCGACATCCGTTACTTGATAATTTACGAGGCAGCTAGCAAACAGGGCGACCTTGCGAACAGGTAGATCGGCAGGAGTCGTCTTGGCTCGACGGCCGAACCATTGAGGAAACGTCTCGCGTGAAAAATGCAGGAGCCGACGGTCTTGATGAATTCCCATCACTCGATCAAGGATACGACGCACGAATCGATTTCCCAATACACTGTTCGTGATCAAGGCAGTCGCGCTTCCCAATTTCCCGATCATATCCGTCATGATGAGCAGTCGATCCCGCCATCGGACGCCGCGCTCGGCCGCCAGGCGCTTCTTCCAAGCCACCATCAAATGGGGGAAATCGATTTCATAGTGATGAGGCGGAGTATACGGGCAGTGGTTGAAGCAGAGTTTGCAGTAGTAACATTCATCGACGACCTGCTGGTGATCGCCGGGGGTCAGCTTAGCAACATCACCTTCATACACGTCAATCCGATCCAGCAGGGTGTTGAACGAGGGGCACAGATTGAAGCAGCGTCGGCACCCATCACAGACCTCATAAATCCGTAGGGTTTCCTTCTCCAGCTGCCTGGCGTCGATCGGTTGGATGAGACTGAGGCCTTTCATTATTCATCTCTCCAAAAAACGATCAGCGGCCAGTCTTCGCCGGCGGATTCACGTCACGTCGCCGAAAACTGACCGCTGAACGTGCGCTGATACCCAGGCTATGAGGCCTTCAGACTATCCAGCCCCTTCTGAAACCGGTTGGCGTGAGATCGTTCGGCCTTCGCCAACGTTTCAAACCACTCGGCCAATTCAAGGAACCCTTCGTCCCGAGCGGTCTTCGCCATCCCGGGATACATTTGGGTGTACTCGTAGGTTTCGCCCTCGATCGCGGACTTGAGGTTCGCATCCGTGTTGCCCATAGGCACACCCGTAGCTGGATCACCGACCTCTTTCAAGAAATCCAGGTGCCCGAAGGCATGGCCGGTTTCTGCCTCCGAGGTATCTCGGAAGAGTCCACCGACGTCAGGATAGCCTTCAATATCCGCCCGACGAGCGAAATACAGATACCGACGGTTGGCTTGTGATTCTCCTGCAAACGCATGTTTTAGATTGTCGTGACTCTTTGTCCCCTTTAAACTCTTGCTCATATCATCCTCCTCTTTTTTCGAAGGCCCACCCTTTGCTTCTGCGAGATTTTCCGTCGCCTGGAAATCGGGTATTAAGATAGCGCAGCGATCGTGAGAGGTTCAAGTGGCTTCTCCTGTGCATTCGGTCTAACCGAAGTAGCTATTCAAAATCCCCACCGCTTGGGTTAGTATTCGCATAGGAAGGCCTATGTTAGACTCCAACGGTTCGAAACGCCCTTAGACTTTCACCCACGAGGGTCCATGATGATCGCGCCTCATCGCTTCTCTTTCCAAACAGCATGTGTCATAGCATTGTTCGTCTTGATCATGTCCGGTTGCGCACCAGACCCATATCAACGGCGAGCCGACGTCATCAAGACTCATGTTGAAGGCTTCTACGGTCACCTTAAGGCCAATCGTGTGGGTGCCGCGGTTCACGAGAATGAGCAGATCGAAGTCATGGCCGACCAGATGGCGGAAACGGTCAGGAAGCGTGGGCAAGTGCAAGGCACCACGCAGGTCGAGCGTGAATTCGCTCTGATGAAAACGGCTCGAGAAACGGCTGCTCAAAACTGGATTGCCTTGGGGCAATACTTCGCGATCAAGGAGCAACCTGAGAGGGCTCGCGCATCCTATCAACGGGTGATCGACACATACACAGACTCGGCAGAACGCGGGTACCGAGAACAGGCCGTTCGGGCCTTGAAAGACTTGGAGATCGTGTCAGGGCCAGATCCCGGGTCGACTCCCTAATCGTTGGTTTTGTGGCACAGGTGAGGACATTTCCGCTTTTCAACTGCATATGTCTTTCCCAACTCCGTTCGTAGTGCTCCTGCTATCTGTCTGGGTCATGTGCACCAGCTGTGTCCACAGGATTCATGTGACACCGCTTCCTGACGAGCCTGCATCCGTCAGCATTCCGCGAAGCCTTCAGCTCATTGTCAGCCCTCCCTCACTGGAAGGCGCTGACCATCGACCAGGCATCCCGCTGCTGAAATGGTCGCAGCCCGATCTCACCCAGGCAATCTCGGGCTACCTGCAACAACGCGGCACCTTTGCATTGGTTTCAGGTGAGCCAGGTGACTTCACGCTTCGCGTGGCCATCAAACTGTTCCTCACCTCCCGACAAGGTCTCTACCATTACCGAATCGTCCTACAAGGGGATATGAGTGAGGCGGAACAGGACGTCAACTCGTATCGTGCTGAACACACCGTAACAGGTTCATCAGTACGATGGGTAACGGATTCCGACCGTGCGCCTATCGAAACAGCCCTACGGTTGGCATTGGAAGACTTGACGGGGAAAATTGAGGAGGACCCTCGCTTTTACATCAAGCAAACGGAAAACTCAGCTCAGTAACTGCACCTGTGAACGCCCGCGCTCAAACCAGAATAGATTGGGCCACCTTCACCGATTCAGAAGAATTGACCGTCTGGTGAGAATCCACCTCAGAAGTTTCCACATATTCTGGGCAATCAAGTCGGAAGTCCTCATCTCCAAATGCGACGTTGTAGAATCCGCAGTGATGAGGCAACTCTGATTCTCCATGGGCATGTGGACTAAAGTGTTCACAGGAAACACACATCCGCGCGGCCTGAATTTCTCCTTGTAACTGAAGCGCGCGAATCAGTTTCACAAGCGCCGTCAGAAGGGCGACCTGTTCTTGCGTCGATAGATTTTCTGTAGCCGACGCCAAAATCTCAGGCCAGCGGTTTTCCACGTGACCTGCTTTAGTCCCCAGTGCGGTCAGATGCACGGTCACGACACGGTTGTCGACTTCCCGTCGCCGCCGTCTGACCAACCGCTTTTGTTCAAGGGTTCGGATGACTTCAGAGGCCGTGGGGAGCTTGACGGAGAGTTCCCGCGCAATTGTCGAAACGGTCGCCGAATGGTTCGGACGAGACCGGAGAAACGTCAGCACTTGGATTTGCAAGGGGCCGATGCCTTGTCGTCCCTTTCGCCTCCAGGTTCGGCTCTTCATCGCCAAACCGATTTTTGAAAGCCCTGTCACCAAGCGATCAGGGAGTGAGTCCTGGTCGATCTTCGGTAGTGCTGACATACAACCCCCCTCTCTCCCTAATAGTTAGTCGGCGAGGGTGGTAGTCTATTGCGCTTTAGTCTTTCCCGTCAACCCCATCTCTTGGGTCATTTCCTAGGTTGGGCAATCAGCGAACCACGAGCACCCCACAATGGGCATGTTGAACGACACGGGTGGATACGCTGCCGAGGAGTACGCGACGGATCGCGCCGAGTCCTTTGGCTCCAGTTACAATCAGATCAGCCTTCTCCTGTTTAGCCACGGTCAAAATTTCGTCGGCCGGTTTTCCTAGCCGCAGGGCCTCCCGGATCTGGAAGCCCGAGCTCGCAAGCTTATCTCCATATCGCCGCATCAATCGTTTTCCAGCCTCTTTGACCTCTGGATACTTCAAGTACGGCATCGCGTGCACCATGGTTACCAGCACCGGTTCTCGCTCTGGAGCATCGGGTGTTGGATTGATCTGGCGCATGAGAAACCGAAGGGCCTTGTCAGACGCAGCCGACCCGTCGATCGCGAGAACGACGTGTCTGACGGGACGAGGACGCTCTTTCACCACAAGAACAGAACACGGTGCGTGGTGGATGGCGTGATTGGAGACGCTGCCCAGCATGAAGCGGTCTAAGGCATCCAGCCCACGAGAGCCGATCGATAAAAGGGTCGCTCCACGCTGCGCAAATTTCATGATCGTGCCAGCCACCGCCCCTCGCTCCACGGTGACCCCTCCATTCAAGCCTAACTTGGCCAGCAAGGCGACCGACTCTTCTTTCGCCACCTTGGCGGCCTTCTCCATCCGGTTTACTTCGGACTGGACGTAGCGCTCCGCTCCGACAATGATCGGTTGGACCATGAAGGGAGCCCGAACACTGGCTACATCAACAACATGCAGAACACGAACGACCGGCTGCACAATAAACGGCACGTCTGCCAACCATTCAATCGCCCATCTACCGTATTTTGAGCCATCCGTCGCTGCTAGAATCTTCATGTTGGATATCCCTCATCTATTATTTTTCGACGAAATATACCTCGTGCGTTCAGTGCGCTGCGCTGAACCGTTCTCTGAACACTTCTATGGGCAGGCCGCTCAATGCGGCGTATCGACCCAGCCGGTCCGGATTGCTTAGATCATCCTCCGTGAGCCGAATCATGTATTGCCGAGCGATCTGGTAGGACTGTGAACCGATATCCACCATCCTGACCTTGGTTCGTCCGGTGGAGGAATCCACCATCTGTTTGAATGGTATTGGGGTGAACCGCCCATTCTGAATTGAGACCATGGCCGACGTTCCCCCGTCCAATAGATACTGCGCGGCGCAATATCCAAGATCACGCGTATACTCGATATCGTATGGGATCGGATCGGCGCAACGGAGCTCATATCCGACGCTCTTCGCCACAAAGGTCGTGGATAGCCCCAGCGCGTGAAGCTGCTTCGTCAGTTCCCGACGCAAGACCTCGCCCATATCCACTTCGGTCATGCGTATGTGACCGTGCTCGTCTCTCTCAACATGCTCCAAGCCACCCAGATCATGCGGATCGAGAATTTCGATCAATCCTTCTGCCAACACCGCTACTCCATCGGCTCGACCCTGTTCCCGACGCTTGATGATGGCCCCGATCAAGAGATCCACGACTCGTTGGAGCTTCACCGGACGGTCTCCAAACTCTTCCGGAATGATCGTCAGCGTGGCACCGGCCGCCTTTCCAATACCCAATGCTAGATGCCCGGCCTTACGCCCCATCGTCACAATTAAGTACCAGCGTGATGTCGTGCGAGCGTCAACCATGAGATTTTTCACAATCTCAACCCCGATGTGACGGGCGGTCTGAAACCCGAACGTGGGAATACCATAAGGAAGATCAAGATCGTTATCGATCGTCTTGGGAACATGAACGACTTGTAGACGACCCCCCGATCGCTCCTCCAGTTTCATAGCTGAAAATGCGGTGTCGTCTCCACCGATCGTCATCAATCGTGTGACGCCAAGCCGCGACAGTGAGAACAAGACGTTGTCGAGCAGCTCCGTACTTTTCGTGGGATTGGCCCGGGAGATGCCTAAATGAGATCCGCCGCGAAAATGGATTCGGCTAATCTCCTCGATCGAGAGTGGCCGTACTTGTCCGGTGCCCCCTTCCATGAGCCATCTGAACCCATCGATGATCCCGAGGACGTCCGAGCCTCCCAGAATGCTGCGAATGGTGGCAGCACCGATCACGCTATTGATCCCAGGGGCAGGCCCCCCACCGACGAGAATCCCCACTGTTGTTCGCTGTTCTGTCACCTGTTTCTCCCTACGCTGTTTCTCAATCGCCATCCAATTTCTTCATAATCTTCGGCTTGGTTGTATACTCCCTTTCAGCAAGAGGCAAGCGGTGCGGTTGCGGATCGCACTGCCCAGATCAGGGACGATGGTGGACCACTTTATGGGCACCATGGGTCACTCAGGCTTTTCCTCCAGTCCCACGTGCCCGCGAAGACGATTATAATTGAAAGCGCGTTGGCCATATCGTTGACGGCCCAGATCATGCTGCTCCATTTCCTCGATCAACTCACCCACCTTCCCCCGCAAATCCGGAGACGCAGCCGCATGTCGAGGGGTCTGAGCCCCAAGCGCGAGATGCGGTTGATCCGACCACTCCAGGTAGGCGTTCTCAAGAAACTGGTTGAGCAGCCTATGGTCTTCTTCGCCCATCACGACCAACGTGGGCGGTTCATCGGACATGAGCTCGGCTCTCGAGAGTTGCCGGACCGGTGGCACAAGTGTCTCGTCGCGGAAATGTAGTGAGAACCCAAACGTAGCCGCAAGTCGATGTTTGATCTGGTCAAGCCGCTCAGGTCCGTCGCATTCTATCATCAGCTGAGACGACGTTAACGTCACCCTGAGGACAATACGGTCAGACCCTCCGTTTCCATCCCGCTGGACCCATGTGCGCGCTGGTGGGAATGGTCCAGCTTGGCCTTGTCTTTCAGCCGAAGACGCCGCCTTCTCCGACTCAAGCTCGTTCATCTCGGACAACCCATCGACAAAGGAGCGATACTCGTGGTGGTCGTACAGGGCCACAGCATAGAGATAGGGCTGACCATCGGGACGGCGATAGCGAATATGTACGACGGCGTCCACCAACGCGTCCATGCGGAGCTGCGCGAACGCCCAGAGCAGCATGTACCCAAAGCGTTTGGCGAACTCCTGCCACTCCCCTAACCCAAAGGACCCGGAGCTCACCTCCATTTCCCGGCGCCATTCTGTGGTGATCTCGAGCAACGCGTTGGCATCAGCCGGTGACAGTATGATTCCGCTGCCGGACCACACCACTTTCTCTGATGCACAGGCATCCGGGTCGCGAATCACACGGGTCAGTAGTACGTGGCCCACCACAGCATCCTTGAGGGATTCAACGCCTGGCACCACGTAGGAGATTCGATCTCCAAGCGACCGCACGGTAAGCTCCTCCTCAGCCTTCGGCACGGAGGTAAGTTCCAACACATCGAGATAAGAATGCTTCAGCGGATCGAGCCACCGCCGTTCCTCATCTGAGATATGTTCGGTGATGACATCCCTCAGTTGTTCGATGAGCGACAACTGGCCGTCTTCAGGATAGAAATCGCAGATGAGTGAGAGGTTGGCAAGTTCAGTTTCTTGTGCGAGCGGCGCCACAATTCTCGCGGTACCTCCTCCCAAGTAGGGCCTGAGGGCTCGTGCCAGCCCCATCTCCCGTTGCAGAACAAACGTGGGGTTGCGCGATAGCGATTCAAGCCGCGCGAGCACCGCCTCGAGGGACGGAGGTCTCGGAGTCCAAAACCCGGCCGCCTGATCACTCGCGAGCTTCATGAATCTCTTCCATGACGATTTCCTCTGCATCGAGCCAATTGCGGAGTGCATTCCCTTCTTGGCAACCTCGCTGCAGCCAGAGTTCATAGGCTTTCCGCGAGATGCAGTCCCACATTCCGTCCGGTAACTCGATAGGCTTCTCAATTACACCCGTTAGTGAGGAGGATTTGGCTTTCCCTTTACCGGGTGATTTGACGCTCGTTCGCATGACTTACTCCTCGGTTACACGTTGGTTGATAGGAACCGATCTGAAACGACACGCCGATGGCCAGGACGAAATTTCGGGCTCCGGACCGTCAGAACGGGACATGAAGATTTCCGAAGGACTGACTCCGCAATACTGCCGAATAATGCGTGAGACAAGCCGCGGCGTCCATGAGTTCCCATCACGATCAAGTCAGCCGGCTGCGTCCGAGCCGCATCGAGAATAGAATCAGTCGGCAGTCCGCCCAAGATCAGGGATTCGGATGGGACACCGGCAGTAGCAAGCGCCGAGACGAGCTCCGATAATCGTTTCGTGTACGCGATCCTGAGCGACTCCCGTTTTTCTCTATGCGGGAGCGTAAAGTCTAGTCCATATGAGACCGGCTCTAGGACATGAAGGATCTTCACCGAGGCCTTCGATCGTTGGGCGGCTAGCGCTCCGTACTCCAGGGCATCGAGCGAACAGTCTGAAAAATCGACAGGCACCAGAATCCGATGGAGATCAGCAGGGTTGCGTCGGCCTTGCTCAACCAGCCCCCTGCCTTGACCTTCGCCTCGCACGGCCAGAACCGGGCATGGTGCCCCCCGAATAATCCGTTCGGCCGTACTTCCCAGTAGCACATGGGCCAAGCCGGTTTTCCCTCGCGTGCCCACGATGATGAGATCCGGATCTTCCTCAGTCGCCACCGAAAGGACTTCTTCGCTTGGGATACCTGTGGCAATCCTCGTGTGAACGAAAATGCCGCGATCAACCGCCCGTGCTTTCAGCGTGACCAGCGCACTGGTCGCCTGTTTCATCAGCTCAGTCAAATACAGTTGATTGACGGAATTCTCCGGATCAAACCCTGGTGAGGACTCCAACACATTCATGACGCTCAGCGAGGCACCCCATGATCGGGCCAGCGCAAAGGCATAATCCTCCGCAACCCCCGATCCCTGCGACCAGTCGGTCGCCAGGAGAAGTCTCGGTGCACTTTCAGACAGAGTCACACTGCCTCCGCACTAAGTAGAAGAAACTCGCCGCTCATTGTCGGGTGGATGGAGCATCGAAAGACGTGCCGACCCGGCCGCGTCATATCAAATCGGATGGTCGCCTCCTGTTTCGGGTCGAGGAAGACACCTCCCACACCACGTCCATACACGACGACGCCGTCCTTTTCGATCTGAGTTGAAATCCCCTCAAACATGGTTGAACTAAAATCGTGTCGCTCCGCGTCTTCATTACGTACCTTGATGACCGTGGGAAACCCCAGTCGCAACGTACTCTGCTTCGTCATGAACTTATAATCCTTGATGGTCACATCCACTCTCTGTTCAGATTGCGCAAGAAGGATTCCGCCATAGATCCAGGCCAGGCACACCATAGAAAGAATCGCTCCTAACAGCCGCCACTGCACACGAAGTTGCTCATGGGTCATAGTCTCCTCCCTCTACTCGTCAACGCGACGCTCTCCGTTGAGAAGCGGATACCGGAATCGGGACGGTCAATACCGGGCAACCCGCCGTGCGAACGACTTTTTCTGCTGTGCTCCCGAAGAATATCTTATCCACGCTGCCGGACCGGCCGCCGTAGCTCCCCATCACCACCAAATCAATGTTCCCCGTGCGCGCAACTTTCGCAATCTCAACGAACGGTGCCCCTTCCACGATCATGCGAGTGACCTTTACAGTATCGGCCTCTTTCGACTCCAATAATTGACGTACATTCAAGCGAGCATGGTGGCGTAATCGGCGACGCTGTGCGGTCGCATCAGACGGGACTGCAAGCAAACCCAATCGATTGAACGCGGCAAGGGCGCTGGTATCGATCACATGCAAGATCAGTATCGCCGCCCCGCAAAGACGCGCCATCTGACATGCCACCCCGAACGCCTCACCTGAACAAGGAGAGAAGTCCACCGGAACCAGAATGGTATTGAAGAGATTCGAATCTCGCCTCATGAACGATCCTCCTGATCACGATTTGAGCAAACGCGGTGCCACTCATCACAGAATGTGCGTGATGGTCGAGGGCTTAGGGATATTCAAAGATTTGACGTTGTTTGCTCCTACATGCTCAGCTATCGATCATAGGTCCGTCTCCTGTAGCAGTGGATCTCTGCTACAGTGGTCGTTCGCCTCCTGTAGCAGAAAGCGTCATCTACCCGAATCCCAACTCTCCACCGCTCCATTTCAGCTACCAGTTCACAGTGATACATGGCGGCATCAGACTTGCTGAATACCGACTAACAGGCATTGGGAGGGACGATGACACGTGCACAGTGGCTTCTGCTTGGAGCTGTGGGGGTAGGTGTGGCGATTGTGATTTACCTTGTCTTCTTATGTCCTGCAGATTGTCAGTAGCGATCGACCAGAAGGAGCCGGATGGCGACTGCTGCAGACCTAATGACTCTGGACATTCCCCGAAGCGACAGACATCGCACAGTTAGAGACATGATCGTGGCGCTTCGAGACCATCCATGGGAGGAGGTGGGCCATATCTACCTTGTTGATGATCAAGCCGTACTGGTCGGCCAGGTTCCGATCGAGCGACTGCTCCAGGCGAAGGAACAGACCCGCTTGGCCGAACTCGAAGGCTCCCCTCCAATCGAAGTCTTCCCTGGCGATACAGCCGAGACAGTAGCCTTGCGCGCGGTCGAACGTCATGACGCGGATGTGGCTGTCATCGACAGCCGTCGTCGGCTGTTAGGCGCCATTCCGATCGGAAGGCTCTTGGCTTTGCTGCATGAGGAACATGTGGACAACTTCTTGCGGATGGGCGGTGTGAGCCGAATGGATCATCTCCATCTGTCGCTCACCGTACAACAGACGCTCACCGCCGTGCGTGCACGTCTGCCATGGTTGATGGTCGGCCTGGGCGGAGGATTCTTGGCCAGTGGCGTGGCCTCGGCGTTCGAATCCTCGCTGAGGCGGGAGGTGGCCCTCGCATTCTTTCTTCCCTTGGTGGTGTATATGGCCGATGCCGTCGGGACTCAAACTGAAACGGTCTTGGTTCGTCGGTTGGCCTATGGCGAAGTCTCGTTGTGGGAGCAACTAGCGAGGGAATCGTTGATCGGGGCATCCATCGGAGCGATCGTCGCAGTTGTCGCAAGTGGAGGACTGTGGCTCTGGAACGGACACCCGGCCTTAGCAATGGTAGTGGGAGCCTCACTGGGGGTGACTGCCGTTATAGCCACAATTATGGCCAGCCTCCTGCCGATGGGACTGGCGCGCCTGGGAGCAGATCCAGCCCTGGCCAGCGGACCGGTGGCGACCGTTGTCCAAGACATTTTGAGCGTGGGCATTTATCTGATGATCGCGACGGCCTTACTGCCCATGTGATTCATGCTGAAGGAGACGCCTATGAAACTCTTGCTCGCCGTTGATGGTTCCGACAACTCATATGAGGCGGTGCGATCCCTCAAATACCTCTCTCGCGCCGAGGAACTGCACCTCCTGCACGTGCTCGATGTCCCTAGGCCAGCCTATCCGATGATGATGCCGGAAGTGTCAGAGGAACTGTATGAAACGGTCGAACGAAACATGCGCGACGACGGGACTCGTTTGTTGGATCGTATCGTGTCGTTGCTGCCATTGGATGTCGGACCTGTGACGAGACATCTGATCGTCGGATCTCCGGTTGATCAGATCGTGGCCTTGGCTGAACAACTCAAGGTAGGCCTCATTCTTTTGGGTGCCCGAGGCCTTGGACCGATCAAGGAACGGCTCGTTGGAAGTGTCTCCCATCGAGTGCTGACGTTCGGGCCGGGCGCAAAACTAATTCTTCCTGGCCCCTTGAAGGCGCTTCATCATATTCTGCTCCCCCTACAAGGGAGCTATGATGCAGACCATGCACTCTCCTTTCTTCAACAGAAACCCTTTCGAGAATCGCCCACAGTGACCCTGTTTACCGTTCTCCCCCATACCAGGCCACCCTGGCCGATAGATGCGGTTTCGGCCGAGCACATGGAAACCCATTCTCTCCGAACGGGGAAGGACTTCCTCGAGGAAATTGCCGCCAAGCTGAAACCATATGGCTACCAAACTCGCGTCGCGACCACGTTGGGCACTCCAGTTGACGGAATTCTGCAGCAAGCCAAGGCATCGAATACGGATCTGATCCTCGTAGGATCGCGCGGGCGCCGCGGTATCACCCGCATGGTGCTCGGCAGTGTTTCACATGCCCTGCTGTACCAGGGGGCTAATCCACTCATGATTTTTGGGTAATAAATTGAAAGGCGGCTCACCATGCCGATGTACGACTATAAGTGCCTCAATTGCGGGAAAGAATCGCTGGTTGTGGTAACGTTGAAGGAACACGAAGCGGGCGAGATTGCCTGTCCGGCGTGCGGGAGCAAGAAGCTGCAGCAACTTTTTAGCCCATTCATCGCCCATACCACAAAGAAGAGTTAGCACTATGCTCACAGCCCCGCGGCAATACATACGACATCGGCTGCTTGCATCAGGGCTTCTCGGCATCCTTATTGTGAGCGGTCCAGCGATATCGCCTCTGTACGCTCAAGATTATCCTTCCGACCTTGTCCGGGGCAAAGCCGTGTATGCACGTCACTGTCAGAACTGTCATGGCCCTACTGGTCGAGGCGATGGACCTGTCGCCGCTTCCTTGAAAGTCCCCCCGGCCAATTTTCAACGGTTTCAATCGTTCCTGAAATCGGACGAAGAATTACTACGGACGATCGAGCACGGTGTCGTCTTCAGCCCGATGCATGCGTGGCGCGGGCAGCTCACTGACGGAGAGATGCAGGATGTCGTGGCGTACATTCGTCGGCTGTCAGAGCAGGCGCGATGAGTGCAGCAGTAATGAGCCGATGAACTGTTGAGTCCACCACATATTTGATGAGCAGCAGGTCATCTACTTCTTCAACTCCGTAGAGCTCTCCTATGATTGTTCTCACTCCCTCTGACTCGTTGCTCATCGCAGACATTCAGAACGATTTCTTGCCGGGTGGCGCACTTGGGATAAGGGGCGGTGAGGAGATTCTTCCGATCTTGGAGAACTATATTCGGCGATTTCATGTGCGCAGTCTTCCCGTCTTTCTGACTCGTGATTGGCACCCGTTGGACCATTGTTCTTTTGTGTCTCAGGGAGGGTTGTGGCCTGTGCACTGTGTCGCCGGTTCGCCCGGTTCTCTACCGCCTCCGTCGTTTGCGATACCGCCATCGGCTGTCATCATTTACAAAGCCATAGACCGAGATCGAGAAGCCTATTCGGCATTCCAGAACACAACTCTGGACCGTCATCTGCGGGCTTCGAACGTGCAGCGTCTGTTCGTCGGCGGATTGGCGACTGACTATTGCGTGCTGGCTTCGGTCAAAGACGCTCGGACACTGGGCTATGATGCCTGTTTGTTGGTGGACGGCATCAAGGCTGTCAATCTTCGGCCTGATGACGGTCGGCGCGCCGAAGAGGAGATGATCGGCCTAGGAGCCGTGCCTGTTCGATGGGAGATGCTTGGAACATGAATCCCTCGACGAGCGCCCTGCTGACGGATCTCTATGAGCTCACGATGGCCCAGGCCTATCTGGACCAAGGGATGGACGGGCCAGCCGTGTTCGAGTTCTTTGTCCGCAAGCTGCCTGCCCGCCGAAACTTCTTAGTGACGGCCGGCCTCGAACAGGTACTGGCCTATCTCTCGGAGCTCCATGTGACGCAGGAAGAACTGGCATGGTTGGATCAATCAGGGCGGTTCAGTTCGAAGCTTCTGCACTTCCTAGAAGCCTTGCGATTCACCGGAGATGTGGAGGCAATGGCCGAAGGAACGATGTGCTTTCCCCACCAGCCGATCCTCAGAATCGTCGCGCCGCTTCCTCAAGCCCAGCTCGTCGAAAGCCGTGTCATGAACCTGTTGAACTTCCAGACCATGGTCGCCTCGAAGGCGGCACGTTCGGTACTGGTCGCAGGAGGAAGACCGCTTATTGATTTTGGGCTGCGCCGCGCGCATGGGGCCGAAGCCGGGCTCTTCGCCGCGCGAGCGAGCTATCTGGCCGGCTTCGTCGGAACCGCGACGGTGTTGGCCGGTATGGTGTACGGGATACCTCTGTACGGCACCATGGCCCATTCATTCGTGCAATCACATGAGGACGAAATCCTCGCCTTCGAGCATTTTGCCCACACTCAACCGGACAACGTCGTCCTCCTGATCGACACCTACGACACGGAAGCAGCCGCCGATAAAGTTGTGACCTTAGCCAAGCTCCTCAACACTAAAGGCATCACGATCAAGGGAGTACGACTGGACAGCGGTGATCTGGCCGACCATGCCCGGAAAGTTCGACGCATTCTGGATGAAGGAGGCTTGCCTCACGCACAGATCCTCGCCAGCGGCAATCTTGATGAGTATCGCCTGAGAGATCTCGTCCACAGCCATGCACCGATCGACAGCTTCGCCGTCGGAACAGCGATGACGACTTCAGCGGATGCACCCTCGCTGGACTGTGCTTACAAGCTCCAAGAATATCGAGGTCGTCCCTGCCGTAAACGATCTGAGGGCAAGGCTACCTGGCCCGGCCGCAAACAGGTCTATCGGTATCATTCGGGCGATGGACATTTAGATCATGACATCATCACGACACTCAACGATCAACTACCCGGCGAACCGCTGCTCCAATCCGTGATGAAGGGAGGCCACCGCTTTGCCTCATCGCCTGGCTTAGCTGAACTGCGGGACCATACGGCTGCGCAACTGAGACACCTTCCGGACTCGCTGCGAGCCCTTGAGATAGTGCCGGCCTACGACGTTCGGATTTCTCCAGCTTTGCAGAGCCTAGCCCAGACAGTCGATCGCAGCCTCTAATATCAAAGGAGACACAATATGACGCGTTCTTTCCTACCGACTGTTTGTGTGAGCATCGTCATTTTCATTGCACTCGCCGTCACAGAGACTGAGTCCGCCAATCCCTCAGCTTCCCAACCAACCTCACCAGCCGTTCCTCTTTGCAAA
>JBGSIO010000071.1:0-47303 GCA_041742455.1 Nitrospira sp. | reverse complement strand
AAACTCACTCAGACCAAAAGCCGCTACAAGGACATGCTCGCGGCGATGAAACGGGCTGAACAGCGAATCGAACCGGTGCTCAAACCGCTGCGCGACCAGGTGCTCTACCTCAAACATAATCTGAATGCCCGAGCGCTGGCCGCCATCAAGGGCGAACTGGTCAAAGTCGATGCGCAGGTCGATCAGTTGGTCAAGGATATGAACCGTTCCATTGCCGAAGCCGACAAGTTCATTCAGTCGATGGAAAAAGAATCGGACTAATTTTCAGACGTCAGAGAGGACGACGATGCGTATCGAGGGCCAGCAGGGAAGCGACAACGTCGAGGATCGTCGCGGTATGGGGCCTGCCCGCATCGGAGGCAGAGGCGGCCTCGGCATCGGGACGATTGTGCTCGTGCTGGCCGTCAGCTATTTCACCGGAGCCAATCCCCTCACCGTCTTCAACATGATCAACGGGGTCCAGAGCATGACTGAGACCAGGTCGCCATCGGCCCCATCGGAGTCCGGACCTGTCGGCGCGCCAAGCGACCACCTCGGCAGATTTGCCTCGGTCGTCTTGGCCGATACCGAAACCACCTGGCGCACGCTCCTCGGTCCCCGTTACGAAGACCCGCGCATGGTACTGTTCACCGGCGCCGTCCAATCCGCTTGCGGCACAACGTCCTCGGCCGTCGGTCCCTTCTATTGCCCCAACGACCACCGGGTATATCTCGATCTTGCATTTTTCGACGAGATGGCGCATCGTTTGGGAGCAGCTGGCGACTTCGCCCAGGCTTACGTGATCGCGCATGAGGTCGGCCATCACGTGCAAAATCTCCTCGGGGTCGCGGAGAAAGTGCATCGCCTCCAGCGACAGGTCTCCCAAGCGGAAGGGAATGCCCTTTCGGTCCGGATGGAACTTCAGGCCGACTGTTATGCCGGCGTGTGGGGATATCACGCCAAGCAAGAACGCAATTTGATCGAACCAGGAGATTTTGAGGAAGGGCTACGGGCAGCAGCGGCTATCGGAGATGATCGGCTGCAGAAAATTTCAGGGGGCCACGTGCAGCCGGAAAGTTGGACCCATGGCTCATCGGAACAGCGTATGACGTGGCTCAAGCGTGGACTCGAGTCCGGTGATCCTTCGGTCTGCAATACATTTGAGGAGAGTCGATCATGAGCGCCGTACAAAGCTCAGCTCACAGCGGGTTCTTTGGGAAGACCTTCGGCACAATTCTCTCCAATCCTCCCTGGGCAGCGAAATCCTTTCTCGCTGCCGGCGCAACCACCGTCGCCGGGTTCGGCGCCTGGCTCAGCGACATGATGTCCCCGGCGCTCGCTCGTGGAGGAGCCAGCTTCCTTGGGGGCTTCCTCATCGGATGGGCACTTCGAAAGACCTTGATGCTCGCCTTGCTGATCACCGCCGCATTGGCCGCGCTCGTTTTCGCTTTAAAAGCGACCGGCTGGATTCACCTGGAGTGGAATTTGATCCAAGCGGATGTGACACACACCCTCGATTGGGCGCGCGGCAAGGCTCAAGGTCTCAAAGAAATAGTAACCGGCTACCTGTCCTCGATCGGCGCCGGTGCTGCCGGAGCCTTGTTTGGATTTCTAAGGAAGTAACATAAGTCGCGAAATCGATCTGTCTTTAACCTTTTCCCGAATCTCTCCGCATCACTACCCAGCTGCCTAATGTTTCCTCACCGACCGGACATCCAATGTTCCTAGATAATGTCCTTCGATCGTGACCTCATCACCGTCTCTGAGCATAACCGGTCCCATCTGACAAAGCGCCGCATAGCTCGCATGAATCGTCCCGGTGCCGTCATCAACCATAAAATCTTGTATGCATTTCTACAGCTTGGTGTTGTTTCCGATGAAATGATGCATTTGGTATCCGCTGACCGTCCCTTCCACCTGCACCACCTTCATCTTGTATGATTCAGGGTAGGTCTGTAAGGAGCTGATCTTGACCGGTTCCGCCGCCCAGGTTGTGTGTGTTAGGAAGGCAAGAGTGAGGAGGATGAGCCCAACCGGTCTCTTCACTACTGCCTTCAACAATCGCGTTAAGCTGTGTGTATGAGGCTTCATCATGATCCCTCCTCTTCTGTTGGTCTAGGGTGCAGGTCGAAGCGTCTGACCGGTCGCGGCGGTATAGGCTTCCGTCAGTGAATACACTTGGATCACCTGGATTGATCGTTCAGCCCCGGTAAAGCTGAGGTGGCTGTTGTCCAAGCCATCGGGCACGATCATCGTGGTTTTTCTGAGATCGCGGCAGGCCCCCATCTTATCGACCAATCCCCCCACGGGCCTGATCTCCAAATCCGGCTCAATGGTCCCCGACATGCAGATATCCTGGCGAATGGAATCGCCGAGCAGTGCCGCAGCGATGCCCACGGCGAATATCCCTCCGGCACTGGGCCCGTCCATCGGCAATGGAACCAACAAGCGCACCAATAGATACCTCGGATCGTACCCAACGGCTTTAGCAGCGACGACAACAGCCGTCCACAATGAATGCACGGACACGGGCATCATATTCGAATCTGGGATCACCTCCGGTCCCTTTCCATCCGCTTTGTAGGCGACGATGAGGTGCGCAACCAACCCGGCCCATGCGCCAGTGATAAACCCTGGCTTGGCTTGCGTCACACCCAACACAGGCAACGGTACAGAGACTTCAGCAAAGGGCAAAGGCTTTCTGCCGTGAAGTAGTGATGGAGAATGGGGAGTGACGGCGCCCGACGCAGGCGGCCGAACGACCATCGGTGGTGTAGGGCGCAACGAAGGAGAAATCTGAAGGGGCGAATAGGTCTTCGCCTCCCCGAACTGTCGGCAGCCTGGGTATTCACGGTCCGTATAGAGATCCGACTGCCCGGGTCGAGGACAGACCCAGGTTTCAGCCCATCCTGTATGAGGGAAAATATAAGCCGATCCGACACAGGCCAATAGGCATAGGAGAGAACGCAGGTATAGGCAGCGCGAGAGTATCGGAATCTCTGGATACATGCTGGCTTATGCGAATGAGCGGCATCTGAAGCCTAGCTCTGGAAGCCACTTTCGTCAAAGCCACGGTAGTTTGTGACAAATCGACGGGTTCAACGGCGGAACATCATCCAGGCAAAGCTTGATACCAGCCGTTGGTCTGGACAAGGGTCATCTTACTGTCGAAGAGCGCGCTGACTCGGTCATTCGTGAGCACGGTGGATTTGTGGCCGTCGGCAATGATCGTCCCCTCTTTGAGGAAGACCACGCGATCGATCTTAGGTGGGATCTCATGCAGATGGTGAGTCACAAGCAGAATCGTCTTCCCTTTAGCAATTTGGGCACGCAACAGATCCAGATATTGAAAACAGGCTTTGGGATCGAGGCCGCTCGTGGGCTCATCAAGTACCAGCGCGGATGGGTCATGGACCAACGCTCTCGCCAATAAAAAACGCCGCTGCTCGCCGGTCGAAAGATGGCCAAACGGCCGACCAGCCAAGGCTGCGATGCCCAACTCATTCATCAGCTCATAGGCCCGCGTCATCTGGGTCTTGCTGAACTGCTGATACTCATAGGTATCGTTGCTGGCGTAATAGCCGGACAGCACGACGTTTAACCCCTCTGCACAAATCAGGTAATCTCGTTGAAGATCGTGAGACACAATGCCGATCTGCTTCCGCACATCCCAGACATTCCACCGCTCATCGCCGAAAAGCGCCATTCGCGTTTCATCCTTCGGCATCGCATGGACTTCACCTGAGAGCAATCTGAGTAATGTCGATTTGCCTGATCCATTGGGTCCCAGTATTGCGACATGTTCACTATCTCGAAGCTTGAAGGAGAAGTTGGAGAAGACGCAGGTCTCCCCGCGATAGACCGTGGCACGTTGAATATCGAGGATGAGAGAAGAATCGGCTGATCGGTTCGGATCTTGGACCGGAGGATCACTCTGGCAGACAATTGGTCGCTTGGCACGGCGAGCCTGATCGAGGCCGGCACGAGCCAGTGCATCGACCCGCTCGTTCTCCGGATGACCGTTATGCCCTCTGACCCAGTGCCATTCCAGTTTATGACCAGAAGCCAGATTATCGAGCCGTCGCCACAAGTCCTCATTTTTTACTGGTTCTTTACCGGCGGTTTTCCAGCCTCGCTGTTTCCAGCTATGAATCCATTCGCTGATGCCTTTCTGGACATACTGCGAATCCGTGTAGACGCGTGCCGTCGTCGGTTCCGTGAGCGATTGCAACGCCTCAATCACCGCGAGCAACTCCATCCGATTGTTCGTCGTCGCCGGCTCGCCACCACAGAGTTCCGTTTCCGCATCACCCATCCGCAACAAGACACCCCACCCTCCAGGCCCAGGATTCCCGCTGCAGGCACCATCTGTATAGATCTCGACCATTCAACTATTCCATGTGAAACGCACGTTCGGATTGTACTACGACAGCGTCGGTCCGAACCATAGCTCCCAGCGACGAGACTTTACGAGCGGCGTGACTCAGCTGGACTACTTGGGTACAATGAGCGTCAATCTAGTTCACCATTTTTCAGCGAGTTGCACACTGCGTACCCTTTTCCTGATCGGCACGGGCGGGTTCATCGGGTCAATTTTTCGCTACCTCTTGAGCGGATGGGTTCAACAGTTGAGCAAGAGCGTCCAATTCCCCTTCGGCACCTTGGCTGTCAATATCGTGGGCTGTGCACTGATCGGCTTCCTCGCCCAGCTTGCGGATCAGCGGGGCGTCGTCTCAGGGGAAGCCCGAACTTTTCTGATAGTCGGTATCCTTGGCGGATTTACAACCTTCTCAGCATTCGGCAACGAGACGATGAACCTCCTACGCGACGGAGAACTGTGGTTGGCCTGCGGCAACGTCGTCGGCCATACAGTGCTTGGCTTGGCCGCCGTATGGGCCGGTTATTCCACAGCCTATCTGCTCTGGAAATGATCGATGCAAACTAAAAACGGATGTGTGCTGAGAATCTATGCGGGAGAAGGCGACAAACATGAGGGGCGACCGCTCTATGAATGGATTGTCGCGCAGGCCCATACACGGCAGTTATCCGGCGCCACCGTCTACCGCGGACTCATGGGATTTGGACCCCACACCCGCGTGATTCACACCTTCAAAATTGAGCGCCTGGCCGAAGATCTTCCCATCACCGTCGAAATCGTTGATTCGCGAGACAAGGTCGAGGAGTTTCTCGCCTTCATCGAACAGCAGGGTCACACAGGTCTGGTAGCCACCCTACAGTCTGTGGAGCTTCGCACGTTTGAGAGACGTACCTCGCAGTAGCTCGTCTGTCTCACGACCTTCCAAGCATGACAAACCATGCAAGTGGGAGACTGGTTCTTTATCCTTCAGTAGAGTCTGGATTGATCTTCAGGGCAGGTTTTAGCTTGTCCTGTGGGGTCATCCGCCTGACCGAGGCCGCGATTTTCGGAGTCTTCGTCGTCACTTCGGCATTTTGAGCCCGATGTAAGAGTGCATGGTCCATCAACACTAGCGCCATCATTGCTTCGGCGATCGGTGTGGCGCGGATGCCGACACAGGGATCGTGTCGGCCGTTTGTTTCGATCGTTACCGACTTGCCTTGTTTGTCGATCGATCGGCGCGGGATGCGGATGCTCGACGTCGGCTTGATACCAATAGTCACAACAACATCCTGCCCGGTCGAGATGCCCCCAAGAATGCCTCCTGCGTGATTCGTTACAAAGCCTTCGGGAGTCAGTTCGTCGCCATGCTCCGATCCGCGCTGGACAACTGATGCAAAACCTGACCCGATCTCGACGGCCTTCACTGCATTGATGCTCATCATCGCCGCAGCCAAGTCGGCATCCAATTTCCCATAGACCGGCGCCCCCCATCCGACCGGCACATGTTCCGCCACCGTCGTAATTCTGGCGCCAACCGAATCGCCGGCCTTTCGCAACTCATCCATGAACGATTCCAACTTGGCCACCGCATCCGGATCAGCCGAGAAAAATGGATTCTGACTGACCGCCTCCCAATCCTTCAATGGTAACTCGTGAGGCCCCAGCTGGCTCAGATAGCCACGAATGACGACACCGTATTTCTCCGATAACCATTTCTTTGCGATTGCAGCTGCGGCGACACGAACGGCAGTTTCCCGAGCCGATGCGCGCCCCCCACCGCGATGGTCGCGAATGCCGTACTTCTGCCAGTAGGTATAGTCCGCATGGCCCGGACGGAAGGTATCGATCAATTTTCCGTAATCGCGGCTTCGGGCGTCTTCATTCCGAATCAGCAACCCGATGGGGGTTCCTGTAGTCTGGCCTTCAAACACACCCGAGAGAATTTCCACACGATCTGATTCCTGGCGCTGAGTCACGTGGCGGGAGGTACCCGGCTTCCGCCGGTCGAGGTCTCTCTGGATATCTTCTACTGATAGCACAAGTCCGGGTGGGCATCCATCGACCACGCAGCCAATCGCCGGTCCATGGCTTTCGCCGAAAGAGGTGACGGTGAAAATTCGGCCGAAGGTGTTGGCAGTCATTAGGACCTACTCAACGAGATCTATCTTAATACGTAATTCCTTGAGTTGATCGGCACCAACGGCAGACGGCGCATCGGTGAGCGGGCATTGCGCTTTTTGTGTTTTGGGGAATGCAATGACGTCGCGGATTGAATCGGCGTTGCCGAGCAGCATGACCAATCGGTCCAACCCAAACGCGATGCCGCCGTGCGGCGGCGCTCCGTACTCAAGGGCCTCGAGCAGAAACCCAAACTTGACCGCGGCTTCTTCTTTGCCGATCCCGAGAAGATCAAAGACTTTGCTTTGCACGTCTCGCCGGTGGATACGAATGCTCCCACCCCCGATTTCGCTCCCGTTCAACACCATGTCGTACGCCTTGGCTCGTACCTTCAGCGGATCGGATTCAAGCAGCGGCAGATCATCATCAAGGGGTGCCGTGAAGGGATGGTGCATGGCCACATACCGCTTTTGTTCCTGATCGTAATCTAACATCGGGAAATCGATGACCCACAGAGGCCTCCACGCAGTCTTATCTACCAGATTCAATTCTTCGCCAAGCAAAAGTCTGATTCGCCCCAACACGTCATGCACGACCGAGGCTTTATCCGCGCCAAACAAGACAAGATCATTCGGCTTTGCCTCGGGCAAGGCCGAGGCAAACGCCGTGGCGTCCAGAAATTTTGCAATGACCGATTCAAGCTGTCCTTCTGCTGTAATCTTCAACCACGCAAGTCCCTTCGCACCGAAATGTTTTGCCGTCTCTCCCAAGGCATCGATCCGTGTTCGAGAGAGCGTCGCGCCACCCTTCACGATCAACGCCTTAACGATACCACCCTTGGTCGCTGCATCTTTGAAGACTTTAAACTGGCTGGCTGCACCGAACGCCGTCACATCATACAGAGGCATATCGAAGCGGAGATCGGGCTTATCTGAACCATAGCGGCCCACGGCTTCGGCATAGCTCATTCGCCGGAAAGGTGTCGGAAGTTGGACACCTCCCGCCTTGTTGAAGATCGTCACGATCATGCGCTCCATCAGACCCATGACCTGCTCACGGTCCACAAACGAGAGCTCCAGATCGATCTGAGTGAATTCCGGCTGGCGATCGTTGCGGAGATCCTCGTCACGGAAACATCGCGCGATTTGATAGTAGCGATCGACTCCACTCACCATCAGGACTTGTTTGAACAGTTGCGGTGACTGAGGCAAGGCAAAAAACTGTCCAGGATTGACCCGACTGGGCACCAAGTAGTCCCGTGCTCCCTCCGGTGTACTTTTCGTCAGAATAGGGGTCTCCACTTCCAGAAATCCTTCGGCATTCACGAATTCTCTCGTCGCCTGCATCATGCGATGCCGTAGGCTTAAGAGCTCCTGCATCCTGGGGCGGCGAAGATCCAGGAACCGGTACTTTAAGCGAATCGCTTCCGTCACATCCGCATCGTCTTCGATCAAGAACGGCGGAGTCTTGGCCTCATTCAGAATCTCGACCTCATCCACGAACACCTCGATTTCTCCGGTGGAGAGATTGGGATTCTTTGACTCATCCGGCCGCGCCATAACTCGGCCCGACACCGACACGACACACTCAGGGCGTAATAAGTGTGCAACCTGGTGAACCTTTATATTGCGCTCAGCGTTGAACACGACTTGCGTGAGCCCTGTCCGATCGCGGAGATCGATGAAGATCACCGTCCCATGGTCACGCCGCCGCTGGACCCAACCGTTCAACACAACGGTCCGCCCTACATGTTCCTTGTGCAATTCACCGCATCGGTGTGTGCGAATCTTCATACTGCCCGTACTTTCTTGGAAGAAAACTTCTTCGTTTTTTCCGGTTTGGCCCAGCCAGTCCGTCGTACCGGTCGTTTCGACCGAACCACCTGCTCATCTCCCCGCTCGACAGCCTCTTGCCGCGTTTCCACAAGCTCACGCAACGCGTTGGTTTCTCGATCAGTCAAGAATCGAAACTCTCCAGCCGGGAGATCTCCCAGAGATATCGGCCCCATACGAATCCGTATCAACTTGATGACTGGGTGCCCGACGGACTCCAACATACGTTTGACTTGATGTTTCCGGCCTTCGCGTATGGTCAGCTCCAGCCACGAGTTTTGTTCAGCCTTCTTCACTTTTTTCACAAATGCTGGGCTGGTCATCCCATCGTCGAGCCGGACTCCCCGCTCTAACCGCTGAATCTCCTCATCCGTCAAGATTTTCTTGACCTTGATCAAGTAGGTCTTCGGGACATGGTATCGAGGGTGTAACAGAGCCTGTGCGAGGTCACCATTGTTCGTCAACAACATCAACCCTTCACTATCAAAATCGAGTCGCCCAACCGGGAACACCCGAACGGACACACCTCGCAAGAAATCCTTCACGGTCGTTCGCCCGCCCGGATCATCGAGCGTAGACATAACGTTTTTGGGTTTATTCAGGATCAGATATACAAATGGCTGCGCCGATGTCAGATGCTTTCCGTCCACCTTCACGTGATCACGCTCGGGGTCGACTTTCGTACCAAGTTCGGTCACAACCTTGCCATTCACTGACACGCGTCCCGAGGCGATCAGTATCTCCGCCTTCCGCCGTGACGAGAGCCCCGTGCTCGCAATGAGTTTTTGAAGTCGAACTTCCATCGGCTTTCTTTTCCCCTCTTAAACTTGAAGTAGTCTGGCTGGCTCTCACTGTGCGCATCCAGCGAGCACAGTCCGAAAAGAGTCATCGAATAAAATCTGCGTGTGCGTTGGGTGAACACAGGAGACTGCTTCCAATCCTTCCTACTCCCACTCAATCGTCGAAGGCGGCTTTGAGCTGATGTCATAGACCACTCGATTCACACCTTTCACTTCATTAATGATTCGATTCGACATTCGGCTCAGCACCTCATTGGGGATCCTGGCCCAATCCGCTGTCATGCCGTCCACGCTGGTGACAGCACGAATCGCAATCACGTTCTCATAGGTCCGTTGGTCGCCCATCACTCCGACGGTCCTGATCGGCAACAACACGGCAAAGGCCTGCCAAATTTCACCATAGAGACCTGCGCTTCGGATCTCCTGATCGACGATGGCTTCCGCTGCCCGCAGAATCCCTAACCGTTCAGGCGTCACCGCACCCAACACGCGAATCGCCAAGCCAGGCCCCGGGAACGGTTGCCGCCACGTGATCTCATCCGGCAATCCCAATTCCGTTCCCAATACCCGTACTTCGTCCTTAAAGAGTTCACGAAGCGGTTCGATGAGCCTGAGTTTCATGCGAGCCGGTAATCCGCCGACGTTGTGATGCGTTTTGATCGTCGCCGAAGGCCCTTTAAAACTGACACTCTCGATGACATCGGGATAGAGCGTGCCCTGGACGAGATACCTGACCCCTTTCAGCTTTTTCGACTCAGCTTCAAAATGTTTGATGAACTGTCGACCGATGATCTTTCGCTTTCGCTCAGGATCCGTGACATGTTTCAGCCCGGCAAGAAATGGCTTGCTCCCGTCGAGAATCCTCAGATTCAGATGGAGCTGCGAGGAGAATGTCTTTCGAACCTGCTCACGTTCACCGGCTCGCAAGACACCGTTATCGACAAAGATGCAGGTCAGCTGATCACCGATCGCTCGGTGCGTCAGGGCCGCTGCAACCGATGAGTCCACACCACCGCTCAACGCGCAGATGACCCGATCCTTGCCGACCCGTTCACGAATCTGACTCACCGCTGTCTCAACATAAGACTGCATGGTCCAGGTCGGTTTGCAGCCGCAAATCTCATAGACGAAATTGCGTAGGATCTTCGTCCCTTCCGGCGTGTGTGCCACTTCGGGATGGAACTGCAAGCAATAGATACGGCGCTTGTGATCGTCCCGCTTCATCGCTGCAATGGGTGAGTTGCTTGTATGCGCAATCGATCGAAACCCTGGAGGCATCCGCTCGATACGATCTCCATGCGACATCCACACAACTGTCTTCTGATCAGTTCCGACTCCCTTGAAGAGATCGCTCTCATCGTCGATGGTAAGATCGGCGCGGCCGTACTCGCGATGGGTCGACTTGCCGACTCCCCCTCCGGAGAGATGCGTCACTAACTGCATGCCGTAGCAGATGCCGAGGATCGGAATGTGCTGATCAAACAGTTCCTTGGCGACAATCGGAGCCTTTTTGTCATACACGCTGGATGGCCCACCCGATAGGACAATGCCTTGAGGACGATAGGCCAGAATCGTTGCTAGGGAGACCGTACAGGGGAAAATTTGGGAATAGACCTGTGCTTCTCGGATACGGCGAGCAATCAACTGCGTGTACTGCGAGCCAAAATCAAGGACGAGGATCCTATCGTGCCAAAGCTCCATTGTGGTTAATCGAGAATCGCTACACGTTCTATTGTTGGAGTCATTATGCGTGAAGGGAACTGGCTCTATTCGTCTGGTCGATTCACGGTTAACGAGTGATGGTGACGGCCTTACTCCCAATCCATTCGGTAGTTCGGCGCCTCTTTGGTAATGATCACGTCATGCACATGGCTCTCACGGAGACCGGCCACCGACTGTCTGATGAACTTCGCATTTCCCTGCAAGTCGGCAATCGTTTTACAGCCGCAGTATCCCATGCCCGATTTGACGCCCCCGACCAACTGGTACACCACCGCAGCCAGCTGACCTTTATAGGGGACGCGGCCCTCAATCCCTTCAGGAACGAGCTTCTGAGCGGGGCGCCCTCCCTGCCCATATCGATCCCCGCCTCCTCGCTCCATCGCCCCGATGGAGCCCATACCACGATAGACCTTATAGGTTCTCGCCTGATAGAGGACCGTCTCGCCAGGAGATTCTTCTGTTCCCGCGAACAGGCCACCAAGCATCACCGACGATGCCCCGGCAGCCAGCGCTTTCGTGATGTCGCCTGAAAATTTGATACCTCCATCGGCAATGATCGGCACTCGGCTCCCATGTAAGACCTTGGCACAATCTGCGATGGCAGTCAGCTGCGGCATCCCAGCACCCGACACGATGCGCGTCGTACAGATCGATCCCGGTCCAACCCCAACCTTCACCGCATCGACTCCGACCTTCAGGAGGTCCTTGGCTGCCTCAGCCGTGCCGATGTTGCCCACCACCAGCTCAAGGGACGGATATAGCTTCTTGATCATCTTCGCGGTATCCAATACGGCTTGCGAATGCCCATGCGCCGTGTCAATCACCACGAGATCCACACCTGATTTCTTCAGCAGTGCCACGCGCTCTTCCGTATCCCGCCCCACACCGACCGCCGCCCCGACTCGCAACCGGCCATGGCTGTCTTTACAGGCATGGGGATATTTAATTCGCTTTTCGATATCCTTGATGGTGATGAGTCCTTTGAGTTCATACTGCTTGTTGACGACCGGAAGCTTTTCGATTCGGTGTTCATGGAGAATCTCTCGTGCCTTCTCCAGACTGGTGCCCTCCGGCGCCGTCACCAATCGATCCCGTTTCATCACCTGCGAGACTTTCAGGTCCATCCTGTTTTCAAACCGCAGATCTCGATTGGTGAGAATCCCGACCAGCTTACGTCCTTTGGTGACGGGAATACCGGATATCCGATATTTCGCCATCAGCTGGTGCGCATCACGAATTGTTTCGTCTGGAGAAATCGTCACAGGGTCCAGAATCATCCCGCTCTCTGATTTTTTGACTTTATCGACTTCGATCGCCTGATCGGCCGGAGACAACACGCGATGAATGATACCGATCCCGCCTTCGCGCGCCATAGCGATCGCCAGTCGCGACTCCGTCACCGTATCCATCGCAGCGCTGACGAGCGGGATGTTGATCCGGATGTTGCGCGACACAAAGGTGCCGGTATCGACCTCATTGGGGAGGACCTGCGACTTGGCCGGTACGAGGACCACGTCGTCATAAGTCAGTCCCTGTCGCGGTTCTTTGTCAAGCATCGTTCCCTCTTCAGACCTTCTGCGTTCGTTGCGCTTTTTCCAATTCTGCCAATTCTTCCGCTTCATCCTGGAGCCGCTCGCCACCCTCTTCTGCCGGCATAAACTGCTGAACCCGCGTGTTGCCGCTATCGACGACAAAAACGCTCCCTCTCGCATCGACCGCGATCCCATAGGGAAAATTGAATTGTCCGTCACCATTCCCGAATCCGCCCCACTGGGTCATGAAATTCCCCTCTCGGTCGAATTTCTCGATTCGGTGATTGCCTGTATCCGTCACATAGACATCGCCTGCTCCATCGACGGTGATCCCCCATGGGGAACGCAATTGCCCGGCCTCTTGAGCCAAGGGACTGCTGGCATGCCCGGCTGCCGGACTGCCACCCCACTTCGTCAACAGCTGCGGCAACACGTTCGTGCTGGTATCAAATTTCTGGATCCGATGATTCCCCATGTCGACGACATATACCGATCCATCTTCCTGATCGACCGCCACTCCACGTGGAAAATAGAACTGTCCGTCCCCGTTCCCGAAGCTGCCCCAGGCCATGATGAATTCACCGGTCATGTCGAACTTCTGAACGCGGAAATTGGCGCTATCGACGACGTAGAGATAGCCTCGCACACGGTCAACCGCAATCCCCCAGGGAGCATTAAACTGTCCCTCTGCATTTCCACGTGAGCCGAACTTCATCATGTACCCGCCCAGCTTACCGTCGAACTTTTGCACGCGATGATTATTCGTATCCACAACCCAGACGTCGCCCTTCCCGTCGCAGGCCATGCCGGTGGGATTATGAAAGTTGGCGTTCGCCGAACCGAAGTTTCCCCAGAGGATGATGAAATTTCCCGCATTGTCGAACTTTTGAATCCGATTGTTTCCGTTGTCGACGACGAACAGCGATCCCTGCTGATCGACGGTAAGTCCGTACATCGGCGCCATGAATTCTCCGCCATGCAAGAGCGAGGCTCCACGTCCAGGCTTCCCCCACTTGGCCACACACAGATATCCGGAGGTATTGACAAGAATCGTCGCGGTGGCCGGTGTCGAAACGTTGTTGCCGATGTCTTTGAACCATACGTAAATCGTCTTTTGCCCGTCCGCCGGAGAGAGGATAAATGGAATGGTCGCCCCGAACTTGATTGCCGACGCCACATCCACCCAGCCCGGCGTGCCGGCCATCGGAGTCAAGGGGCTCTCAGAAATGAAGTAGGCGCCGACCCCCGTGTCCAAATCGGTGGCCGAGATCGTCACGACGACATCCGGAGAGTTCGTCATGAACGCTCCATGATTGATGACGGCATAGGGGTTCTGCGGCGCTGTGATATCAATGAGCACAGGCATCGCCGTCACTTCTTCCGATAGTCCACTTTCCGTCCCGTCTTCGAATGAGGCCGTCACGCCATAAAAGTAGGGCGTATCGTTCGTGAGGCCCTCATGCGTATAGGGATTCGTCACGCCTTCGATCTTGGTGGCACCCTGAACCGTGATATGAGGAGAGGTACTAAAATAGAGGTTATAGGACTGGGCACCCGGCACCTCCATCCAACTCAAAAAGACCTCTGTGTCGCCGGCTTTCACCGCAAGACTGCGGGGAGGCTGTACCGATCCGGCTTCCACCACCTGTGTAGGCTGCTCCTTCCCGCGATTCATCTCCTCTTCCGTCGGCACATACTTAAGGACGCGGTTGTTCCCACTGTCGACGACGAACACGCCACCTTCCCTGTCCAGAGCGATCCCGTAGGGGAAGTTGAGCTGTCCCTCGGTCTTTCCACGATTGCCGAACGAACAGAGGAAGGTCCCGTTGCCGTCGAACTTCTGAATTCGGTGATTCCCGCTGTCGACGACATACACATTACCCAGCGCATCGCAAGCGATGCCCCACGGCGACTTGAACTGGCCCGGTCCACTCCCCTCGCGTCCCCACTTTGTCAAGAAACTTCCGCGTGTATCGAACTTCTGGATACGATTGTTGCTCTCGTCGGCTACATAAATATTGCCGACGAAATCCACCGCCACGCCGCGCGGGAAAAAGAACGCGCCGTCAAAACTACCGTCGCGTCCCCACTTTAACAGCGGTTGGCCATCGGCTTGAAACTTTTGAATGCGCGCATTGCTGGTGTCAGAGACATAGACATTCCCGTCTTGATCAGTGGTAATCCCCCACGGCACATCGAAGCGGCCCATATCGGCTCCGCGCCAGGCGAATCCAAACTTACCCCAGGCTTTCTGCACATTGCCTTCCAGGTCAAACTTTTGGACACGGTTGTTTCCACTATCGGCCACGTACACCACGTCGTCTGGTCCGACCGCGAGCCCCCGAGGATAGTAAAACTGGCCTTCCTGCGAACTGGGCTCGCCACCCCATCGAGCCAAGAACGTTCCGGTCTTATCGAATTTTTGGATCGAATGATTGTCAGTGTCGGCCACATACATATTGCTGTCTTTGTCGAGTGCAATCCCCGTGGGCGAACTGAACTCACCATCATCCACACCCTCTTGACCAATAACCATGGCCAACAGGTAGGGTGAAGGGATCGCCATCACTTCTTGCGACTCAAGACTTTCCCCCTTCGATGTGACCACTGTCACAACATAGTGGTAACAGGTCCCATTGGCGAGATCGTCGTGAACATAGGGACTCGTCGGGCCCTCGATACACGTAGCCTTATCTTTTTTTACACCGATGACACTCTTGAAATCGTCGGCACCGGCGATGGGACGAGTGAGCTCAGAAAACTTGATCTGCACACCCTTCGTCGTCTGGAAATAGAGGTTATAGTACATGGCGTCCGGGACCGGATCCCATGTGATGGTAATGCGTCCGTTTCCGGGTTTGACCTGGACATTCTGCGGCGGAGATGGCAGTTCCTCCGCTTCCGCTACCGAATCCCCACCGCCCCATTCATCCTGAATCCCTTCAATAAACAGACGGAACCGATCGGCATACCACATTTCATCAAATAGCCAAGATTTCATCACGGTGTTGCCTCGAAGTGCTTTATGGTGACGGTTCAGAAACAGCGGATCTTTCAATCGCTTAGACTTGGATTGAGTACTCTAGCAAAGCGGCTGAAATAGAGTCAAGGCAACGACCTTGCTCCTTCGTGAAGGAAGCATACGAACGAGCTCTCGATCCTCTATGGTATCCATCGTCGGATCGATTACAATACGCCGATGCACTTGAGACAAAACCAGCTCGAGCGTTAGAGTGAAAAACAAACACGGAGAACGCTCGACGGAGGCGGCAATGCGAAACTTCATACTCGGTGTCATGGTCGGTACACTGTTGACCACGATAGGCGTACAGGCCGCGGGCAAGGAGGGAATGGGAAAGGGTGGACAGCCTCCGCACATGAATGATGAACATGAGCGGCAATTTCAACTTCAGCTCGAACATATCCGAAAACAGACAGAACTAGAACAGGCGCGGATGCAAGGACGTAAGAATCCGTGTTAAGAAGCCACTGAACAACCTGACGCAACCGGTTAAAACTCGTCACCCGTGGGAGTTCAGCATCCAAAAGTTGACTTCGACATCTCACAACAGTAGGTTTTGAAAGGTAACCTCTTATGCGAATGTTTCAAGTCAGACAGACCGTTACGTATGAACTGACGATGGCGGCAGGAACAGAGCAGGAAGCCATTTTGAAAGCGAAGGGCATTCCACGAGCGCAATGGACCGCTGAAGCTGACGAGATCACAGCTGAGATGCTGGATGAGACTGACGAGATTGACGATTACTGACTGTCTCACCGGTATGGAACGTCAAGGGAGAAAAGACCATGCACATTTCTCACGCCGTTCGAACTTCAACTCTCTGCCTGCTTCTAATCGCCGGCATGATGGCCACTGCCGCGGCTGAAGAAAAGGTATCCACGACCGGTCAGGTAAAGCGGGTGGACAAGAAAACCGAGGAGCGGGGTCGATATATCATCAAGATCGCTGGATGCAATGATTGCCATACCGCTGGCTATGCCGAGGCGGCCGGAAAGATACCGGAAAAAGACTGGCTCAAGGGAGATACCGTCGGATGGCGAGGCCCATGGGGCACAACCTACGCGAGCAATCTTCGACTTTATATGCAGAATCTCTCGGAGGACCAGTGGATCCAGGTCTCGCGCATGGTCGAGTTTCGCCCCCCGATGCCATGGTTCGTCCTGCGCGAGATGACCGAGCAAGACCTACGGGCTATCCATCGGTTCATTAGAAACCTTGGACCTGCCGGTGAGCCAGCCCCCAGCTATCTTCCACCTGACCAGGAACCCAGAGGACCGATTATCCTATTTCCTTCGAGTCCAGGCCCAGCCCATTAGAGAACTATCCCGCTTCACAGAACGGATAGATCATCCAGGAACAGGCGATACCTCTGTAAGCTACCGCCTGTCCTTCCTTAACTTACTGACTAGGGCGTCGGCTCTTCGACAATCCTTCTGCAGGCCAGCCCACTCGTCACACTCGGCTACTGACTTTTCTTGTATACGACCAACCCGCCGACGAAAATTGCAAACATGACACCAATGAACATTAAAAGAGTAGTGTCCATGGCTGACTCCTTTCATTCGAACCATGAGCCAGAAAGTTGCATGTGCGCTATTGCTACTTCGCAGAAACCAACTCTCTGGAGAAGTCTCGGCGGTCAGCCCAACACAATACAGGGACCGCCTAAACAACCTATCGAATTGATCTCAATTTGGCCCGCAGGAAGATTGGGCTGGAATGGAACCCACTAAAAGCGAGGGTATTTAACTACCGGCGCACATACTTTCTTGCACCGGTGAGACACTCTAAAACAGATACCTTCGCTTTCTAATTTGGTTCCGTGACTGGAGGCCGACTGTCATTAGAATCGGCCAGTGTTACTGAAGAGCCATCCGCCCATCACTCGACGGGCCATTGTGGTCCGGTGGACTAAGGTCTTCCATCTTGACCTCCTCCTGCTGCTGAACGAAGAGAATACTGTTCTGCCATTCAGTTGATGAAGTAATTCCTCTTTACTCCTCTTGAATATTTTCTGTCAACTGAAACATCCATGGAAGCCTTTAAAGAAACACAAGCATAAGCTATGCCAGTACATTCGAGACCGTGGGAGAACAAAACATCACCCACCTGAGCATACAGAATTCTGGGAAATTTAGTAGAGGGAGGACCGTTTCCTGCTGGACGACTGCACCTACCGCTGTACCCTGAGGATCGGACCGAGGGTCAGCCACTTCGTCGGACCCAAGGCCGCCATATGTGGTAAGTGGGCGACGTACCAGAACACGACGTCTTGCTCCTGCACCCCTTGATTGTCCTCGTCATACCCCAGTTGTCCACGGGCGCCGAATGCCCAGGGCACATCCTCACTGGCATTGGCACGACGAATGGCCACATCGAGGTCGGCAAACTTATCTCGCTCGCCGTCATCTTTCAGCGGCACGTACCCGGTGCCGGGTAAAATCCAGACGCCATGACCATTCATTTGGTCTCGGACCAACCAAGTCTTGTTAAGTCCTGAAATTTTGACATCGTTCCGCTCATTCGAATACTTCCGCCATCCTGGCCCCCAGCCCCGGTCTGCCCCTCCGTCTTCATGAACGAAGACCTGATCCATACCGTTACCATTGATATCAAAATCGAACCGCCAATATGGGTGGTGGTCATGATTGGTGTTACACGACAAGCCTCGGCTATGCAGCACGGGACGAAGCTCGCCGTCATCCGACAGGTGCCAGGCTTGATACAGGTGATATTCGCCGATCCGAGCATAAATCCCCAACTCGAGCCATTTCACATTATGCTGCGTCGAGCTTTCCATACAAACTTTCTGATCACCGCAATTCATGATCGGCACGAGATCCTGCCACCGCAGCCGATCTTGAAACGGGCCGCAGCGCCCGCTCTCGGCTCGTGACCCGAACCAGGTGAAGGGATTCCACCAGACCATCTCTTTCACATATTTCACACGGACGACCGGCATGCTGGCCTTATTCAGAATCAGCTCATCGGCGAACTTCACGTTTCGCAATGCCAAACCCGTGTTGTCCCTCACTTCCCAGTCGAAGCTCCACTTCCCCCAATCCACATGTTCGGACTGCGTCTCGGCCACAGCAGGCCCCGACCAAGCCAAGACCGCGAGCATGAACCAGCCGAAGGACCAGATACGCTTCATCTCATTCCTTTTCACGAACGAGGCGGCTCCTCTCCGGCCTCAAGCACTTTGTCTTCCGTCAAATCGACCACCGCCCAGTATTTCGGATCGCCTTCCTGCCCCTTTGAAAAGGTAATCCAAATGGTCCGGTGTGCATACCCTGGATCGTTCCTGAAGAACCCGCGATCAGGTTGCATAAGGAGTCCGTGACCTTGGAGCTGATCGACCTTGCCGGCCAAGCGTGGATCGGCTTTGGCTAGTTCAATCCCCCGTTGAACATCCTGTCGTCCCTCCGGGGGCTGATACCCCTTGAGGCGGGCGACGTTGAGCACACCCGTCTCTTTCAGACGGACTTCTACGGCAACATTCTGGCTGTAGCTATAATAGACGAGACGAACAAGGCCGGTGGTCTGCCGACAGCAACCGAACGTGACCTTGCCTTCCGGCGGAATCCGATCAGCGTCGATGAAGGCCCATCGGGAGCCCAGCAGCGCCGCGACGCGGCGATCGCTTTCGGCGGCTTTCCGTAACGTCACAACCTCCTCTGCGGTCAGGAGGGCCGAGGCATTCGTGGCGCGCTTCGCACGTGCGTCCTGAATGGTCCCGGCCATCTTCGGTTTGTGGTGACCAGCAATATCCTCACCGGCAAACTGGAACACATGCGGGACAGGAGGCTTCTCGGGGAGTGCTATTTTCTGCACGGCGGTTTCAGGATCCTCGGGCCCGAACGGCCCCCGTGAACCGGCATCGAGGCTGCAGCCATAGCCGAGGCCGATTACTACGAGGAGGACGCTCCGCATGGTGATCCGACTGCTCATGCCAACTTTCCGGCAATCCCTATGGCGAGTTTGGAAATTTTCGCCGCCGCTTTGATCACAGCCGCGCGCTTCTTGCGTGAAGCAGCATCGAGCACGGCTTCCTTCATCAGCCCTTTGTAGATTTTGATCTCATCCCGAGTGAACGGAACGATCTGCGCGATGGTCTCGTTATTAAAGGTGTTGGCCAGCTGCAGGTACAGATTGGAGATTTCTGCCGCATAAATCCCACGACGAAGCGGATCATTCTTATAGGTTTCAAATTTCTTCCGGAGCGTCCCCACTGCTTCGAGAAGTGCCTTCTGGCGAACCTTGGTTTCGTCTTGCTTGCCCACCTCAAATTCCACGGCCCCCAACTGATCGACCAACACCTTCGCTTCTTCGCGGGCATGATCGACTTGGACCGACAGATCGGAGATTTCCTGACTCGCACTTTCCGCGGTTTCCATAAGCTGTCTGATAAGGCTGTCGTTGCCTTCCAAAAAACCGACGACTCCCGCGATACTGGTCTCCATGGTGCCTCCTCTATTGCCCGTCGTCTTTCTTCAGGTTATCCAGAAGGTCGACCAAGTCGGCTGTGAACGTACGCCCGCGCTGCAGAGCCCTTGAGCGGATGATGCGCGAGCTGGTGACCTCCTCCAGCGCATCATTGACGGTCCGCGAATGATTGACGATCTCCATGATGCGGTCTGACGGTCCCGGCGCGTGCTCAACCATAGCCGCGACAAACTCCGGATCGACGGACGCCAAGCCAGACTTGTCGGCATAGCGTTTCAACTGCGCGTGAACCGCCGCCGTATATTTCCAGGACTCGTTCAAGGCATTGGCCGTATCGCGGAGCCCGCAGAAATCTTCTTCAAATTGATCCCACACTATCTTCTCCAAACCCTGATAGTCGTCCAAATACATTTGTCCGACCAGATACGCGGCGGCGTAGGCGGCCTCTCCATTTTTGCCGCTGATATTCCGGTAGGGCGCGAGGACGAACTGATGCTTCGCTTCCTGGGCCTGCAAGGCCTTAAAGCTCTCGTGCAGCGCACTGCGGGACTGCTCCAAAAACTTGATCCGCGCTTCAGTTTCTTTTTGGAACAGATCGATGTTCGTCTGAGCCGCATCGATCTTCGTGCCTTCCATCCTGAGCAGATCGCGAACCGCACTGCTATGAATCGCGTTGCAGCTAACTGCGCTGAATAGGATAAACCCGAGGCTCACAACCTTGACTGTGTGTGAGATCATACTGATTTCCTCCCTCAGCAGGAGCGTTCTCTTATCGACGTAATGTCCGCACGGCCTCCGCGATGGACTGGACCTCATCGCGGGGCAGGGTGACATCAACATCCAGATATTGCTTAATGATCGCGTTGATTCGGCGAAGCGCCCCCACGTTGGTGCGATACTGATCGAAAGCCGTCAGATCCAGGGTCGAGGAGGCTTGGGAGTCTTTTGTGACGCGCTGCTCGATCCGACTGAGGAGTTCCGGCAGTCTCTGCAGAAGTCTCGACATGTCCCCGGTGCCATGCTGAAAGACGATCTGTCCATTCGGCCCTTTTCGGTCCGGAAGATTTTTGAGCCGAATCTCATTGATGAACGCAATAACCTCAGGCCCCAGCAACTCGGCATCATCGTTGGCCAGGTCCGCGTCCGCCACGTCGGCCAACTTCGGGTTGGTCGTAGCCCATTGCAGCGCCAAGTTCAGTTTGAGGCGGGTTTGGACATGGCGATACCACTGTTGATGCCGTTCGGTGACATGACTCACCAACTCGCGGTATTGCTCCATCAGCCGCTGACTCTCGGCATACGCCTGGTCTTTGGCAACCAACGCCTGTTTCACTTCAGGCGGAGTGGCACACCCGAGACAGACCAGACTCAGCGCCACAATAACGATGTGCGCCGCTTTCATGAGGTTTCCTCCTTCCGACGTACGCCCGGAACGAGCCTGAACGAGAAAGCAACTTGCCTGTTGACTGCAACTTGTTAAAGAGCGGGCAAAGGGTAGCGAGCACCCCACAGGATTGCAAGAAAAATATCGGGTATTTCACGATTTCTGATTTACGAAGGGAGGAAAACTAGTACAAGCCAGTAGCTTTCCTAGGGTAACCCCCGGATGATTTCCTGATAGTACGCCTCAAGCAACGCAGCGCGGGCTTCCTCCATCAGAACCAGCTGCCGTTGATCGAAGGTATTCGCACAATACAGATAGTGCGTTTCATCCACGATACCCAACTCGACATGCACTTGTCGGCCATTCGGCTCCTCGCGCGTCAGCTCGTGGATAATCGTTCGTCCCGGCAACTCTTCCCAGGCCACCTGCGCCGAGGGTCCATGATTCTCATAGAGCGGTTGGCTGGGATCAGCCGAGTTCTTCAGCATGGCATTGAGATCGAATAGAGCCCCATCATCCAACTCCGGCAATTCATCCCAGCCCATTGTAGCCTGCCCCCCTTTCTCCAACACATAGAAGGGCCCATCCTCCACCACCTCTTCGATGGATCGGTATTGAATCGGCTCTGCAGGCTGCACGAGCTCTAATCCTCTGCCGGCCAGCGCACGTTGAAAGGGTACTCGCCTGGCCAACTGCCGCGTTTTCTCACTCACGATCATACGGCCATGTGGGCGTAGAACCTGGCACAGCCGGTCAAGCCGGACCCCCAGCCCTGTCCGTTGTTCAAACACTGTCTGTTGCAATGGGTCGTCTGCACGATCAAACGTCTGCCAACTGTGACTGGAAATCCCAGGGTCCTGTTCAGCCTGAAGCAGCGCATGCATCGTCAAGACCAGGTCGAAGGAACCTGAAAGAGGTTCCTTCTCGATGTCCAGGCAGATGAACCGAAGATTGCGCAGGCCCAGCTCCCTCGCCTTTCGTTGTGCGATGGCAATGGATGCCGCTGAACGGTCGATGCCCACCAGATTCGCATCAGGGAAGTGGCGGGCATAAAAGGTCGTCAGGATGCCGAGGCCACAACCAAAATCGAGAATGTCCTGAGCTTGGCCGAGGTGCGCGATGGTTCGCGGCCCAATTGTTTGATAATATTCATACCGCTGGCTATACAGCACTGGGAAGATCGTCGGCTGCGCCGCGAGATCATAAAATGCGATTTCATCCTGACGATCGCCCTGGCGCTTCCTTTCAGCGAGGAATGAAAGCTGCGTGAGATCTTCAGTTGACAGCCGTTGTCGCTGCCAGGCGAAATACTCGCGATCCAACGTGACATGTTTCAGGCCCCACCAAGTAAGATGCTCGCGAAGCGCTTCTTGTAACGAGTCAGAGGCCATTGTACTGCGCCTGCTCAAAACGATTCACAGCAAAACCGCAAGGAGTGAAGACCACGAGGCGTACGCGGCGAGAGTACGTTGAGTGGTTCGAACGACTGAGAACGAACCTGGGAAACGTCTTCAGCAGGCGCTTACGGCCGTTTCAGCATAATGGCATCGAAGTAGGTATCGGGCACCGGATGAGGCAACCGCAGTTGCCCCATACCAAACACGACATACTTCTCACAGGTTAGTTGATCCAGACCAATCGGGCCCTTTGCATGCAGCTTCCCCGTACTCAACCCTACGTCGGTTCCCATACCAAAACTGTCGCCGGCATGAAGTCGAGTCGACGCATTGACCAGCACCGCCCCGGCATCGACTTCTCGCGTAAATCGTATGGCGGACTCATAGCGACTGGTGGCGATGGCGGCAGTCAGACATGGTCCATGCGCCCTGATATGTTCTAACGCCTCACTGAGGTCTTCTACCATCTTGATGGCCAGAACCGGACCTGCGAACGGTGTGTGCCAGTCTGGGTCCGTAGCAGGCACGATCGCCGTATGGCCTGTCATGGCCATTTGCCCCATCAGGGCAACTGTCTTCGGGCACGCTCGCACCTCAACCTTGAATTGGTCCAGTAATCGGTTGATCAATGGTGGTAAGAATTGCCGTCCAATAACCTGCTGCACAAGTAATGTATCCAGTGCGTTAGAGGCTCTCACGAGTTGAACCTTCGAGTTAATCACCAGATTCTGGGCCATGGGGAGATCGGTGCCTTCGTCGACATACAAATGGGTCAGCCCGCCGTCGTCACACAGGATCGGAACCTTCGCCTGTTCTGCAACGGTTTTTCGTAGGCCGGCTCCGCCACGCACGATCATCGCGTCCAGACTTCCTTTTCCTGCTCGCATCAATTCGATTGCGACTTCTTTTTCTTCACGGTCGATCAGCGCCCACGATCCTCCCGGTATGCCGCTCGCCGTTGCCGCTTCGCGCAACTGCGTGTCAAGCGCCTGAAACGTCCATTTCCATTCCGCAGCCCCGCGAAAGATACAGAGGTTCCCCGACTTGAGGCAGAGCGCGATCGATTCCGCCATCACCAGTGGGTTCCGCTCAGAAATCACCCCGATGACCCCGATGGGAACCCTCACCCTCGACACTTGCAAGCCATCCGGTCGCTCCTGTCTGGAGGTCACCATTCCGACAGGATCCGGCAGGTCAGCAATGAGATGGAGCCGATCGATGATCTCCTTCAAATGGTCAGCCGTCAGACGCACCCGAGCCACAGCAGCCTTCATTCGACTCTTCGCGTCGACACTCTCGAAGGACTTCCCGACAGCATCGACATCTATGGCATTGGCCGCGAGAACGGTCGCGTGATCCGCGGCGATCCGTTCTGCCATGGCATGAAGCGCGTTCCTCTTAACCACGCTGGCAAGCCGAGCCACCCCCATAGACGCATTGCTACAGTCTTTCAACAACTTATCAATGTAGAGCTTGCTGGGGACTTCGTTCGGCATGGAGAAAACCTATTCCTAGAAAGATATCTTCCAACGATTCATTGCATTCAATCCAACACCCTGAGAAAATGGTGCTGACTTGTGGCGGACTATAACACGCATTTTTTTGACGAGTAAACCAGGAAGCCGTCTTTTTCTTTTTGTCGAGAACAACTTAGACATTAGGGTCGCGAATGAGAGGCTGGCGAACGGACTCGCATGTTGCGCAAGCGGAAGGAGGACTGATGCGGGCTGAGGCACGAATGGATGGACGGGGTCTTCGTCTGATTCTCTGTGTGTTGGTGGGAGGGTTGTTAGGCGCATGCGGTGAGCTGAAACCGATGAAGCCCAAGGACCCTCCGACTCAAGCGACCCCTCAACAAGCAACCGAACGAAATCGAGAGAGCCCACCCTCCAAGGTCATGCAAGCGCGACCTGACGCGGGCAATCCACAACAGTGTCTTGTGAATTTCGACGATGAAGGCGCGCTGACACAAATCCTGGGCCAGGCCAGATCGACCGTCGCTCTTAAGACTGGCCGGGCACCATCCGGACAACTACAAATGTGCGATCCCTCCAAGCACAGCGACTGCTGGACCTACCGCCAGCGCTGCTCGAAGCATGAGGTCAACGTCGACAGCCTCGGGCATGCGCATTTTCACCTGAGTATGGAAACGGGCATCGAGTGCTACACCTTGCCTGATCCGGGAGATGGTCTCGGCCGAGGCTTTGGGAAGCTGGTTGAATGGAAATGCACCCATGTCGACTGGGCCCAAACCCCCCGCGTCTTGTCCTCTCATGATCTCAATCAGTGGATCAAGGTCTGGGTCAGCGATGCCGAAAACCACGCCCCCACATATTTCGACCTGGAATCGATTCGCGTGCTGCCGGATACCTCGATACAACTCTGGTTTCAAAAACGCGATGGGACATGGTGGTTCTGGCCGGAGCTGACGTCTGGCAGAACCTGGAATATCCGTGAATGGGTACGCGACGTGTCAGAAGTGCGGCTACGAGGCACCAGAGCAGGGCGAGCCAGTTCCTACATCATCGATTCGCTTGTTGTTCGCGACTAGCGTGGTGCTCAACCAGAGATAGTTAACCACCTTAGTGACCAAGGCACCGATGCTGGTAGTGATTTAGAAAGATGTCGACGATCGGCGCTTTTCTTCTCGGGCCAGTAGAGTGGCCAACCAAGCCCAACATCCCATCACTGGAACCAACGCCCAGGCAATGTGAGTCGTTGTCGCGCCAAGGGCTTTGAAGGCAGTCACGAGCCACGCCGTCGACGCGTCGCCACCGCGTGAGATGGCCGTATCGATGAAGTTCTTGGCTTTGTACTTTTCTTCACGACTGACGACTGTGAACAGAACCTCGCGTGCTGGTTTCGACAGGGCGTACTCTCCCACTCGCCGCAGCACGGAAAAGACGACATACAGTAGGAGGGTCGGCCACACAGCGATCCCCGCAAATCCCACCAGACTCACCAACGGAAGAAACAACAGAGGCGCGACCAAACCGAATCGGCTGACAAGTCGTCTCGTCATGAAGACCTGCGTCAACCACGTGAGAAGATTGGTCGTAAAGTCTAACGAGGAAAAGAGACGCGTACGGGCTTCCGGCTGATCGAGGTACTCTGAAACTAAGCGCGTTTGTTCAAGATATAGGAACGTGGCGGTCATGGTCAGAAGACTCAGATAGCCGCAAATCCCAAGCAAATAAGGCGACGAAAGGGTCAGACGAATCCCAGCAAGGAACCCTCCACCAAGAGCATCACCTGGTTGTGGCTGATGATGTTCAGACCGTTCTCGCCCCCATTTTTCAAGTCGGTAGATACAGCCCAAGCAGAGGGACAGGAAGACTGCCGACACCAGCATAAGCACTGGAACCGGAGCCATGAATGTGAGACCAGTCGTCAAGAGCGGACCGATCAGAGCCCCGCTGCTTCCGCCTGCGGCAATCACTCCAAACAGCCGCGCGCCCTGTTCCGGCGTAAATAAATCGGCCATAAAGCTCCAGAAGACCGACACGATGAACAGATTGAAGACCGACAGCCAAACAAAAAATCCACGGGCCACCCACTCCGGCGACACCTGACTCATCATGACCACATAGAAGGCCACAAGATTGGTGATGAAGAAGGTGTAGACGGTCAACAGTAGCCGGTAACGTGAACAGCGAGCCGACAACCACCCGAATAGCGGTGTGACGCAGAGCATGGTCAGAAATGTCCCGGTCATCATCCATGGGAGATTCTTCAGCCCACCTTCGATAGCCATTTCGTCGCGAACGGGACGGAGGATGGAATACCCACAGAGAAGACAGAAAAAATATGTGAAGGCCCAAGCCAATGGAACGAGTTCTTCTCGGTGGGCACCCAGGAAATCGGCGCATCGAGTCAGAAGTGATTGATCAGGTTCGGCCATGCGTCTGCAGTGTATCAGGTGTACGTTCGCCTGCAAGCCGGACATCTGCTAGAATGCCGGGACCGTACGGAATTCTTGGGAGGGAGAACGTATGATCGATCTTCGGAGCGACACCGTCACCAAACCAACGGATGAGATGCGCAAAGCTATGGCGCGTGCCGACGTCGGCGATGATGTCTATGGCGAAGACCCCACCGTCAATCGCCTTCAAGACATGGCGGCCAACATGCTTGGCAAGCGCTTCGCGCTTTTCGTTCCCTCCGGCACCATGGCCAATCAACTCGCAATCCGGTCTCAAGCCCAGCCGGGACAAGAGATTATCGTGGAAAGCAAGAGTCACATCGTCCGGTATGAGCAAGGAGCGGCGGGAGCGCTGGCAGGCGTGCAACTCCATTGGATCTACGGCGAGCGCGGGGTCATGTCTGCGGAGCAAGTCGAAGCCGCCATCCGACCGAACGACACCCACAGCGTCACAACCGCCTTGATCTGCCTCGAAAACACGCACAACGCTGGAGGCGGCACCATTTATCCGCTGTCCACCATCGAGAGAATTCGTACGATCGCCGTACGACACAGGATCCCCATGCATCTCGACGGAGCACGACTGTTCAACGCGGTCGCCGCCACGACGCTCCCACCGACGGTGTATGCCCAGCATTTCGAAACGGTATCGATTTGTTTATCCAAAGGCCTCGGAGCCCCGGTCGGATCGCTGTTGCTCTCGAACGACCAACAAGTCATCGATCGTGCGCGCCGCTTCCGTCGGATGTATGGAGGAGCCATGCGCCAGGCCGGCATCATCGCCGCCGCTGGGATCTATGCATTGGAGCGGCATATCACTCGCCTGAAGACCGACCATGAGCATGCAAAAAAGCTCGCTCGCCTCCTCCAACAGATTCCCGCGATCCAAATCGTGCCTCAGCATGTGGAGACGAACATCGTTATTTTCGACATCATCGATGAGCAACGCACTCCCACCGAACTGGTGGCCGCGCTCAAAGATCACGGCGTGCTCATCAATACGCTGGGTGGAAACACCTACAGAGCAGTCACACACCTGAACATTGCGGGGAAACAGATCGACGAAGCCGCCGGCATCTTTACCAAGGTCCTTTCGCGTTGACCGTTCAACGTTGACACCTTCATCCTCCACCCATAGAATGCGGAGAGAGATGTCGCAGGCTGGCTACCTCTCCTTCACTAGGCTGGGTTTCAACAAAGATTTCAGATGCGTAATTCACTATCTGACTCACAGAGGTTGCCAGTACTCTTAATGGCTAACATTTGGACACTGTCATGAATTCCGATACGACTACAAGCCCCCCCTCTCGCGAAGAGCTGAACGCGGAGCTGCTGGAGGTCCCCGAGCCCCCGGAACAGCCAGAACTCCCTCCTCCACCTGGATTTGAAGATAGCGTAGAGGTTGCCTTACGCCATGTGAAAGGCCGACGGGGCGGTGACTTGGTGGGCGTCATCCTCGTCGGATCAGGCGCACGGAGAGCCGTCACGCCCCACAGCGATATCGACGTGATCGCCCTCGTCAAGGGAGATGCCGACCATCATGAAATTCTCCGGGTCGGCGAACGGCTTGCGGATATTCGTTATCATGGGTACCAGTCCGTGGAAGACGACCTCGCCTATTCTCTCCGGCTCCCCTCTCTGCTTCGAAAGGGCCGAATCCTCTATGATCACGACGATGTCTGCGCCAAACTGATCGAAAAAGTGCATCAACGGTTCCGGCAAGGGCCGCCTCCGTCCTCTATCAATGAACAAATTCGCCTCAAAGCGCAGTGCTATCACCAACTAGGAAAAGCGCAGGATCTCGCGGATAAACCTGGAACAGCCTACTACCTCTTGACATTATTCTATGAAGATTGCATCTCCGCATTCTTTCGTTTGAGAGGGTTTTGGTTGGTCGCCCCGGTGGATATTCATCGATTCATGTTTTCGCGTGAACCGGCACTCGCAGACCTGGCTGGGCAGTTCCTCACAGCGACCACCCTCTCTGACAAGCTCAACTTTGGGCGGCAATTTGCCGATCTCCTCTTTAAGGATGTCCCGAATCCTGCTCGCATCGACTGATCGCAGGTGTGTGCGAAACCGGTGGCCACTGCGTAACGACATGGGTTTGCAGGCGACCTAAGAGACATCACCCTGCCCAAACATTGATCGGCGGGCGCTGAATCCACGATTACTGTCATTCACACCAAGGAGTCCGTATGGAACTGGGATTTATTGGGTTAGGCAAGATGGGAATGAATATGGTCATCCGTCTGCGGCGAGACCAGCACCGCCTAGTCGTTTATGATCGATCCAATGAGCTGATTAAACAGGCCGAAGGCCACGGATGTGTCGGTTCTTCTTCCCTTGCCGACCTCGTGAGTAAACTCAGCGCACCACGTGCCATATGGGTCATGGTGCCATCCGGTGCTCCCACAGAAGAAACCGTGGCATCCGTAGCGGAGCTGTTGAGCCCCGGTGATACCATCATCGACGGTGGAAATACTCGGTTTCATGACGATGTACGGCGTGCCGCCGAGCTTACAAAAAAGGGTATCCACTACGTGGACGCAGGGACCAGTGGAGGAGTCTGGGGGCTCACTGTCGGCTACTGTCTCATGGTCGGCGGCGAGGAATCGGCTGTGCAACGGCTTGCCCCGGTCTTCAAGACCCTTGCCCCCGAAAACGGCTGGGCACATGTCGGAGGGGTCGGCGCCGGACACTATGTCAAGATGGTCCATAATGGCATTGAGTACAGCATGATGCAGGGCTATGCGGAAGGTTTTGAGTTGATGGCGAAGAGCGAGTACAAACTAGACTTGGCACGGGTCGCTGATCTGTGGATGCACGGGAGTGTCGTCCGATCCTGGCTGTTGGAGCTGGCCGCCGGCGCGCTCAAACAGGACCCTAAACTGGATCACCTGAAGGGCTATGTCCAGGATTCCGGTGAGGGCCGCTGGATGATCGCCGACGCGATCGAGAAGGACGTGCCGGTTCCGACCTTGACGACGGCCCTGTTTACCCGATTTCGGTCACGGCAAGACGAATCATTTGCGGAAAAGATGCTGGCGGCTCTCCGAAATGCGTTCGGTGGTCACGCCGTCCGGCGATAATGACCCAGCAACACTGAGGAGGCCTTGATGGCGCCGACGACGAGTCAACGCATCGACATCCGCCCTACGCAGGAAACTCTGCCCCCCGTGGAACCCTGTACCCTGGTCATTTTCGGAGGCTCCGGAGATTTAGCCCGCCGACGCCTCATCCCTGCTGTCTACAATCTCCTCCTCGACGGCCTTCTCCCCTCAAACTACCTCGTCCTGGGTTTAGGTCGCACGCCGATGAGCGACGAAGAGTTCCGCTCCACGGTCCGCGAGGGTGTCGTCAAGCACTCCCGTCAGGCCTTGATCGACGAGACATGGAGCACCTTTTCCGAACACCTCTTCTATTTGTCTGGGGAAAACGACGACCCTCAGACCTATGAGCGCCTCAAAGCGCGAGCGGAGGAACTCGAGAGGAAATTCCAGCTGCCAGGAAACCGTATTTTCTATCTCAGTATTCCTCCCAGCTCCTTTACCGCAGTCTGCGAAGGCTTGTCCCACTCTGGTCTGGCGGGAACCCCGGGGGCTCGCTCGCCCTACACCCGCATCATCGTGGAAAAACCGGTCGGACGTGATCTAACCAGCGCCAAAGCCATCAACGAAGTCACAGGCCGCGTCTTCGACGAGTCACAGATTTTCCGGATCGATCATTATCTGGGGAAGGAGACGGTTCAGAATCTCATGGTTGTGCGCTTCGCCAACAGCATTTTCGAGCCGATCTGGAATCACAAATACGTCGATCATGTCCAAATTACTGTGAGCGAAGCTGAAGGTGTTGGAACCAGAGCGAGCTACTACGAAGAAGCCGGCGCGTTGCGCGATATGATCCAAAACCATTTACTTCAATTACTCTGTTTAGTAGCGATGGAGCCGCCCTACTCGCTTGATCCGGATGTAGTGCGGAACGCCAAAATGGAAGTGCTCCGCTGCTTGCGGCCCATTACGGTGAAAGATGTGGAGAAGTGCACCGTGCGCGCCCAGTACACGGAAGGGAAGGTCCATGACACAGCGGTCCCCGGTTATCGACGCGAGAAAGGCGTCAAGCCCGACTCCACTACCGAGACCTATGTGGCCGTCAAATGTTTCGTGGAGAACTGGCGCTGGTCTGGGGTCCCCTTCTACTTGCGGACCGGGAAAGCGTTGCCGCTACGGGCGAGCGAAGTCGCTGTTCAATTTAAAGAGATCCCGCAGATCCTCTTCAACGCCAATGCGCAAAATCCTCAAGCCCCGAACGTCCTGGCGTTGAAAATTCAGCCAGAAGAAGGGCTCTCATTCCGAATCGTCTCTCGCGTGCCGGGAACGCGCGCTCAAACGCATCCGGTTGAAATGGATTTCCAGTACGGAGAGGTGTTCGGTCGTCCGTCTCCGGAGGCCTACGAGCGCCTGTTGCTTGACGTGATGGCGGGTGACGCGTCCCGCTTCATGCGGCGCGATGCTGTCGAGGCCTCCTGGGCCTGGATTACCCAGATTCTCGAAGCTTGGGAAAAGTCTGGCCAACGCTGGCTCCCGGAATATCAAGCCGGCACATGGGGTCCGGTGGAAGCCGACCGCCTGATCCAAAACGACGGCCGCACCTGGCGGGTGATGTAAGAAGCACTCAAAAACTCAGCTCACCTCGACACGACGAACTGAATTTTCATCCTTATTTCATCATGCTTTCCCAGCCCGCCGATGAAGCCCACGAACTCGCCGTTCCGATACAGCGCCAGTGCGGGAAGCGATGAGATTTCCAATTCTGCAGGGATCTGAAAGTTTTCATCGACGTTCATGGTGAGGATGAGTAGCCTTGCTCCCATCTCCCCTTGCAGTCGTTCCAGCTCAACCATCAAAGCGCGGCAATGGCCGCAGCCAGGCTTCCAGAATTCCACCAAGACCGGGACCGAGCTCGCCTCAACTACCCGATCAAACTCTCGATCAGTCACGGCTTGAAGAGAGATCATCACGATGGTGCGGATCGAGTCAATAATGGCTTGAGAATCTGAGCAACCTGTTGGGCAAAGAGCTGATAGCCTGCAGTGGTCAGGTGAATCCCATCGTTCGAATAGATCCTAGCCAGTTGCCCGGTCTCCGGCTCGGCGGTGACGGTGAACAGATCAACAGACGCGAGGCCTTTGGAGTTGGCATAGTCATGAATAAGCTGGTTCAGCTGGCTACGACGCGTAAGATGCCCCGCGATCCCCTCCTGTCCTTCACGACTTTCAGAAGAATCTTCTACTCGGATCGATGGAACGGTCACCGGAATCGGCAGGCTCCCTATTGCCAGCGTCTGTTCGTACATCTTGATGAGATTTCGCATGATTTCTGGTGGAGAGGCGTTCCACCCGAGATCATTTGTTCCTCCAAGAATTGGCACATAACCAGGCCCGTGCTCAAGTACATCTCGTCGGAATCGCGTGACCATTTCGCTCGTCAACTCACCGCAGATGCCGCTTATTCGAACCTCTACCATATCACCCAAATAGGACTGGAGGAATTGCCCGTATGGGGTCTCCCGTCCGGTCGGGTTGTCCCGAGTCGGTGACTGAAACCCCGCTGTCAGGCTATCACCAAAACACATCACCAGAGTCGATCGGTTCATGCCCACCACGTGAAGGCTCAAGACCCATTGGCCCAGCCAGGATACCGCTCGATTCTACCGATACCCCCGACTCCAAACAAGGTACCGCTATACCCATCCCCCTCAAGCCTGATAGCGGAGAATGGCGATTTTCTTGACGAATTCTTGAACTGCCGGTAGGTCTTACGTATGTCAACGGAGATGAAGACCGCTCAGGAGATGATCGCGGCCGCAATGGCTGCACGGGCAGCGGAAGACCCGGAAATCGTCTCAATCAAACGTGTCCTCAAGCTCTTGGACAAAACAGCGAAGTCGAATCGGACGTACGGTTCGACGAATCCTGTCGCTCAAAAATTCTCACAACAGCTGTTCGATGAACTCACAGCCCACCTTATGACCTATGAGAAACTCACCTTCCTTATCCAACGAACGGCGCTCATGTGCAGAGAGTACGTCGTGTATCAAGCTGAGCAGGATGGCGGGAGCGAAAGCGTTGCCTTCAAGCTCTACGCGGATGGAATTCGTGAGTTAACGCTCCATCAAGGTCTTACGCAAGAGGATCTCGGTTTCTTTCTGGAATCCCTATGGGGAGGACTCGACCCTACCAAGGACGATGATGATATCGTCACGCGTATCTGGGGAAAGAATCTTTCGACGATTTCCATCGTGACTGCAGAGGAGGTAGCAAGCTCGTCGGTTGGTCATGAGGGATTCATTCGGCTCGATAGCAGCCTGAGCTTGTCCGAGTCAACACTTCGCGAGCTCTTGGATCGCGAACGAATTCGCAGCAAACAGATGTCTGGAGGTGGCAGCACCGAGGGGACAACGAGCACGGGTGGGAGCCAGCCGAACCGTTTCCAATCCGGACTCGTTGGCTACGAAGTCACCGATGAAGAACTCGCCACACTTACAAAAGAAATCGAAACAGAAAGCAAGCAAGATGGGCTCACGTATCTCCTAGATACGCTCACCGCGATCCTTGCTTCAGAAAAAGCCCCGGCATTACTAACAAAACTGTTCGGCCTGTGGGGCAATATCGTAGAGTCTCTTCTCCGGGAAGGAAAATGGACGGTCCTGGAGAACGTGCTGGGTCTGCTGCATGAAACCGATGCCGTACGACCAGACCTGAGTGAGGAACATAAGCAACAGCTGGCCTCGGTACTGGATGGATTGGGCCGCGCTGAACGTATCAAAGCCATCGAAAGCTATCTTAATCGCAGTCAGGAAACCAACGTTGAAGGATTGTTGACCATCTTTCTGCTGATGAAGCCGGACGCAGTGCCCGCCCTGTGCTCTCTCCTGGCACACCTCACATCTCCGGCACACCAGGCCATCGTGGTGGAAGCTCTCACATCATTGGGAAAGGACCACCCTGATCCCTTAGTGCGTGGACTGTCGGACCGGCGACCGACCTATGTCCGCAATCTGCTTTCCATCTTCATTAAGTGGAATAATCCAAAGTTCATAGAATCGATCGAAAAAATCACTCGGTATCCGGATGCTCAGGTGCGGCGGGAAGTGGTGCGGGCGGTCGGCCTCTTTCGTCCAAGCGGCAGCGGGGCTCGACTCGTTCCGTTGGCCGAGGATGAAGATGAGAGTGTCCGCTTTGCCACGCTCAAGCTGCTGATGTCAGGCCAATATACCGTTCCGTTCACTCAGTGGTCTCCTCTTTTGTCCGATGACAGCTTCATAGACCGTCCCATCAGTGAACGGCGAGGTATGTTTCAGGCCATCCGGGCCACGTGTGGGGATGAAGCCGTCCCCTACTGGCAAAATCTCTTCACCGCCTGGGCTTGGACCAACAGGAAAAAAAGGGAAGAGTTGGCTGTGCTCGCGGCAGAAACCCTCGGCAAGCTTGCGACGCCCGCCGCCGTCGCCGCGTTGGAACTCGGCGCACGAAAGGGAGGCGCCGCAGTTCGTCAGGCTTGCACCGTGGCTCTTGCACAATCGCAGAAGCATCAACGAGGGAAACAGATGGTCTCGCAGATAGAAGACGGAGAGCTCTCATGAAACTCCCCAAGGCAGCGCAGCCAAAGCAGACCGATAACCAGGCTCAACCGCTTCTGACGCATGAGAAATCGCTGGCCGGAAAGATCGGGCAAGGCTCCGAAGCCGGCGATATCCTCGACCAACAGCTCGCGATGCTGGGCTTTCAGCTTATCACGCAGCTGAATACACTTATTAAAACATCGAGGATTCACGGACGGACCAATGCGGCGCTCGATAAACCAGTCGAGACCATGCTGACTCTGATCCAAACCCTGGCGCACGATCAGCCCGTCACACTCCGAGTTCAAAATGATTTCCTTTTTCTCGGAGAACGCCACTTGAAGGTGAGCGCGCAGCAAATGCTGGTCGCGTCCAGCATGATCGACACGATGAATAAATGGAAGATCGGCGGATTGACGTTTACCGCCGCAACCACATCATCGGATCTTCGCGAATTCGCGTATCTCTTCGTTACACTCGACCCTGCCACCAAAGCACTGACAGACTTTCGGCATGAACTCAAAAGCCGTGACGTCACCAACATTCAGCTTGAAGAACCTCGTGAACTGACCATCAGAGAAGACACTTCGGGATCAGACGGCGGTCAAGGTCCAGGAACCGAGGCCGGCGCGAAGCTCCATCATAAGGCACAGTGTAAGACGGCGTACGGAAAGGCTGTCGGCGCTGTCGGAACCTTGACCCAGTCTGTCCGCGACGGAGGCACCCTTAACTTCAAGCAAGCCAAACGAGCGATCCAGAACATCATCGACCTCATGATGCAAGATGAATCGACGCTCCTCGGCCTCACAACCCTTCGCTGTCACGATCAATACACGCACAACCATTCCGTGAACGTCTCTCTCTTATCGCTCGCGCTCGCCAATCGTGCCGGGTATCCGAAAGTCGAGCTGGCGGATCTCGGACTCGCGGCGCTCTTTCACGACATGGGCAAGTCCTCGATTCCCCTTGAAGTATTGAACAAGCCCGGCGAGTTCACGGAGGATGAGTGGACGATGATGCGAAACCACCCGACTGAAGGAGTCTTAAGTCTGACTCAACTGCGTGGCATCACAAATCTTCCGGCGCGCATGGCGGCGGCTTCGTTTGAGCACCACATGAATCTAGATTATTCGGGTTATCCCAAACTGAAAACACCCTGGAAGCTGTCGCTGACCGGTCGCATTCTCATGATCGCCGATTGCTATGACGCGATGACGTCGTCCCGTGTGTATCGGCGGGAGCCGATGTCGCCGTCGAAAGTCTTGAATATGATGTTCTCGAAGTCGGGAAAGAGTTTTGATGCCACCCTCCTCAAGCTATTCGTCAATTGCGTCGGGATCGTTCCGATCGGAAGCCTGGTCGTGTTAGACACTGAAGAACTCGCCGTGGTTCTTAAGCCGGCCATGAACAAATCCGACGCGGAGCGCCCGCTTGTTAAAGTCATTACCGACCGACAGGGCGCGCCGATTGAAAATGGCGAAGAGCTGGATCTCACCGAAAAGGACGATGTCGGAGCCTACCGGCGCAGTATTATCCGACTGGTCGACACCACCGAATACAACTTCGATACGAGCCGATACTTTGTGTAACCTGCCAGCTCGGCACTTTCCACCTTACATCCGCTCTCCCCCCACGACTCTCGCTTGACAGGCCGAAAGACGATCTCCGACAATGCCCCGATGGGCGGACAGATCATCATCGAGCAACTTGAATTTCGCGGTCGCTGTGGCGTGACGCCCGAAGAACGAGCACGTCCACAGCCATTAGCCGTCGATCTGGAATTGGATTGTCGACTTGAGCCGGCAGGACTCTCCGACGACCTTAGGCAAACGGTCGACTATGCGTCAGTGGCGCGGCGCATGATAGAACTTGGAACCGGTCAAGATTCTCATCTATTGGAGGCCATGGCTGAACGGTTTCTGACCGCTCTCTTCGATGAATTTTCGGTCGATCGCGCGAAGCTCTGGCTCCGAAAGCTTCACCCCCCAATCTCCCATGTGACTAAATCGGTCGGTATCACCCTAGAGCGTACCAGGCAGGCGCACACACTGCTTCGCGCAAATCCATCGCCTTCCCATTTTCTTGTCCAGCAGCTTCCTCGTCTTCCCAAAGGCAAGGTCCTCGATGTCGCATCCGGCACCGGGCGTCACGCGCTGTTTCTTGCCTCACAGGGCTACCAGGTTGTCGCGATTGATCACGATGTCCAGGCGCTCGCGCAGCTGTCGTCAACGGCTCATGCGCGAAGCCTCACAGGAGTCACAACACAGATGATGGATCTGGAACCACCTCCGCCGAGTAAGCCGAATATCGGGCAAGAGGCCTACGATGTCATACTCGTGTTCTTTTATCTGGCTCGTCCACTCTTTCCTTACCTGATTGATGCACTGAGACCCGGCGGTGTGTTGCTGTATGAAACGTTCCTGATCGATAATCACTTCCAGCATCAGCATCCCAAACGGAAAGAGTTTTGCCTTGCGCACAACGAACTCATCGACCTCAGCTCTGGTCTTCGTATCGTGCATTACGATGAAGGGGCTCACGAAGGCCATCGCGGTGGGGAATCGGTCTATACCGCACAACTTGTTGCACGGAAGCCTCTAGCGACTGAGATTTCGTTATGAGCCGCTTGGACTTACACCTCCACACTACTCACTCTGATGGAAGCTGTACACCGACGGAGGTGATTGAACTGGCACACCAAGCTGGAGTCACGGCCCTGGCGATTACCGATCACGACATCATGACCGGTCTCGTAGAAGCAAGCGCCGCCGGAGAGGCGTTAGAAATCGAGGTCATCCCTGGAGTCGAGATCAGCTCGATCCTCGGGAATTCCGAGTTACATATTCTTGGATACTTTCTCGATTGGCAAGACACTCGCTTGAATGAGCGGCTCAAGACCTTGCGAGACAGTCGCCATCGTCGCAATCCCAAAATCGTCGAACGGCTACAAAGTCTCGGTATCGATCTCACCTACGATGAAGTTCGTGCGCTGGCCGGGAGCGACTCAGTCGGTAGACCACACATTGCTCGTGCCCTCATGGATAAAGGAGTCGTTACATCAGCCAAGGAGGCCTTCGATCGATTTCTGGCCGACGGGAAACCGGCCTACGTGCCTCGTGATCTCCCAAGCCCCGCCGAAGCCATTCACTGGATCAAGGCAGCGCGAGGACTCGCTGTCCTGGCTCATCCGACCTGGGTGAGGTGTACAGATCAATCGCTTATCGAGTTGGTTCGCCAGCTCAAAGCGGACGGACTCGATGGCGTGGAAGTCTACTACAGCACCCATGCTGCACGGCAGACCCGAGAATATCTGAGTCTCGCTCAACAACTCGGCCTGCTCGTGACCGGTGGCAGCGATTTTCATGGCCTCACCAAACCCGACATTGAAGTCAGCATCGGCAAGGGATCCCTCCATATTCCGACTTCCTTACTTCCGAAGATGAAAGACCTAGCGGCCCGAGAATAAGACCTCGTCCTCTGCCTATTTTTTCCGTTCCATTGACTCCTCTTTAGTATCCGCTAGACTTTGGAGGTCTTCGGATCTTGTCGCCCATGACCAACACGCCTAGCTGGGCCTTTCAATATTTTCTGGCCGCGCTCCTCGCGCTTTTTGCGGGTCCCATTTTAAGCAAATTGCCCGGCGCACAGTCGTTCCCTCTGACCCTGTTCGGACTCAACAGCGCGCATACCATCCGCCTCATTGTTGCAGCAGCCGGGCTGGCTCTGCTTGGTTTGCTATCACTCCGTGCCTTCCGACACATGCCGAATAACGGACGCGGATTTTCGTTTCTGCGAACACTGGTTTTACCTATTACGACTCTGCTTGTTGTGATCGCAGCAGACAAGACCTTCCGGATTGTCGGACAGTCACTGATCAGCCAACTCGGCTCCGCACATTATACACTTACATACGCCGCGTTCCTGGCATTCATCGGCCTCTGGATCACCGCTGCTTGGCTGTTGAATATTGACGCGCTCCACAGATTTTTATCGAAGGCGCCCACATCGACCCGTCGCAAAGAATCGGCAACGCCGATCGAGGAAACCGACGAAATTCATTCAGAAGAAGAAAGCGTCGAGCAACAGACCAGGTTAGATATCCAAGCTGCACCGAACGGACCTCCCGCCATGCTCGGTCGATATAAGGTCCTGAAGGAGTTGGGACGGGGATCAATGGGAGTGGTATACCTTGGAAAAGATCCGACGATCCAACGGTTTGTGGCGATCAAAACAATGCAGCTTAATGAAATCGACGAGGCCGACAAACTTCAAGACGTGAAGGCGAGGTTCTTCCGAGAAGCCGAGTCGACGGGACGCTTATCTCATCGAAACATTGTGACGATTTTCGATGCCGGAGAAGAACATGATCTCGGGTACATCGCGATGGAGCTGCTTCAAGGAACGACGCTGAAAGACTGGTCAAGAAAACCGAATCTGATGCCGTTCCAGAAAGTGCTGCCGATCGTGGCGACTGTCGCCGAGGCGATGGATTATGCCCACCAGCAAGGCGTCGTACATCGAGATATCAAACCAGCCAATATCATGCTCACAGACGACGAGGTCGTAAAAATCATGGACTTCGGCATCGCCAAGATGGCGACTTCGTCAAAGACTCAGACGAATATCGTGATGGGAACGCCCACGTATATGTCGCCGGAGCAGATCGCCGGGAAAAAGGTGGATGGACGTTCCGATATTTTCTCTCTTGCTGTTGTGATGTTTGAACTGCTGACCGGCCGTCCACCGTTCGTGGCCGACAACGTTTCAGCCTTGCTGTTTGCCATCGCCCACACACCCCATCCCAGTCTGAAAGCGATCAGACCAGACTTGCCATCCATCCTCAAGAATGTCCTGGATCGCGCGCTCCATAAGGACCCCGTCCACCGGTATCGTCGCGCCAACGAGTTCGCACTAGAACTCCGCTCCTGCGTCGAAGGATTGGCCGCGTAAGGGAAGGCTGACGGCTCTTCTTATTCTCCGTGAAGCATTTTAGTTCCGCGTCTGGAGCCTCCCCTTGGGCAAGGTTTGGTAGCAGGCTTCTGAAAGATCCTGCTCATGCTCCTGCAAGCACTGCAGCATGCGGCCATCCCCGGACGGAACCGTCCGACAGAGGCGTTTCACGTCTACGGCACAAGACAACTTGTACCCATCGGCTTCTTTCCAACGCACCAATCGCTGCTGCATGATCTGTTGACAAGTCGGAGCTAATCGCTTGAATCGCTGCATCACACAATGGCGGCGATCTTCTCCAGAAAGAGAGTCAGGACAGTATTGTTGAACCTCTGCGTCACACTTTACCTCCGAAATTTGTCTGGCACGACTGTCGCGTGGAACTGATAACCCACCAAGAGTCGTCACAGACGCCGCCTCTCCGGCTCCAGCCGCGTTGGTGGCTGGCTGACTGGATACGCCGGGGATCGTCAAATCGAGAGCAGGAACCTGCGAGGCTTCCACAGAGGATGTCCCTGATTGAGCCGACAGCAGCTCTTCTTTAGAGGGAAAGTTGGCCCATACGATTGTCCAGACTAAGATCAATCCGGCGACCGTCACGAGACTCGCGGCGGTTTTTCCTGATCGTTCCTTGGCATTGATCGTTTTCATCCAGATGAGGATAAAATAAAGCTACCAGAAAATCACCGAAACGGAGGTTTTTAGCAAAGGGTTCTTGTTGACCGAAGCACGTGTGTGAAGGAGGGGGCCTCAAGGCAAGGACAAGAGGAGATGGAGTTAGTTGTCCGGGGTTTCGACGATATGATTCTCGAACCGGGTGCAGCCTTCTGCCAGTAACCGATTGGTTAACATTTCACCAGGCCATTCAATCGGCAGATCAGCCGTAAAGACCCAGACGTCGGGAGAAGTCCAGACCGGGCCGTGCTCTTCCGGGAGCTCCGGATCGAACAGGTCGGTCCACACAGGCATATACACCCCGTTACCACATTGCGTATGGAGATGCACGATGGTGCGGGACCTCACCAGCGGATCCAGCTCTCTCCACACGGCAGCGGTTTCATCGGCCAAGTGATGCAGCCGTACCGCATTCTGTGCGTCAAACATGGCATAGGCAGCATACACCGGTGCCTCGATCGTATCCGGCGCGCAGGCTAATTCCGGACATTGCTTGACCAGGCCGTCGAGAATTTCTCGACGCTGATGGTCTTCCCACGAGTCGGGCAACGCGGGGTCTGGTGCTCCCAACAGTTCAAACAAGAGAAACGCGGTGTTCTCAACAGGAGGAAGAAGCCGGGCCGCCACCGACTGTGCACGCCGTGAATCGGCGACCGTCACCAGGTGGTCATGGAACATCTGAAGGTTCAACATCTCTAATGTGGCATCAGTCAAAAGTCGCGACTCGACACGAACGACTGTTCCGGCAGGAAGTTGCAGATTCCGATGCAGGAGATCAGCGGTCGCAATGGGATCGATCTTGAGCTTGAGCGGAGAAGTCAGGTTCGCCTGCAGAGGTAACTCCAAGGCCGCGATCGTCGCGTAAGTTGGCTTTTCATCGTTCGCCCCATCCAGAAGCAGCGTGCAACTCGCCTCTGCCACGAGATCGAACAACCATTCCGCCATTTCTTCGTCGAGCGCAGCAAGCACCGTCAGAAGATCGTGTTCACGTCCCTGTTCAAGAAATGCTTGCAGGGTATCGATGGCATCATCCGTATCGCCATGATCGTGCCGACGAGCATTGATGAGATGGATAAGATCGCGGGTGAGTGGATCAGGACGAGACCAGGCTAACATCGCAACTCCCTACAACACGAACTGAAAAAGATCGCTCCAAACCTCAGAGTCAATGTTGCCAAACTTTTCATACCCATGCAAGCGTCCCAACGATTCCTCGTACGCGTGACTCAGGTACACCGCTGTTCGATACCGGCTCTAGTCCCCGATGATCTTCACCAGGACGCGCTTCCGGCGACACCCATCGAACTCTCCGTAGAAAATCTGTTCCCATGGGCCGAAATCGAGTACGCCCTCCGTGATCGCCACCACAACTTCTCGTCCCATGACTTGTCGCTTCAGATGTGCATCTCCGTTATCTTCACCTGTATTGTTGTGCCGGTAACGGGCCTCATGAGGAGCAAGTCGTTCCAGAAACTCGTCATAGTCTTGCAACAGACCTGGCTCATCGTCGTTGATATACACACTCGCGGTAATATGCATCGCGTTGACCAATACCAGGCCCTCCCGGACCCCACTCTTCTTGACCAATGCCTCGATCTGTGGCGTGATATTCAGGTAGGCCCGTCTGGTCTTCGTCTCAAACCAGAGTTCTTCGCGATAGGACTTCATGTTTGTCGATAGGCCTATTGTGCCTGCCGGTTTGACGGACATGCAAGAGGCGCCGGCGAGTCACTCTGGATTGAATGCCGACGCTCAAGAGAAGACGCTACAACATCGGCTATGTGCATTATGACGACCAGGCGGCCATCACCCAGACTTTCAGCGAGTGCGCGGACAGCTTTATGTCGACCCTAGTTAGCGAAAAACCTGATACAACACATTTTCGATGCAGTGAGGTACCAGGTGCTGTCCTGGTCTCATGTACATTCCTGCTGAGCCTGGAGCCGTCTCAGAATGGCCTATGCTCAATATTCATACAAAATTGACAGCCTATGCCCTTGATGATAAGTACTTTTTCAGATCGTACGATGCAGTCCGCTGGAGGGAGGTGCTCGATGTTCGCTTTCGCCGGAAACCCATCGCTGGGCGGCAGTCCTCTGACTTGGAACCTGTTCTTTGCCCGCCAACCTGAGCCTGACCTTGAATTCACTGAAGAAGAATTGGAGCAAACGACCACGGTCCGCTCACCGTCTCCAAAGAAACCGCCCAAGCAATCAAACGGCCGTCCCATTTTGTGGGTGCTGTTGCTGGTGCTGATCGGCGGTGGAGCCTACGTTGCCATGGAACCAGAGATGGTCATGGAGTATATCGAGCCACTCCTTGGTGAGTCACCGGAGCCTCCGACACCTATTGTGCAGCGGCCAATGCCTCCGAAGCCTGTGGCTCCGGCACCTCAGCCTATGGAAGAGGCTCCGACGCCACCACCAGCTGTCGCACCAGTCGAGGTACCACAAGCCGCAACATCAGCTCCTGTCCCGATACCATCCTCTGCTCCTTCGATGCCAAACACGTCGGCCACGGTGGAAACTATTCCAACACCAGTTCCAGCATCCGATACACCCGTGACCAATTCACCCCATCCGCTATTCGGCGAGGGGCAACGAGTGAGCGTCTTGCCCAACCCCGCTGCTCCGGGGCAGAAAGTCGTGCTCACTCAGGATGCAGAGGGATCGCGACCAGGGCTGGCCATTCCACCAGGAACCGTCCTGACAGTTCTTGATGGTGATCTTCAGGGGACTGGCTGGGTTTACTCCGTGCGCAGCGACTACGGCACCACAGGTTGGCTGCCCGAGCATCAGCTTAAACTGAAACCCTGATCCATCCGTTTCCGCGACACAGATCAACCCACAGAGGGTGATGATTGAATCACCACCCTCTGTGCTATAATGCCGCCCGATCACGCCTCCATCGCATAGGTGATACATCGTAAGCCTCGGGATCTCATGCAGGCCGTAATCTTCGACTTCGACGGCGTCATCGCCGATACTGAGCCACTGCACTTTGAAGGGTTGCGCCGAACGCTTGGAGAGATCCAGATCAATTTGACGGAAGACGACTACTACGCCAACTATCTCGGCTTCGACGATCGAGGCTGCATTCTGGAAGCCCTGCGCGTCAATCAGATCCCAGCCTCCCCCTCGCTCCTCGAAGACCTCATGACCAAAAAGGCCACCGCATACTTGGCGTCGATAAAAGACCATCTGGTCATTTTCCCGGGCGTCAGGGAGTTTGTCGAAGAAGCCGCGTCGATCTGCCCGGTCGCCATCGCGTCAGGTGCATTACGGGCCGAGATCGAGCTGGTGCTGGAATGCATCGGTCTCCGAAAATCGTTTCGTCACATCACCAGCGCCGAGGACGTGACTCATGGCAAGCCGAATCCTGAACCGTTCCTTCATGCGCTGGCCGGATTGAACCGGCATCAGTCCGCTGCATCGCTGTCACCGACTTCGTGTTTGGTCATTGAAGATTCCCGTCCCGGCATCCGGGCTGCAAAATCCGCAGGCATGAAGGTGTTAGCAGTGGCCAATACGCACACCGTGCAAGACTTACACGAAGCCGATGCCATCAGCCAGAGCTTGCGTGAGACGCGTCTCACGGACGTGCGCGCTCGCTTGTGGCCCACATAGACTCACAACCACTATGAGAATCTGCTCACTCGTCCCTGGTGCAACAGAAGTGGTCGCGTCCCTCGGTTTGGCCGACCATCTTGTCGGCATCAGCCATGAGTGCGATTTCCCTCCCTCGATTCGACAGGTTCCAGTGTTGATTGAACCACTAGTCGAGGCCCACCTGACAGCGAGCTTGGCTATCGATCAACGAGTCAAAGAATTGGTCGCGTCGGGAAGTCCGCTGTATCAGCTCAACGAGCGAGCCTTTCATCTGGCCCAGCCTGATATCATTCTGACACAAGACTTGTGTCATGTCTGCGCCGTGACGCCAGACCGGCTCACACGTGCCATCCAATCTCTTCCACTTCCGCCTGATATCCTCACCTTGAGTCCGACGACCCTTGAAGACATGATCCATGATATCGAGCGGATCGCTGGAGCTGTCGATCGACCCGAGAGGGGACACGCGCTTGCCGCGGAGCTTCGCCGTCGATTGGGCCACATCAACCAGAAGAACATGGGCATACAGTCCCGTCCTCGTGTCGTCTGTCTTGAATGGCTGGACCCTCTGTATGTCGCAGGGCATTGGGTTCCGGAAATGATAGACTTGGCTGGTGGACACGATGTGCTAGGATCCAGGCATGCTCCATCGTATGAAACGACTTGGCGTGAAGTGGAAACTGCACAACCCGATATGCTCATCGTCATGCCCTGTGGCTATTCCATCGATCGGACGATGAACGAACTCAGGCAGAGGGGGTCCGCTCAAGCGACATGGCGACGGGCCTGTGAGCAGTGGCCGAATCTCTATGTCGTGGATGCCGCATCATATTTCAGCCGCCCTGGCCCTCGTCTGGTGGATGGTGTGGAACTGCTGGATTCGATTCTGCATCCACATTCCCGTCTCCCTATCGATCCCATCAAAGCCATCAAACTTGAGGCGTCGGTCCTGACTGGGGGGTGCGCGTCATGAAGACCGCTGAAGCGCAGGCCTATTGCACGGCGTATACAAAGAACAGTGGCAGCAACTTTTACTATTCATTCCTGTTCCTGCCTAAAGCCAAGCGAGAAGCCATGTATACCGTCTATGCCTTCTGCAAGGCGGTAGACAGTGCCGTCGATGAACCAGCTGCCGGGAGCGACCCGAAGGAGGAACTCAAACGCTGGCTGAGCGAGCTCGACACGGTCTATTCGGGAACGCCGACCACCCCAATCATGGTAAGCCTCGCCCACCATGTGAAAACCCTGGGAATACCCAAAGCCTACTTTGAAGAATTGATCAAAGGCGTTGAGATGGATCTGTTCAATAACCGCTACGTCACATTCGACGAGCTATCTCTCTATTGTTACCGTGTCGCCTCCGTCGTCGGCCTTATCTGTTTACATATTTTTGGCGTCACCTCCGCTCGCGCTCAGGATTACGCGGTCGCGCTCGGTATGGCCTTCCAGCTGACTAACATTCTTCGCGACGTTGGCAGCGATGCCGCCGAACGCCGTATTTATCTCCCGCTTGAGGACCTACGGAAGTGGAACTATCCTGAAAAGTCCATGCTCAATCAGAACTATTCTCCGGAGTTCTGCGCGTTGATGGAATACGAGGCCTCTCGCGCCCATCATTATTACAAGCGAGCCGACGCGGCCCTGAAGGGATTATCGCCACTCGAGCGCCGTGCATTGACGGTGGCAGAAATCATGCGCGGCATTTACAGCCGAATCTTGGATCACATCGAACGATCGAACTATCAGGTGTTCGGACAACGCATCAGTCTGACTACGACACAGCGGTTGTTCATCGCGTTACGCATTTGGATCCGTTCCCGATTCTCGTGACTGCTCCAGCCTCACAAACCGTCCTTATCCTCGGCGCCGGGTTGGTCGGTCTCACAACCGCCTATCATCTACATCGACAGGGCTACCGCATCACGCTGCTCGATCACCCTGATTGGCTCGATGGATTCCGGCTCAATGCAGCCGATCCCGCACCGATTCTCTTAGGATGTCATCACGAGAGCCGCCGGCTCCTTCAGGCGCTGGATCAGGAACAGCCTTCACAACGAGAGCAAGCGATCCCACTCGAGTTTCAGCTACCCGATGGGCGCAACGTGTCATATCAGTCTGCCCGCCTTCCCGGAGCCTTTCAATGGATGATGAGTCTCTTTAGCTTCCAAGGCCTGGCATGGCAGGACCGCTGGAAGCTGTTCTCTCACGTCGAGCAGATTTGGGAGCAAGCGCAGACTCTCCCGACAGATCTAGAGAATCGCACTGCGCACGAATGGCTGACGGCGACCGGCCAAAGCGTCCAAGCCCAAGAGCGGATTTGGGGGCCGCTCGCTCATTGGCTGACGGGAAACGATCTCGCGCGCCTCTCCGCCGCGACCTTTGTGCAATTGCTCTCAACCATATTTCTCAGCGACGCGTCGGATGCCAGGCTCACCTCTGTGCTTGGTTCCGTCGAACAAAGGCTCATGGCACCGATCAAACTGGCGTTGGGTCACGACTCTATCGAGTTCCACACCCTGACAACTCCTCCATACCTCCGCTTTGGAGAAAGCGGCGTGCATGACATTCGGCTCCAGGACGGCACGACAATACAAGCACAATGGTACATCATCGCGCTGCCGCACCAGCAGTTGCTTCCACTCCTGCCGGAGCGGCTGTTAACGCGCTATGCCTACTTCGCCCAGGTGACGGAACTCAACGATCTCAGCGAGATCGTCGTCCAATTGACATGTCAAAAAGCTACTCAAACCCCTCGCCTTGTCTTGCTACCGGGACGCCCGTTCCAGCGACTGGCCATCACTCCGTTGGGGACTGGCGAAATCGGCTGTCGTCTCTCTGCGCAAGCCGACTCGCTTGCAGACTTAAATAATGATCAAGTGGTAGACGCTGCAATCACCGGGCTGAGCCTGATATTTCCAAACATGGCTCCAAAAGACATACTCACCCATGCAATTATTCGAGAACATCATGCCGCGCTCTCGCTCGCGCCGGGCACTGCGCGGCTCCGGCCGCTCCCGCAAAGCCCTATCCAGAACATGCTCGTCGCTGGAGCCTGGACGGATACCGGCTGGCCTGCTAATCTCGAAAGTGCGCTCGTCAGTGCCCGCCGCTGTGCGGAGATCATCACCGGACACCCAGCTTGACCGCGGTTGTACCGCATGGTACTCACACCTACATGTTGTCGTGGTCCACGCGCATGATCATAGGTTTTCTGTTGCTTGGCGTTGGCTGTGCCCAGAGTCCTTATGAGCGTGGGGGTTACCCCAGTGGTCTCAGCCGGTATGATGTGGAGCGCGACTACATGGAATGTGAGTACAAGGCGAGATTAGCCAACGAGCATCACTTCTATAGCCAGACCTCACCCTTCCCTTTCAGCCCTAGCCCTCAGAGCCCCGCCGACCATGCCCGAGCCCTGCATGGCCTATCAACCATCAATGCCATGAGGGATACCTGCCTTTCGGCTAAAGGATACCGGCTTAATTAGCTGAGTGGAGATAGCACAGATCCTCAAACCGTTCACCGCCTCGATACTTCGTAATCACCAGCCATTCCCTTCTGGCATCGGTCAAACCGACGTAGGACGTGCCATCGAGAAGAAAGGGTTGGAGAGAAAAGGTGGTCGTCAACGCGAGAGGCGCCTGGCCTTTGTCCATCCGGAGCGACGTCAGCGGATAGGTTCCACCGGTTCGTTCAAACTTGTCATGAGTCGTCAACAAGGGGCTCAAGTCTTGCCAATTCGTTTCTTCGAGGACATTGCTGTCGGCAGGAAACACATAGAGGCTGTCACTCGGGTCCCGTTTCATGCAGAACGTGGTCTTCACCAACAAATCTGCTCGCCCATCGTTATCGAAATCGATGATCGTCTTATCGAGACTCGAACAGCGCCTCACTGTTGGGCCTTCGCCTTTCAACTCAACCGGCACCCACTCTACC
>JBGSIO010000070.1:0-28236 GCA_041742455.1 Nitrospira sp. | reverse complement strand
AATTGACGCGTACATGACCCAGCGCAATGCCAAGCCTAAACCGTTTGTGTGGACCAAGACGGCACAGGAGATCTTGGCGAAAGTGAATCGGGCCAGGATCGCCCTAGATAAGACAAGAACAGCATGAATCACTACACTAGGATATAACATACTCAACCTCGACGGCTCTAGCCTACATACCTGAAGCATTCTACATATTACGTAGAGTTTGTGTACAACATCATGCTGTCTGTAGATGATCCCGCCGGAATGCGGTCATGCTTCTTGTAGTGCATGATCTGACATTTATTCGAATGGTTAGTGTTAAACGGCACTAGCCCTGATCGATCATGATATTGTTTGGCTCAATGCCCCCGTCTGATCGGCTTTGTACGCAGTTTTTCCAAGACCCGTGATCACGCATTTCATTATTATGAGGACGAGATTTAGTGGCTCTTGCTTCAGAAGTGATCGCTGATTGATCATGAGCATAGATCGCACTCCGATATCCAAGCACGACCTATGGAGTGCTTGGATGAACGACTGCCCATGATGAGGGGAACAGAACTCTTGCCTTAAAGTTTGTTTTATATCGCATTCACTCTTAACACCTTGGAGAATCGCATGTTCGATTGGCTGACCAATTCAGAGATGTGGATTGCGCTGGGAACCCTGACTGCCCTCGAAATTGTTCTAGGGATCGACAACATCATTTTCATCTCCGTCCTCGTCAGCCGGCTACCTCAGCACCAGCGGAGCTTGGCACGTCGCCTTGGACTGGGCCTTGCGATGATCGCTCGGCTAGGCTTGTTATTTTCGATTTCAATCGTGATGGAGCTCACGGCTCCCCTCTTCACGGTGCTGCATCAAGCGATCTCGGGACGAGATCTGATTCTTATCGTCGGCGGCCTATTTCTCCTAGCCAAGGCGACCCACGAGATTCACGAGAGCTTGGAGGGAACGGATGAACAGGCAGTCTTGTCGGTTCCCGCTAGTTTCGGAATGATGCTGTTCCAAATCACCCTGCTGGATATTGTCTTCTCATTAGATTCCGTCATCACAGCCGTCGGACTCGTGGATGATATTTCCGTTATGGCCACTGCGATTATTGCGGCGGTACTCGTCATGCTCTTCGCGGCTCGTTCTATTGGAGAATTTGTTGACACCCATCCGACAATCAAGATTCTCGCACTCTCATTTCTGATTCTTGTTGGGGTCACCCTCATGGTCGAGGGCTTCGATGTGCACGTACCTAAAGGGTATATCTACTTCGCCATGGCCTTTTCGGTCGTCGTAGAGATGATCAACCTCAGAATTCGCCCACGCGCCGCATCCCCTCGAAAACTTCACAATCGTTACTCAGGTGGAAACATAGAGCTTCCTAGCCAAGAGCATTGAGATCGACGACTGATGAGTGACTGCGGATCCAAGATCGCTTTTACAGCTGGGCGGGGGAGTGTGATGCTGAAGATCGATTTGCAAGGATACCGGCGGCCAAATATGCAGAAATGCTAGTCTTCCGGCTGTTCGATCGGACCAGCCCATTCACCATGAGCCAGCGTGACTTCTTGGAATCCCCCATCCGGCCATTGAAATTGTCCCGCTTCATCGACCAGCACGATAAAAGGCTCCGTTTCGCGCGTTTCTCCACGGAACCAGTACCACCCCGTCCGAGTCGGTGTCTCACTGCTCCAACGATAGATCGCCATCGCCTCTCCCTCAGCTCTGCAGAGTCTCGGCATTCCTTCTTGTCTTTACTTTTTGGTACAGTCTGCTCAACCTGATTTGGGACCCTATCACGTCATGCTACCACTTCCAATAGAAGAGGTCTTGCCCTCGATCCGTCAAGCCTTGGAAACTTGTCCAAACGCCCTCCTCACCGCGCCACCAGGCGCTGGAAAGACCACTCGGGTTCCGCTCGCACTCCTTGCAACGTCCTGGTTATCGGGGAAAAGAGTCTTGCTGCTTGAGCCGCGGCGACTCGCTGCGAGAGCCGCCGCCTATCGTATGGCGGAGGAGATCCATGAGCGCGTTGGTGAAACCGTCGGCTACCGGATGCGGCTCGACACAAAGATCGGGCCGAAGACCAGAATCGAGGTCGTCACGGAGGGGGTTCTCACCCGGATGCTCCACCAGGACCCATCACTCGAGGGCTATGGCATTGTGCTATTCGACGAATTCCACGAACGGAGTCTGCAAGCCGACATCGGGCTCACCCTCTGCCTCGAAGCGCAACGGCTGTTTCGCCCTGATCTTCGCCTGCTCGTGATGTCTGCGACCTTGGATTGTGGTTCAGTCAGCAATCTCTTGGGCCACGCCCCGATCATCACCTGCGAAGGCCGGATGTTTCCGGTGGAAACCCGATATCTTGATCAACCGCTCACTGGACCGCTTGACCGCGCCGTCACGCAGACGATCAAGCGCTCCCTCGTGCAGGACCATGGGAGTCTGTTGGTATTTCTTCCAGGCATGGCCACGATCCGTCTCGTCGAACGGATGCTGCTGGACGCGGAACTTGGATCATCAGTACAGATAGCGCCGCTCCATGGTGAGCTCCCCCAAGCGATGCAAGAGGCAGCCATTCGACCGGCGGCTCACGGATCGAGGAAGATCGTACTCGCCACATCTATTGCCGAAACCAGTTTGACAATTGACGGAATACGCGTGGTGATCGATTCAGGGTGGTTACGCCTGCCTCGTTTTGATCCACGCTCCGGTCTCACTCGTTTGGAGACGGTCCGAATCACCCAAGATTCTGCTGCGCAACGTCGTGGGCGAGCAGGACGACTCGAGCCAGGGATCTGCTACCGGTTGTGGACCGAAAAGGAACAAGCCGCGCTGGCTGCCCATCGTCCGGCGGAGATTTTGGAAGCTGACTTGGCACCACTGACGCTTGACCTCGCCCAATGGGGCACACTGGATCCGGAGGAATTATCCTGGCTCACGCCACCACCTCGTGGAGGAATCAACCAATCCAAAGAGTTGCTTGTGCGGCTCGGAGCGTTTTCTTCTGACGGTCGCCTGACTCAACATGGTCGGCAAATGGCAGCGCTTCCGCTTCATCCTCGTCTGTCTCACATGCTCATCCAGTCCAGGCCACTGGGGTTGGCTGGCCTCGCGTGCGAGGTGGCGGCGCTGCTAAGCGATCGCGATATCTTGCCGGAGGTGCGTCACGATCAGAACCCCGATCTCCGCATCAGGCTGGATCTGCTCCATGGACAACACGAGTCCGTCGGACTGCCGGTGAATCGAGCCACAGTTGAACGGGTGCAGCGGACAGCACAGCTATGGCGCCGACAGCTCAACGCACTACCCATTAAGGAGAACGACGACGGACACGACCTCTCGCAGGCAGTCGGGGTGTTGTTGGCGCTGGCCTATCCTGATCGGATTGCGCAACGACAGACTGGTGAGGAGGCACGCTATCGGCTGGTCAACGGTCGCGGCGCGCAGTTCACTGGACCGAATCTTTTGGCGGCAGAGCCATTCTTGGTTGTCGCTGATCTGGATGGCAGTACACCGTGGGCTCGGATTCATCTTGCTGCTCCAATTACAAGAGAGGAAATCGAATCGCTCTATCACGACCAACTCGTTGTCGAGGAATCGGTGATCTGGGATAAGGCGAGTGGTTCCGTTCGGGCCTCTCGCCGACAGAAACTTGGCGCGGTGGTGACTACGGACGAGGCCATCTCTGAACCTGACCAAATCCATATACGTAACGCCGTCTTGCACGGCATCCAACAAGCAGGACTTGAATCTCTATCCTTCACCAATGAGCTTCAGAAGTGGCGGGCTCGGGTGATGTGGGTCCGGCACATAGAGGGATCTCACTCAGACTGGCCTGATCTTTCAAATGAAGCGCTGCTGACCACAGTGGGCACGTGGCTCAGTCCATACCTGACTGGAATCACCACGCTCGATCGGGTCAAGCGACTCGACCTTACCCCACCGCTGCATGGCCTTCTCACGTATGAACAGCATAGGCGCCTTGATCAGCTCGCTCCAACCCATCTCGTCGTGCCGAGTGGATCCCGCCTCCGAATCGACTATGATCAGCTAGAATTGCCCATCCTGGCCGTACGCCTCCAAGAAATGTTCGGATGCAAAGAGACTCCACGGGTCGGGAATGGGAAAATCTCCGTCATGCTGCATTTGCTTTCGCCTGCCGGACGGCCGGTGCAAGTCACGCAGGATTTAGCAGGATTCTGGAAGCGGGCCTACCATGAGGTCCGGAAAGAACTACGCGGTCGCTATCCGAAACACCACTGGCCGGATGATCCACTCAATTCCATTCCGACTGCGAAGCCGAAACGTCGACGCTAACCTGACTATACCCCATCGCGGTTCTGCTCCCACACTCGAAATGCTGCCAATTCTTGCGCGATGCTATGGAGCAGCAATGCCAACACCGCTGCATCATCGATCAGTCCGATTCCTGGAATAAAGTCCGGCATGAGGTCGATGGGACTCACGATATAGAGCAGGGCCGCGGCAAGAGACACGATCGTGCGCATCGAGAGCCCTCTGTAGCTGCCACGCTTCCAGGCTTTGAGCAATCGAGCCAACAGCGGAAGATCGAACCAGAGACGGCGGATCATTCGCAGGATCTCAAAGAATCTCGTGGATACGCTCATCTTCACCTCCCTTATGGCGTGGCGCCTCGTGACAAGATCAATCTCCGGAAAGATGACACACAGAATACCAAACACCTCGTGTTTTAGGAAGTGGGCGTTAACTAAACAATGTCGCCAATACCCGGTGAAAGGCCTGTATCGCTGAGACCACTCCACCTGGCTCTTTCTGAAGTCGACTCCCCAAGACAAAGATCGTATCTCAGCCCAACGATGCACTCAGCTCGGCGAGTCGTTCCGGTCCGATTCGTCCACCAACCGCCGGCATGGTCGGTCTGAGTGGTCCCCAGGGATGCCGACCGCTATTCGCGACCGACAAACACTCCTCTTGCGACATTGGGTAGTCAGAACCGAATGCCGGATAGATGGTGATGTCGGTGCCGGCCAGCCGAGGCAGGAGTCCGTACAACGCGGCTGGCGCAAGACCGTTCCGCTGGTTCCCGATGGATGCACCGAGGAACGCCGGGTGACAGGCAACAGGCAACCTCAGCGCATCATCTGTGCTGATCCATCCATGCCAAATCCTCGCCAGAATGAGAAGAGGCCTTTCGTCATCGAAAAAGATCGCAACGTCACATCTCCACGAAGACTGCTTGTCCCGAACAACAGATTGAGGAGATCACTGCAGTCACCACTGAGCAGGTCACCCCTAAAACGAATGGTTACTTGGTACCGTCCATCGCGAGACGGCCACAGCTCTTCGAGGTGACCCAGAATCTCGGATTGGAGCGAGGGTGGTAAGAGGTCTTTCTCGGCCTCAATCGTCTGGTCAAAGCAATACGTTCCGCCGTGGCGCGCGCTCTGGATTCAGGTCCATCGACCTCATAGATGGCCGTAAGAAACTCTGACGAACCCGTAGCCTTATTCTCCATCGTCACTCCTCATTCTTCGGGCTACTCTCACGATCCTGAGTCAGTAGTGAGGGTGCGCCTATTCGCTCGTGAGCCGACCGCAATCCGATACAGAAGCCATGCGACCAGCATCATCACGACCAGGCCAGGCCAACCACCCATCGGCGGCGAGGCAAATATACTAAACGGATCAGAGGCCAGGTCAGGCCAGAGTCCTGAGAGCGCGATGGGCATCGCCAACATGATGCCCATCAAGGCTTCACCGGTAATCAGTCCGGCGGAAAAGAGCAACCCAGACTGTGACGGCTCAAGTCTGCCTCCTAATCTTCTGCTCGCCAACGCTCCAATCACTCCACCAAGAAAAATAGCCGCAGAGAGTTTCAGCGGAAGATAGATCCCAAGCGCTACCGCCAGGACCGGAAACCGAAATGCGCTGCCGCGACGTTCTTGCAGGCGATCTACCATAATTATCAGCGCACCGATCGTCGCTCCCAGACCCACAAGCGGCCATGGTAGACCAGTGCCAAACACACTCCGTGTTAGGTTGGCCATGAGGGTCGCTTGCGGGGCGGTGAGCGGGTGAGGATGGCTGCTTGTTGGTTCGCCTATCCCGTATTTAGCTTGGAGCAGGGAGAGCACCGGGACCAACACCAGAGCCCCGGTCACCACACCGAGAACTTGCATGACTTGTTGTTTCCACGGCGTCGCCCCGACCAGATGACCCGTCTTGAGGTCTTGTAAATTGTCTCCGCCCATGGCGGCAGCGCAGCAGACGACGGCCCCGACCACTAACGCAGCGGCCGGTCCAGCCGGGTGTCCAGCTCCCAAGAATAGGAGCAGCAATAGTGCGGCCATCATGATCGTGGCAATCGTCACTCCGGACACGGGATTGCTGGAACTTCCCACCAAGCCAGCCATATAGGCTGCGACTGACGAGAAGAGAAACGCGGCAATTGCCATCACGAGCGTCATGACCATTCCGATCAACCAACTGTCCACAACTTGCGAATAGATCCACGCCATCGGGATCAGTGAGAGCACCAATGACACGACAACCCACACGATTGAGGCATCCTGTTCCGTGCGGGCTAATCTCCGGCTTGCTTCTATCGATCCAGAGGCGCGGTAGCTTGCTCGGAGTGTCTGCAGACTGTTCCAGACCGGCTCGCGCAGTCTCGTCAGGGTCCACAAGCCTCCGGCTAACATCGCACCGATTCCGACATACCGAATCTGCTCACTCCAGATCGCCATGGCGGCCGCCAGTCCCGTCCGTTCGTGAGGCAATCCATAGATGAGTCCATACGCCGGCATCAGGAGCATCCATCCGATGACGCCACCAAGAAAGACCACCATGGCGGTTCGCAGTCCCAAGATAAAACCCACGGCGAGCAACGCCGGTGAAAGATTCAGGCCACCATAGAACACGGTCTTTCCGACCTGCGCGGCAGCTTCCAACGAGTCTGCCCACAATCGCAGGCCGCTCTCGCCGAGTTTCACCGATGCACCTAGCACGGCTGAAGCCAACAATGATCGAGACGGCGCCGTCGAATCACGAAGGCGAGCAGAATTTCGATCCACTGCGGCCACCTTCAACACTTCCGCCGTGGCTACCCCTTCGGGAAAACGCAAGCGAGCCGTCACAATAAGCGCGCGGCGTAATGGAATGGTAAAGAGTACACCCAGTACCCCTCCGACGGTCGCAATGAGAACCGTCTCCCAATAGTCGAAGTCCGACCAGTAGCCGACCAGGAGGAGCGCGGGAATCGTAAAGATGACACCCGCAGCCAGTGCCTCGCCGGAAGATGCGGCGGTTTGCACGATGTTATTCTCGAGAATGTTGGAGTTGCGGAATAGACGCAAAATTGCCATGGACGCAACGGCTGCCGGAATGGAGGCGGACACCGTCATTCCTGCAAACAATCCCAGGTAGGCATTGGCTGCGGCTAGGACGGCGGCAAGAATCACCGACAACACAACTGCTTTGACGGTAATTTCAGGGAGTCGGACTGTGGCCGGGACGACAGGCTGGTCGTCTTTCATCGGGAAGGGCAAGCAGTGAAGGCACAGGAGATGGAAGATAATGGCGAGAGAGTTTTGGTCGTGGTTATTCGGCAACAGTCAATTTGAATGCTCATGATGTCAGCGTCGCACACAACCGTACCCGATTTCAGACCATGGCATGATCCGCCAGAACCGTTTCTGCCGCCTTGCGTCCTGATACCAATGCGCCATCAAGAGTGCCGCTCTCCCGGTAATCACCGCAGAGATACAACCCATCGGCCACACGAGAAGGCGTCCCGCTCTCAGAGGAAGGAAGCAGATCCACTGGAGGCAGTGCGCGGCGGATTCGATCGGTCCGTAGATGACGCCATTCATCCACCTGTCGCCCGAACCACGATCGTAGGAATTCACGCACAACGTCTGGGAGATTATCGTAGCGCTCCGTGTGATCCGTCAGCGTCGTGGAGATGAGGGCGTGTCCATGCGGCGCGTATGAGGGGGCAGCCTCGCTCAACACGCAGACCGTATTGACTACCCCATTACCTTCTCCATTGAGCATCAACCAAGGTCCGTGTTGTGGTGGAGCCGGCGCATCAAAATAGATCGTGGTCGAGACTCGTGCCTCCCTGCCCGACACACCCTCACCACGTAACCGAGACGCAGTCTCGTCATCTGTCGCAATCACCAACACATCTCCCGAGAGTGTTTCACCGGATTCCAGCAGTACGTTGCCTCTACCGATCTGTTGCACCTGCTGGTTCAGGCGGATCGTTCCTGGAGGTAACGTCGCCGCAAGCTGTTGTGCGATCGCGCCCATGCCTTTTCGCGGCAGCGCGGTCACCCCTCGTGAGAATGCGGCCCAGACATGTTCAAACACCCAGCATGGGGTTGCCAGCGCGGTCTCCAAAAAGACACCACTGAGAAATGGCTGAAAAAAGCGCGTGAGCATCGCCTCTGAAAACCCATAGGACTTCAGACCTTCGCTCGTCGGTTGGGCCGATCCACCGGCCACGGAGCAAAGCCGATGTTGCAGAGCGCTCTGGCGGAGTCGAAAGGCCAAATACTTGTCGGTGAACGAGCCGATGGGGTTGAACAAGGTCGACAGGAGATCTTGGGGACATTGCAACGGATCACTGACACGGTAAAAGCGCCCGCCGTAGCGAATCATCGCCCCTGGATGAAAGGGTTTCAGATCAAGGGCTCTATAATCCAGTGTTCTGCGTGCTTCCGGGTAACCGGTAAGAAAGACCTGAAATCCGCGGTCGAGTTGGAATCCCTCCAGAGTGTCCGTCCTCGCGCGCCCGCCGACACCATCTGAACGTTCAATCACGATGCAAGTGACACCTGCTTCAGTCAGGCGACGCGCACAAGCCAGCCCCGCGAGTCCAGCACCGATAATGACTGTGCGTGGCGTTGCCGTCATCGTGATCTATTGTAGAGAGAGTCAGGGAGAAAGAAAACCATGCCTATCCGATACAAACTCTTTGGCCGCACTATTCACGAAATAATCGGACCGGTACCTTCCGGCCTTTGATGCGAACACGACCCAGGATTTCAACGATGCCAGGGGCCATGGATTCCGGAACATCGACAATGGAAAACCGATCTTCAATTTCAATGGCGCCGATGACGTTGGAGCGGACCTTTGCCTCGTTGGCGATGGCCCCCACAAGATCGCCCGGCCTGATCCCTACCTCGCGTCCAGCCCCAATATATACCCGTGCCATGCCGGCCTGTCGCTGTCCCTGACGTGGTGGCCCTGTCGGCCGACGATCCGCTCGGGAGGATGGAGCGCGAGACCGGTCATCATAGCGACCAGCCTGACGGACCGGCCTTCCGAATTCTGGCTGCCGAGCAGGCATTCCGGGAATCTCTTGTTCTGGTCGCTCCCCACCTTGGGCCCGAACAAGCAGCTTGATTGCGGCTGCGGCCACGTCGGCCGATGAATGGGAGGCGGCCAATCGATCGACGAGTGGCGCAAACCCATCGAGTTTTCCATCTTGCAAGACCTCGACCATGGCAGCCTGTATACGTTCCAACTGTTTAGCGCGAAGATCGGCCACGCTGGGCACCGGCACAACTATGACCTGAGCCTTTGTGTGTTGCTCGATACTCCGTAAAAGCCGTTGTTCACGGGGATCGAGGATCGTGATCGCCGAACCTTCCCGACCGGCTCGACCGGTGCGACCGATCCGATGGACATAGACCTCAGCGGAGGATGGCAGATCATAGTTGATCACATGAGATACCTGTGGAATATCCAATCCGCGCGCGGCTACATCGGTCGCAATCAGTAACTCTGTTTGTCCGGCTTTGAACGCTTGCATGACTCGGTCACGCTGCCCTTGACTCATGCCGCCGTGGATGGCCTCCGCCCGACACCCGCGGGCAGTCAGCATTGCAGTGACCTCATCGACCTCCAACCTCGTGCGACAAAACACGAGCGCGGACTTCGCACCGGCCACGTCGATCACACGGGCCAGCGTGGCCGCTCGATGGGGTCTTGCCACGACATAGGCTGTCTGCTTCACGCGCGGGGCAGTACCGGCCTTGACCGGTTCCTTGGCGATCGTAATCTCGACCGGATTGTGGAGATGCCGGTGGGCGATCGAACGAATTCTTGGCGGCATCGTTGCAGAGAACAAGGCGGTCTGTTTCGTCTTGGGTGTTTGTTGCAAAATGGCATCGAGATCATCTGCGAATCCCATATCGAGCATTTCATCCGCTTCGTCCAGGACGACGATCTGTACATGCTCCAGCTTGAGGACCCCCCGACGAATGTGATCGAGCGCCCTGCCGGGAGTCGCCACGACGATATCCACACCGCGCTTGAGTGCGTAGAGTTGTGGCCCTATCGCCTGTCCTCCGTAGACCGGCAGCACGCTGATTCGTAATTCTTTGCCATAGCGCTGGACTGCTTCTCCGACTTGGATCGCCAATTCTCGCGTGGGAACGAGTACCAGTGCCGACGGGCGTGTTTTGGAGCCATGACCGATGCGCTGCAGCATCGGCAAGGCAAAGGCCGCCGTCTTCCCCGTTCCGGTGGCGGCTTGTCCGAGAAGATCTCGTCCGGCTAACAGCGGAGGAACAGCCTCGCGCTGGATCGGAGTTGGTTCCTCGTAGCCGAGGGCTTCCAGGGTCGTGAGGAGAGACGCCTCCAGACCTAATGAAGCGAACCCCGGCGAAAAGCCTGTCGCAGTCGGTGTCGTGGACTCGGAGCGCTGGCTATGTTTCATGGGTGATAGTACTGCCTTTCCGTCGTGGATGAAGACACGGTCATCGTGGAAGCGATATGCCAATTCATAGGGAGCTGATGTTACGTTGAATGGCGTGACAGCGCAAGGGAGTGTTGTGGCCAATCCAGCCCTGTCGCTGCTGTAGAGATGACGAAAATCGGCTGAGAGGGATTGGCGGCTGAAGGCGGCATCGCGCCAGAATTATAGGGCGGACGGGAGATGCTACCCCGGTCCGCCCAAAGTTGACAAGAAGCTGATCTCGCTCAGAACCTATACGACCGGAGCATCAGACCGCAATACCTGCTCTCATATCCTTCTCGAAGCCAGGGCACGGACCGATACGAGCTGGTCTTGCGTCGGGAGAAGGAACATCACTTGTGCAAGCGCACGATAGGCCGCTTCCAGCTGACGGCATCGATCCACAAACCGACTGGACGACAAACGAGGGAAGTAGTCTCGATGCCGTTCATAGAACAGCGCGCGTCGTTTCCAGCGGTCGGCTTTGAAGATAAACAACCTGGTGACCAACTCCAACAGATGCTCTCGAGATAACCGCATTGGTACTCCTCTCGCCGGAGAAGGGATGACGGATCTGGATATGGCCAGTCCTTTCGTGACTTCCTTCATAGCGAATTCCTCCTTGTGCGATGCCCAGCACCATCGTCCTGAGTATCATGCCCACGGGGCAACAGGCGCCAAGGGTCTGAGCTCATCTTGGTGTCATTATATAATCCGGCAACATGAAGGGCTGATTAGGACAAGATGAAAACTTCTTCATAATACTTAGACGAGTCTTCGCCACCGGTATCCCTGCATGGAATGGTTCGAATAGATGAAACGAATGGCCCCGCGATTCTGGTCAGATGCAGGCTGGAGAAGTTCAGACGCAATATCCGGCATGGAGTTGATGTAGCAGACGAATCCCTTGTCTCGTCCAGGGAGAAACGTCGGATTACAGTCTCATGGAGGAAAACAGGATGATCGGAACCGGGACGAAGGAAATACAGAAGTACTCAGGCTACTGACCAGACGCGGGCCTGTGTTTTAGGGGCGAGGTATTGAAATGATTGTGCGACGTTCGATGAATCGCACGCCCGGTTTTTTAGGCCTTAAAAGCCGCTACAGCCTCCTCTTCCGTGTTGCACAATTGAACGCTTTCTCCATACACGCGGTTCAATAAATTAAATCCGCTGGCTTCGAGGGCTTCTTTTACCATCCCTTTCGCGGCGGCAATCTTCATCTCTCCCTGCACATTGTTGAGCTGCTTGCACGCCAGAATAAGGACCCGGATGCCACCACTGCTGATATAGTCGACATCAGCCAGATTGACGACAACTTTTCTGGCGCCCGCGTCGACAATCTTTTTCATTTCCTGGTTCCCGTGCTCGGCTGTGGTAGCCGCAAGGCTTCCCTGCATCTTCACAACGGTGATGCCGGCGTTCTCACGCGAGGTCACGGTCAATGTGTGTCGGGTTCCCTGGTCCATTTCCTATGCTCCTTTTTCGGTGAAGATTGGACTCGTTCTGATCTGTTTGGCGCAAGCAATACATTTATCGCGCCGCGTCTCGCGCATGCCACAAGTGGGACCAATCATAGCAAAGACAGGCGCACGCTTCCATCCTGGCAACAGCGTAGGCGTGAACAACTTGATTTCTGCATGAATCAGAGCATCCCCAAGGATGAAACGAAGCTCTAGCCCCGCTCTTGGACCTTCGACAGAGCTTCATCCATCGTGGAAGCGTGAAGGCTCGTCATCAGCGCTCCGCTCAGTTGAAGGACCATCCTGACATGGTCACTCCCTCCCGAGAGTACCACCCTTCCACCAATTTGCATCATCGCGACTACAGCTTTGAGAATCACCCGCAACCCAATAGAGGAAATATACGAAATCTGTGAGAGGTCAAGCACAATCTGCCGTTCCCCTCGCCCGATGTGGTGGGTCAGCACACGCTCCACTTCCGGCGCGCTGTTCGTATCGAAGCGGTCCCGTGGGGTGACGATCAGCACGGTCCCACTGTGACGTATTTCGACACCACCTCCGTCCTTCCGAGAGTCTTCCGGTAATTCTTGCGGAAGTCTCCCACCGATATGACAGGAATCAGTGCACTCGACGTCGGGACTGCTTGAACCAGCTGTCCCGGACACCAGCCTCTTTTTTATCGTCAGAACATTACGCTTCACATTCCGATGGTACGTCACTTCGTCAAACATGGCCCGGACCAGATGAATCCCCAAGCCACCGATTTCACGTTCATGCAACAACACCGACAGGTCCGGGGGAGCGACCGATAGCGGGTTAAAGGGGATGCCATCATCCCGAATAGTCAGCACGACACACGCGTCAAGCACTTCGCCTTCTACTTCGATGTGATGCTCCGTCGGATCATTAGGGAATGCATACTGCACCACGTTGTTCAGCAGGTCATCCAGCGCCATATTGAGGGTGGGGATAAGCGGTTTGGCACCTGGCCATTGCGCAACATACTCCTCAAACGCAATCTGTAAGTCAGGGATGGCCATCAACTGATTAACCATCGTTTGGTGAAAGACCTTGACCGCAACGTTGGGCGGAGGGACGCCGTGATATCGCAGTCCCAGCATGGTGATATCGTCGGCCTGAGGGACCTCTCCGGCAAACCCCCTCACCGCATTCATGACTTCACTGAGCCGATCGACGACGGAGCCGGCTTTGGACTTGGTAAGGACCGATTTCAATCGGCTGTTGCCGAACAGTTCACGCCGCCTATTATCGGCCTCAGTGACTCCATCAGTGTACAAGAAGAGTTCGTCGCCCGGACCCAATTGAATCGTGCTTTCCTTGAATGCGATACCCGGCATGGGGCCTACCATAGGGCCGTCTTGGGCCGTCATCCATTCGAACTGTCCACCCTGCCTCTTGAGCAGCGGAGGGTTGTGCCCCGCATTCGTCGCGAGAAGCGTCCCATCACGAAGATTCAGGATGCCCAGGTAGAGCGTCACAAACATGCAGGAATCGTTATCTGCGCTGAGCGCATCATTCACATGGGTCACGATACTGGCGGGCGAGGGATCGGACATTGCCCTGGTCTTGACCATGATCTTGGTCATCGCCATAAAGAGCGCGGCAGGAACACCGTTGCCCGCCACATCGCCGATTACAAAACACAGTCGATGATCGTCGATCAGAAAGAAATCGTAGAGATCGCCCCCGATTTCCAGGGCCGGTTCGAGCACGGCGTAGAGTTCCAGCTCCTTCCGATCCGGAAAGGGAGGAAACACACGTGGGAGCATGCTCCGCTGAATATCTCGCCCAACATTCAGTTCTTCCTGCATGCGGGCTTTCGCCGCTTCCACCAGCGCCAATGAATCCGCCAACCGCCGCGTGGCATCCTCGGCAGCCTGTTCAGCATTTTTCAATGCCGTGATGTCTGTTGCAATGGCGACAATGCCGCCATCGTGTGTCCTCTTTTCGTTGATCTGGATCCATTCGCCGTTGGACCGGTACTGAATATAGGGCCCTTGTGGGTTGTCGTGCATGTCAAGGCGGTTTTTCACCCAAGAGTCGACATTCCCGATTGCCGCGGGGATATCGCCTCGTTCGGCGATACGACGGATAATTGATTCAAATGAATCGCCGGGCTGGACCTGAACTCCAGCCCCAGAGACCACTTCGCGATACTTGCGATTACAGATCACCAGACGATCGTCCACATCGAAGAGCGCAAACCATTGCGGGACGCTCTCGATCGCCTCCATCAGCCGGGCATGACTATCACGCGCCAGACTTGAAGCCGTGGTGACTTGCCGATCGATGATGGCCAGGAGCGTTGAGAGCGACACCGCGACAACGGCGAGAAGCTGCACTTCAATCCCCGGTAGCGGAGTACTTGTCGTGAAGCCAGAAAAATTGTAGGCGGGAATCATCCCGGCCAAGTGGGAAGCAGACAAGGCGACACCCATGACACTTGCCTTTTCCGTTACACGCCAGTCCCTATGCCGAATGTTCCAACCGCCCACCAAGAGGACGACGATACCGAGCCCGACCATCACCACAACTGAGAGAATGAAGAGAGGCAAGTCCTGCAGGACATCGGCCATCTGATGTATGGCCATCAAACTCGTAAAATGCGTCACCATCAGGCAGGCCCCCATCATCAACCCACCGGATACGAGTCGGAGGTGACTCCCGTCATGGGTGCTGATGAGATACACCGCTACGGCTCCAGCAGCTCCGGCGGATAGGATGGAAACGATAGCGAGGCCAACGTCCTGTACGGCTGGAATTGGCGGACAGAATGCCAGATTCCCGATGAAGTGGATTGCCCAGATCTCAAGCCCACCTGCGACGGCGCCTACTGAAAGCCACCGCAGCTTAAAGGATACTTGTTCGGTCGCGCGCATCCGTTCGGCAATGCTGAGGATGACATAGGCTGCCGCACCTCCCAGCAGCATCGAGCAGACGGCAAGCACTGGATCGCAAATTCCCAACAAGGCGAAGCTCCGATCAGGACTCATGTGATAGGAGTGGAGTGGAGATCATGACATCTTCATCTGGGGCTATAGAAACGATAAACACCATCAATTGATGTATCACCTACCATGTTATACCGCATCTCTCAAGTTGGATATCCGGAACGGACACCCCATCGCAGCGTTTGAGGGGGCCATCAATGTACCGGCTGATTGAGGCGATCCCAACGCGGCGTGCGTAGATCGTCATCCACGGACCAGTAGATGAACACAACCTGTCCTAGAATCTGGGTCCTACTGATGGTCCCTAAGAAGCGGCTATCCAAACTCTCTTCTCTGTTGTCGCCCAAAACGTAGTAGGCATCCGGTGGGACGATCATGGGCCCGACATGATCGCGAACGTTTCCGGGGGCAAGAGATCGGTCGGTGTGCTGTACATAGGATTCCGTCATGGGTTCACCATTCACCGAGAGTGCCTGAGCACGGATCTCGATCAGATCACCAGGAAGCCCGATCACTCGATGCAACAAGAGTTTCCCCTCTTCGTCCGGATAGCGGTAGAGGACGACATCCCCTCGTCGTGGAGTCGCTGTCTGATAGGCAACCCGGTTCACAATGACGTGATCCCCCGGCAAGAACGTGGGGACCATTGCCTCGTGAGAGATTTCGAACGTCTGCGACCGGGCCCGGACTACTGATAATAGTTTCGGGAGACGATCAGTCACAAAACTCCGGCGTAGAAGCTGCACCTGAGACGATGCATTCAGGACCTGCCGTTCGTACTCATCGACAAGTCTCTGGGCCTCTTCGATGGACAGGATTTCAGCATAGTGTTCCGCGAGATGCTGTTCCCAGAAGTCGCCCGGAGCCAGGTCGAACAGCATCACTTTGAGTGAGCCTGCGAACGATCTCTGGATGGGCTCAAAGTCGGCCGGGAGCAACGGGCCGGCAAGATTCGACTGGAGCTCAAGTTGACGGCTATACCCCACCACATCGGCCTGATCCACAACCGCCCGGTAGAGACGATTAGAAGATACTTCTAGATGTGCCAGTTGTTGAAAAATGCTTTTCGGTTCTTGGTCGCGGTGTGAAACGGCACTCGGGGCGCTGCTGCATCCTGCCCACAGCCCTATGCATGCAATCAGCAGGCAAATCGCCGTGCGATTCGTAGATCGATCGACGTGAAAGGCTGCAGGTGGGAGCTGTTTGCCGTTCAGTCAACACCTCTTTCTTGACTTGCGGTAGGATATCGTACCAGGCCTGAATGGGGAAGGCCTCTCGGACTCGGCCGCACGTGTCTGGCCTACGGCACGCTCGCGGAATTTGGACAGTACCATGTTGTCTATTCCCCTCATCAAATGTGTTAGCCTATCCGAGACGGAATCAGTCCACATGCCAAAAGCCCTGGCCTGGTGTAGTGCCTGACGGGAGTACTGAGCAGATCGGGAGAGATGATGCGTCTTGTCCTGCTATTGGTCATTGTCGGTCTGATCATCTTCGGGCCGCAACTCTGGACCAGACGAGTGTTTGCCAAGCATAGTGCGCCCCGCCCTGACTTTCCAGGAACCGGAGGCGAATTGGCCCGGCACCTGCTCAATCGTTTCGACATGCAGCACGTGAGGGTCGAACCGACCGAGACGGGCGACCACTACGACCCTGTCATCAAAGCAGTCCGCCTCACGCCCCCTATATTCGATGGGAAATCCCTCACGGCGATTACGGTCGCCGCCCACGAGGTCGGACACGCTATTCAAGACCATCTGGCTTACCAGCCCCTCGCGGAGCGCACCAAGCTCGTGCGGGTCGCGCAGGGAGCAGAGAAGGTCGGTGTCGTCCTGATGATGGGGATTCCAATCGCGGCGGCCGTTGCCCGAAGCCCTGCAGCAGGCGTCCTTGTCATGGTAGCCGGACTCGCGACCATGGGAATCTCTACGCTGGTCCACATCGTCACACTTCCGGTCGAGTGGGACGCCAGCTTCAGACGCGCCCTCCCCGTTCTCCGACAGGGAAGTTATCTGTCACCCGAAGATGAGCGAGGCGCTCGCAGCATCCTGACTGCCGCCGCCCTGACCTACGTGGCGGCTTCTCTTGCCAGTCTGCTGAACTTGTGGCGCTGGATTGCCCTCCTACGACGTTAAGCCTTGCCCATCGCGAGGACGGTCTGGTCCATACCCTGAGCCTTTGAACGTCTGAGGCGTGAGAAGCTTGAGCAGAGTCCGAGGTGTGAACGCCAAGTCTCGATAGGACCGCTTCCCGGCCATCACGTCCGTCACCGCCTCACAGAGCCGTTGCCCCTGTCGAGAAAACGCCCAGGATCGCGTGCGAGGAAAGTCGTACAGTAGCCGGGCCAGCCATCGCCCTCTTTGCAGTTCAGGAAGGATCGTTTCAGCCAGTGAGCGAGTATAGGCGTGTTTGACGGGCTCCTCTTCAAGATGCTTATCGATCAAGGATTGCGCTGCCATCAAGCTGCTACGTATGGCGAACGAAATGCCTTCCCCGGTGACAGGATCGGCAAAGCCGGCAGCATCACCGACCAACAGGATACGCTTGTCGACAAATGGCTCTGTACGCGGCCGGATGGGGATGACAAAGCCATGTTGCTCGACTTGCGTGACCGAACCACAGCCAAGCCGGTCGAGATAGCGCGCCATCGATGCCTTGAGGTCGCCTCCCCCCTGCATTGTCGACAGCACACCAATCGACAGATGATCCTTTTTAGGAAAGGCCCACGCATACCCATGAGGCAGGATGCCAAAATCAAATCTCGCTAGGCCGTGAAATCTATCCAGTCGATCACGAGCAACCGTCACTTCGTACTCGAGCGCTGGGATGAGGACGCGTCTGTCGGCCAGCCCCATTTTGCGTGCAACTGTACTGAGTGCCCCGTCGGCAGCTACCACGAACTTGGCCTTCATTGAACCTGCATTGGTACCGACCGTGAGGAAGTCGTCCTGAAACGAAACATTCTCTACGGCACATCGCTGGTGAACGACGGTTCCGGCTGCTTGTGCAGCTGACAAAAGAGCGAAATCAAACTGATCACGCATCGTCATGGAGACGATGGGCGTCTGTCGATGAGTCGTGAAGGACAATTCAGCAGGGAGAAGATGTAACTGCGCGGCATGACAGTCCTGCTCGACCACATGGCGCACATCTACGGGCAAGGCCTGCATTGCCCGGCCCACGATCCCGCCGCCACAGGTCTTATACCTTGGCAGCGCGGCCTTCTCGAGCACAGCAACCGCCACACCCGCTTTTGCCAGACGCCACGCCGCGCACGATCCAGCCGGTCCACTGCCGACCACGATGACGTCATACGAGGTATTCATGCCTCACGCATTCTGCAAACCAAGACTGCCCGTACTCATGGTGTCCCTCCAAGGAAATTCTCGAGCAACAGCTCCATTGGGCGGTGATCACGAGCGCATGAGCTTCTTTTTGATTGCAGCAAGGTTTTCAGGTGTGGAGCGCACCAAGATCGTGAGCCCCTCGGGTTCATAGTTTTCGGACAAAATCCGCATCCGAGCACGGATCTCTGCAAGCACGCCTTGAGCTGTAAACGGCAGATGCAACTCCTCGTCGACCATCTCGCGTTCAAAGTAGCGCATGATGCGCTCACGTAACGATTTCAAATCGTCCTGGCTTCTCGTGGACAGAAGAACAGCGTCAGGATATTCCGCCTTCAGCATAGCGGTCTCGTCCGGTCCGAGACGATCTTGTTTATTCAACACCAAAAGGCTGGGGACTTCTGTGGCTCCCACCTCGGCCAACACCTTCCGTGTGACGTCGAGTTGGGATCGAAACGACGGATCTGACGCATCAACGACAAACAGCAACAGTGACGCACCAGCTGCTTCATCTAGCGTTGACTTGAACGACGCCACCAGGTCATGGGGGAGCTTGTTGATGAATCCCACCGTATCGGTCATCAGCACTTTGGGACGAGTCTCTGGATGCAGAGGCCGAATCGTGGTGTCGAGCGTGGCGAACAGCTTATCGGCCACAAGCACCTCGCTTCCCGTCATCGCACGCATCAGCGAGGATTTGCCCGCATTGGTGTACCCGACGAGCGCGACCGTCAATTCATTTCCCCGTCTCGCGCGGCGCGTGAGATGCTCGTCTCCAATCGCCGCCAATTCTACTCTAAGTTCTTTGATGCGATCGCGAATTCTACGCTTATCGAGCTCCAGACTCGTTTCTCCTGCCCCTTTGCCTCCGATCCCCCCGCTTTGCCGCTCTCCACCGCCACCGGTTTCACGCAACCGTGGTGCCAGGTAATTGAGCCTCGCAATCTCCACCTGAAGTCGGGCCGCTCTGGTCCGAGCATGTCGGCTGAAAATCTCAATGATGACCCCGGTTCGATCGAGCACTTGCACGCCGGCGGCACGTTCAAGATTTTTCAATTGTGACGGCGACAGATCACAGTCCACGATGACGATCTGCGCTTGTTCGCGAGGACTGGGCGAGGCCTCGCTCGGTTCATCCGATTCCCCTTCCTCATCTTCTGATTCCTCCGCGCCGTCCACTTCAGCCGCCTCGCGCTTCGAGGCTGCCTTGTGCATCGGTCTCTCATACGACGCCCCTACGGTTCCAGAACCTCCGGTCCACCGCGCCAATTCGGCGAGTTTGCCCTGACCCAACACCGTCGCAAATTTATCGGAACTGCGTTTTTGCGTCAGGCGGCCTACGACCTGATACCCGAGGGTTTTGACAAGACGGGTGAGCTCGTGCAGCGAACTCTCCAGCTCCTCACCTGTCACACGAGGAGTCTGGATCGCCACCAGCACGGCACGAGATGGTGAGGGATTTGACATGGCTTGTTTTTCCTTTGATGACATCGTCAATGAGGGGATTTCATCTTAGCAGGGAATTGCGTTTAAAAGGCAGCTTACGTCGCAATATCGTCACAAGACGCTCAGCCATCATCATCGTGAGAACCTCTGTGGATGATCTTAAAAGACTCACGAGCTCTTTGCTCTTTCGCGCAGCGCAGTCGTCCGACGCTTCGACCGCTCAGTCCTTCAACGAGAACGGCGTGAAGTCCGTATGCCTGTCGTACCAGTCCTCGTTCTCCTGGCGCTTCAGCCAACCGACGATCGCGTAGGTCACCGGTGTGAAGACAATCTCGACGGAGACCTTGAACGCCCAGTTGAAGGCGATGACCTTCATCATCGTGCCGGGCTGCCAGATCCCGAGAAAGGCAATCGGATAGAAGAGGCCGCTGTCGACGAGCTGGCCGACCGCGGTCGAGCCGATCGTGCGCGTCCAGAGATGACGCCCCTCGGTCCAGACCTTCATCTTTGCCATGACATAGCTGTTCATGAAGTCGCCGCACCAGAAGGCGACGATCGACGCAACGACAATTCGCCCCGTGCTTCCGAAGACGATCTCCAGCGCAGGCTGGATCACGGCATTGAAGGGCTCCTCCGGATCCCCCGGCATGTGGATCACGAACAGCCCCATGATGGTTGCGAAGAGCATCGCGCTGAAGCCCGCCCAGATGACTTTGCGCGTGCGCGCGTAGCCATACACCTCGGTGAGCACGTCGCCGAAGATGTAGGAGATCGGAAAGAAGAGGTTCCCGGCGCCGAAGGTCAGGCCGAAGAGGATGCACGTCTTGCCCGGCCCGATCAGGTTCGAGCAGAGCAGGACCGTCACGAAGCCAGCCATGACGAGGTCGTAGTAGCGGTAATGGCGGGGGTTCGAGACGAGGTCAGGCTCGCGCGGGTCGGCGGGAGCGGTCATCTGTGGACCCGGTTCCTCTCGGTCTGTGGGTCTCTATGCCGTACAGGCGTCGCCCGTTCGTGAGCGCGATGCGGATCTCTGCTCGGAACTGCTCGGTCTTCGGATAGCCGGCGCGCGGGAAATGGGTCAGCCACTCAGGAGGGAATAGGAAATCGAAACGGCCTGTTGGCTTGGCCAGGAACGTACCAAAGACCTCGTGAAGGATCAATCCCCAGGCTCAGCCATCGGAAATACCGGCGTGTCCCCTGCCGAAGGTCGGCCTGGAGATTAGACAGGTTCCAGGAACCTTTCTTGGCCCCAAGAACGAGAGAGGATTTCCGGTACCTTTTCAGTTTTGGCGTTACCCAAACAGCCGTTCCAGTAACTGTTCACGGGTGATATCGAAATGTGCGGCCACATCGGCGACAATGGCGGAGAGTGTACCGATGCGAAGCGGCGTATGTTGGGGGATCGTAAGATGATGCTCCCCATGCTCATGGGTGGTGAGTCGAAGGTGACTCCCGGTTTGACGGGTGATCGAATAACCGAGCTTACGAAGGGCCTGGGCAAGATCGCTTCCGGACAGATCGCGGGGAAGCCTCATACTGCGATGACTTCTTCCCGTACATGGTGCAGGCGGACAACCTTTGGCGCCTGCCCTTCCTCAAAGTGACATCGAACCGCCTCACGGACTTTCCCCGGCAATTCAGCCAGCGTGTCCGCTTCTGTGAAGATCGACTCCCCCAGTGCGCGGGCAATGTACCCGCCTTCGGGAGCCTCCTCCACGACAAAAATCAATTCACTCATGGCCATCTCTCATCAAGGCTGTGAATACGCACATGGTAGTCCCGCGCACACTCAATGTCCAGTCTGCAACGGCTTAGCGCAGGAGCGCTCGGCGTGTTGCATTGGCCTGGCGCAGCCCTCCGCTTCGCCTGTCATACCCCGCAAGGGCTAGTCAGGTTAAAAAGCGGTCATCTGTGGACCCGGTTCCTCTCGGTCTGTGGGTCTCTATGCCGTGCAGGCGTTGCCCGTTCGTGAGCGCGATGCGGATCTCTGCTCGGAACTGCTCGGTCTTCTGATAGCCGCCATCGCGCGGGAAATGGGTCAGCCACTCAGGAGGGAATAGGAAATCGAAACGGCCTGTTGGCTTGGCCAGGAACGTACCAAAGACCTCGTGAAGGATCAATCCCCAGGCTCAGCCATCGGGAATACAGGATCTCGCACAACGACCCCACTGCGCAGACCACCCTGTATCTCTCACAAGAGGTCAATACGCATGCCAGATCTTACTTCCACGGCGCCAGGGCGACGCGCAGGAGTGAACCATCGGCGGCGCGGTCGGGACGGACGAGCCAGCAACGAACAAGCCCTTGAGGCAGACTATATCTAATATGGTATAGTACTTCCAACCATGTGGGAGATCTACGAACACCGTCGAGCGAGCAAGTGCCTTGATCGCCTTCCTGTCGAGTTACTGAAACGCTACGAGAAGTGGAAAGATATCGTGCGAATCTCAGGCCCGGCAGGTTTACGCCTCATCAAGGGATTCCACGATGAACGGCTTCAGGGAAAATGGGAAGGACATCGGTCGTCACGGCTGAATGCTCAGTATCGGGTCATCTACAAGGTTGAGGAACGTATCATTCAGGTGGTGGTCATGGACGTCACCGCGCACGATTATCGGAGGCAATGATGAAGACGAAAGACGTTCGTCCGGCAAAAGCACGGGTTGTGGTCTCAGTTGGGGAGTCCGTTCGGATCGTTCGTGAGCTACAAGAACTCACGCAGAGCGAGCTGGCTCGAAGGGCCAAGATCCCACAGTCCACAATCTCGGCGATTGAAAACGACACCATCAATCTTGGCGTCGAACGGGCTAAAACCCTGGCGCGTGTGCTGCAATGCCATCCTGCCGTCCTGGTCTTTCCAGGCTGGGACGTGGCCAAGTCGTCCGCAGCTTAACCACCGATCGGCAAGCTTGATCCACTAGCCACTCCTATTTCGATCCTCCTCCAAGGGGAGTGAGGGAGACAGGCCAGACTTCTCGGAGACCGACTGTTTTCAACCGACCAAGATTCTTCATGTGGTATTAACTCACACCGCTACTTCTCCACACAGCACCTCCGCCTGCTCCAGCACAGTCTGCGTTGCCTTCTCCTGTTTGTCCGGCGGATAGCCATACTTACGGAGAATGCGCTTTACAATCACTCGAAGCTGGGCTCGCACATTTTCTCGAACTGTCCAATCGATCGTCACATTCTTCCGCACAGCATGCGCTACTTCGCGAGCGATGGACCGCAACGTCTCATCCCCTAGCACCTTCACCGCACTGTCGTTCGTTTCGAGTGCGTCGTAGAATGCCATCTCGTCTTCGGTCAGACCGAGCCGTTCCCCTCTTTCGTGAGCGCCGCGCATATCCTTTGCCAAGCCGATCATTTCCTCGATAACTTGGGCTGCCTCAATCGCCCGGTTCTGGTACTTCCGCACCGCCTGGTCCAACATCTCCGCAAAGGACTTCGCTTGCACCACATTCTTGCGAGACCGCACCTTGATCTCTCCACTCAGCAACTTCCGTAAGAGTTCGACTGCCAAGTTCTTCTGAGGCATTCCTCGCACTTCGGCGAGAAACTCATCAGAGAGAATCGAGAGATCCGGTTTCTTGAGTCCAGCCGCGGCAAAGATGTCCACGATCTCGTCTGACACCACGGCCCTTGAAATGATTTGGCGAATGGCATGGTCGAGTTCTTCATAGGTCTTCTGCTCGCCCGGCGTGCTCTTCGCCAGCACCGCACGCACCGCCTGGAAGAATCCGACGTCGTCCCGAACCCGAAAGGTCTCCTCATGCGGCACAGCGAGCGCAAAGGCTTGAGAAAGATCGCTCACGGCACGGAGGAGACGCGCTTTGCCGTCTTGCTGCTTCAAAATGTGCTCTTGTGCAGCAGGTAAGACCGACAGTCGCTCGTGTGGCTTGCCGGTCATCCAAGGTGACCAGTCAAAGCCCGGCACCATGCCGACAGGCGTGCTATAGGAACCAAATAGGCCTCGGCAGATCTCATACTTCTCCAGCATCACCGCGACGACCTCCGCCTGGTCAATTGCCGTCTTCCCAGTCCCACCACTTTCTGTATAAGTCGCAAGGGCAGCTTTGAGTTCGTCGGCCAGTCCGAGATAGTCCACGACCAATCCACCAGGCTTATCTTTGAACACGCGGTTCACACGCGCGATAGTTTGCATCAGCCCATGCCCGCGCATCGGCTTATCGATATACATCGTATGGAGACTCGGAGCGTCGAAACCAGTCAGCCACATATCCCGAACAATGACGAGCTTGAAGGGATCTTTGGGAGCCCGGAACCGGAGCGCCATGTCCTCGCGCCGTTTCTTATTCCGGATATGGCCCTGCCATTCAATTGGATCTGAAGCAGAGCCAGTCATAATCACCTTCATCGATCCTTGGTCATCGGCCTCGGCATGCCATTGCGGACGCAGAGCGGCAATTGCTCCATACAGCTCCACGCAGATCCTCCGGCTCATACAGACCACCATCGCCTTGCCTTCCATGGCCGCCAGGCGATCTTCGAAGTGATCGACGAGGTCTCGCGCGATGAGCTTGATCCGGTTCTCCGACCCCACTACAGCTTCCAGTTGCGCCCACTTGCTCTTAAGCTTCTCCTTGCGCTCGACCTCCTCCCCTTCTGTTGCCTCTTCAAACTTGGGGTCAATCTTTGGCCGTTCAGAAGCTATGAGTTCGAGCTTTGCGAGCCGGCTCTCGTAGTAGATGGGCACGGTCGCCTTATCGATGACTGCTCGCTGGATGTCATAGATACTGATGTAATCGCCAAAGACCGCCCGCGTGTTGGCATCGGTCTTTTCGATTGGCGTTCCGGTGAATCCAATGAACGATGCATGAGGCAATGCATCGCGCATGTGCCGGGCAAAGCCGTCGATAAAGTCATACTGGCTCCGATGAGCTTCATCCGCAATCACCACGATGTTGCGGCGGTCAGACAGCACGGGATGCCGGTCGCATTTTTCTTCCGGGAAGAATTTCTGAATCGTGGTAAACACTGCGCCGCCGGACGAAACGCTCAGCTTTGCACGTAAGTCAGCCCGGTCGGTCGCCTGAACTGGATCCTGTCGAAGCAAATCACGACATCGGGCAAACGTCCCGAAGAGTTGATCGTCAAGGTCGTTGCGATCAGTGAGCACTACGATGGTTGGGTTGGCCATCGTCGGATGCAGGATGACTCGCCCCGCATAAAAGGCCATCGACAGGCTCTTCCCCGATCCCTGTGTATGCCACACCACACCTACCCGACGATCACCAGGCTCGCCGCCTGGCTGATGCCCAGACTTGTACGTTCCCAGAGCATCGGCAGCCCGGTGCTCAGCTACACGTTGAGCGGCTCGCAGCGTTTCCTCAACAGCGACGTTGACCGCATGGAACTGATGGTAGCCAGCCATCTTCTTAATCAGCTTTCCATGGCCCTCGTCTTCGAAGACAACGAAATGCCGCACCAGGTCAAGAAACCGTCGCTTTTCAAAGACACCTTCCAGGACAACTTGTAGTTCGGGCTTGAGCCCGAACCCCTCGCCCTGTCTCCCTCTCCCAGTGGGAGAGGGCCGGGGTGAGGGTAACGGGGAAGCATAGTCCTCCTTCCCCGTTATAGTTCTCCAGGGCTTGAACCATTCATTCCCAGCCCCGAGTGTTCCAATGCGAGCCTGCACACCGTCAGAAACAATCAGCGCCGCATTCGTCGCAAAGAAAGAAGGGATCTGTAACTGGTAGGTTTGGAGTTGCCGGTAGGCACTCCAAATCGTCGCGTCTTCATCGGCGGCATTCTTCAGCTCGATGACAGCAAGCGGCAGGCCGTTTACAAAAATGACAACATCAGGGCGCCTCGTATGCTGGCCTTCCGAGACGGTGAACTGGTTTACCGCTAGCCAGTCGTTGTTGTCCGGTGTTTCATAATCCAGCACACGGGCTTGGGCACCTGCGATGGAACCATTTTCCCGGCGATACTCAACTGTCACTCCGTCCACCAGCATCCGATGAACAGCACGGTTCCTCTCAAGCAACGTCGCCGCGTCAGTGCGCGTGAGCTTGCGAAAGGCGTCTTCCAGCGCTTCAGCCGGCAATTCCGAATTCAGCCGGAAGAGTGCCTCCCGAAGACGCCTTTCCAGAATCACGTCGCGGTAATTGGGATCGCTGCGCTCGGCAGCTAGCTCACCAACGGCAATATCCGGCCCATGCAGCACGATGTAGCCCATAGCTTCAAGCCATCCAAGGGCTGCAGATTCGACGGTGGACTCGGTAAAAGCAGTCACGCTGTACCTGCTTGAGCCTTCATGATGCGCTTCCGCCAGATCTCGTTGGCGTTTTCATTCTTTAGAGCGTCCTTGATAGCATCGATCGCCTTCTGGGAATACCGCTTGAATACGGACTGGCCGATCTTTATCTCTTTGTAGTACTCGGTCTGAGCGCGCAAGCCAAGGTGGTCCACGATTGCGACCGCTTTCGGCATGGTCAGCCCGACCTTCTCCGCAAGCTGCTTCGCGCCGAGGTTGTAAAAGCTCAGATCATCAACGCGTTTGACGGCAACGACCGAAGCGCCTGGCGTACCTTCTGCAACCAATTGAATTGGGATGCCCTCCTTCTTGGAAAGCCGTAGGGACAGGTTTGGACCTATACCATCCGCCGTAATCTCAACTGCTGACGCTCCCTTGAATGCGTCTACCCAAGTTTTCCCGGTGAGAAGGTCCTTACTCATTCGCCTCAAATCTGCGTCGCTAGGCTGCCCTTTCTCTCCTTGTATGGTCGAGTCTATTATGGCCAGTGGTCGTAGTCTCGCCATGGCTTCGATTTGGCGCCGTTTTCCTGGGCGAAGCAGCTTCTTGATTTCTTCGACCTCTGATTCGAAAAGCGTCGCCAATGTCGTCGGTGGTGAGGTGGACACAGGAAGCACACGAATCGGCAGGTGTGTTACAAGATTCTCATTGAAGACTTTCTTTAGAAGATCGCGAAAGAGCGTAACACCCGACTGTACATGGACGTAGAGCTGACCTTCAGAAATATCAAGAAGGTGATGTTGCGCGGCGTCTCGCAGCCCATTAATGGTTTGCAGAACTAGTGCCTGCTCTTCAGTCAGAAACTTGTGCTTTCCGTCACTGAGAGCTCTACGGACACAAGCATCAAAGCCAATAGTCTCCTTGGCCCGCTTCTCTCGAATGCGTCCGCCTCGGTGCAGCAAGGAAGCCTTAAGCAGCATCTCAAACGCGTGATCAAGCTGAATCAGGGTACTGCTGACCCGCCCGCGGTCGCTTGGCCGATTAAATAGCTCGATGCTAAGGACCAGCGAGTCGCAAGCTTTCTCCAATAGAAGCTTCGCCTCGCGTTTCATCAGGTGACGCTCCCTAGCTATCCGTTTGCCTGTTGCACTCGCAGTTCGCCGGAGATGAGCTTGGGCAGCAACGAGTCGCGCACTGCCTCAAGCACAAGTGATTCGCGGTGGTTCTCTGCAATACGCAGGAGTAACTGACTGGCAATCTTTCCAAATGCACCTTGAAGGCAAACTGGTGGCACCAAACAAGCTAGGGCTCCAAGCCTAGAGCGACTCAATTCAGTTTGTCCTGTTGAGCCTTCGCCTAGCTCTTCAATTTCTCTCTCGCGATACAGCAGTCCTACTCCAAGGAACCACGGGTCGACATCATCTGCCGCGCGAACGACCGTCACATGTGAGTCGACAATCGCCGTCTCGGGCAGATACCAGACCTGTGCGACTCGTCCGAGAGTTCCGACACCCGTTGAGTTCACAAGAATATCGAGAGCGCGCAACTCTCGCCCCTCAATGGACCTCTTAGTTGAGTCATGGCGCCGTGATTCTGAAAAATTGACGCGCCGGCCGCGGATGCACTTCTGATTCAACACACATACACCGCCTTCATCGATATAAGCCGGACCAATGCCACGTGAGTGATAGCTTGTGAGATCGCTTAGAGACTTAACCGCCCACCCCTTCGGAATCTCCCCCAGCTCCGAGTCCACAAAGGAATCCGGGAAGAGGTCGGCGATGGGCTTCGGCAAACCAGTATCGCGTCCTTCGGCCTTGGCGCGGACTGGGTCGAAGTCCACGAACCACGACTTGAAAAGCGCCCGCGCCATCGCCTCCAGCGTCTCATTTATTTTCCTGTTCAACTCAATCTTGTCGTCCAGCGTGCCAAGGATGCCCTCTGTGCCAATATGAGTGGGACACGTTGCCTCTCTTCAATTAGAGTAGAGGGTGGAGGAGACGCCCCCCATCATGCATGCTGAGAAGAAACGCGAGAGTCGAGGAGTTGAAGGCGCTCGCCAGGCGACGGCGAGGC
>JBGSIO010000069.1:0-16653 GCA_041742455.1 Nitrospira sp. | reverse complement strand
CTCGTGGACGGTGTATGGGTTGTACCTGATTCCGCATGAGGTCGGGATTGGACGCTTCCAGCCCTATGTCCGGTTCACCAGCATTGATCCGCTGTACAGCGCGATGCGGCAGGAGTGGGAGACGGGGGTGAATTACATCATCGCCGGCCACAATGCCCGTGTCTCGGCCTTCTATCGGTACGGCGATCTCAATACGAAGGGGTTCTTTAGCAACTTTGGCCCGAATGCGGCCGGGAACAAGGTCGATTCGTTCCATGTCGCGTTGCAGCTGCAGTATTAGCCTGGATGGTATTGTCGCGCATTTGCCTCATTAGGAGGGTCGATCCTCAGCAATGAGGATCGGCCCTCTTATGGCTTCCGGTACATTCCCCGAATTTCCTCAGTGATGTTCGCACCTGTTTTCAGGGTATTCCTGATAGCCCGATGCCATTTTCTCCAATATGCTGTGAGTCGAAGCACAACCGTGGTTGATTGGGCAGTAACGAAGAAAGAACGGCCCAGATGAAGCCTATTCCCCGCTTCGCACGTTCATCGTGAACGACAATCTCCTGGATTTTGATCTAGCTATTCGGTCGACCAGCAAAGTGCTTCCTAGTCCGGCCCGACTTTGAGATCGTTGGAAGGCCTAACCAGGGCTCGAAGCTATCAGGTGATTGGAAACACCCTATAGGGTACTGGTGGACAGCATGGGTCGTGATTAGGATTTTTGAGAATGGGGGTGAAGCGTTATGCGTTTGAAGGGCTTCATACTTGAAGATGGCCAAGGCCGTGAATTTGTAATGGTATATGAGCGGCCTCATATGCAGGTAAAAAAGATGTTTGCGCTCCGCGGCTGGCAACGCAGGCGACTGGTTCCAATGCACCATACGGAACGTGAACTTCGCCAAATTGTGGGAGGAGTCGTGATCGAACTCAACGACTTATTCGGTAACCCCTTGAGGCGCCTTGAACAGGTGGACAAGACTTTTTCGAACAGGAAGTCAAGTACTACAGCACCGGTTCTGAGCATGCGGAAGGTGGCTAGATAATATTCGAGGGACGCTTAATGGCGGGGTGTTACGTACGTCTGTACTCCATAGGTAACTCCTTGGACCATTTGCCGCCTGGTCGTCATGGGAGCGATTCCTGGGGTCGAATGGAAAGTGCTGCACTGAGAATTTCGAGAGTATTGTCAGGCTCGTACCGATCGTCGTGCTGCCGTACTCTTCATAAACCGCTTCTCCCCGTTGGTCTTCAGGTGTCTGTAGTCATTTTTAAGAACGTTGCCTGAGCGATTCCCTGGTTGCACCTGTGGTACTCCCCATCCCATTGATGCCGGGGAGAAATGTCCTCGCTGTACTCCGCTCGGTTGCAGTATGATACGGCTTCGCTGGCGAGGGGGGCTCCGTGCTACAACAACGTATCGAAGCCGTTACGAAGGCTAATCGAACATTCTACGAAGCGTTTGAGAGCCTCGACATTGCCAAGATGGACCAAGTCTGGATGCATCAAGACTATGTCACCTGCATTCACCCAGGCTGGATGATTCGTTCCGGCTGGCCCGCTGTGCGAGACTCATGGGTGCTGATCTTTAACAACACCTTCTCGATGAAGTTTGACCTCACCGATGTGATGGTTCAGGTGGCGGGCGATATGGCCTGGGTCATCTGTGTTGAGAATCTCACGACGCAACAATCCGACGAGCCGCAACATGCTAAGGTCCTTGCCACCAACCTCTTCGAACTTATCGGTGACGAGTGGTTGATGATCCATCACCATGGGTCGCCGGTGATGGGGTAAGCGGAGATCCGAATTAGAGCTTAGGAGCAGTGGTGGGCACTTCATCTATGCGGATCGTTTTCATCCATTCGGCGGCGATGGCATCACGCTCTGCCATTGCCATGCCTGCATAGGAAAGAAACATTTGTGGCCCACGGCGGCGGCGCCATGTGAGAAAACTGAGGAAGTGATCTTTACATACGGATCGCGTGCCGGCCGGAGCATAGGGTTTCGCTAAGCAATTTGGCACACAGCAGTTTATATCATGCACCGTATTTCTCCTTCGACTCCCCTCAGTATGATGGTCGGCCTAGCCTATTTTCAAGTCCGCTGCTCAGGCCCTTCGCTTGACCTCTTCAACGGCATAGGGTAGGGGTACCCGAATGCGCACGTTATTTCCGGTGATCCGTTCCCTTGCTGTCGCCTCGTTTTGTGTCAGTTGTGTCCTATTCTTCAGTGAAAGTGTTCGTCCGAGTAGTTCGTTTGAGGAACGGTTCTTTTTGGCGTCAGATCTGTTACCTCAAGGGGTGGCTGTTGGTGACGTCAGTTCGCATCGCGCCTTACTGTGGCTCCGCACAGACGGACCGGCATCCATACAGATTGAATGGGCGCCGACCTCGCTCTGGGAAACGGCATCGAAACTGGCGACCGTGGTTGCTCCGGTGTCGCGAACGGCATTGTTAGCGACCACAGCGGAAACTGATTATACTCTCACCATTCCTCTCGAGGGACTGAGTCCCGCAACGCATTATCGGTATCATGTCATGATTGGTTATGGAGTCCAGTCTAAGAAGAAGTTCTCTGGAAAACTCGCAGCCGAGGGGAATTTCATCACGCTACCGGAGGGCAACACCTCCGCTATGGTGACGTTTGCCTGGAGTGGAGATCTTGGGGGCCAAGGGCGATGTCGCCAGGGGGTTGGTGGCTATCCCATTTTCGATGTGATTCAGAAGCAGAAGATCGACTTTTTTCTGTTTCTCGGCGATACGATTTATGCGGACAATCTCTGCCCCTCGCCGCCGAACGAGCCGGGAGCCGATTTCAAGGCCACAACGCTGGAGACCTACCGCCTGCGCCATCGATATCAACGGGGCGCGGAAGCGCTCCAGCGGTTTTTGGGGACGGTGCCGGTGTATGCGATCTGGGATGATCATGAAGTCCGTGACAATTTCTCAGGACCATTTGATCCGCACATGCCGGCTGGGCGGCAGGCATTCCGCGAGTACTGGCCGATTGCCTCTCCGGAGGAGGAGCCCAATCGACTGTATCGGAGTGTCCGCTACGGCGCTGACCTCGAGCTCTTTATCCTAGATACCAGGCAGTATCGAAGTCGAAATGAGGACCAGGACGGTCCTGAGAAGACAATGCTGGGATCAACGCAATTGCAGTGGTTGCTTGATGGACTTCAGGCGTCAACAGCGACGTGGAAAGTCATCGCGACCTCTGTGCCGTTGTCTATCGTGAAAGGTAGTGTGGGCAATGATGGCTGGGGGGCTGACAAAAATGGCATCGGCTTCGAGCGTGAACGACAGGTGATTGTCGATGCCATTCTCGGACAGAAGCTCAAGAATGTGGTGTTTCTTGGAGGGGATGTGCACTGGGTGCAGGCCAACGCCTATGATCCAGATCAGGACGGTAATATAGATTTTCATGAGTACATGGCAGGTCCTCTCTCGGCGCGGGCAGGAAGGCTCACCGAGGCCAGTGAAGGACTTCATCCTACTCGATTGGTCAACGAGTCGGGATACCAAAACTTTGGGCTGGTTCGTGCCTCAAGATACTCATTCGATGTGACCGTGATTGATGAGGCCGGCGACACGCGATTCTCCCACCATATTTCAGCCCATGAGCAATAAGTCTTGGGCTCAGTCCTCTTGCAATCTCGATGGAGAGCCGGTTACCGTATATCTCCTATATGCATTCACCATGTTCATCCCAACGATAACGAGAGGAAGTGGCTATGTCAGGATTAATGTCCGCTGATGATATTTTCTCGAAAGCGGAAACGGCAGCCGTCGCTGCAACTGGACCGGATGAAAAAGCCTTGCAGATTGACTATGACGCACTGAGGGAGAAATTTCGTAAGGCATTAGGCGATCGAAAGATAGCGCTCTGCCATGTCAATAAGTTCTTGCCGGAGGGATACGAGGATCAGGGCCGGTTCAATCTGGTGTTGCTCACAACCGGCAATGTTGTGTTCGACATCGTTATTGGTGATTCCTATTTCCGATATGACGTCGTGTCGGTCGGGCAGCTGGACAAGGTGCAGTTGATCGATGCGATGTGGGACAACAAAGAAAAACGTCGAGAGGAACCGTTTTTAAGTCTCCGCCTCATGCACGGGGACGAAACTCATCTGTTATTAGCGCTGGATGATGACGAACGAAGCAGTCTTTTGAAATTTGCTTCAGCGGTGACGACAGCGCGCAATCCAGAGCGGTAACCTGTTCATACATGACCTGAGAGTGCAACCGGAGTCGTGCCTTCATGCCATCGTTCCCACACCATTAGTGAAGAGCTCTTTTTATTTCTCCCAGAAGCTCGGACTCTATTGGGAAATCTCTCGCCCGATGAGCCACGAGTTTGGCTCGGATGAGTTATGAAAACCTCACTTATGACACGACTCCTAAGATCATAAGGAACCGACCTGACCGCTCCAAGTGCGTCCCTGCACATCTGGAATATCGTGTTGGATGAGGGGGCCGACACTTGTGACCTCCCTTAGTGCCATACAGGCCTTCTCTGGAATCTGCACGTAAATCGTTTGGGTTGAGAAAAGTGTCTACCTGCAAGGGCGTGGAAACCCATAGCCTGCAGCATCCTGACCCTACTTTTCTCTAGTCTCCTCCCTCGAAAGCATAGTTATCGATTCGTTTCCATCGTGCTACATCCTCACAACGCCCATTGATGCCTATCTCAATCAGTTTCATCGCTCATGGAGGAAATACCCATGTCTAACCTCCCCCACGCACTCTCACCTCATAGCACAGTACCTGACCTCGTCAATCCTTTAATGCTACAGCAAATTGTTCTCCGCCAAAACCGCGATGTGCAAGGCACGAACATGGATGGAGAGACAGTACTATTGGACCTGAGCACCGGCCGCTACTACACGCTCAACCGGGTAGGCAGTGTCATCTGGGAACATTGTACCGGCCATCAGACAATCAGCGACATCCACTCGATCCTCTGTGACCGTTTTGATGTCGCTCCCGAACGAGCCCTTGACGATCTCGTCACCCTGGTGAATGAGCTGATCCAGGAGGGGCTACTCCAACAAGAAAGGAGGTGAAGCAGCATGAAGAAAGAGTCATATGTACAGCCGGCTCTGTCGAAGCATGAACTGTTGCGGGACATCACCGCGACCAAGTCGGGCTATGGCAACGGGCGTGGGCATCGAGGTAATTGGGGAAACTGGGGTAATTGGGGTAAGTGGGGCCGTTAGTTGGAGAGGCCGCTTGCTTATTGGAGAAGCGGGGGAGCTGGCTGGTTCGTGAGAATCAGCCAGCCCTTTTCATCCTACTGTGTCGAATAATCAGTCTCCAACCAACCACGTGAGGGAAGCATGACGATTGGTGTGGTCGCGCAGCCTAGGACCGACTATCTGTTTTCCCTGTATGGCACGTCAGTGCGATTTACCGCGACATCTCCCTGGCTAGTTGAACCGGTGAATGAATTACTGAGGCATTTTCGGCGAGACTCACTCGATGCGTCCGTACCCCTCACTCTGAGGTTTCAGGCGGTACAAGACCGAACTGAAATTCCGCTGACCATCTCATCCGCCGCGCATCAACTATCCTCGGGAACTGGAGCGGCGATCGGAGATCGACCGGAGACTGATTTGCCACACGAGGTGATTCAGGATGGTGGGCGACTGATCGCAGACTTTTTCGATGCCGGAGTGCTGGTGATCAATGGCGCGCAGGGTCGAGCCGATGGGTATCTGGTCAGGCCGCAGAAGATGCACGCGAGTTTGATTGAATACTTGTTTCATCTTGCGTTGATCGAGCTCTTACGGCGCCGAGATCTCTACACGGTCCATGCCACGGCGTTGGAGAAGAATGGCCGCGGGATTCTCATACCGGGGAATAGCGGACGCGGGAAGACGACGTCCTTCATCTCGCTGCTCCGGTCCGGCTATCGGTATCTGTCGGATGATCATCCATTGTTCCGAGATGCCGGGGACCATGTCGAGCTGCTTCCCTTTCCGATCAAGATCAATGTCACGGAAGACACGATTGCCTTTTTCCCAGAACTGCGCGATGCGCCCGATGACTTTCTTCACCCAGGCTTCCCTAAACGGGCTTTTTATGCGGAGGAGCTCTATCCAACCTCGATCGGGGCCTCTTGCCGGCCGGCGCTGGTACTGTTTCCGCAGGTCATTGACGCCCCTCGGAGCCATCTAGAGCCCCTTCCCAAGAGCCGCGCAATGGAGCTTCTCCTTCCTCAGGCTTTGTTGGTCTATGATACCGAAGTCGCCATGCGTGAGTTTCAGGTCCTAGCGAAACTTGTGCGGCAGGTCGCGTGTTACCGCTTGCACTTTGGCCGTGATATCCTTGATCTACCAAAACTGATCACGCCGCTCCTGGAGCAGATGCACGCATGACGGCACGGCCTATGGCGCGACAATTTCTTCTGGCCCCGGAAGCGGAACTGCTCGTCTGGTCCGCCCGCACAGCCTTGACCGATAATCTTAAGACCCGAATCCGGCAGCGAGCCCAAGAGTCGCTTGATTGGTCGGTTGTCCTTGATATGGCCGAGTATCATGGAGTGGTTCCGCTACTGCATGGAAGCTTGTCGAGGGTCGCACCCGACCTCGTGCCGACCGAATCATTCGTCCGATTGAGGCAGAAAACCCAAGTCGGTGCACTACTCAACAGAGCGCTCGCTCAAGAACTCATCACCCTGTGTGAAACGTTCATCGCACATGGGGTCCCGGTCATTCCCATCAAAGGGGCGACTCTTGCGGTGCTGGCCTATCACGACCTGGCGCTCCGAGATTTTACCGACCTCGATCTGCTTGTCTCCGAAGGCTCCCTGGAGGAGGCGCAGGCTGTCTTATCCACGCTGGGCTATGAGCGAAGAAGTGTGGTCGCCGAGCAGAGTGATTCGCACCATGATGACGGGCCGCACCAGGTGTTTGTGAAAAGGCGGACGCTCTGTCGCGTTGATCTCCAATGGCTGATGGCTCACCAGCATTTTGCCTTTCGGTTAGATCGCCCTGAGTTCTGGGAACGGCAGATCTCTGTGGCGTTCGACAATAAGACCGTCCCAGGATTGGCACCAGAAATTCTGCTGATTGTCCTGTGTGTCCATGGGTCGAAGCATGCGTGGGAGCACTTGAAATGGGTCTGTGACGTGGCGGAACTTGTCCGCGCTTATCCGGAGTTAGACTGGAATCAGATCTTTGTGCATGCCTCGAACTGGCGCTGCCGACGCATGCTCCATCTGGGCTTGGCGGTCGCGCATCTCCTGCTGGATGCGCCCCTACCGGCAGTCGTGCTTGAACGGATCGAAACCGACGTAGAGGTCATGGCACTTGCTCACCGGATGCCGGCTGACTTGCTGTCAGACGCGTATGAGGGGATAACCGAGGAACAGGCAGGGGCGCTCTATTTCTCCTTGAAAGATTCATGGTGGGAGCGCTGGCGGTTTGGCTTGCTGTTGTGTCGTGCCGACAGTCCTATGGCCACGATTCCTCCTTCATGGTGCCATGGGCGTCTCGCTCTTTCGTGTCTCGCTCGCATCATCGCCCCACTTCACCGAGAGGTGAAGCGTCTCTTGGCGCCTAGAATTCGTGGAGCGATTAATCGTTGGTTTGCGTTCATGGGCTAGGCGTCTCACGAGTTAATGTTCGTAGGCTAGCACAGTCGGGGAGAACGATTCATAGGGATGTTGCGACGTCACGGCTGGTGTCGCATGAATGAAATGGGCTTGAGGCGGGCTTCATGGGTCCGATAGGATTCTCGCTTGTGGGCAAGTACTGGACCATCCTTCGGGTTGGCGTTGTGTTGTTGCGGATTCGTATTGCGTTGCGATTCCAGACATTGCCGAATGTGCTCGACCAAGTCCGCCCGCTCTCACCCCGCGCTGAACCGGACGATGCGGAGATGAGAATCCTCGCATACTATGTCGATCGGTGGCTCCGGTTGTTTCCGTACAATAAAAGAGGCAATTGCTTCCCCCGCGCATTGGCGCTCTATCGATTCGCTCGGCAAATGGGCTACCCGGTACGGTTTCATTGTGGAGTTAGGCGGGAGGCGGACGGCCTTGATGGGCATGCTTGGGTCACCCTCGACTCGGAAGCTTTTCATGAGCCGGGATTGCACTGGCAATACTTTACAGTCACCTTTTCCTATCCACACGATCTCACACAACTGGTGGGTCGGGACTCTGTGATCCGGCCTCAAAGTTTCCAAGTGATGGAGCCTTGACAAGGGGTGCGTGGTGCTTGAGCTGCTCATGAATAACATGACGAAGCGGCTAGGGCCGTTCGTCCTCACGGTTCGCCGAGCTCTTTCGTTCGTGTGGCAGAGCAGTCCCCGTCTGACTCTCGGCAATATCGTGGTGCGCGTTCTCCAGGGTCTCCTGCCGCTGCTCGTGCTCTATCTCACGAAGCTGTTGATTGATGCTGTCACCGAAGGGCTGAAGATGCCATCGGATGACTCTTCGTTGACCAGAATCATCACTATTCTTGCTGGGCTAGCGGGTGTTGCAGCGGTCAGTGTCATGCTGAGCGTGGTGGCTGGCCTGATTTCCAAAATACAGGCCCAAGTCGTCACGGATCACATGTATGCAGTCCTTCAGGCCAAGTCGGTGGAGGTCGATCTCGAATACTATGAGAATGCGCAATATCAAGACACGCTACATCATGCCCAAGAAGAAGCTCCCTACCGACCGACGGCGATTCTCAATGATGTGCTTCAATTGGGACAGAACACCATTTCCTTGCTCTCGATGGGGGCAATTCTGTGGTGGCTGCATTGGGGGATCATTCCCGTCCTCGTTGTGACCGCGATTCCCTATTTCTTGGTCCGTCTTCAGCGATCCAACATGTTCTATGCGTGGGAACGGACTAGAATTCCGCTTGAGCGGAAGGCCTGGTACGTTAACGCGTTGTTGACGCAAGCAACCGCGGCTAAAGAAGTTCGGTTGTTTGATCTCGGTGCTCGATTGCGAACATGGTTCCAGGACACCCGGTCGGTGCTGCGCCAGGAGCGAATCAGCTTGGAGCGTCGCTGGGCGCTCAAGACCCTTGCTACGCAAGTCATCGGCGTGGCCGGTGTATTTGGAATCTGCGGTTTTGTGGCGGTCCGAACATTCCATGGGATATTCACGGTAGGCGACTTGGTCATCTGTTTCCAGGCGGTGCAGCGGGCCTCAGGATTTCTGGAGAGTTTTGGACAGAGTGTCTCGAACCTCTATGAAAGCAACCTGTTCTTGACGACCTTGGATGAGTTCTTAAACATCAAGTCCCGCCTATCAACCTCAGCACATCCGAAGTCATTCCCTCGTCCGATCACGCAAGGGGTGGTATTCGACCATGTGTCGTTCCAGTACCCACACGAGGAACGTGTCGCGATCCGAGATTTCACGTTTTCGATCGAACCGGGGGAGCATGTTGCCTTCGTTGGAGCGAACGGCGCTGGGAAGACGACGCTAGTGAAGCTCCTGTGTCGGCTTTACGATCCGTCCAATGGGCGTATCATGATTGACCAGACCGATCTTCGGGACTATCCCATTGCTGAGGTCCGCGGTGCTGTGAGCGGGATCTTTCAGGATTTTGTTAAGTTTCAGCTCTCGGCAAAAGACAATATTGCCTTGGGCGTGAGAACCTCCGGTGCCGACCCGTTTGCTATTGTTCAGGCGGCGAAACAGGCTGGCATCCATGAGACCATTGAACGCTTGCCGAACGGGTATGAGTCGTTGCTCGGCAAACTGTTCGATGGTGGGCATGAATTGAGCATTGGTGAGTGGCAGAAGGTGGCGCTTGCCAGGGCCATCCTCCGAGACTCACAAATTCTGATTCTCGATGAGCCCACCAGTGCGATGGATGCCAAGGCAGAAGCAGAATTGTTCGAGCGGTTTCATGAATTGGCGCAGGGGCGCACGGCGATCCTCATCAGCCACCGGCTGTCTACGGTCAAAATGGCGGACCGCATCTTCGTGGTGGATCAGGGACAAATTATAGAACAAGGGACGCACGATGAATTGATGGCGCAGCAAGGCCTCTACACCAACCTCTTTCTCACGCAAGCCCAGCACTACCAGTAGCTGCGATAGTATTCCAGATCCCCTGGTCCTGTCAGTACCGTCATTTTGTATCGCTGGACTGTTTTTTGCCGGTGGCGAACAAATTGGGCGGTGGCCCGATCGGCTCAAAATTCTTTAGCAGCGGAACATCGTCTTTGTGGACCCACATGATATCGTGATTGTATGAATCACGAGGCCCTGAACCGCCCGTGAACGTCTTGCCGTCCGGCGTAAAAGTCCAACACATATCTTCACCGGCTGTGTTGATCGTATCACCAAGATTCAGAGGCTCTTGCCATTCGCCTTTTGGGTTCTGGTAGGAAATCCACATGTCATGTCCCCCTCGCGAACCCATGTCCGGACGGGTACTGGTGATGATGAGGCTCTTCCCATCCTTCGAGAGCCCGGTCCAGTGCATATGGTCACGGTAAGGGGAATTGATGCGGGGGCCGAGACTCTCAGGTTTCTGCCAGACTCCATCTTTCTTCTCGACTTTCCAGACGTCACTGTCTTGCGTGATTCCCGGCTGCTGATAGTTGAAGTAGATGAGGCTGTCGGAGGCAATAATTGGACAATGCTCTTCGCCGGTCGACGCATTAAGGTGGGGAAGTTCCGGGACATCATTCCAATTTCTGGCCGGTTGCCAAACACCGTTGATCTTCTGGGTCACGTAGAGGTCGCCAGTCGACAGATTGGCCGGCTCGTACCTCGTGAAATAAATGACGTTTCCGTCACCAGAAAGACTCGGTTCCAGTTCCCATGCTGATGTATTGATGTTCGGACCCACGGTCGGATCGATGCCCGGTCCCAGATGCATCGGTTCTTCCCACGCGCCGTTCACATAGTGGGACATCCAGATATCGAAGTTGTATGGCACTCCAGGTGAGGGGATGCTCCCCTTGCGACCCGAGACGAAGATGGCCGTCTTCCCATCGGCACTGTAGGTCATCTCGATCTCAGCCTCCGATGAGTTGATCGGCTCACCCATACTCTCCGAGAGGGAGGAACTTGGCTTCTCATGCCCGCTATGCGACATGTCCATGCCTGATATCGCATATGTCATTGTAGGAGCGAGAAACAGCGTGAGCATTGCCAAACGGTGGTGAGGAAGTAAGCTGTGAGTTATCATAAGAACCTCCTATTTCGATCCTAAGTCTCTATAGCTGGATAGGTCCTGTCATTCCTTCGCCCGTGCTGTCGCCACAAGCGCTTGAGCAAAGCTGGCCTGGGGTGCCGTTCATACAGATCGCAGACTGGAGCGTAATCATGCTCGATGCTGCCACTAATTGCGGTGATCCACCAACTTTGTGGCAACGAACGCAACTCAAATAGTTGCCTGGATCACCCTCAATGGATGTATTGATACCGACAGTTAACATATTGCGTTCCTACGCCATCTGGCCCTCTGCCGAGTTGCGGCTGAGCCACGTAAGCGCAGTGCCGAGTGATCAATTGAGTTCATCCTTGAGATTTTGCCCATCGATCGAAAGCTTGGCACCTTTTCGCTCATGCCATGCAATATAGATAATATGCCTCCCGGTTCTGTCTGCTGGTGCATTTAGTGGGCGTTCAAGGGCTACTGGGCGTCCGTCAACGGTAGTCATTTGGAATGAGACTTGCCGTCTAACGGGGTCAAACAACATTGCTTTCCCGCCTGCTTGTAGTCGAACAATATTTGGCTTCTCTCGTACTACTTCTCGGAGTTTAAATCGTAGCGTTCCTTCAGGTAACTCGCGGAATGCTCGCAGGAGTTCTTCTGGGCCATAATCGTCTTCAGCAACAGCCCGACGGATATTCTCATATGTAGAGTCGATTTCCGAAATGATAAAGGTGTACTCAAAGAACATCGGTCGGTCGGTGCTATGCTTGTCCCTGATTGAATCTAGTGCCACGCGAAAGACCCTTTCCTGGGCACGCAGCAGACGTACTCGATGTTCTCCTGTATTAAACAAGACATTTCGAGACGGCCCAATAAGGGTTGCGTCACGATAAGTTGCGCCAGTTCCAAACTCGATTTCTGCATCTGTCCCGGGCAATTTGTAGTGATCGCCAGCAACAGGTTCCGAAATCGTCAGCGTTGCTCCAGAAGGCCAGGTCAGCGTTACGAATTCGTTATTGTGTGGTCCAGTTGGTACGAGAGTTGCGGTGTTGTCTAAATTTAGTGATTGGTTGTAATCGCCAGGGACGTTAGAGATCGTAATTACTTGTTTGTTTGAATACTTTATACGGATGCTCTGGGATCGCGCACCGCTTCCATTGATGACTGCGTCGCGTCCGGATTGGATTATGGTACTGCCAGTCGATTGGTTTAAGTTTGATGATTGATTTACGCTTGGTGTCTGTGGCCACAAGAAAAATAGCCAGAGGCCAATAATCGATGCGAAAGAACCCCAGACACTGATGCGCCCCCAAAGACCGAGTTGACGGTAGCGCGCCAATAGACTTCTCGGATTTCCCATCTACTAAGTCCAACTATTAAGCAGGCTTGTGTGTTCTAACTGATCATCTTAGGAGCGGGGGAAATCCTATCAGCTTCTTCAATGCTTAGCGAGACCGTGTGTAGTATCCAGGGAAGGCAAACTAAGAACGGCGAAGAGAAGGCTGGATGGTCTTCGCTTGCCTTAGTCACGCCCTTCAGAATAACTTCTCCGAAACTTTCTGCGGAGGTCGGTGAGCGACTTCGTTAGAGAGCTATCGGAGGAAGTTCTAGCGGTATGGTGCACGGGCTTTTCGGTGGCACAAAACCGGCTCACGTCGATCCACGCTTCACATCCGATCGAAACCGATTCTCCCTGGGGTGAGAGGGAGAGATTTTGCTTTGCGTGGTTGTAGAAGGAGAAGCCCATCTTTTGATGTCCTCAGTACCTACCGGCCAGCTTACAGCGCTGGCCCCTTCTCGCCTATTCCTCGATAGTAGGCCTGCACTTTCTCTCAGCCGTGCCAAGACTCAGATGATCAGCCATGGGCCTACATGGGTGGTCACGTTCCACGAATGTTGCCGGATACACTCTGTTGGATCAGCAAAGAAAGTGCCACACGAACGCCTTGTCCGAAAGGCTAGGAACTCATATTCATAGCTCTGATTTTAAAAGAGATATCTTCGCTATACCGTCACGGTCTGATCAAAGGCTCTGTATCCAGAAGGATTCAGCGATGTATCTCTAATGTGCGTGTGAGGAATGGGGGGGGCGAGGGGGAAGGGATCAGTCTGTGGACGCCAAGCATCAGACCTCTCCCGCATTCACCTGTCTGACTCGTTCCGCAGGAATGCTAAGGGCAGCCAGAAGATAGTCCTTGAACTGGTCGCTGTACGGCTGGACAGCGATGGCTCGCTGCATACAGAGGAGCCATGCATCTCGTTCCTCGTACCCTATTGGGAACCGTTTATGAGCGCCAGGAATACTGATTGGGCCATAGTGTTCATGAAACAGCCTCGGGCCTCCTAGCCAGCCGCACAGGAAATAAGTCAGCTTCTTACGTGATTCGGCGAGATCAGGTGGGTGCATGCTTCGGATCGTTTCGGCCTCTGGCAGCGTATCCATGTTGAAGTAAAACTCGTCGACCAATTTGGTGATGCCCGTTAGCTCGCCGGCCGCTTGGTAGGGGGTGAGTACGACGCGTTCTTTCTGCTCATCAAGGGACATACTGTCTTCGAGGGTATAGCGTTAGTGTCTGGTATAGAAGGGGAGAGGGTGAATGGTGGCTGCGTGTTTGCTACTCTCGAATTCTATGGCTAGCTCCGTTCCAGGTGTACTGAAATCGCGCAGGGGAAAGCCGAAGGCAATGACCTTGTTCAGTTGAGGGGAATGGACCGCGCTGCTGATCCAGCCTACCTCACGATCACCGCTATAGAGCTTGGCACCGTGGGGTGGAATGACTGAGTCCTTGAGGACTAACCCAACCAGCTTACGGCGCACGTTGCCGTAGGTATCCATGCGCGCGACAACTTCTTGTCCTGGATAGCAGCCCTTGCTCAGGCTGAAGGCTTTACCCTGGAGATTGGCTTCAGGAGGGACAATCTCCTCGTTCAGATCTGGCCCGGCCTTCGGGATGCCGGCTTCCAAGCGCAAGGCTTCTCGTGCGTGGCTCCCAATAGCCTTGATGCCGAGCTTGGCTCCAGCCTGCATAGCATTGGTCCATGCGGTCAGCAGACCATCTGCCGGAATGAAGACCTCGAGATCGACCTCCCCCGTTTCCTCGGTGCGTACAACTAGAGCGGGGTGGCCGCTGATTTGCGCCGTGACAAAATCGACCGGTTTCAAGTCCGTGGCGTCAACACCAAACGCAGATTGCACCACATGGGCGGCCTTTGGCCCGCTGATCAAGAGCAACCCTAAACTTTCACCGCAGTTTTCCATCTTGGCTTTGGTCCCGTAGAGCAGGAATTTGCGCAAGGACTGAAACGTGGTGTCGCCAATCTCGCCGACATCTTCCAGCAGGACCGCATCGTTTTGCATATAGAGGCGGAAGTAGGTGAGGATCTTGCCCTTGTGGGTGAGAAAGCTGGAGTAGCGGCCTTGTCCAGGTTGGAGGGGAAGTATATCGTTGCTGATGACGCTTTGAAGCCACTTCACACGATCCTCTCCCGTGACCCTGACCTTGCCGCGATGGGAGAGATCGGCAATCCCTACGGCTTGGCGGACGGCGCGATGCTCGGCAGCGACATCGCCATAGTGAGCCGGCACGCTCCAGCCGGTTACCTCTTCAAGGGTTGCTCTGAGTTGGATGTGTTGGAGTTGAAGGCGCGATTGTTTCATGTTCAATTTCAGTTAGAAAGTCTTAAAGTATTCAAGCCGAAGGTCATTAGGACATCAAGACGTTTTGGCGTTACGGCGCGACGACATGGCCCTTGATGATTTCTTCGACAAGATCCCTCGTTCGAGCTGAAAATTCATTGCGGGACACGATCTTGGTCACACCAAGCGCCTTGGCGCGGTTCCACGTCTCCACTTCTTCATGATTGGCAAAGGCCAACGTCGGAATGGCTTGTACCCGTGGATCGGCCTTCAGGGTTTCCAAGGCCTGAAACGCATCGAGCGTGAGGTCGTTCATATTAAGAACGATCGCCCTCGGACTGGTGGAAACGGCTTTATCGAGAATGTCCTGTTGCGCACGCGCTTTTTCAAGCTGGTACTCCGGTTGGCGTAACACATCTCGGACTTTGGTATAGAAAAACAGATCAGTAATGGCGACGAGGATAGTTTTGTGCATCAGCGTATAGCGTCAGTTCAGTGAGCTCACCAGCCGGCCGAGGGCCTTCCTGGCAAGCTTGTAGTTAGGATCCAACGTGAGCGCTTTCTTATACGAATCGATGGCCTCAGTCCAGTTCCCTTTGCGTTCATACACGCGACCAAGATTGAGGTGCGGATAGGCCGGGCTTTCGTACCGCTTCGCCTGCATCGCTTTCAGAAACCACGTAATAGCTTCGTCGAATTCACCTTTTTCAATGAGATAGGCACCGATGTCATTATAGGGGTTGCCGAAGTCTGGGTCTTGCGCGATGGCGTTGTGACATTCCTCAATGGCGTCATCAAGTCGTCCCATGAAGCTATAGGTCCAGCCCAAGAACGTGTAGCCCTCGGCAGTTGGATGGGTTGCGATCGATTGCTTGTAGAGGTTGACTGCCTCTTCAAGTTCCCCTTTCATCTGTCGCTCAAAGGCCTGTTGAAACAGAGTCCACGCCTGGCGCTTGTCTTCTTCGCGCCCTTCGCCTTGAAGGAGGAAATCCTGAACGTCCATACTTATTACACGTCTTTGGTCATTCGTCATTCCTGTTTAGAATGGTCTCGTGTCCCCAGGGGCTTAACGAATGACGGTTGACGTTACTCCTGTTTCAGTTTCTTCTTAATCAATTCCGCTCCGTACCGACCGGACAACAACATTGATCCGAAGGCAGGGCCCATTCGCGGTGTGCCGTAGACGGCGGCGACTGCCAAGCCGATCACGAAACAATTGGGATAGACCTCCCCCGTTCGGTCCATGATCTCCTCTTCAGATCGTGCCACCCACATCGCTCCGTTTCCTGGTACCTTATTATACAGATTCCGTTTATGAAGAAGCTCAACCACGACGGCATCGTGGCCGGTGGCATCCACCACGATTTTGCTCTCAAGGGCGATTGGATCGACGTGGATCAGATCATGACCAGCCATCTCGGCAGTGGTGTTGTTGACGACGACCCCTTCCAGCAAACCATCATTGCGGAGGATCAAGTCCAGTACTCGGGTCAGATTCATAATCTTCGCACCGGCGTTGTAGGCGGCCGCGATCAGGGCACCTGTGGCGTGTGGGGGATCGACCATATACATCCCTTCACACTCCTTGATTTGTTTGCACGGGACGCCGACCTCTTCGAGGATCTCATTCGCCGGCTCGCAGATGGTTGCTTTATTCATGAGATAGCCGCCGGACCAGAATCCACCACCGAGCGCCAAGCTCTGTTCGATGAGAAGGGTTCGAAATCCCATTGTCGCGAGATCACGTGCGCAGATAAGCCCCGATGGCCCCGCGCCGACGATGATCACATCGCTCTCAATGAGCTGATCAAACTCTTTATAGTATTCCCGGGCGATCTGCCGGGTGATATCTCTTTCCCGTAACGGTGCTGGTCGTGGTTTGGACATAAGGGACTCCTACCGGTAA
>JBGSIO010000068.1:0-54741 GCA_041742455.1 Nitrospira sp. | reverse complement strand
CGTACTTTCCCATGATGGTCTGTGGCTGCGAGACGAGCCGATCCTTTGACGACAATTCGGTTGCTCAACTTTTCACGCACCACATGTGAGAATGTGACGGTGGCCCGTGTCACATCAGCGACATCCGTCTCAATTATCAACGTTTCTCCATATCGGCCAGCCGAGTAGTAGTGTGCCTCCGCATGTACCACGACAAAGACCACACCCCGTTGCATCCAGTCGGCGATCGAACAACCTCGTATTTCAAGATATTCGGTACGGGCCCGCTCAAAATATTTTAGATAATTGGCGTAGTAGACAACCCCGCCACAATCGGTATCTTCGTAATAGACTTTGATTTCCATCGGAGACGACATTGGCTTAATCAGCATCCCATTACGCCCACATGGTCAGACTGGCTCACGGTTCGAGAGCAGTGGCCATGGGATAATGCGCTTGACGGCTGGGTCTGCAATCGAGGTCGCGCTTTATCTTCAACTCCTAGAGACGCAGGACGGGAAACTTCGGGAGTGACGACTCCGCAGTACCGGTGAGTCGGACGACCACATCATACAGCTGCTGTACTCTCTCTGACTTGACGAGTTCAAAGCCATGCCCTAACAACCCATGACTCGCCGCGTCCAACAGCGGCTTCATCTTCTGCCATTCTCTGAGAAAGGCTTGGCCCAGTTGATCGCCTAGCCCCGCCAACACCCGAAACTGTGCTTGGAGCGGCAACTTGTACTTGCCGTCGATGTCTTCCAAATAACAGGTTCGACAAATTTCCTGCAGTGCTTGCGGGAGCTGCTCCGGCAAGACATCCCAGCTCTTGATTTTGTGCGCCTTATGGAGTCGAACTTGCGCGAACCCCTCCAGCGCCCGAACGAGAGCGATCATGGCCGCTTCAGGATTCCGGCGAAAAAGGAGCTGGCGGTGGGCATGCGCCAGGACATCCAACGGTACGAATTCTTTGACCTCAGCCGGGTCAAGGACGAGCTTTTCGAGAAACCCTGCGTTAGCTTTAATCGGCGGCACGACCGCCTTCAACCCGGGCGGTCCGCCCCAGAGCGAAGCCATCTCGATGGCCTTCATGGCGGTTTTCAATTTGTCCCAGGCTTGACGATAGTGAAACCGTTCCCACAATCCATACCCCTCCGCCAAATCGGCGAACGCTCGATACAACGGCTTTTGTCCGCCACTGACCCGTAGTTCTACTTCACGAAATAATTTGACCGCTGCATCGAACAGGCCCTGATTGAACAATTCGCACCCTTCACGACGAGATACCGTGGCCTGCTCATCCCACGGATTACTCTGTGTCCAGACCAGCGTCTTCGAGTCTAGCCCGACACGATCACCTCCCAGCCCTTCGCGCTCCGGGCGCAGTTCGATCAACCGGGAAGTCCAGGGTAGCGTCACCAGGGAGAGCGAGGACGCCATCGCCGCGGTCGCTCCACTCAAGTCCACAACCAGCTCACCCGGTTGTATCTCCCATGTCTGCAGGAGGTCTGGGAGCGATCGAGCAAGAGGTTGATAGGTGGTAGAGAACTCAGCGGTATCTGCCAAGACAATCCAATCCCACCGCCTGGGCATCTGTTGGATATTCGGCTGTATAGCAGACTCCACCAACGCCTTGCTTGCTTCCGGCAATACAAAACACAACGCTTCCGGCTTGAGCCTGTTGATCGAATACACTGCCGATGATGCGTCATCGACGAACGCGATGACAAGCGCTTTGATAGGTTGATCCAGTGCCATTGTGCGCGGACTATATCATCGCCCTTGCTGGTGATCAATTCGGGCATTCAAACCGAGTGTCGCTTGACGCACCGAGAAATCAAGCCTAGACTTTTCCAGCATCACATTCCCTCACACTGCCTTGCCGTACGTAACGAGGTCCATTCGATGATCTGGTGGTATTGGATATTTCTAGGATTGGCTTTGGCCGGCGCAGAGATGGTGTCACCGGGCGGATTTTATCTTTTATTTTTCGGTATTGCTGCAGTGATCGTTGGTGCTCTGGTTGGTATGAATGTGGTACAAGCCGACTGGTTACAGTGGCTCTTATTCTCCATCCTGGCGGTCCTTTCGCTACTGCTGCTGCGCAGACCGCTGATTCGTCTTACGCAAGGCCATCCGCCACAGGTCATGGACAGCATGGTTGGAGAGTCGGCGATTCTCCTTGAGGAACTCCGGCCAGGATACACGGGTAAGGCCGAGTTGCGTGGCTCCACGTGGAGCACACGGAACATCGGAGCCGTTCCCCTTCTATCGGGTCAACGCGCAACGGTCGTCAAAGTGGATGGTCTGATGCTCTGGGTAAAATCAGAATAACGCGCTCATTAGCGAGTGAGGTGTGGGCATGGAAGGCGGAACGTTTGTCGTGATCATCTTGTCGGTGATTGTCTTAATCGTCATTGCCAAAACGGCGGTCGTGGTTCCCCAACAGAGCGCCTATGTCGTGGAGCGTTTGGGAAAATATAGTTCCACGCTGGATGCGGGATTCCATATCCTCGTCCCGTTCATCGACGTGATTCGATACAGGCACATCTTAAAAGAAAGCGCGGTCGATATTCCGGAACAAATCTGCATTACCCGTGACAACGTCCAAGTCCATGTCGATGGCATCCTGTACATGCGGGTCCTGAATCCGGAGCGGGCATCTTACGGGATCAGCGACTACCACTTCGCGCTTTCACAACTCGCCCAGACGGCGCTGCGGAGCGAGATCGGCAAGATCGAACTGGATAGAACCTTCGAAGCCCGGACGACGATCAACGCACAAGTCGTCAACGAATTGGATAAGGCCTCGGAACCGTGGGGAGTCAAGGTGCTACGGTACGAGATCAAAAACATCACTCCGCCGAAGGATGTCTTGAACGCCATGGAAAAACAGATGCGTGCGGAGCGTGAAAAGCGGGCGCTGATATTGACCTCTGAAGGCGAACGCGACGCCGCAATCAATCAGGCCGAAGGAGAGAAACAGCAAGTCATTAAGGCATCCGAAGCCAAGAAACAACAGCAGATCAATGAAGCCGAGGGGGCCGCAGCCGCCATACTCGCCATCGCGCAGGCGACGGCCGAGGGTCTCCGAAAGGTCGCAGAGACCATTCAAGTTCCCGGCGGGCAAGAGGCTGTTCAGCTGCGTGTCGCCGAACAATACATCGGAAAATTCGGCGAACTCGCAAAGGCGACCAACACCCTCATCCTTCCGGCAAGCGTCTCCGATGTCGGCTCCATGATTGCGTTGGCGATGAATGCCATCAGACAGACCGGAACTTCGGTGCCAGTGAAATCCTAAGGGTCACGGCGGTTCGGTTTGACACGCTGACTCGCCTCGCCTAGAATCGCGATCATGCAAACGGTTGTGTTGACAGCCTTTGCGGAAAGCGCTCGCGTCAAGCAACAGTTTGCGCGTGAACACGCCGACCGTATCATCCAGGTTGCCACTGTCATCGCCAACGCCTTTACCAACGGCAATAAAGTTCTGCTGTTCGGTAACGGTGGCAGCTCGACGGACGCAGCCCACATTGCGGCGGAGTTTGTCGGGCGTTACAAGCGCGAGCGGATGCCGTTACCGGCCATTGCCCTAGCGACGGATATTGCAGCCATTACTTGCATCGCTAATGACTATGGGTATGAGGAACTGTTCGCCCGCCAAGTGCGGGCGCACGGGAGAGCCGGCGACATCGCCATCGGTATCAGCACCAGTGGAAATTCTCCGAATGTGTTGAAGGGGATTACCGCTGCACGCGAAGGGGGCTTGACGACGGTCGCGTGGACCGGGATGTCCGGCGGTACGCTTGCCGGCCTGGTCGACTATCCGTTCGTCGTGCCTTCTACTGTTACCTCACGCATCCAAGAAACCCACATTACACTCGGCCACGTGTTGTGCGAACTGGTGGAGGATCATCTCCTTGGGAAAACCTCCTGATCGGACTCCCCCACCCCAGCTACCCTCCTTGATCCCTCCGATCAATGTATCGGACCTCAAGACCTATCCGTTGAAAAAACGGCATAGCAAGGTGCGACTCTCGGACTTCGTGACATCATGGAAGCGTGGGGGTTCGTTTTCGACATTCTATAGCGGTCTCCCTGATATCTTAGCCGTCAAGACGCTGCGGGCCGTCACCAGGGCCATCGTGAAGGCCCATCGCAAGCATCGTCCAGTGATCGTCGGGATCGGAGCCCATGTCATCAAGGTGGGGCTTGCGCCAATCATCACGGACTTAATGAAGCGAGGCGTCATCACGGCCGTGGCCATGAATGGAGCGGGAATCATTCATGACTTCGAATTGGCCTTCATGGGTCACACCTCTGAAGAGGTGGACACTGAAATTGACGAAGGTCGCTTTGGTATGGCGGAGGAAACAGGGCGCATGCTCAATGAAGCCATCACGCGCGGTGCGAAGGACGGCCATGGGCTTGGCGAGGCCATTGGGCGTTACATGAACCACGCTGCTGCTCAATTTCCCAACCACTCGTTCAGCATTCTTGCCACCGGTACACGGCTCGGCATCCCGGTCACAGTGCATGTAGCTGTGGGCACCGATATCATTCACATGCATCCTTCCGCAGATGGAGCGGCCATCGGAGCCACGTCCCTTCTTGACTTCAGACGCCTCACCGCCGTCGTCGCTGGAATGGAGGGCGGCGTGTATCTGAATATCGGATCGGCTGTGATTCTTCCGGAAGTCTTCCTCAAGACTTTGTCGCTTGGTCGAAACCTGGGTCACTCCATTGCGAACATCACCACGGTCAACCTGGATTTCCTTTCTCACTATCGTCCTCAGACCAACGTCGTGCGGCGCCCCACGCAGAAAGGCGGTCAGGGGTATTCCTTGACGGGCCACCACGAGATTATGCTGCCATTACTGGCCGCGGCGGTGATTGAAGAGTTAGGATGAGGTGACCCATGACCAGTGAACCAACCTGGCTTCTTCCTACCCCTGGCGAACTGCAGACCCGTTGGCAGCATCTGAACAAGCGGTATTTTTCCGGTTCACTTCCTTCGATCGCGATTGTGTGGAGTCCTCGCTTAACTTCCTCAGTTGGTATGTTCGCCAGCCGTGGAGGACCCAGAACATCCACCCGCCAAGGCAGTCGAGAGATTCGCCTGTCGCTCCCTCTCTTTGTGAAGCTTGCCGACCGGACACCATATGCAGAACAGGAACTCCTGAACACGATCGCGCATGAGATGATTCATCAATGGCAATTCGACCTCTTGAAGCGTCGACCTGATCATGGTCTCGCCTTCTTGCGAAAGATGACGGAGATGAACCGAACAGGAGAAGTGGCGATCACGACGTACCACTCACTGGAGCAGGAAGTACTTGCCTTATCGCGATTCACCTGGCGGTGCGCTGACTGTGGACGGATTTATAGACGACAGCGAAAGACGATCCAACCGGGCCGCCATCGTTGCGGTGTTTGTCGAGGGACTTTACACGAACTCCTGTCTCCTCTCTGTACGGTTGAGAGCCAGCCGGTGGGCCATGTGCCTGAGCTCTCCATTCCTGTAAGTCCATCCGCCCGGTCGAACCCGCGCATCGCAAAGCCCCAACAGTTGACCCTTCAGTTGATCGGAGACAGACCGTAGACAGAGCGCATGAGCTACGCGGCTTCTTGACCTTTCCTAGATTGCACGTGCCTGTGCTCCCGATTCATACGATCCAGTACGCTGGCCAACGCGTCTATCGAAATGGGTTTAGAGATATAGTCATCCATCCCCGCCGCCAGACATTGTTCACGATCTCCCTGCATGGCATTCGCCGTCATGGCGATGATCGGCACACGATGGGAAGTCTCAGGTTTCGTGTTTCGAGTTTCAGGTTGGAGGTCGGAAGGCTCCGGTCTCGTGCTTGCAACCTGAAACTTGGAACTTGAAACAGTTCCGAACGTCTCCCGTTCCCGGATGAGGTGCGTGGTTTCAAAGCCGTCCATTTCCGGCATCTGGCAATCCATGAACACGACGTCATAGTGAATACGAGACAGCGCTTCGAGGACCTCACGTCCGTTGGCCACCACGTCGATTCGGTAGCCCAGCCGCTGGAAGAGGCGAACCGCCACTTTTTGATTGATGATGTTATCCTCGGCCAAAAGCACGCGAAGATCCACCTGGGCCTTGGTTTCTGCAAGGGTATGCCGAGTAATGAGCGAGAGTGACGCTCTTTCAGCCGGCGCGCAGGAAGAATCAGGACGCTGTGTCATGACCGCCACAAGACAATCATGCAATTGCCGTTCACGAATCGGTTTCGTCAGGTAGGCGGCTAGCCCCGCTTCTCTGGCTATTTTAGCATCTCCCCGCCGTCCGAACGAGGCAAGGAGCACGAGTTGGAGATCAGCGCCTTCCGCTCGCGTCTTAATCGCTCGTGCCAATTCGATTCCCCCCGTCGGTCCCATGTCCACGTCCAACAGTGCCAGGTCAAATCGCGGTTGACCATACTGGCCGCTGAGAGCCTCCAAGGCCTCGGAACCTCCATGAACGAGTGTCGGGTACATTCCCCATTTTTTCGTCATCAGCTCCAGAATTTTTCGATTGATGGCTTTATCATCCACGATCAAGATGCGGAGACCCGCCAACACAACGGCAGAACCTTCTGAATGTCTGAAGCCATCAGCCTGCTTGCGCAAGTTGACGGTAAACCAGAAGCAGCTTCCCTCCCCAATTCGGCTGCTCACCCCGATCGTTCCCCCCATCATCTCAACAAGGCGCTTGCAAATCGCAAGGCCAAGACCAGTCCCACCATACTTCCTCGTCGTGGAGCCATCGGCCTGACTGAATGACTGGAACAGCCGCTCGCGGGCTTCGTCGGAGATCCCAATCCCGGAGTCTGTCACCGCAATGCGGATGATCGCTTCCTCATTCGATTGAGCCTCGACCGTCACTTCCACGACCACATCTCCGCTATCGGTAAACTTGATGGCATTCGCCGTCAGATTCAGCACGACCTGCCGTAAGCGCCCCGGGTCACCAAGCAAGTTTCTCGGCACATCAGCGTGGAAGAGACAGGCCAGATTCAGCCCTTTGGATGAGGCTCGTTCTGCAACAAGGTCCAATGACTCATCCATGGCGAGGCGAAGATCAAACTCAATTACCTCCAAATCCAGCTTCCCGGCTTCGATCTTGGAAAAATCGAGAATGTCATTGATGATCGTCAACAGATGATCGCCGCACGCCTGAACCGTTTCAGCGTATTCCCGCTGTTCATCAGTCAGTTTCGTATCGAGCAAGAGACCGGCCATCCCGATCACGCCGTTCATCGGGGTCCTGATTTCATGACTCATGGTCGCCAAGAACGATGACTTGGCTTCGGTCGCGGCTTTCGCTTCCTTCAAGGCGGTATCCAGCTGTTGATTGATATACTCCAATTGCTGCGCGTAGTCTTTCAGCGCACGCTCTGCTTCTTTCCGGCTGGTGATATCCCGAATAAATGCGCTGAAGATGACGGAACCCTCAACCGGTAATGGCGTCATGGCGATTTCAACAGGAAACTCGCGGCCGTCTCGTCGAAGACCGATCATTTCGACCAACATGTTCGGGAGAGAAGAGTCTCTGGATTCAAGAAGACGTTGAGCATACTCGCGATAACCCGGCCGATGCGATGGTGGAAAGATCGTGTCGGCAACATCGCGTCCAATAGCTTCAAGCGCAGACCACCCAAATACCTGTTCCGCCTGTGTATTCCACTCGGCAATTCGGCCCGCACGATCTATCGTAATCACGGCATCAAGGGCGGTGTCGATAATCAGGCTGGTGCGGGCCTCGTTCTCCTGCAGCGCCGCTTCCACTTCAGTTCGTTCGACGAAAAGCCCGATTTGCCTTCCCGCCGTACCCAAAGTTCTCAGTAAATCCCAGTCCTCGGCCTGCGGCTCCTTGCCATAGAACTCCATGACCCCATAGACATTTGCTCTGAGCCAAATCGGAAACGCGCAGGCCGCGTGCAACATTCCTGTTGTTTCGAGAGGCCTGCGCGTAGACATGAGGCCTCGTGCGACATCCTCCACCCACAACGGCTCGCCGCGGGCCCAACAATCACCCGGCAGATCGGACCCAGACGTGAGGGCCTCCTTCTGACTACTTCTCACGAACTCCTGCACCATTGTTGTATCGACTGACCAGTCCTGCATGCAGCTGATCGTGTGCCGGTCGTCTTGTACTCGCCAGAATAGGCCGACATGCCAATCGAGACTCACCACGATCGCCTGCAGGAGGTCGGGAACCGCTTGCTCGACGGTTGGGGACGCGGCAAGTACTTTGGCCACAGCATGCTGGAGAGCTTGCCGGCGATCGGCACGTTTTTGTTCCGTCACATCCCGGACGACACTGAGGACCGCTTGCACCATGCCATCATCGGACGGAAGTGGAACGGATGTGATCTCGACCCAGCGAATCTGCCGCGAGAACCCAATGAGCCGTGCCTTTCCGCAGGTTTCTCGGCCTTCCCGGGCCGCCTTATGCATATCTTCCATCTGCGGTCGATCGTTGGAATGGATATGCTCTCGAATGTCCTTACCGACGATCTCTTCTGAAAAACCCGCATCGAAGAGCACGCAGCCGGCTGGATTGATTTGAAGCACCCTCCAATCCAGACTGAGCACCAAAATCCCTTGGGGTTCGGCTTCCAAGATGCTCCGAAGCCTGTGTTCATTCTCCTGACAACGGACCCTTTCGGCTTCAGCACGGAGCCAACCGGCCCGCGCCCGACGAGAAGCCTGGACGAGTAACAGAAGTAATGGAGCAACCAGCAGAACATTGGCCGCCGCCATGATCCAGAACACACTCACACCATCCTCCATGACCCAGACTCTTGGCACAGACGTCGCCGTGGCCTGTGTTGACACCAGGCCGTAGAGTCCGTTACGTGCTGTATCGGTCCGTTTGTTGACGACTTGAGGCTGGCATCTTATCGACAGATGAGGCATCGTGCAAAATAGCCGATGAGACCAAGGATGGACTCCACCCGCTCAATCGCTCTTTCACTGTCAACCCTCACCACGGTATGATGAGCCCGTGATCAGGAAAATTCTGTCGCTAGACCAACTTCTGTCCACACTTTCCGCTGAACGGGCAGGGGGAAAACGGATCGTCTTCACCAACGGCTGTTTTGACTTGATGCATATCGGGCATACCCGTTACCTGCAGGCGGCTAAAGCGCTGGGTGATACCCTGGTCATTGGGGTGAACAGCGACGCGTCTGTCCGCAGTCTCGACAAAGCACCTGACCGACCGATCGTACCGGACGCCCAACGTGCTGAGGTCCTGGCCGCATTAGGTTGTGTCGATTATGTCGTGATCTTTGATGAATCGGATCCGCTTCAACTCATCACAGCCGTTCAACCGGACATACTCGTCAAGGGTGGAGATTGGACACTCGACCGTATTGTGGGCCGAGACGTCGTCGAAGCCCGCGGCGGTGTCGTCAAAACGATTCCTCTTGTTTCCGGCTTATCGACCACTGGGCTGCTTCAACGTATCCGATCAACTGCGAAATAATACGTGTCTGACACGAACTCTCACACACAATCCTGGCTTGCTCCGCTTCGCGCCTCACTCGACCAGGAGAAGGCTCGCAGTTGTCTTCTTGGGGCGCACGGGTCTACCGCCGCCTGTGCCTTGACACTACTGACAGACACGCAACAGAGTGGATCCGTTCACTCCGGACCATGGATTGTGGTGACCGCGAGCGATGAATCCGCCGAACGCCTCTTCAATGACCTATGTTTTTTCCATGAACTCATCGGCCGCTCCGTCGATAGCCTAGCTTGGTTCCCAGAGTGGGAAACGCTTGCCTATGAGGCCACCGCTCCGCATGTCGGGTTGATTGCGCACCGAATGACGACGCTGCATCGACTCCGGACCGATCCACCCACCATGCTCGTCACCTCCATCACCGCAGCCATACACCGCTTAATCCCGCGCTCGACCTTCGAGCAGGCGATCTTTCGATTCGAAACGGCCGCGACCTTCGAGCGTGACTCGCTCGTGACCAACCTCCTCCGCCTGGGATACCGGCGTGTTTCCGTCGTTGAAATCCCAGGAGAGTTCAGCGTCCGTGGGGGGATCGTCGATATCTTTTCGACCGCCTATGCCAACCCACTGCGCGTTGAATTTCTAGGTGATCAGGTCGAGTCACTTCGGTTGTTCGACCCTGCGACGCAAACCTCCATTAGGAAGCTCAAAGATGGATGGGTCTTGCCTGCGCGGGAATTTATTCGTCCCGCCGAAGCCTCGGATGCAACCACACCTATTCAGCCAGATGCCGAGTGGAGAGGCCCTGACCTGTACCACTCCATGGACACCCTCTTCGACTATCTCATCGGGGTACCCTCCCTCGCGTTCGACCAGCCTGAAAAGCTGGAGCAAGCCTGTGGCATAGCGTGGGGTAAGATCGACGACGGATACCTTCGTCATGTGGACAGAGATGCGTCGAATCCCTATCCCTCCCCGGAACGACTCTTTCTGACTTGGAACGAAATCCAGGAACGAACTGCTACGTGGTCGATCCTGGCCTTGGAACCGCTGACCCCTCCGAGTTCTTCATGGTCTCCGACTTTTTCATTTCCTGTTCAAATACCGGGCAGCATTGGACTCGGGGTTCGTGGCACGGCCTTCAGCCAAACTCTCGGCATCTTAGAAGGACTCCGGAATGAGCACCGGGTGGTGTTGGTAGCGCGCAGTCGCGGTCAGGTCGATCGTTTACTGTCTCTGCTTCGAGAACATGATCTACCAGCCGACCCTTGGGAGTCTTCGTTTTGGTCCAGCCGGAGCACCGATAAGCTCCCCTTTTATGTGCTGCATGGAGATCTTTCAACCGGATTTCTCCTAGGAGATCTTCGGCTCGCCTTATTGACCGAAGAAGAACTGTTTGCCAAGGGAGCACGCCACAAACCTCAACCCAAAAGCCGGACGGCCACCTTCCTCTCCTCCTTGGAAGACCTCAACGTGGGCGACTATGTGGTCCATGTCCAACATGGGATCGCAAAATATCGAGGCCTGAAACGTTTGGTCGTCCAAGACTTCGAGAGCGACTACCTGATTCTGGAGTTTTCCGGGGGGGATACGCTCTATGTTCCTCTCGACCGTTTGAATCAGATCCAACGCTATAGTGGGGCTGAGAGTCATGTCCCTCGGCTGGACCGACTGGGTGGAACCAGTTGGGCTAAGACGACCGCGCGAGTGAAGAAGGACATCGAAGAAATGGCCCATGAATTGATCGACCTCTATGCCAACCGCGAGCTCGTAAAGCGGAACGCGTATGGTGCGTCGACAACCCTCTATCACGAATTCGAAGCGGCCTTTGAGTACGAGGAAACGCCGGACCAGCTGAAGGCCATCGAAGACATCGGTCGAGATATGGAAGCGACAAGACCGATGGACCGACTCATCTGTGGAGACGTCGGATACGGAAAGACGGAGGTGGCCATGCGGGCGGCCTTCAAAGCTGTCGAGCATGATCGACAGGTCGCGGTGTTGGTTCCGACGACTCTCTTAGCCCATCAACACTACGAGAATTTTTCTGAACGCTTCGCTCCATTCCCCATGAGGGTAGCGCTTCTTTCACGATTCCAATCGCCTCGAGAAACCAAAGCGATTCTCAAGGATACCGCGGCGGGCACGATCGACGTGGTCATTGGAACGCACCGCCTGCTCCAGAAGGACGTGACGTTTCGGCAACTGGGCCTGGTCATCATCGATGAGGAACAGTGGTTCGGCGTCAAGCATAAGGAACGGCTGAAGCAACTGCGCACGCAGGTCGACGTGCTCACCCTCACAGCCACCCCGATCCCACGCACCCTTCAGATGGCCATGTCGAGCGTCCGCGATCTCTCCATCATCGACACTCCCCCGGCCGGCCGGTTGGCGATCAAAACCGAGGTCATACGGTCCAGCGATAAAGCCGTTCGCGACGCCATCCTCCGCGAGCTCGGGCGAGGGGGGCAGGTGTATTTTGTGCACAATAGAGTGGAGTCATTGGAACGGATTGGGGCGTGGCTGCAGCAGCTGGTTCCGCAAGCGCGTATGGTCATGGCCCACGGTCAGATGGAGGCCAGGACGTTGGAAGCCGTGATGCTGAAATTTGTGAAGCGCGAAGCGGATGTCTTGATCGCTTCCGCCATCATTCAGTCAGGTCTTGATGTGCCGAACGCGAACACGATCATCGTCAATCGAGCTGATCTCTTCGGCCTCGCGCAGCTCTATCAGCTGCGCGGACGAGTCGGGCGCGGCGGAGAGCAAGCCTACGCCTACTTTTTGATCCCTGACGAAGGCACACTCGCCGGCGATGCGCAGAAACGATTGATCGCCATTCAGCAGTTTACAGAACTCGGATCAGGCTTCCGTATCGCTGCGGCAGACCTCGAGATCCGTGGAGCCGGCAACCTTCTAGGGAAGCAACAATCCGGGCATATTGCAGCGATTGGCTTGGACCTCTACATGCAAATGGTGGAACAGGCGGTTCAACGGTTAAAGGGTCATATTATCGAAGAAGAGCCTGACCCGACCCTCCAACTGCCGGTGTCGGCCTTTATTCCGGAACATTATGTGGCCGATCCGCACCAACGGTTGTCCCTCTATAAGCGGCTGACCGCCTGTAACCAGATCGGCGAGTTGGCCCTGTTGCACGGAGAAATACAAGACCGATACGGCTCCCCTCCCGAGCCGATCGAACGATTGCTCGAAGTCATGCAACTTCGGACTCATGCGAAACGGCTTCGCCTGGCCTCGATCGAGGTGCACGGCCAAACGGCGAAGCTCGTCTTCCAACCAAAGGCGGCCATCCCCGAGAGCGCCGTCCACCGATTGATGGACCAACTCAAGAAGCGGTTGCGCTTCCTGAGCCCCGTCTCATTTGAGATCCAACTGCGTCATGACGACTGGCCGTCGCTCTTCTCGGAACTCAACGCAATCTTGCAAAGCCTTGATCTCTGTGATACCAAGACCTTCGTAAAGGATGCGACTACCTCGTGAGAGAGACCCGCATGTACCACGACGCATGAAACCAATCGGATTCCTCGTTCTCCACCGAAGATCTCTTCTTTCTCTGTTGCTGACGGGAATCCTGGCCTGGTCGGGGCTTGGGGTGTCGGGATGCGGGGAACGACACGAGGAACCGGTCGTCGCTCTGGTCAATGGGCGAGCCATTACTCAGGCAGAATTCGACCTTCGCTGGGGTGAGCTGTCGCAAGCAACAAGATCCCGCTATGAGAAGGAAGGCGGGAAACGACGATTCCTCGACGAGCTCATCACCAAAGAACTCCTCATGCAGGAAGCTCGACGCCGAGGACTTGATCAGGACGATGCCATTCGAGACAAGACACAGCGGTATAAGGAACAATTGATCCTGGACGAACTGTTGAAGGACAAGCTTCAATCCAAGGTGGAGCTGACACAAGAGGAACTGACCGCCTATTACGAGAGCCACGCCAGTGAGCTCCTAGACCCGTTAAAGGCCAATATCTCGATCATGCTGTTGCCCAATGTATTTGCGGCGAAAGATCTTGAGACACAGATCAACCGAGGCGGAAGTTTTGCGAAGTTTGCTCAACGGTATTCGATCGATGAGAAGACGAAAGGAAAGGGAGGCGACCTCGGGCCATACCGAAAGGGGCTCGTCCTCTCTGAAGTAGATGAGGCCATCCATACACTCAAACCTGGGATGGTCAGCGCACCCATTAAGACCGACCACGGCTATTATTTGGTCATGCTGACCCCCCTCGATGAGGCGATTATCCAGACTGACCTCGCGACGCAGGAACGGCTTCGGCAGGAGTTGCTGGCTGAGAAACGCCGGAAGCGGTTCGAAGAAGTGATTGCCGACATTCGAACAAATGCCTCGGTTCGCTTTGCCGAAGCTTCTCGTTATATTACCGAGGGTGCCGGCTCGCATTAGCCTCTATTTGATTTCCAGGAACCTTCCCTTTCGTGTAAAATTACCTATTACCGTTCTTTGGACCAGGTGAAAGGGTCATGACACGTGTTTTCCTCGCATCAGGTTGGCAGGTCCGTCTTGCATTGCTCCTTGCCTTCTTGATGATCTCAACCTGGCCTCCGGCCTTCTCCGCTGCCCACCTGCAGGATCGTATCGTCGCCATCGTGAATACGGAATTGATCATGTTGTCGGACGTGAAGCACGAGTTCAGAGCGGAACAAGAACGTCTCTCTCGCGAACTCCCCGGAAGCAATCTCGCTCAGCAGTTGAAAACAGCCGAATATATGGCATTGACGAAACTGATCGAGCGGAAATTGCAATTACAGGAAGCCAAGACCAAGAGAGTCGAGGTATCAGACCTCGAAGTACAGCAAGCTCTCACGCAATTGAAGCAGCAAGACAAATCCCTCGACCCCGCGAATCCAAACGATGTCCGAAGTGTGCGTGATCAGCTCATTCTGATGAGGGTCGTGGACCAGCACATTCGAGGCAATATTACGGTCGGAGACTCCGAGATCAAGCGCTACTACCAAGAGCACCGTGAGCAATTCGCCTTTCCCGAAGAATACCAACTGAGCCAGATCATCATTACGCCACGCTCTTCGGACGGGCTGGCAGATGCATTGACCAAAGCCCGCCGGGCCATGGATGACCTCAAGCGGGGCGAGAAATTCGAAGATGTCGCCTTGCAGTATTCAGACGGTGCTAATTCCTTGCATGGCGGACGACTCGGATTGGTCCGGCAAGGGGAGCTCTGGCCCGTACTTGAGCAGGCCGTCGCCCGCTTGGTGCCGGGAGGTATTTCCGACATCATCGAGAGTCCTGAGGGAGTCCACATCATTCGCATGGATGATAGAAAGCCAAAACAGTTTCGCCCGTATGAGGACGTTCGGCGGCAGATTCAAGAATTGGTCTATCAGCAGAAAAGTGCGGACATGTACGAGTCCTGGTTGGCGGATCTCAAAAACAAGGCCTACATCGAAATCAAGTTCTAGCCCACCCTAACTCTGCCATCAGTCGACAGGACCCTTCGCACACCAGATCACGATCAGGAACCGCGTGCCTGTCGCCCACCGACCGAGTCTCGGAGAGCACCCCAGACCCATTCTCGCCCATCCCCGGTCATCGACGAGTATGGAATCAACACTTCTCCTTGGGCAAGTCCTAGATCCCGATGCGTTTGTTTCAGGGTACGCACCCGTTCGCTGGGCTTCAACTTGTCAACCTTGGTAGCTACGATCAGCGGATTTCGTCGGATCGATCGAAGCCAGGCAACGGTCTGCCGATCCTGCTCAGTGACAACTCGGCAATCCACCAACAACACGACTGCGAGCAACGAGGCTCGGTCGACGAGATAGCCTTCCATCAACGGTCCCCATTGATCACGGAGAGACTTCGAGACCTTGGCAAATCCATAACCCGGCAAGTCCACAAGATAGAACTGGTCGATGTCGGGATCGGAAGTCGAAATGAGAAACACGTTCACGGCCCGTGTCTTTCCCGGCGTCCGGCTGACTTTCGCCAGATCACGGCGATTGAGCAACGAATTGATCAACGACGACTTCCCCACATTGGAACGCCCTACAAAAGCAATCTCGTAGAGATCGCCGGAAGGAAACTGTTCTGCAGAGACACAACTTTTGATAAACTCAGCCGCGAAGATTTTCATGCCTTTAGGCTCAGTGATGAATTCAAAACGAAACTCGCGTCGCAATGCCGTCTTTCAACGGTACTACACATACGATCCTGCTTCATCTAAGTCAACCAGGCCTCGCAGGATAGCTCGCAGGCTTCTTTGGAGCACGGTGCTTATCGGACTTCCCTTGGGTATCGTGGGGCTGAGCTGGCTGGCCACCCTCCCCGATGTGAGACTCCTCGCACAAACGAGCCCATCATCCACGGCGCTGATGGGTGCACGAGAAGCTCAGGCAAAGAAACAGGGGCGGGCCATCGGACGCCATTGGGTGTGGGTACCGCTTTCACGTATCTCACCCCATCTTCGTCATGCGGTCGTGGCGGCGGAGGATGCCTCGTTCTTTACCCACGAAGGATTCGACTGGGAAGGCATCCGCGACGCGGCGCTCTATAACCTGGAAACAGGAGAAATGAAACGAGGCGGGAGTACGATTACTCAGCAACTGGCCAAAAATCTCTACCTGTCATCCGAACGGTCCCTCTTACGGAAAGCGCGGGAAGCGTTGATCACGCGTTCCCTCGAACAGCACCTCACGAAAAAGCGCATTCTCGAACTGTATCTCAACGTGGCTGAGTGGGGGAAAGGCGTCTATGGCGCTGAAGCCGCTTCCCGTCATCACTTTGGGAAACCTTCGCGCGACCTGACAGCCGACGAGGCAGCCTGGCTGGCGGCGATCCTACCGTCGCCACGCCGGTACGATCCCCTGCGGAAAACGACCTTCCTCACTCGCCGCCACGAACGCATTCTCAAATGGGTCAACCGCCGATCTGCGAGCCCCATACGAATCGCCGATGAGTAGAACCGCCGAACGATCGTTACTCTGAATACTCAGAAGAGTCGCCGACCTGACCGTAATCCTGTTCGCCGAAGATGGCCGATTCATGGGTGTAATGTTTGAATTCGAGGAGATTGTGCGAAGGATCTTCAAGAAAGAAGGTGCGGTGCTCGATGCGGGTCCCAGGAAAACGCACACGGGGCTGTTGATAGAAGGAAAGGCCTTTCGCCTTAGCCCGATCGGCCAGCACCTGCCAGTCTTCTTTCGACAGAAAAATCAATCCGAAATGCCGAGGATAAATACCTTGTTGCTTCGAGGGTAGATCCGGCACGACATGCGCCACGAGCTGGTGACCAGCCAGGCCGAGTGTCAGCGCCTGTTTTGTCAGCCGTCCGATGGTACACCCAAGGCCATCCGCATAGAATCGAAGCGTGGTGTCCACATCATGAATCGGGAAGGCGAGATGAAATAAACTTCTGCTCATTGAATTGAGCCTTTCACGATCGGTTCTCCCTTCCCATCCCACCATCCAGCAGCCATGTAAGGGGTGGAATGACGAATGGTGAATCGCCCCTCTGGAGTGAGCACCAGGCACCCGGCGGTGCCCTTGATTCGAGACACCAGCTTCTGCAGCACAAGTTTGGCCGCAGGTTCCGGGGCACTACCGTGAGCTAACCGATCACAAATCTCTTTGGCCACCGCCAGACGGATGATGCTCTCGCCCCATCCTGTCATAGACACCGCGCCGGTGTCATTATCAGCATAGACCCCGCAACCAATAATCGGCGTATCTCCGACTCGACCAGGCAACATGCGTTCGATCCCGCCGGTCGAAGCCCCAGCGGCAACCGTTCCGGTTCGATCGAGTGCGACAGCCCCGACTGTTCCGTGCCGATCGCTACTCGATCTTTTCGGCTTAAGCATCGCGCCATAAGAAAGACGATTGACTGGAGTTTGGAGATGGTGACGTTCCATCTTGAAGTGCCTGGCGAACTTCGTCGCCATCGGTCCCACAAGCAACACATGATCCGTTTTCTCTATCACGAGGCGTGCAGCAGTGATTGGATGGACAATGCCTTCAATGGAGGCTACAGCGCCGGCCTGCAAGCCCTGTCCTTCCATGATGGATGCGTCCATCCGCTGTATGCCATCGAGCTGCAGCTTGGATCCGTTCCCGGCATTGAATAGTCCACTGCGCTCAAGGACTCGAATGGTCTGCTCGACGGCAAGGAGTGCCGAGCTACCTCGATCGAGCCATGAATAGCCGACTTGCAAAGCGGCCCGTAAGCACGAGGCTTGTGGTGAGGTCATGGCACGGGAGCCGGCGCCCCCATGCGCGAGAATGATGGGGCGAGTTGTGTTCAATTCAAGAGCAGATCCCGAGTCTTCCGATAGGCAGGATCCTGCATGCGATCCAGGTCCGACCGCACAAATCCAAGACCTGTCACGCAGAGTTCAAAATTTTCCGATAATTTTTGGAACAGAGGCAAACTGGTTTCCGCATCATCACGCCCGATCTGCGCCACGATCCCGTACGACCGCTTGCCCGTCTTCACATAGTCCACAAGAAAGTCCTTGTGATAAATGCGTCCGGCCGTTTTGAGCCGTCGCAGGTATTCGGGAAACAATCCGGCCATGAAGAGGGTAAAGTCACCGATATGGCGATGGACGTCCCGCTCACGATCCAACGATTGCGCTTCGAGCAAAACCTCTGACTCAAACAACAGATCTACCACCGCATCGACCGGGTGATTCTGCCGGTTTCTAATCTTATAGAGCTGATCGGTATGGGTAAAATCCACCAGCAGATTGGAGACATAGGAAGTGACTTTGGTGTCGGGCCAACCCAGATGTTCCGTAAAACTCTTTTCAGTCAACGCGCCGAAGAGTTGCCGGAGCGGATGACGTGGAGGAACTGGAGTACCCATCGCCACCTCCTGGGAATCTGAAAGGACTTGAGCTCAGTATACCAGATCTCACCCTCGAATCGGTTTCCACTCTTGTGAATCGTATCGGAGGCGCGCGGCTCAATCTTGAGCGACACTAGCATCCCTGCTTACTGTCCACCACGAAGGTCACAGGGCCGTCGTTCACCAAGGCCACCTGCATATGAGCCGCAAAGACTCCCATCTCGACCCTCGTCCCGCTTTCGCGTAGCCCTTGCGCGACCTTTTCATACAGCTGCTTAGCCTGGTCAGGCGGAGCGGCCTCGTCGAAACTCGGTCGACGCCCATTCGTCGTGCTACCCAGCAGCGTGAACTGTGAGACCAACAACACAGCCCCACCCACATCGATGAGTGATCGATTCATCTTGCCGTGATCATCCGAGAAAATTCGAAGGTTTCTGATCTTGTCGACTACAAAGCGCGCGTCAGAATCCTGATCGCCTTTGGCGACACCCAGCAGAACCAACAAGCCGTCTTGAATGCATCCTACGACGGTGCCGTCGATGGTCACCGAAGCCCCGGTGACACGCTGAAGGATCGCTTTCATCGCGTAGAGTCAACCTCGCTGCAGTTGGGTCAGCGTTCCTTCAAGCGACAGCAACTTTCGCTTCATCGGAAGTCCTCCGGAGAATCCGCCAAGCGAGGCATCCTGTGCAACAATCCGATGACAAGGAATCACGATCGGCAGTGGATTTGCCCCCACCGCATTGCCGACCGCACGAGCATATTGTGGTCCACCCACTCGCGCTGCAATCCACTGGTACGAACGGAGCTTGCCATAGGGTACCCGCTGCAGTGCCCGCCACACCTGCCGCTGAAATGATGTGCCCTGCGAAAGGTCGAGCGGCACATCGAACGTATCCCTTTTCCCATCCAGATAATCGAGGAGCTGCCGACGGGCTGATTCCAGTCGTGGAGACGCTCCTTGTTGGCATTGCCCATTCGTCTGAGCTCTGAGATCAGACTCGGCGGCTCGCTTCGACCGTTTCGGCAACACAATGGCCTGAATCCCCTTCGGAGATTCAGCAAGTCCCATCCACCCCCAAGATGATTGAAAGATCATCGCGCGCTGCATACTCCACTCCTCGTTATCTCGACAATCTGCCGAGCTTTCTCCGCACCATACCCCACACAACATCAAGCTCCTCCGACCGAAACACTGCATGCACACCAAGGTACCCACCAACACTTAAGGCAATAGCGACGGCAAGCAGTGCAGATTTCTCGATCCACTCGGCTGTGTGACTCCATATCTGTGCATCGGCCACCCACCAACAGGCCGATACAATCGGGACACAGCCCACAAGCACCCGGCTGGCTGAACAGATGACTGACTTCCATTCAACGCCACCCAGTCGCCGATTTAATACCACCACGAGAATTCCGCCATTGACCATCGCAGCAAATGCCGTGGCGAGAGCCAAGCCTGCTGCGCCAAGATACGACATCAGAAGCAATGAGAGCAGGATATTCGCAATCACCGCAATTGCTGCAGAGATGGCCGGGGTCGTCGTGTCTTTCATCGAATAAAAAGCCGACACAATAATACGCACCCCAGCGAATGCCCACAGGCCCACGGCATAGCATAGAACCGCAAACGCCGTCTCAGCCGTATCGTGCGCCGTAAAGGTCCCATGCTCGAAGAAGAGATGGACGATCGGGGTCCGGAGCACAATTAACCCGACCATCGCCGGCAGAATGATGAAGAGAATCATCCGCAAACCGAACCCAAGCGTCGTTCGCAATTCGCCCAATGCTCCACGTGCCGCTTGTGCCGACAACGTCGGCAGAATAGCCGTGGCCAGGGCCACGCCGAAAATCCCGAGCGGAAACTGGATCAGCCGCATGCCATAAAATAGATAAGTCGGTCCACCAGCAAAAAACGATCCCAAAATCGTGCTTATGGTGATATTGATCTGTGTCACCGACAACCCGAGCAACGACGGGATCATCAGCTTGCCGATCTTTCGTACACCGGGATGGCCAGGCTGGAATTTGAATCCAAATAACATTCCACGACACTTGAGCCCCGGTAACTGCATCGCAAACTGGGCGGCTCCGCCGGCAACCACACCAACAGCGACACCGAGGATGGGCTCCGGCAACGTGGGAGCAAGAAAGAGCGCACACCCAATTATAAATAGATTGAAGAATACGGGAGAAAACGCCGGCGCCGCGAAGGCTCGTAGGGAATTGAGGATGCCCATCGCCAAAGCAGCCAAGCTGATAAAAATGAGATAGGGGAACATCATGCGTGTGAGCAATGTCGTCATTTCAAGCCGGATGGGATCATCATGGAACCCCGGGGCCAGGAGCCAGACAATGCCCGCTGCCCCTAAGATCCCAAGCATAGTAATGCCCGTCACAATGGTCAGCAGTGTCGTAAAGGCGGCGCTCGCCAACTCCCAGGCATCCGCTTTCGACTTGAGCGTGTGATACTCGGTGAAGACCGGAATGAACGCGGCGGACATCGAACCTTCGGCAAAAAGTTCGCGGAGCAGATTCGGGATACGATAGGCGACAAAGAACGCATCGGCAGCCGGGGTGGCACCAAAGAGTCCCGCGAGAACCATGTCACGGATAAAGCCAAGGACGCGGCTGGAAAACGTGGCCACACCGATCATACCAGCCGCTTTGACGACTGATTGATTCTCGTCCTGGAGCTTGGGTGGAGCACCAGTCGTCACGGGAGGCTCAGGCATGGACCGGATTCTAGCGGAACGACGATACGCAGTCTATCGAAGCGGGGAAACCCATCGAGCGAGCAAAGTGATCGTGCGATAACTCAGATCACCAAGAAGCCGCTCCATGCTAGGTCGTCCCGGTAAGGTGGGTCTGTCCTTCTTGAAGCTAGGTTGCTGAACCGGATGAAAGATCAAAGTGGAAATGGAGGCCGCAGGCAAGTCTCTCGGGTACGAACTCCTGGCGCAAACTCGGGCAAGCGCCAGGAGACCCTCTGTACAATCGTTTATGCCGCAAGGCGAATCTGTGGTCGATTGCTCGTGGTTCCGACATACGGTCCCACCTCGCGTAACCCCTCGGCCTTGGCTTGAGATTTCATCTCCAGTGTGCCGTTGAACACGACGCCTTCCTCCATCGATAACACCGGAGTCGTCAAGCTACCTTGCACAACGGCCGGAGCACAGAGCACGATTTGCTTCGTCGCTTGAATGTCCCCCGTGATATTTCCATGGCATACCACGGTCCCAGCCGTCACCTTGGCCTTCAGTACGGCCTCTGGCCCGACGAGCAAGCCGCCGTCCGTATGGATTTCCCCGTCCAAAGCCCCATCGATCCGGACGGTGCCGGAGTAGGTGATCACACCCTTGAACTCCACATCCTTCCCAACGAAGGCCACCTCATCCGGAAGGGTTGGACCACCCTTTAATGGACTGCGCTTGTCCTCCACCCACCGTTCCCTTTCCCGCGCCTCTTCTCCCCCCACCACCTCATCCTGCTTCCACATAGTGTAACTCCCTCCTTGTCCGTATCGATTCGCCATAGCCAAACAGATCCGCCGCGTCTCTTATCTATCGGTTGATCACGGTTTTTTATTGAATGTCAGGATCCGGAAGGCGATCGCTCATGGTTCTTGCACTAATTCATTCGATAATTCATTGGGATTGTCGCCTGGACGACCAGGGCAAACCTCGGCAAGAAGGACCCCGCAGGCCTGAATGCTCTGACATAATCCGCCAACGATATCGCCTGTTTTAAGTCGGCTGACGGCGGCCCCAACGACCGAGGACCATCGCTCCGCTGAGACTCGTTGGTATAAGGGTTGGTCGGCCACCACGCAAATCTCGTGCTCCAGCAGCGACACCATGATTAATACACCGTTGCGCTCACGCGTCTGCGCAACGGTATGCTGCACGAAGGCTCGCTCGGCCCTGAGCCTTACTTTATTATGCATCCGATCCGTTGGTGTGAGGAGGCGAACGAACGGGGTCAGAGTACCAAGCCAGGCGCCCACACCATAGGTCAGTAGAGTCGTCAGGATCAGCCAAGCCGCGTTGGAGGCATGCCATCCCCACGGCAACCACAAGACCTCCGTAGTCAACAGCATCGTCAGCGCCGAGACCGCGAACAGCAACCCGGCACGATATTGGGCATCTCGATAGAGGCCGGATCGGCTGACGATCATTGGAACGATCTCGGCATTGGTATCCTGTTCCGCCGCATGCACAGCCAGGCTGACCCGTTCACGTTCCTCGGCTGTGAGTTGCAGTCTCTCACCAGTTTCCACTGGCACCTCCTCCTCCGAAATCGCCCCCTCCACCGCCGAATCCCCCCCCTCCACCAAATGACCCTCCACCCCACCCACCACTGCGGCTGCTGTACCAGATCCAATCATCCATCCCGCGTGATGATCGTGAGGTCCTTCCCCCGGTACCGGACGCGCCAATTACAAGGAGCAGAAACAAGGTCGCCGCGCTCGCAATGAGCGCTGGCACGAGCCAGGGAGCCAATAGTGTTGAGATTCCTGCACCCGCTACCGGTCCCACGAATTTATGGATGTTCATGAACATGAGCCCGACGACGAGCCCGACGATGACAGCCACCACAACCTGCCCCAGGACGTCCGTCTCCGGCTGAGAGACTGTTTGTTCCGATGCCTGATAGGTTCCTTCGACCGTCTTTAAAATTGCGCTGATCCCCTCAGTTACTCCACCTGGGATATCACCGGCGCGGAACCGAGGCACGATTTCATTTCTAATGATTTGAGCCGATCGAGCGTCGGTCAACACCCCTTCCAATCCATACCCGACTTCGATCCGAACCTTGCGCTCCCCTATCACCACCAACAAGAGCACGCCGTTGTCCGTACCCTTTGGACCGAGTTTCCAGGTTGTGGCCACGCGATGGGAGAATTCTTCGAGTGAATCGCCCTCGAGAGAAGGAATGATCAGAATAGCCGCTTGATTACTGGATTGTGCTTCATGAGCCGCCAGTCGAGACGTGAGCGACTCAACCGTGGAACTCGGTAGAACATGGGCAAGGTCGACGACCCGCCCGGTCAACCGAGGAATGTCCAGCGCAGCAGCAGGTATGGCCGACGAGAACGTAGCGGCCGTCAGGAAACAGTACCATGCGAGGCGACTGATTTTGTGCCGTATCAACTTCTCCTCGCCTCATTCTCGATTCAAAACTTCACTTCGGGCGGCTTCGCCACAGCATTCTCATCAGCGACGGTAAAGTTAGGCCGCTCCTCGAGATTCAGCAGGAACTTGGCGGTCAGGTTGGTCGGGAAATATCGCACCATCTTGTTGTACTCTGCGACACGATCGATATACCGCTTACGAGCCACCGTAATCCGATTCTCCGTTCCCTCCAGCTGACTTTGGAGATCTCTGAAGTTTTGATCGGCTTTGAGGTTCGGGTAATTTTCTGCAATCGCGATCAGTCGCCCCAATGCCGATGTCAGTCCGGCTTGAGCCGTCTGAAAGGCTTCGAACGCCGTGGGATCTTTCAATACCTCGGGCGTCACTTGAATCCCGGTCGCCTTCGCTCGGGCGTTCACGACTCCCTCAAGGGTCTCTTTTTCGTGAGCTGCGTACCCTTTGACCGTCGCGACAAGGTTCGGAATGAGATCCGCACGTCGCTGGTATTGGTTGATCACTTCACTCCATGCCGCCTTCGTATCTTCGTCCAATCCTTGCAGATCGTTGTAGCCGCAACCGGACACAAACCACACGCTGATCATCACTAGGGCGATTGCCGTCGTTCTCCACCACCTACGCTCCATCGTTCCCTCCTTGAGCCAAGCCGTATGCCGTGTCTCTTCATCGAGTGATCATGCTACCATGGCCATCATCATCTAAGATATGCTGGTCAAGAGGTGTTATGGCTAGAGGAGAGTTCTTCGATGGAACCGGTGGGTTTCAAGTTCGGCACCGAACGCTAGGAGTCTATCAAGGGAGCGCGATCGACCTGGCCTTCTGGCACCCATCGTCTGGCATGCCGGAACATGGCCTGTGTCGATTTGTGACCAGAGAAAATGCGCACGCGTTGATCGACGTGCTCTGTTCTGCGGAATGCATCGAACCAATGAGGCGACAAGATCTGACGATCGAACCGTTCGATACCGCCGAACATGATCGCTTGATGACCGACTATCCGCAGCCGTCTGCGTGGGAGACACCGACATAGGTTCGAAACAGCACCTATCCGGTGATCGACGGTTCGACGGCTTTGGTCAGTATGGAAGAGGTGGATCCCGAGTGTGATTGGATGAAGGTCAGAAGCCGTTTATTTTCTTGAGCCTTGCGCAGGAACTTGAATGCAATCCCGCGCGCACTCACTGACCGGACCATAGCGGCCACTTCAACCGGAGGTTCGTGTTCGGCGATGACGATCTCCAGGTAGAAAATGTCGTCAAGGTGCACGTGCGTGTCGCTCTTGATGATGCATCCGCCAAGAGATAGATCCATCACCGTACCCTCGCCCCTGACTTTCCCTCCTGAAAAAGACAGGCAGAGCTTGACTGGTATGCGGAGATGTTCACGGCGGTCGATAGAGTGTGAGGGCCCTGCCGTGTTCATGCGACGGGCAAGAAACCGGTGGTGGCACTGTTGACACTGAAATGGGACCATCCAAATCAGCGACGCAACAAGTTCACGCGGTGACTGTGGCGAGACACGGAGCGCATCATCTTCACGACATCGTGGACAGACTATCCGACGACTCATTCTGTCTCATCTCCGCCAAGCCTAGGCACATACCGGCCTTTGATGGCACTATAAAGGCCTTTCCTTCACAGTCAAGCTCATTGCCATCTGGCGCAAATCAGCTCCCATCAATCTTTTATGCCATTGACGAATTAGAGTGAAGAAAGACGATGCCGTCAGCGGTTCCTCTAGACGGACTCCGCGTGCGGGGATTCAGGCTCACTGGGCAGGCCGGCTTCGACGATGCTGGCACGGAGATACTCACGATTGAGGTTGGCGATGAAACGTACGCTGATGCTTTTGGGGCAGACGGCCTCGCACTCATACTGATTGCCGCACGAACCAAACCCTTCACGATCCATCGCCTCAAGCATGGCACTCACACGGTGCGTTCGTTCCGGTTTTCCCTGCGGCAAGATCGCAAAGTGTGACACTTTTGCCGCGACGAAGAGGGTAGCCGAGGCATTCTTACAGGCTGCGACGCAAGCTCCACACCCGATACACGACGCCGCATCCATCGCGGTTTCTGCTTGATCCTTACCGATCAGCAAAACATTCCCATCTACCGCGCCACCCGTATTGACCGAAATATACCCTCCTGCTTGCATGATACGATCCAGGGGGCTGCGATCGACCACCAAGTCTTTGATGATGGGAAAGGCCTTGGCCCGCCACGGCTCAATCGTGATGGTGGCCCCATCTGGAAACCGTCTCATGTACAGCTGGCAGGTCGTGATGCCACGGTCCGGGCCGTGTGGGATGCCATCGATGACCAATGAACAACTTCCGCAAATGCCCTCACGGCAATCCTGCTCGAAGGCCACAGGCTCTTCACCGTTGCCAAGCAATCTCTGATTTACACCATCGAGCATTTCCAGGAACGACATACCAGGAGTCACATCCTGCGCCTCGTACGTGACAAACCGACCTCGCTCGGCCGGCCCATTCTGGCGCCAAATTCTTAATGTGAATTTCATGATATGCGCTGATCTCGTGCGCCCCTCAGCATCGCTTCATTTCCAGTTCGTGCTCACTGATAACTTCTCATCGTCGGCTGTACGAATTCGAAGGTCAGGGGCTCCTTGTGCAGGAGCGGTGCTGCTCCATCTCGGTATTCCCAGGCGGCCACGTGGGCAAAACGGGTATCGTCGCGCTTCGGTTCACCGTCGTCCGTCTGATATTCTTCGCGAAAATGTGCTCCACATGATTCCTGGCGATGCAAGGCGTCGTGACAGAGCAATTCTGCAAACTCAAGATAGTCCGCCACCCGTCCCGCATACTCCAACTCTTGGTTGAAATCGGCTCCCGACCCCGGCACCATCACATTCTGCCAAAACTCTTCCCGAAGAGTCGGAATCGACATGAGGACCTTCTTGAGCCCTGCTTCATGACGGGACATGCCACAATGGTTCCACAAGAGTGTCCCGAGCTCCCGATGAAACGAGGCTGCCGTTCGATGTCCTTTCGCGCTCAGAAGGCGCGTGATTCGACTCGTCACACGATAAAGCGCCGCGCGAGACTCCGCGTGATCTTCTGGAACTGATGGAAGCGTCGCGGTCGCCAAATAATGACCGATCGTATACGGTAGAATGAAATAGCCATCGGCAAGGCCTTGCATCAACGAGCTGGCTCCCAACCGATTGGCCCCATGATCCGCAAAATTCGCTTCTCCGATCACGAAGAGTCCCGGGATCGAGCTCATGAGATGATAATCCACCCAGAGCCCTCCCATCGTGTAGTGAGGCGCCGGGTAAATTCGCATGGGTGAGTGGTAGGCATCCTCTCCCGTAATCCGGTGATACATCTCGAAGAGATTGCCATAGCGTTCACAGACCACATCAAGCCCATGTTGTTCGATCACGCCGGCGAAATCGAGATACACCCCATATCCGCTTGAACCAACACCACGGCCTTCGTCGCACACAGCCTTCACTGCGCGTGACGCGATATCTCGTGGCGCGAGGTTCCCAAACCGCGGGTATCGACGTTCTAAGAAGTAGTCACGCTCCGCTTCCGGAATGTCGCCCGGTGAGCGACGATCGGCTATCGTCTTCGGCACCCACAGTCGCCCGTCATTGCGAAGCGATTCGGACATCAGGGTCAACTTGGCTTGAGACGCGTCACCCGGAGGGATTGCCGTAGGGTGGATCTGCGTAAAGCATGGATTGGCAAACACCGCCCCCTGCTTCCACGCTCGGTACGTGGCCGTCACATTGCTTCCGCTCGCATTGGTCGAAAGATAGTAGACATTGCTATATCCCCCAGTCGCCAACACCACAGCATGAGCGGTGTGGACGCTGAGACGCCCAGTGACTAAATCCCGAACCACAATGCCTCGAGCCTGACCATCGACCACAATCAGATCGAGCATCTCGGTACGTGGCCGCATGGTGACCTGACCTCGTTCAATCTGCCAACAGAGGGCCGAATAGGCGCCCAAGAGCAGCTGCTGTCCGGTCTGCCCTCGACAGTAAAATGTACGAGAAACTTGGACACCCCCAAATGAGCGATTCGCCAGGTGTCCACCATATTCCCTGGCGAACGGAATGCCGAGCGCTACACATTGGTCGATGATTTGCGTGCTGACCTGAGCGAGCCGATAGACATTGGCTTCTCGGGAACGGAAATCGCCACCCTTGATGGTGTCATAAAACAGCCGGCCCACACTGTCTCCGTCATCCTGGTAATTCTTGGCCGCGTTGATTCCCCCTTGTGCCGCGATGCTGTGCGCGCGACGAGGGCTGTCCTGGAAACAAAAGCACTCCACCTGATAGCCGAGTTGTCCCAAGGTCGAAGCAGCGCTCGCGCCGGCGAGGCCGGTACCGACGACAATGACGGTCAGTTTCCGCTTATTGTTGGGACTGACCAACTTTTCACTGAACCGATGCCGATCCCATTTGGTTTCCAATGGCCCGGATGGAATTTTGGGGTCAAGTTTCCTCATGGCCGCACAATCCCCAAAAAGACCGCGAGAATGATGCCGACATTTCCCAGAACAACCAGCAGCGCAATCGCAGGACCGGCCGCTTTAAATAGGCGATCCAGCACCGCATGTTCCAGCCCCAGCGTCTGTAAGCTGCTTGAGACGGCATGGCTCAGATGCAAACCAAGCCCCAGCTGTCCAACAAGGTATAGCACCACGATAAGGGGATTCTGAAACGCCAGAATCACCTTGCCATAGACATCTCGATAGCCTTCCGCATCAGCACGGTCGGAGGTCGGAGAGCCGATGACTTCAGCCGTCAGATGCAAAAGATGGAACACGATAAAGAGCAACAACACGATCCCAGAGATCGCCATCGTTCTGGAAGCGAACGACGCCTGCCGGTATCTGTGGATCGCATAGCCAATCGGGCGAGCACGATGGTTTTGCAGGCTCAACTGAATCGCTAAGACGATGTGAAGAACCACGATGCTCAGCAATCCAATACGAGCAGTCCACAGTAGGATCGGCATATCGCGGAGGAACGCCGCATAGCGATTGAGCGCCTGCGGTCCTTCGAACACCTGAAGATTCCCCACCATATGGAAGATGACATAGGTGGCGAGTCCAAGCCCGGTCAGGGCCATGACAACTTTCCTGCCGACTGAGGACTGGAGATGGCTAACGAGGCGAGTCATCCGCGAATATTATACACTTCTTGAACCCGAGAAAAGGCAACGGCGACCTGTTGTTATGCACCTGCTTGCGGACTGTATTTGACTCAATAGAAATAGGTTATCGAGCCGTCGATGAGCTGGCGCGTGGGGTAACCCGTCGAACTTGGAGTTCCAGTTGTTCTGCAGGACTCAATCCTGGCACCAACCAGTCCATTGCCATCACACAGTTGCAACCACCCGCTTTCGCAGCGTACACGGCCTTGTCTGCCTGATCGATCAGCTCTAACGGTGTCTGCGCACCAAACGTGATAGCCGAGGCCCCGATGCTGACGGTCAGTACTAAGCCGTCGGCCATTCGCACTCTGGTGCCGGCCTCTGCGCCGATACGAATTCGCAAGCGTTCCGCGAGCTCGGACGCTTCGGCCAGTGTCGTACGTGGGAACATCAGACTGAACTCTTCTCCCCCGTAACGCCCCACCATGTCCGCCAATCGCAGCCCTGCATGGAGGCAGTGGGCGACCGCTTGGATGGCTTGATCTCCGACTGCATGTCCGAATTGGTCGTTCACGCGCTTGATAATGGTCGATGTCGACCATCAGACAACACAGCTCGCTGCCTTGGTCGCGACTGTCTGCAAACGCTTTCTCGAACAGAGCATAAAACGCACGTCGGTTCAGACATCCAGTCAGCGGATCCCGAGAGGCCAGACGTTGCAACTCGCCATTTTGTCGCAGAATTTCCGCCCGTACGGCTTCAAGATCCGCCACAGTCCGTATCAGAGCACCGTTCATCTCTGTGAGCTGCCGGTTCGGATGTTGAAGCTCCGCGGTCCGTTCATCGACCAGGTGGCTCAATTCATCAAGTCGTCCAACGGCCTTGTTCGCCAAATCCCATTTTCGACACAGCGCAGTGGCCCGCTGCAAGACCTCGATGCTGTTAAAGGGCTTCTGTAGGATCAATAACTTGTCGGTTCTGCCTATGCGATCCCTGATTTCTTCCCAAGGCTGGTCCGAATAGGCTAAACAGACGACCACCTGTAACGTGCTATCGACTTTCCACAGATGTTCGATAGTTTCCAACCCGTCCCATCCGGGAGGCATCCTCATATCCACAAACGCAACGGCATAGGCTCTCCCAACTTTGTACGCGGCTTCCACGAAGGCAAGTGCAGTGCGCCCTTGATCCGCGCAATCGACCTCAAATGGTTCATGAGAATCCATCGAGAGGGACTCTCCAAAGAGCACCACACGCGCTTCAGCCAAATCCTTTGGCTCACTCTCATGGTGGAACATTCTCCGGAAGTCATTGTGGATCGACAGATTATCGTCTACGACCAAGATTCGACGATTATGATGGCTGTTAGAAATGTTCACCGTTATAAGAGCTTCGACTTGGTTCTAAGAACGGTCACGCTCGCTAGGCGGCCTGCGATTTGATGGTTGGCAGCCACTGGGCAAGCGTGCTTCGAATCTCTTTCAGCCCTGCCGGCTTCGACAGAAAACCATCCATACCGCCTGTAAGGCAGGCCTCTTGATGGCTGCTGAGAGCGTAGCCTGACAGAGCGATAATCGGGACTCGTTTACCATCTGCTCGTCTAATCCCGCGTCGGCGAATTTCTGCAGTAGCGGTGAGTCCATCCATCTCCGGCATTTCACAGTCCATCAGAACGAGGTCGTATCGGAACCGTTCCAACGCATCAATCGCCTCTCTGCCCGTGCTGACCACGTCGGCTGATTCGCCGCAGAGCTCCAGCATGCCACGGAACACTTCCTGATTCGTCGAGTTGTCTTCGGCCAAGAGGATACGCGCGCGCGATTGTGGCTTACCGGGATTGACGCCGGGCCTCTTGCTAATGAATACGTCAAGGTCCGTGCACGAATCCAACTGCTTACTCTCGCCCCCAGTTCCTTCGCTTATCCTCTGTTTCTCAAGGCAGACTGTAAACCAAAACGTGGAGCCCCTTCCTAGAGTACTGGTGAAGCCGATGTCTCCCCCCATTAATGCGACGAGCCGTTTGACGATCGCGAGTCCCAACCCTGTCCCCCCATACCGCCTCGTCATCGAGCCATCCGCCTGGGCAAAGGGATCGAAGATCTTCTGCTGCGCATCGAGCGGGATGCCGATCCCGGTATCGCACACCGTGACTTTGAATAAGGCGTTGTCCTGGCTATCCTGAATCCGCTCAATGTGAATCAAGATGCTACCTTGTTCCGTGAACTTCACGGCGTTCCCCACCAAATTGGTCAGAATCTGCCGGAATCGTGAGGCATCCCCTCGCCACACGGTGGGCAACTCGGGATCGATCTGACATTCCAAACTGAGTCCTTTTTTCTGCACCAACGCGAAGAACCCATCAATGACAGCTTGCACCGTTGCCACCAGGTCGAACCCCGCGATGTGGAGATCCATCTGACCAACGTCGATTTTAGACAAGTCGAGGATGTCATTGACGATCTGAACCAGCTGCTCACCGGAATTTTCGATGGTTTCAGCAAAATGACGCTGCTGGTCGGTCAAGGAGGTTGAGAGAAGCAGCTCATTCATACCGAGCATTCCGTTCATGGGCGTCCGGATCTCGTGGCTCATACAAGCCAAGAACTGCGACTTAGCCTGGTTGGCATTGTCTGCCTCCGCCTTAGCCTCTTTCAGCGCCTCCACCGTTCGCTGTAACTCTTCGTTACGCCGTTGAAGCTCTCCCGTCCGCTCGGCCACCTGCTGCTCAAGGAGTTGGTTCGTGGCCTGGAGCTCTCGATTGCGAGTATTGACCTGTGCCACGAGGTCTTCGATTTGTAGGCGGGTGTCACGTCCTAATTCCCATTTCCTGGTCAGTGACGCGGCGATCTGCTGCACCTCAATGGCATCGAACGGCTTTCGCAAAATGAGGAACCGGTCGCTGGCTCCTAAACGTGCCGCAATCTCTGCCCACGAATGATCCGAATAGGCCGTACAGATCACCACTTGCAGCCGTCCGTCGGCCTCCCAGAGCCGTTGGACCGTTTCCAAACCATCCCACCCGGGCGGCACCCGCATATCCACAAACGCCACCGCATACGGACGCCCCTCCCTGCGCGCCATCTGGACCAGGGCCAATGCCGCGTGCCCTTGATCGGCATAATCCAGTTCGAACCGCTCAAGGGCTTGCACCAGCGGCTCCCCGAAGAGGGCTGCTCGTACTTTATGAAAGTCTTCATTTTCGTATGGTATTTCGAGGATTTTGCGAAAATCCTCGTGAATCGATGGATTGTCGTCCACCACCAAGATTCGAAGGTTTTTTTTCCCCGGATTCATGGTCATCATCCCATTTAGTTCGCGAAGAAGCTCATTCTTGTTCCTGAGATCCTCTAATTTGGATTTCTGATTTCCACGCCGTCACGAATTCCTGCATACCCTTCAAGAGGGTCAAGACGTCTTGCGCACATTCTGCATGATTTGATCGGCCACTCGCCGCCGCTCTTCGTCGGCGATTAACACGTCGTGCGCCGCTTGCTTGGCGCGGATGTGGGACAACCGGAAGTCCAACACGTTCCAACTCAACGACAGATCGGCTGAGACACTGTTACGTTCGTCAGAGGTAAAGGGCTTGAGCACCTGCCGCCCGGTGAGCAAGGACTGTACAACACCGCCAGGGAAATTGTTCCGTCCGTCAAATCCTGTGTTCGCCGCGAGACGGGGCAACATGGCACAGTGGGAGAGGTCAAGCTGTGTCTGCGCCAACATCTTGTACATCAGCTCGACCCGCGCGTCGAGGTTGTACTTCAGCGCTCGGACCATGGCTTCATAGAGATCCACTGGTCCGGCCAGCGGCTCTTGTTCGTTGCTCAGAACCGCCCGGTCTGCTCGCGCCCGCGACTGGACCTCTTCTTCAGTCAATGGTATCGACTTAATCGCACACCCGTTCCCGCCGAGGACGGCGATGCTTGTCAGGACCACCGAGAAAGTCCGGCTCACGCCACCCATCCGCCCAGTTGAAGCGTCGCCCTTCTTTTTCACAACACGCGTGATCCTTCGTCTAAATGGAAGAAATTCCTTCCCTAGCTTCGGGCATGGCTTTCCGCTAAAATCGACTGGCACCTACCTGCTAGTGCGTACCTTAAATACGAGGGTACTCGACTCTTCTCGTTTGTCATCATTTTTTCACCTTTGCTTCTGTTTTCTATCAAGGAAGTGGGTGACTAGAGTTAGTGGCGATTTACGGGCGAGAGCTGAGACGATGGGGAAATTCTATGAATTCTCGTTAGAGTCCTATAGGGCAAATTTTGTTGAAGCGAGGAAGGTCTGCTCTACATGACTAAGGTACCTCAACAGCATATGCACATGAGCTTGCATTCGTTCGTGTAATTACCAATATCTCAAATCAACATCGGTCCTTTCTCTTCCGTTAGGATTTCTGAAATACACACTTGTGTCCTTTTAGATACAGTAAGAATTCTGATTCGATCACATATTTGTTTATGATAACAATATATTATGATGTACTTACTTTGGCACAAGCATTGCTGCTGTCGATTACAGGCTGATTATCACGATGGAGGATCTGTGCGCAATCAACAAACTTTGGCATCGACGATCACATGTTCTGGTGTTGGACTTCATTCAGGACAATCCGCGAGCATTACATTACGGCCGGCTCCACCTGATACAGGAGTAGTTTTTGTCAGCCGTCAAGGAGATGTCGATGCGTATCTCCCCGTCTCCATCGAACATCGGATACCCACTGAACTCTGCACAGCCATCAGCGGCGGCGGGTTTCAGGTCCAAACTATTGAGCATTTGCTGGCGGCGCTGGCAGGGCTTCATGTCGACAATGTGTTTATCGATGTAACGGCAAGCGAAGTCCCGGTCATGGATGGGAGCGCTGCGCCGTTTGTCCGATTGATTCAAGCCGCAGGAATCGTCCCGCAAAATCGCAAGCAGCCTTTTCTTAAAATTACGGCACCCATCGAAGTGACGGAGGGATCAAAGCAGGTGCGGATTGAACCGTCCCCTACCCCACGCGTCACCTATTCAATTCACTATGAGCACCCTCTCATCAAGACCCAGACGTACGAGCATGACTGCTCTGTCAGCGCGTTTGAAAGCGAAATTGCCGAAGCAAGGACCTTCGGGTTTTTGCAGGAAGTTCAGGCGTTGTGGGCTCGTGGACTTGGGAAGGGTGGCACGTTAGATAATACGGTCGTGCTATCGGGTGACGGCATCGTCAATGACTCCGGTCTTCGATTCGACAATGAGTTTGTCCGGCATAAAATTCTCGATCTGATCGGTGACTTCTCTCTCCTTGGGATGTCCTTTATTGGCCATATCATCGCCAACCGTTCGGGGCACGCGCTCCACACACGGCTCGTCCAACAGATCCTCAAGCAGCCGGAGAAGTGGGTACTGCTGAACGCGGAGCCGACGGTCGAAGGAGCGCGGGCGACCGCTCACCGGTCACGCATCCAGCCGGCTGTTGCGCTTCAGGCCGCGTCCTAATTCCAAGGCCTTTCTCACTGACTTCTGGATTGGATTCTTTCCTGAATGGGGATGCTCTTGCCTGCGTCTTTTATGAAAACAGACGATGGTGCGCCGGAGACAAGCGGACTTACCTCCGACGCATCACATCAATAGCGGGGATTACTTCTTCTTCTTCTTTGCTGCCTTCTTAGTTGCCAAGAGTCTCACCCCCCTTCGCATTTGCAAGTTAGGACCACCTACACAGCCTGAATCAACATGTCGTCTATAGCCTCAAACGTATTGGGACCGACTTTCTTGAACCGCTTGTCACGCTTGAGCGACGTTGCAATGGACGTCAGCGGCGTCTTCCCTTTGATCTGCAATCCACCTTCGATCAATCGATGGACCAGTTCTTTCGCATGCATCGCTCGATTAGATTCCCGGAGTATTTCGTAAGCGGCTTGAGGGACGCTTTTCCCAACATACTTACTCCGCCCAAGAAGAATTTCTCGAGATTGATCGGTCACATCCATCATCTGTGGAGGCCGAATCCCCTTGGAGTCATCAGCTGGAATGATCTGATTGGATAAGCTGGCGAGCTTGGCCTTGTCGGCCTCGACACGGTAGAGGGTTTCTGCAAGCTCAAGATACTTTTTAATGGTCGCGATTTCGTCGTCCAAGCGACGACGCTTTTTCTCTAAGTCCTGAAAGCGGCTCTTATACGCGTTGATCCGTTGCTCCAAACCAACGAGAATGTCTTTTAATTCTTCCACAATCGTCTCACTTACTTCTTATTCAAAGCATGCTTGCTTTATATCATTGCTTGTAATCTTTGTCAATACTTTGTATTAGAATAATACATTGTCGATTAGGTTAGTCTTTTTGTAAGCAAGTAATCCTTGATCCATTACTGATGATAAGGCTTGTGAATGAAAGGTTAGCACAATTCTTGTAAGCTGCAAGCCGGGTCATGCTACAATCGCGCGTGCCAATTCCTCATGAACCACTCCCCGAGGCCACGCTCTTAGAAACTGCCATCACCGCTAGTCGAGAAGCTGGAGCGCTGCTTCTTCGATATACCGCTGACGGCTTCCGCATCGAGTACAAGAACCCAATCAATCTGGTGACCGAGGCAGACCATGCCGCAGAACAATGCATCATCGACCACATTCGAAACCGTTTCTCCTCCCATCGCTTTTTGGCCGAGGAGCGCGGCAGTGTTGAGCCAGCCCCCTCGCCCTATCTGTGGATCATCGATCCATTGGATGGGACCACCAACTTCGCGCATGGCTACCCAGCCTATTGCGTGTCCATCGGACTCGAGTACAAGGGGCGCTGCATCCTCGGTGTCATCTACGATCCCTCGCGAAATGAGTTGTTCACTGCCAGCGAGCACAGAGGCGCGCAGTTGAACGGCCGACCTATTCACGTATCGGAGACAATGGCTCTCGACCATAGCCTCTTGGTCACAGGCTTCGCCTATGACATCCGGGAAACACCGCGAAATAACCTTGATCATTTCTGCAAATTTGCCCTGAAGGCTCAGGGACTCAGACGAACGGGATCTGCCGCCTTGGATCTTTGTTACGTTGCGGCAGGGCGATTCGACGGGTTCTGGGAAGTTCGCCTCAATCCTTGGGATATGGCGGCGGGATCCGTGATCGTACGAGAAGCCGGGGGGCGTATGACCGATTTCAGCGGCAAGGACCTCTCAATCTACGGCCAAGAGCTTGTGGCCAGCAATGGACAGATCCACGAAGCCATGCTCACGGTCTTGAATCAAGACGCTCGTCAGGCATAGGACACCAAGGAATCCACATCGCTGAGCATAACGGTAGATGTACAACAAGCCCGGGGATGCGGTATCTTGTGGTCTGAATTAACCGAGGTCTTCTATGGCACGTGCCGTTCCACCATCTGAACAAGCAAACGGCGGTCTTTCCAATGATAATGCCCCTGACCCGGCCTGGGACGTCGAGTTGCTCCGCGTGCTCGTCAGCCGGAAAGGGACGCAGGTTGAAGCTCAGTGGGCCATCCATCCGCAGCTGAAGCAGGACTTGCTGCCCAACGAATGGCAAGACGTGATGGATCTCATGGGCAAGGTCACGGACATCGTCGGTGATCGCTTTTCCAAAGCCCTAGCGAACATCGACCCGATGCCCCCGGGCAATGCTTGATCGCTCCACCGTTCGGTTCTGAGTTTCCCCACAACGAATCACTAGAGGAGACTCTTATGGACTCGTACTATCATGCCCATGATTTGAACAAGTTTGCTGATATCGGCAAAGGCAACAAACAGCTGTGGGAGAAGTTCAAGGGCTACTATGACGCGGTGTTTGCCGAGGGCGCGCTGACCGAACGAGAGAAGGCGCTTATTGCATTAGCCGTCGCCCATACCGTGCAATGTCCCTACTGCATTGATGCCTACACACAGGCGTCGCTGGAAAAGGGATCAAGCGTTGAGGAAATGACCGAGGCCGTCCACGTGGCTTGCGCCATCCGCGGCGGAGCCTCACTGGTTCACGGCGTGCAGATGAGGAATGTGGCAGAGAAACTTTCGATGTAGGAGCACGTGAGGCAAGTTGAGTAAGGAGGAGCTGATTGGGCTTTTACAGTTGCCCCTGGTTCAACCGGTACGATGGATTCCTAGTCCCTTATTGCATGACTTCGTCTGGGAACAGCGCGGTGATGAGCGGTCGTGCCTCTGGTAACAACGGCTTTACCTCTTCGAGTTCCAAACCGGTTCCACCCAGAGTCGGATACCGTTCAGCCAAGTAGAAGGCCGAGACTTGTTCGCAGAGGCCACGAAACGGTCGAATCGCGTCATCATGGGCTTCAGCTTCATCAAGTGAGCTCTGAAGCGTGTGCACTTTCTTAAGTTTCCAGCCTTTTCCCAGGAGGTACGCCTTGAGAAATTTCTCCAAGGCCTGTTGGAGAAAGAGCCCCACCCCTTCGGCATCGCCATCGGCCAACATGACATGAATTCGATGCTAGTCCTGTCGTCCGACGACCCGCCAGTCTTCAGGGTACAAAGAATCGCGGCGTGAGTTCACAAGTCCACCCCTGTCCCCACCACCTCCGCAATAAATTGATCGCCGCGGTCTAACCGGGCCTGCAATTCCTGTGGGCTCAGGACAATCGGCGCCAGCGGCAACCCATAGCTGAGTTCGCGCACAATGCGAAGCACCGAGGCCGAGCGCTCATAAAAACGCTCGCCGGTGTCGGCGATCACCAACAGATCGATGTCGCTATGTTCGGTGGCCGTGTCGTGTGCCACCGACCCAAAGAGGATGACACGCACAGCTCCATACTCGTGGCGCAACCGATCCGCAATGGTTTTAAGCCGCTCCCTATCGACGATTGCAGAAACCAATGGGGCCATACTGCCTCCTTCGTCTATCCAGCTCTCGTTCCTGAACAGGGGAAATCACGAGCACCTGAGCCAGGCTGTTTTTAGGCGAGTCTCGAGCTGCACAGTTCTGCAAAGGTAAGACACTCGGTTCCAGAGAGCCACACCGCAGTCTCAGAGGTGCCAGCATCGCAAGTCTATGAGCATATTAGTGTGCAACACCAAACACCTGCAACCGGATATCAATTTCCCACTGATCAGGCAGGTAAGTCTGTTCGTGTCAGGCGCCCTCTGCGGATGCTGCTCATTTGGCAGGTGCGATCCGATCTCCAAGCACAAACCAATGCGAGCGCGTGAATTTGCCCACGTGGTTGATGGGCCAGAGCAGCACGTCGTAGGCCTTGGTGACAGCGGTTGGGAGGGTTCCAGCCCCTTCGTCGGTCATGACCATCCCCAACTAGAATTGGATACCTGCCATCCTGAAACAACATGCCAAGATTCGGAGCAAAGGAAACAGGGTCAAAGCGTAAAGGTTAGTTCGGACGGTCCTGGGCGCACCGAAACCCGATACTGTCGTACCGCGTCATCGGTATGTGCTTGGCCCGAAGTGAGGACCGAACGAAGACCGGATCATCGTGCCAGGAGCCACCGCGGAGCACGCGATAGTCGCCGCCCGACGGCCCTGTCGGATTGCGGGCCGGGCTCTTGCTGTAGTAGTGCTCGTCGTACCAGTCCGCCACCCATTCCCACGCGTTGCCGGCCATGTCGTAGGCGCTGAGGGGACTCTTCCCTTGTTCAAACGAGCCCACATTGGTGAGCGCTCCGTACGCTTCGAAGTCGCAACAGTGATCAAAATTCGCCCGTTGCATACTGGGTTCCGAATTTCCCCATGGGTACAGCCGTTGGTCGGTTCCTCGCGCTGCCTTCTCCCATTCTGCTTCGGTAGGCAAGCGTTTTCCGGCCCAGGCGCAGTACGCAGTGGCATCGTCCCAGTCTACGTTGACCACAGGCTTGTTCCCATGCTGCTTCACAACCCGGCCCGACCAAAACTCTGGTGCAGTCTGATTCGTCTCCTGGAAAAACTTTGCATAGCGAGCGGTCGTCACTTCATATTGATGGGGCTACTCGGTTCACCATGATGCGATAGGTTTTGAAGCTTCCGTTCGGAGCCGTTACAGTGAACACTGCAGGGGTAGCTGTCCCTGGTCCGCTGAGCGGAATTGACGCTTGGCCGGTTGCTGTTCCAGATCCAACTGTCATAGCCCCGGACAGCACCGCATCCGGGTCGGCCTTGGTCACAGAGATATTCACGCTAGTCACGTCGCTCGCCACGTTTACCGTGTAGTCCGTGGTGCTCGCAGCAAATGCCGGCTCCAAGGTGCCCGGCGACAGGGTCAACGCCGACAAGTTATTGTTCCCACTAAGAAGGACAGCTTGAACCGCACCCTGCAGCAACCCTGTTTCAGGTTCGGGCGTCGGCTTCGCTGACGATGCTGGGGCGGCCTGACTCTGCGTCACGGAAGCGCCGATAACTCCGGCCAAGTCCTCGATAAATTGGTCAAAGACTGCATGATCCTGCTCCGGTTGCCAATCCATCAACCGAGCGGCTTGTACATGTCTAAATTCCAATGGGATCGTTACAGCTTCAAGCATTACCGGAAACAATGCCCTCCGGTTCAAGCCTTCCAGTGCCTCATTCTTGACCCATTGCGATTTACCGACGTGCTCGACCATACGACCACCACCGCTTTCGTGGCGTCCAACGCTTCTTCGATGACCTCGGCATACGACCGCCCGACTGGAATCCGCCGATCCCACCAGACCGACCACCCCTTCCGTTCCAACGCGCGCGCGAGGGCCTGCACGCGGCCCTTATCTTCACTGGCGTAGCTGATGAAGATGTCACCCATAATGCTGGTCTTGCCTTCGATAGCAATGCGCTGGCATGAGATGCCTTGCCCAGGACCAAGAAGGGCCCAAGTGTAGCGATCTTACGTAGAGCTGTCTAGAATGTTCTTGGTGACTTTGAGGTCGTGCTTCGACAAACTCACCACGAACGTATTTAACGAGGGTTACAAATAGGGATTCTCTGGGATTGCCAGCGTGAAGTATTTGCCCCGCTCTTCATAGAGAACACGGTGCGCCGTGAGGTCGTTGAGGATAGGTGACAAGACTACATCGCTGCAATCGGCCCGATCTGAGACTGCTGCTCGAATCTGCTCCGCACTCTTCGCCGCCTCATTGCAGATTTCAATCACGAGCGCGGCTAATCCTTCGTACCGTCGTCGTGTCGGTGCGGTGGGATTTCGCCCATCATAGATCGTCACGTAGTTCGGTGCCTTCGAGTAATACAGAAACGGTCGGTCTCCCGACTTATGCATCCGTTGCCAGTCCTCGATCGCAGCGACCAGCTCTTGATACAGGTGCGGATCAACCGGCCAGCTGTCGAGCTCGTACTCGAAATCGTAGGCGATCTTCTTCAAGTCGACTTGCCGCGCATCGTACACATATTCGTAGGCCATCCCCGGTCCAGTGATGCGGATGCCGTACTCGTGCGGCCTGGTGAAGTAGGGGCTGAAGCGCTGGAGCCAGAACTTGCCGGTGGCTTCGGGCGGCTGAAGATGCAGCAGTGACCGGATCAGGTCGAGTTGGCGCTGGTAATCCTCGTTGGTCTCACCGGGAAATCCCAGCAAGATATTCCACGACACCATCACATGATAGTAGAGGCTCCACTTGAGGCAGATGATGTTCTGAATCGGCGTGACGCCCTTGTCCATGGCACGCAGTTGGTTGACACTCAGGCTTTCCAAACCCGGCTGCATGCACTTCACTCCACCGGCAGCCAAGGCCTTGATTTGTCGTTTCTGCAGATTGCTCTTGGTTTCGATAAACACATCCAGATCGCAGTGGTCCTCGGCGAGCTTGCCGAAGAGGTTGTCGATATAGCCCATATCGATGATATTATCGACGAGGCGAAAGCGGACCGCATCGTAGCGCTGCGAGAGATCGGCGATTTCATTTAATACTTGCTCAGGCGCCTTGGCCCGGAATTTCATGCTCTGCGCATTGAGCCCGCAGAACGTACAATGATGCTTTTCGCCCCACCAACAACCGCGAGAACCTTCGTACAAGAGGATCCGATCGAGCCCCTGTGCCTTGTCGCCTAACTCGGTGAGCAGCTGATAGTAATCGTCGTAATCAGGCGGGCCGGTCTTGGCAAAATCGGTGAAGAGCGACGCATTCGGGGTGAGCATAATCTTGTCGCCCTGCCGATAGGTCACCCCATTGGGATAATTACCCTTCTTACCGGTTAGAACCTGACGGACCAACGGCAGGAAACTGTCTTCCCCCTCCCCAACGACGACATGATCAATGAAGGGAAACGCCCTGAAGTGCTCCAGCCCCATCTCGCCGTCGAAGTTGGCTCCACCAAAGACGATGGTTACATCCGGGTACAGATCCTTGATGAGCTTGGCCATTGTCAGGCTGGCGACGTTCTGATCAAAGGTCGAGGTAAACCCGACCAGCTTGTACTGCCCCCAATCGATCGACCGTAGCGACCAGGTCAGAAACTGCGGCGCAATACGTGACGCCATCTCCTGGAAATAGCCGATCGGTTTTCCACTCTCCTGCGCAATCTGTTCGAAGACCGGCTTGAATATGTGTGGGTACTCGAACCGTGTCGAATTCTCCCCAAACAGGAGAGAGGAGAAGAGCCACTCACCGAAGAGTGCGCGCTTCTCACAGATCGACTCGTGCAATTCGATACCAATCAGGTGGGCAAAGCGGACGTTCAAATGGTGACAATCGACGGCAATGCCGTTGGCTTTGAGCAGTGCGGAGAGCGTGCCAAGTTGGATGGACGGATACTTGGCGTAGCTGAAGGGCATGTTGACGAGCGCTACCTGAGCTTGCTCGCTCATCTAATGCCTCGTACATTCATGGCAGGCAACTGTCTGGTGCTTAACCAGCAGCGGCCCGAAAGGGTTCAAACTCCCGATCGGCTTTCGCCGCCAGGTAGAAGTCGCTTTCTGTCAGGCCATTGATCTTGTGCGTCCAAATCTCGACCTTGCACTTGCCCCAAGCCAGATACAGATCAGGATGATGGCCCTCCGCCTCCGCGATGGCACCAACCTTGTTCACATAGGCCAAGGCCTGCGCAAAATCCGGGAAGGTAAAGAGCCGTTCGAGATGCCCTTGCCCATTGAGCGCCCAGCCACGGCCCAATTCTTTCAGCAATGTTTGCGCGCGATCATTCGGCACAGGCGGTACCCCGCCACGACAGGGAATACATTTATTGTCGGCAAGACCCATAAGTTCCTCCTTGCGTAAAAAACAACGATTCATTCTAAAGGGGCGTCGAGTTGAAGGGCAAGGTGGTCTCTTCGGGCGAGCCTGTCCTGAGCCAGTCGAAGGACTCAGGGCAGATTTGTCGACGGACTCAAGGCGATACCATTCAACGTTCCTTGGGAACATCTTGCACGCAGCGAAAGCCTCCACCGGACGCCTCCTCGTGCGCACTCATGTACTTGCGCACCTGGTAGTCGAGGTCTCTGCCAACCTCCCGAATGTTAAGCGCGCGCAGACTGCCTCGAATCACCTTCCGAGTCTCGTCCTCCGGCTTTTCCGAACTCCATCGGATCTCTTGATAGGTGGTCGCCGTCCACTCGTACAACTGGTCGTTCAAGATCCGGCCCTGTGTGTCATGCGCCGCTTTCTCCCATTCATCCTCCGTCGGCAGCCGCTTGCGGACCCATAGGCAGTAGGCCATTGCGTCATACCACGTGACATCCTCTACCGGGCCATCAGGATCGACCGACGTGGATTGGTCCAGTAGCGCAGTAGAAGGCACCGCGCCCGTCGCGTCGACGAATCGACGATAGCGCCCGTTCGTGACCAGCGTGGTGTCGACATACAGGTCGTCCGCCAGATACACGAACCGCGCAGGACCTTGGATTTCTTCCGCCCTCCCCCCTATATACACTTCCACCATCTTGGTTGAGATACGGCCAGATCGAAGCAGCACCATGGGGACGCCATCGACGCTGATCTTTTCTTGAGCCATCATCGAGTCGCTCGCCCGTGGCTCGATCCGCCACCCCACCAGGGACACGGCCACAATCGAAGCCGGCACGGCGTAGCCGAATCGCTCCCGCGTCTCACTCACAATGCCGATCACCTGCCCGTTGAGCAAGAGTGGGCCGCCGGAATGGCCTTCTTCAATCAAAGCCTGAAACGCCAGCGCCGGTCCCTTCAGGCCGCTGACAGTGCCGGTTGAGACCGTCCACGGCGGAAGCGTCCTGGGAAATCCGAGAAACGTGAGCGCTTCCCCACCGATCACCTTAGTGGTCCGATCCAACGGTAACGCCACCACACTATCGGGAACAGGCCCGGCCACGCGCAGAGCTGCAAGTCCATGGTGATCGCCGCCTTCAATCCCGACCACCTGGGCCACAAACGGTCGCTGGAGGTTGGAGAAAAACGTCACGGTGGGCTTGGGATCGCCTTCCACTACATGCGCCACCGTCACAATGTACACGGCATCTTTTTCCACGCGCACGACGACCCCTGTCCCAACCTTGGCCTGTTGACCCTCGCCTTGAGCAGTGATTTTCACCACGCCCCGTTTGAGATCATCATTGTTGTGCGCCCAGAGAATATATGGAAGAAATGAAGTAGCCAGCAGGCAAAAAACTGTCGCAAGGAAGGCAATTTTTACGATTTGCTTATGATCATGCGCTGTAACCATATGAGCAGCCTTCGTTCGCACCCATCCCGGCGCACCAACACGCGACCCGCACCGTGCAAATCCACAGCGAGTGGCGGTCTTTCCAACCCTGCCATCGTCCGCTTCATGAGATACGCTTCACACCCTTCAAAGTGATGCGAAGAACGCCGCTGTCGGACTTTTTCAACATCCTCTGCTATTGCCGTTCCAGCGCAAAAGCCCCCGCATTGCCATTGTTGCAGGTCACCGTACCCTGGACGGTTTTTCCGCCGTCGCCGACTTCCGAGGTAAAGTCGCACGCCACACCCTGGTAGACCCGCGACGCAAGACGCCCGGCGAAGGCAGTGCCTTGCACATGGCCTTGCATCACCCCGGCATCGCCCTGATTGTCGGCATAGGTGCCGTTGACCTGATCGCCTTGCTGCTCATAGATCGTCTGGATAATGGTTGTGCCTCCCAAGAGCGTCATGGCAAGCCCCTGGTACGTTCCGGACACCAGCCCTCTCGTCGTCGGTGGACCGAGACCGGTTCCGGTTCGCCTTCAGTTGGTCGAGTCGTCAGCGGCTTCACGTCTTCTTCGAGGCGCACGCCCCAGCTATCCAGGGCAAAGCGCACCACCACGGCCGGCACGGCGGTGTTAAATTTGGCGCCCACCTCCGTCACAATGCCCACCACACTATTCTTGAACTAGACTGGCCCGCCCGAATTACCTTCGTCGGCTGTCCCGGAAAAGGAGAGCGCACTGCCTTTACGACCGGACATCGTGCCCGTGGTCACCATCCACATAGCCCCCTCCGCGCGTGGAAAGCCGATCAGCGTAATGGGTTCTCCGCCGCTGACCTTGGTGGACTGGTCAAGATCCAAGGACCACCAGATCGGACGGAATCTTCCCTTCAACCAACAGCGCTGCCAATCCCGCCGGATCCCCTCCCTCCAAGCCCAATACCCGTGCCCGGAACGCTCGGTGCGGGGCCGCATAGAAAAACACATTCCGCTGTGGATCACCCTCGATCACATGCGACGCCGTGACGAGATACACATGGTCGTCATCCACCTTCACTACCACCCCGGAGCCGACTCGATGCTTGCCGTCCACCTGCGCGGTAATCTTCACGACCCCTTTTTTGACCTGTGCTATGTCCTGGGCCAGGAGAATATCAGGTACGAGCACAGGCAGCAGGAATAGAGCACAAAGGGTCAGCACGATATATGGATGAGGTGTTTGAGACTTTGACGATGCAGCATCCAGCATAGCGACCTTCAAGCCCCGGAGAAAAGGAAACAGGGTCAAAGCGAAAAGGTTAGTTCGGAACGTCCTGGGCACATCGGAACCCGAGAGGGCCGAACCGATTCGTCGGAATGTACCAGTTCCGGTCTGCAGAGCGGACATTGCCCGGTACATCGTACCAGGAGCCACCGCGGAGCACTCGAGACTCACCGCTTGTAGGGCCTTTGGGATTCCGCGCTGGACTCTTGCTGTAGTAGTTTGCATCGTACCAGTCTGCCGTCCACTCCCTCACGTTCCCAGCCATATGGTGGAGTCCATACGGACTCTTGCCCGCTTCGTAACTATCAACCGGTGCGAGGCCCTGGACATAGACGATATGTCGTGAACCCTTTCCCGAAGTTGGCAAGCCTCGCTGTCGGTTGTTCATTACCCCACGGGTACATTCGCCCATCCGTTCCGCGAGCAGCCTTCTCCCACTCCGCCTCCGTGGGTAATCGCTTCCCAGCCCACTCGCAATAGGATTTTGCATCATGCCAATCGACCCCTATGACCGGAAGATTCCCATGCTTGCTGCTGTCCACCTGATCCCAATACATAGGTTTCCGCAAGTTCTTCGCTCGCCAGAATTCGGCATATCTCGCGACCGCGACTTCGAACTTGTCCATGTAAAACCCGTCCAGCGAAACTTGATGGCGCGGATTTTCGCCCGTGGCACCTTGGCCCTCCGGTGAGCCCATCCAGAATTCACCGGCAGGGATCAGTACCATCGGGGCGCCGTCCTTGCCGGTGATCTCGCTGACTTGAAACTCTTGCCGATGCTTTGGCTTGGCCGATGCAGCTGTCGGTGGAAAAGCTGCAGAAGCCATCAATGACGAGCCGCCCGTTCTTTCTTCGGCCATGATCCCAAACCCTTCAATATAATCTTGGACGCTTCGGGCCGTCACCCCCCGACCGACCGACTGATCTCCAGCACCGACCACACCGACGACTTTTCCGCCCTGAAAGATCGGTCCACCGGAATGGCCTGACTCGAGCGAGGGAGAAAAGAAAATGTCTCGTCCCTGTCGAGAAGAGATATTGCCCTTGATCACAGCCCAGGGCCCGGCGTTTCTGGGAATCCGATCACGAGAATGTCTTCGCCCCCCCCGACAGTCGACCTGACGTGGTAAGAGCGAGTGCTGCGATCCCCTTCAGGATATTCTCCTCTCCTCTCACGACCAACAGCGCCAAACCTCGCACCTCATCATCGCCCTCCAACCCCAGCACTTCCGCCGAGATAGGCACGTTCCGCTTGGTGAAGAATTCCACTCGCGGATACTGATCCCCTGCTACCACATGCGACGCGGTGACGATATAGGCCACATCCCTGTCCACTCGAACGATGAACCCAGTCCCAACGTTCGTAGTTCCTTGTGGTGGCTTGGCGGTGATCTTTACCACCCCAGCTTGCAGACGCGCGATGTTCTGCGCGCTTGCGGGTTCTTCGTACAGCGCAATCAGCACGAGCATGCATGCCACCAGCCCTATACGAACCATCACCCGTGTAATTCCTTCCACAGTCGATAGGCTCCCAGAGTAGTCGTCAACACGGTGGCGAGAATCGTCACAATCACGGCGAGCCGCGCATTATGCCACAGGGCATCCAACGCGGTCAGGCTGTGCTGAATCGGAATTTGGCCCGCTTTCGTCCGGACTTGCTTCACCATGCCGCTACCGATCAAATGCAGGCCGCCGCTCTGTGAAACCAGACTGATTTCTTTGATCATGAATCGATCGAGCTGTTCCAATCCGATGGCGTCATCCTTGTTCACCGGCACCGTCCCAAGATGCGGAAAATCCGGGAAACTGATGGACCCCTGTCCGGTCAAGGCGCTGATCCGCTCGCCGGATGCATCTTGCTTGGTAAAGTCCATCGTAACCACGGGAATGCCACTGAAAAACGACGTGCCTGACTGGCTTGCGGCAAACGTCGGCGCCAAAATCAGCCCACTGGACAGGGCCGTGACGGCGAGCCAAGACGCTTGCTCCGGCAGTGTGACGCGATAGGTCAACTCGTTTTGGTTCCCGAAGGGCGATGCGATGTCGCCCAACTCCACCTGGTCCGCGATCAACTTGAATGGTTTGTGAATCGACAGCGTGACGGTGTCCGGACCCTTGACCTGAAGCGTCAATCCCGTCTTCTTTCCGCCATGCATTTCTCGCGCTGTCAACGTCACGTGTGTGCCCAGCGCCACTGCCATCGGGTCGAGATGGATGGTCTCTGATCCAGCAGCATTCAGTCCCTCGACTGTCACTCTCGGATGCCGCGTTTGATTCTTAGCGCCCAATGTGACCTTGGCGCCGTCGACCTTCAGACGCTTCCAAGCTGCGGGTGGAAAGTCATCCGTCTTGACCCGATACTGCAATGGATCAGCGACCTCAATTGTGACTGGTTCAAAGGTGAGTGCGGAAAACCTCTCAATTGCGACCGATTCCACATCAAACCCACCCAACGTCTTGCCCTGTTCGGTCGGCCCGATCTCAAATTCCACACGCTCCGTGGTTAGTTCCACTTGGACTCGCGCCGGGATCGACCACAGCAGGAGCCCAATCACGACGACCACCGCCAGGATGACCGGGGCACTGACCAGCCAGATGGGAGGAACCCGTTTCCACCAGGGCTTGGGACCGACTACGATCTGCTTGGCCGGGCGCTTGACGAGTCGCTCAATATCCTTGAGCAGCTGGGAAAACCCGGCATGCTCGACGCCGGCTTCCCACTCCACCAACGATTGATAGGTCCGCTGAGTAAAGCCGAGCGAGATCTGGCACTCATTGATCTTGATGGGGAGATATTTTTCTTGTTTCTTGGATTCTGCGGCTTCTGCCTGGACCCATTCAGACTCGACGGACTGTTCGGACCACACGACAATCGCACACTTGGAGGCGCTAAGTTGCTGCCGGATTACCTGGTTAAACGATCCGCCCGTGGGGATCTCGCGGTCCCACCAGACCGACCAGCCGTGCGCTTCCAGCGTCTTCGCGAATCGTTCAACCCAGGGACGATCCTTGCTTGAATAACTAATGAAGATATCGCTCATGGCCGGCACCTAACAGGATGTTGAAAAAGTCATCCAGCTCCGTTCTCGCATCGCTTCGAAGGGCGGGAAAGACCGCCACTCGCTGCGGCTTTGGACGGTGCAGGTCGCGTCTTGGTGGCTGGGGGGGGGTGAGAATGAAGGCCTTTTTGAACATCCTGTGGGATTTCTGTATGGTAGCTGTGATCGTCCAACAACGCCTTTGCCTGACAACGCCAAAAAAGTTTTTCCCAGTCTGACAGATCTAGATCGGCCACTATCGTACAGTCGGGCGGTGAAAGAACCGCACGGTCTGTCGCAGAGGTTGATTGGTATCGAGAAAATAACCGTCGCAGACCAAGACATACTGGCCTTCTTGCGCACCTGCCGCATCCCACCGCACCGTAAACGGACGGCCACCGGGAAGCCGGCGAAACGCTTGCGTCATGAGTTCGCTCGACTCTTTCCCTCGAAGAACCTTGCAAGAAAGCCGCGCATCCCCGTTCGCCTTCATGGTGAACAAATAGCCATTGATCTTCGCTGGAAGCTGCGCATGATAGAGAATCGCCGGCACGATCTCCTCGTTCTCAGCCGGTGTTCCCCTTCCGAGGCGTATCAGCACCCCCAACTCATAGAGGTTGAGTTTCTGATCCAACTGGCGCAGCACCGCCGCTGTCGGCCAGGTATATTCGTTCACCGACTTCGCTTGCCAGCTCTTCGCCGGTGTGACCTTGTCGAGCCAATAGTACAGCCGGTAATCCTGTTCGCGGACGGTGAAATGAACAGGAGTTTCCCTCTGCAGGTAAAATCCAACCCGAAGTTGGTCAGGGAGTTGTGTAGCAGGCTCCTGATAGTCCGCGAGGACGGAAATGACTTCGATGTCGTAGCCGGAGACCGGTTTTGGTTTGACGCCTTCGAAGCGATCGCCGCGGTTTTGATAATCCAGATTGGTGTCGGCCCAGAGGACCATCGGCAAGGACCACAGCACGAGTACCAGAGCACCCTGTGCAAACACGTGAGTCATGACAGTCTCTACCAGAAAGAGTCGCGAATAAACGACCCCGTTCATCTAAATTTCGGCGGTAGTGTAGTCCAGATGGTGTAGGGAATCCAGCGTTGAAATAGGCCTGCTATCGGAGGAAAACGTCTGGCGGGTGTGACAGGCGTTCGGCTACTCAGCTTCGTCCGGCGCTCCGCCGGATTTTGCCAGATCGTCCATCTTGATCTTGTCGGGATTGAACTTGTTGGCAGCCTGCGTCATGCGATCCAGCGCCTCATCGAACGATAAAGCAGGGGCATCTTTGGGACGAAAGCGAATAGGATTCACGCGGGCCACCACGAAGCTCTTCAGGTAGGGGCTGGTCAATCCTTTGGCCTTGAGCGCGTCAACTTGTTTGACGATTAAGTCATCCAACTCCAAAAGAGTTTTCGCTCGTTGCTGCCGAATCTCCAGTGCTGCTCGCAACGGCTTTTTCAGAAACTCTTCCACCCGTTTCAGCACAGAATGATAGGCCCCTCCGCTGAATCGCGGCCGCTCTTCGTAACAAAGCCCCAGGGTGATCAGCGCCGGTTCTTCGAACTCCAAGGCGTACGTGTCTTCTGTTGCACCATCGAGTTGCGCGAGTTCCCCATACATGCGGATGACTTCCAACGCCTTCTCTCGTAGATTGTGCGCTTTCTCCGTATTCAGCGCGAGGATCTGGTAGGCCGCTGATGGTTCGGGAATCACGATGGCGATGATGCTCTTTGCCCCCAGCGTCCGCATAGCGGACAGGCGATGATTGCCGTTCGGGGTCCAATATTTCGCCGATTGTTCGGACTTTACGATGCGCACGGCAATGATGGGATCGAGAAAACGCCCGATTTTCTCGATGACTCCTTCCAACTTTCGGACATGCGTGTCGGAGATATTCCGTTGATAGGGTGTCGGCTCGACTAGCTCGATCGGCAAGGCAGCCAGCGCGACCCAATGCCCGCCGTAGGGTTCACGATACATCGATAGGACTTTCCCATCGTCCTGTTCAATGGCACGATGCAGCTCGGCTACCGCTCCAGGGGGCGCAGCCGCTTGTAATTCGACCGCGGTCAACCCGGTAGAGGCCCCGACTGGTTTCCGACGCCGTCTGGCCCCCTTGGGCAATGGCGGTTTTTTAGATTTTTTTTCAGCCATTGCGATATGGTAGGACAGCGCCATGGCAAAAGAAAACCCCCAACGAGGAATCCTTCGTATCGGGCATCGAGGAGCCTGCGGCTACCGGCCAGAAAATACGCTCGCATCGATCGAACACGCGATCACACTGGGCTGCCACTTCACGGAAGTCGATGTTCAGCGGACTGCCGACGGAGCGCTCGTTCTCCTGCATGATGAACAGGTCAACCGGACGACGAATGGGCGAGGACATATCGCCGAACTCGCGTTAGAGGACGCCCAAAAGTTAGACGCCGGGAGCGGCCAGAAAGTCCCTACCCTCGAAGAGACACTCGCCATAGCCAGCGGGCGGATCGGTTTGATCTTAGAATTGAAAGTGCCGGGCCTGACCTACGATGCCTGCGCAACTGTCCGTGGCAGCGGCTTCAACGGATCTGTGATCTACGCCTCGTTTCTCCACGAAGAACTCCAACACGTGCGAAGAATTGATCCGAAGGCTCAGACGTTGGCACTGTTCAAACGGCTGCCCGAGGATCCCGTCGCCACAGCCATCAGTCTCCAGGCCACGCATGTCGGGATACGCATCGATACGGTCACTAAACCCCTTGTGCATCGCCTCCATGACGCACGCCTGCTTGCGTTCGTCTACACCGTCGACAATCCGGCTGCGATCAAACGGGTGAAAATGCTCGGTGTGGATGGCATCATCTCCGACTTTCCTGACCGTGTGTGAGAGACCACGCACGAGACATAGAGGCAGCACCGATCGCACGGTTGGGAGCTACCCAGAAATAGCACGGGCGACCCTGCACTGTGGTGGGAGGTCGCCCGTGTTTGGCGCTTAGGACGCCGGAAGATGATAATTTCTATGGTCGCGGCCCAAAAGACCCACGCGATACTGGTGATCCAGGTTTCCAGTCGGGGGAGACCACGTCAATCCCGGGTATCTGTGTTCCTCACGCTCCCGAAGCTGTCTCCGCTTACACGGCTATTGCCCGCCGGTTGCGAAGGGCTATTGTGCCACCATGGCACAGCCAGCGAAGAACCGGTCAGCGTGACCGACGAGAAACCCACCCTGATATCGGTGGGCCTGATGGGCCAGGTGGCGTCGAGTCGTCCATATCCACCCTCCTCTCACGATGAAGTCACCGAGAGACCTGGATGGCAGCCGCGCGGTCTACCCGATCTCCCGAACTTCCGTTAAAAAGATGGGCCGCAGTTTCTTCCGTACGCTCATTGAACGGTCTTGTCAAGGGGCCTGTCAGATTTCTTCACTCCGATTCGCAACCGTGCGCAGATCCCGACTAGGACAAGATCTTCGAGCGGAGAATACCACCGCAACGGTTGAGGGAAGAATACGCCGTAGCAAACACAGTTCGGAAGATCGAGACCACGGAGCAGGGTGATGATAAGCCCAATGGCATACAGTCCGTTGAGGCTCAATGCGATGAGAGCCCCAGTCGAAGGTTGCCAGCCGACAAGAATCCATGCGGCCAGCACCCACTCGATCCCAGTGATCCCGAGCGCCAGTGGCCACAATCACCTGTCTGGGAAAAGCCGATAGGTGACCAGCACGTCGACGAATCCTTGGAGAGACAGCGATTTGCCGAGCGCAGAGGCGAGGAGTACCCCTCCGATCAACAGGCGACAACACCAGCCCACCACAGCCCAATTCATGGGAACCTTTCGCATAAGCAAGAAGGAGGAGCGCGGTTTTCACCCGCCCTCCTCCTTCCCAATTGCTCCACCCATGACGCGCAGTCGAATTTAGCGCAGACCGGACTGTTCTGATCGAATCAAGAGCTAGACGATCTTCAGGCTGGCAAAATCCACACCTTCCGGCGCAGACGGCGTCTTGAGTTTCATGTCTTCCAAGGCATTGACGACGCGATCGGCAACGACCAGATTGCGGTACCACTTCCGATTAGCCGGTACGATGTACCAGGGTGCGCAGCTGGTGCTTGTTGCAGAGATGACGTCTTCGAACGCTTCCTGATAGTCATCCCACAATTTGCGCTCCTCAAGATCTCCGGAACTCCATTTCCAGCGCTTTTCCGGATCAGCGATACGGGCTTGCAATCGCTCTTTCTGCTCATCCTTGGAGATATGGAGAAAAAACTTGAGAATAGCCGTCCCGTTTTCGGTCAGCAGCTCTTCGAATTCCTTGATTTGGTTGAAACGGTGCTTAGCGACTTTATCGGAGACCCACCTGTGGACACGCGTGATGAGCACGTCCTCATAGTGTGACCGATTGAAAATGCCGATCTGTCCTTGGCGCGGAACTTCACGATGGACACGCCACAGAAAGTCGTGCCCCAATTCATGGTCTGACGGTGCCTTAAACGCCACCACCTTACATCCTTGCGGGTTCACGCCCGACATCACACCCTTGATTGTCCCATCTTTCCCGCTAGTATCCATTCCCTGCAGTACAATAAGCAGTGAACGTGTCGCATTGGCATACAGCCGTTCTTGCAGTCCATCGAGCTTCGCAATGAGTTTGGCCGTCTCCGCCTTGGCACGATTCTTCCCCTGTGCGCTCTTTTTGTACTCTCCCGTCTCGTCCGGGTCGCACTGCTTCAGCAAGAGCTTTGCCCCGAGCTTCACACGATATTGTTTCACTGAATGCCTCCCTCAGCAGCGGGTGAGAAACGCCACCACCTTATGGTCCCCAAGCCCCCATGCTGACGCTCGAGTGATGAGAAGGTATGTGAATCGCTCTCGTCGCTAGCCTCCGTTACCCATGACGTTCGTGATAAAGCAGCCGAGATGCCATGCGAGACGGGGCGTGGAACCGATGAATGATGCGGGCTATGGTTGCTTCGGAACATCTTGCGCGCACCGGAAACCGACGTTGGGATCCTGCTCGGTCGGATCGGCTTTGGTGCGAAACGACGTCCGCAGCCTATACGGTGTATTAATATACGATCCTCCACGCTGAACCTTCGCCGTCCCTTCGGTCGGTCCGTGTGGATTGATCGCGGGACTATTGATAAAAGTCGAATAAAAGTCCTCAGCATACCAGTCCATCACCCATTCATACAGATTGCCGGCCAGATCCTGTGCGCCATACGGACTCTGTCCCATATGGTGATTCCCGATGACCGACACCGTCTCCGCACCACCCTCCTTCAACCCATAGACTGCATGGACCGGCGTCGGCAGATCATTACCCCAAGGATACATCCGCTCGTCGGTCCCACGCGCTGCTTTCTCCCATTCCGCCTCAGTAGGAAGCCGTTTGCCGACCCACAGACAGTATCCCATCGCATCCATCCAGTTCACCCATCGCACCGGACGGTCCGCATAGATCACAGGCGTTTCCTTATCCGAAAATCCCCAAGGCGGCTCACTCTGAATGGCGGCGACATACTTGGCAAATCGTCCGTTCGTCACTTCGAACTTATCAATGTAGAACGCCTTGAGATGGACGCGATGCGCGGGTGCTTCGTCTTCATCGCCCTTATCGCTGCCCATGATAAAATCGCCCTCCGGCACCAGCACCATCGGGGCGCCATCTTTTCCGACATATTCATGGGCAGGCGACTCAGTGTGGGCCGTCTGGGCAATTGTGTTTGTTGCCGACTTGATCTTATCGGTACTCTTGCTATCGCCATGAGGAGAGCCTGGCGATTTCCCTGAGGTGGAGGACGCATCGGGCTTCAGCGGATTTGTCGGAGGCGATTCGGGCTTCGAGGTTCGGCTTTCGGTCGCCGATGTCAACCCGTCTGTAGGAGACAGGGCACAGAAACCTGCGAACATTACAGCAAGAATTCGTCGAACAGCCATGTCTTTGCCTCGTAAAGTAAGGTACCGAAAACGCGTGGCTAAATCCAGCCTGCCTCGCCATGCCCTTCCCGGCGCTTAGAGTGCTGGCATGTTGAGCAGAACAGGGATTGTTCGGAAGGGCTCGCAGAGTTGCACTTACCGGTCGTCCGGTGTAGCGTATGCCACACAATGTCGTCCTCGATTTCGGGCTCTCGTAACCATTTGTTTTCCATTATAGCGGGTGTACTCCTCATCGCGTCGGCAATCAGCTTCTCCGGCTGTGGAGGCCCCTGGCGGGATACCTATCTCAAGAAAGGGGTCGGTCGACTGACGCAGGAGGACGTCCGTGAGAGACTGGGATCGCCCCATACGGCCAAGACCCCGGCCCTCGGCGGAGATAGCCTCTGGACCTATCGGTTTGCGCTCAGCGAACAGGACCTTACAACTTGGAATCCCACCTTTGTCTCGGATGCCTCCAATTCAGTCACAAGCTTGATGGGCAGGGGAGCAGAGGGAGGGGCCAAACCGACGTTGTACTGCTACCGGTATCTGTTGACGTTCTCCGAGGAGAAGGTCCTCAAGCAATGGAAACGAGAGGAATGCGTTCCGGGTACCCGCGACACGCTGACAGCGAAATAAGAGACGACCGTGACATCAGACGGATGGTTTTCAATCGACAGCTCGGTGGCCTTCGATGGTGTAAAGTCACTCATCCTACTGCTGGTCCTTCTCATCGTCAGAACGCTCGTCGTACGCGGGTTAGCCAACAATTCAACCCTCTCAATGGAGTCGAAGCGTCGTTGGGTGGTCACAACGAGGAACTCCGTCGTCTTCGCATTTCTCCTGGGTCTGGTAATCATCTGGGCACACGAGCTGCAGGCCTTCGCGGTCTCGATCGTTGCGTTGGCTGCCGCGTTGGTCTTAGCCACGAAAGAGCTCATCCTGTGTTGGAGCGGCGCGGCGCTTCGCGTCGGCGGAAAAGTCTACACCGTCGGTGATCGAATTCAAATCGCGGGCCACCGCGGTGTGGTATTGGACTACGATGTCTTTGCAACGAAGTTACTGGAGATCGGCCCTGGCCAATCCGCTCATCTGTACACGGGACGCGTGACGATTTTCCCAAATAGCTTGTTGTTCACCAACCCCCTGGTCAAAGAGAATCCTCAACAGGAATACGGGCTGTACACATTGACCGTTCCACTCAAGAGCGAGGAAGATTGGCAACGAGCGGAACGGGCCCTTCTGGAAGCGGCCAAGCACGAATGCGCCCCGTTCATGGGCGAAGCGGTTCGGCAAATGAAGCTCCTCGAGCAGGCCAATCTGTTGGAAGCCCCTTCGCCTGAACCACGAATCACGATTCAATTACCGGAATCGGGCAAGATGCATCTCGTGCTTCGATTTCCAGCTCCGGATCGTGGGCGCTCGCGCATCGAACAAG